>JAZSND010000051.1:0-188645 GCA_045536235.1 Acutalibacteraceae bacterium | reverse complement strand
CGTCAGCTCATTTACCCATTGAACAGCTGAGGGCAGGGTCAGAACCGTAGGCGTTTCGCCTGAGATAAAGCTGAAAAGGTACTCGTTACGCTTGCCTGAAAAACCTTCAGCAAAGTCAATGGTGAGTGTTTCGGATAAACCAAAAACGTAAAACACATTCGGATTAACCGTATTTATCGTCTGAGCCGTAACATAAATGCCTTCCATGGGTACAAATTCCGATTCATCATTCAAGCCGAAATCAAGTTCGGATCCGTTCAAAGTAATGCCGCCGTTATTTTCAGAAACGTCTTTAACACCCGAAACGGGAATGTCGATATAAGCCGGCAGACCCAAATTACCCGCAAGATAGAACTCATCTCGGGAGAGCCACAAGCGAAGATACTTGCCGCCTTCCTTTTCAACTTCCTGCGTGTTCATGATTACTGCTCCGTCACCGCAGTAACGGATATATGAATTCCAGAACTTCAGACGGTCAACACCTGCCACATCGGGCATAATTACCGGACCGTCCGCACCGCCCGCCTCAACAAGCATATTGGAAAACTGAGCCAGAGTTCTGCTGTTGCTGTGTGTATGGGCAGCAGTATCATCAATGACTACTCTGTTATCATCCCGGGTTACGGTGATATTTTCGCCGGCAACAATTTCAACTGCATTATATCCGTTGACAGTAGCATCTTTACCGGGTATGCCTTGCTCGCCCTGAATACCCTGCGGACCTTGCGGACCGGTTGCGCCCTGTGGGCCGATATCACCCTTATCGCCTTTTTCTCCGTTCAGCTCGCCGCTTTCATAGGCTGTATTGATTTTTTCAAACAGCATATCTGCTGCATCAATTGTAGCATTCATCGCCTTGAGTGCTTTTTGAAAATCAGCGGTATCCGAATTGCTTTCGCTGTCCAAAAACCTTTCAACACCTTCAACGGATTTATTAAACTCAAGAACAAAAGCAACGGATTTCAAGGTCGATTCAATCAGCTCACTCTCATCAAGCGTATGTGCTTCAACCTGAACAAGCAGATTACTGCAAGCAGTAACCGAATCGTTAAGCCTAAAATAAATAACGCCGTCAGCAACATAATCCGGTGCGCTGTCGGCAGTTATTCTGGAAGATGTCTCTTTAACGTCAAAAGAGTTTTTAAGCAAGCTGCATTTATTGAATGCGAGCTTATAAAAGCTTATGTTTTCGTCTTTAAGTTCATCGTTAAGCTCAATTTCAAGCAAGGTAGCATGATGTTCTTTTTTGTACTGAATAACAGGCTGTTTTTCCGAAAGCAAACCGTCAGCATTTCTGAAACTGTAACCGCCTTCGTTATCCAGAACTACTCTTAACCCTCTCAGACAGCACACCTCGTTTCTTCACAGTAATATGTTCTGAGGTAGCGCTCGATTTCTGTCAATTCATTTCTCTGATTATATAAAACCGTAAGCTTGCGTGTAACAGAGCCGACAAGAATATTCTTATGGGCTCTTTGCGCTGCGAACAGCTCAGCTCTTAATTTTTCAATCTGAAAATTAATATTTGATATGTTTTCTGAATATTCGTCCGCAAGCTGCAAAAGTGATTTTTGATTCATCTATGTACTCCTTTCAAAATATCATAATCAGATTTCAATTCTGTACTCCTCACAGTCAACAATATGCTTCAGCACAAGGCGGATCTTTTCCTTGCTACGTGAAAGAGCTTTATAAACATTAGTCTTGCTTGTTCCGGACTCCCTGGCAGCAACAGCAGCACTTTTCCCCTCAAACCAGCACCGTATTGCAGCAGTTTTTTCGACATCCGTCAGGTCATTTTCAACTACTGACCGAACAACCTTATAAATATCAACAACCCGAAGCCCCGGAACGGTTACATAATCAGCTGCTTGCTGCGCACACCAGGTATTAAAGGAAATGCGCGAACATTCCGCTTGTATCAGCTCATCGCTGAACTGTGCCAGATCAAAATCGTTTTCTTTCATGTTTCACTCCGTTTTTTAATATTCCGCAAAGCAACAAATGAACAGATTCCTGCCGTTTCTGCTGCTTTGATTTCAATTCTACAGAACAAATGTTCGATTGTCAAGCCTAAATATGGGACTTTATTCACAAATTGCATAAATAAAAGCACTTTTCTATCAGTCAATCGGCGAATTTTGTCAATTGAAAAATCCGCACCGCTATGTTATCATATTAGGCATAATCATGATTTAGGATTGGTGAATCACCTTGAAAAAAATATTCTGTTTAATTCTCTGCGCTGTTTCGCTTTTTTTATTTGCTTCCTGTAACGGCCAGATTGAGCCTGACAAACCGGAAGAGCAGACAACTGCTGCTGAAGTTCCCGTTCCCGGTGAAAGTCAGAATTATCATTACGATGAGTATTCCGATCACATTGTTCTTACAAAATACATCGGCAATCAAAAAAGCGTTACACTCCCCACCGAAATCAACGATAAGCCGATTACTTCTTTCGGTACAATTTTCCGCTCAAGCCTTACTCTCACTTCTGTGAAAATCCCTGCCGGTTCCAGCTATACATCAATTGCGGAAAATGCATTTTCCGAGTGCAACAACCTCACAAGCGTAACTATTTACGATAACAATCCTGCTTTAACAAAAATTGAATCCAATGCTTTTTTTGGCTGTCAGGTTCTTAACACAATTATAATTCCTGCTACAGTTACTGAAATTGCAGAGGATGCTTTCAAATACTGTACCGATCTTGTTATTTACGGTACTGCAGGTTCAGCCGCTGAAGAATTTGCAACAAAATACAGCAGCATTTACTTCCGTGACAAGAACAGCGAAACTCAGCCTGCTGCAACTACGGTTGCTGAGCCTTCCTCAACTGTGCAGGCAACAACCGTTAAAGAAACAACTACTGAAAAAGAAACTGTAATCCCTGAAGAAACCACAGTATCACAGGAAACTACTCAGCCTGTTTCTGAAACAAAACCTGAATAAATATCAAAACGCAGCATAGTGAATCACATTCACCGTGCTGCGTTTATTTCAGTTATGGTTAAGCAAATTTGCCCAACAGCAAATCAACAGCATATAAAATAACGTCGAATACCATTTCTGCAAACTCTCTTAATCCGAGTCTTGCAAGCAGCTGACCCAATGCACTGATGCTGTCTGTATTTTCAAAGCCTGTATAGCCGTAAATTCTCTCACCGTTGAGAACCGTGAATTTCTGCGTTCTGCAACCTGCGGGAGTTATATTATCCATCAGGAAATAAATCTTGATGTCAAAGGTCTGTCCGCTCGTCTGCGGAATCTCACCCTCAAAGGGAATTTCCATACTTTCACCTGGAGCGAGCTTTTTGGTTGCATCAACTCTGAATTTCAGATCAAGACCGTCGCATACAACTGCCGTAACATTGACTGAAGCTGTGTTGCATACGTTTTTGATTACAAGCGTTTTTGCATTTGAATCGAGATAGCCTGACTGATTATTATCAAAATGGGCCCATACTCCGTTTGATGCATTGATTGAATCGTGGAATTGCGGATACATCGGGTCGGAATAAACCGAAGTCAGATTATCCGTCAGCAACAGGTTCATAAAGAGCTCTGAGGTATACGGTGCACGGATAATCATGCCGTGATAGTGGTTCTCAACAAACCATGTATTATCGGGCAGATATGCTGTTGAAGCATCAACCGTTCTGTCGGGTGAAAGCTTATAATTTCCGTTACAGTAATTCTTCTGAACATATCCGTCACCAAAACGTGTACCCAGCGGTGCGCAATCAGCACCCGACTGGCCGTTGGTTGTAATAATACCGTCAGAGGTTTCGGGATAACCCGAAACAATACCGTTGCCATAGCCTGCAATAATTGAAACATTCATACCGCCGTCAACAAGTGCCTGAAGTTTCTCGCCCATGGTCGGGAGAATTTCATAATGGAAACGGTCGGATTTTTCGATTATACCCGCATTTTTAACGGGGTCAAGCAGTTTGGCCTTTGCCTCGTCATAGCTTGCAGCCGGCATAAAATCCCATATGCTGCCCCATTTGCCGAGCACGTCAAAGAAATACGGTGCAACAGCATTGAGCAAATCATCAAGTATGCCGAGTGCCTGCGCTCTGAGCAGCCAGTTATAATCCTCTTCCCACTTCATGCCGTGCTCAATAAAGCGGAGAAGGTTTACCTCATCAATTTTTATGTTGCCGGAAAAAGCATCGTACGCAATACCTGCACCGCCTATGGCAGGGCTTGACATGATGCAGTTATCAACCTTATATTCGTCGCCGAAAAGTGCAAGGTATGTAGCCGTTACCTGACCGCCGTGGCTGATAGCGTAAATATTGACCTTTTCCTTACCGCTGTCAGCAAGAACGGAGCCGACATAATCGTGTAACATATTTGCGCAGAATTCCGCACCCATTCGCCAGTCACACTGGAAAAAGTATATATGTTCATCTTTTACATATTTTCTTATTTCGTCAACGCACTCCTGCTCAAATATATGTGAGCCGTCCTCATTTTCAGCAAGATATGCGAAATTGGTTTTTGCGGCGTCTGTGGAATAAACCTGCAGCGGATATTTGCTGCTGCCGTCATCGTTGCACATAACAAGCTCACACTGCTTTGCAAGCTGCTTGCCCACAAGCTCAGCAAGCTTATCGAAGTTGCCTGCGGCAAGTCCGCCGATTGAAGCGATAACATCGCCAACACCGCCGAACGCTTCCGTAATCAGCGCAAGAAAGTCAATATTCCAGGCGCTCTCACCTGTATCCTCAACAAACAGTGCAGACGCAGTATAGCCTGCAACAACGATTACGGGATAGTCACTTATTTCGCCCTGCAAACTGTCCACCGGCTCTGCATTCGCCACAGCGCAAACCGAAAAAACAAGAATTACACTGAGCAATACGGAAATCAGCTTTTTCATATAAATCATTCACCTTTCCAACGGTTTTTACCGTTTTATAATAGCACAAATCAGATATTGTTTGTTAAAAATACAAATAAATTTAAATATTGTTAATATTTATTGGTTTGTTTGCCGTTGAAACAAAAATTTTACAAGTCTATAATATAGAACCGTAAAGCAACCGCTGAGAATTTTGATTTCGATTTAATCAGCGGTTACTACATATCAAAAGGTGGTATTTTCAGATGAATAAAATGCAGCCGAAGTTATTTTCCTGCATGAAAAACTATTCAAAGCAGCAGCTTGTAAAAGACCTTACGTCAGGCGTTATTGTTGCAATAATTGCGTTACCGTTATCTATTGCACTTGCGCTGGCATCGGGTGTTGAGCCGGAGCAGGGTCTGTATACAGCCATTGTAGCAGGCTTTGTTATTTCATTCCTGGGCGGCAGCCGCGTGCAGATTGCAGGACCGACAGCAGCGTTTGCCACAATAGTTGCAGGTATAGTTGCCAAAAACGGTTTTTCCGGGCTTGTGCTTGCCACAATTATTGCAGGTGTGCTGCTTATATTAATGGGCATATTCAAACTCGGCAGCCTTATCAAGTTTATTCCCTACACAATCACAACCGGTTTTACAACAGGTATAGCCATAACACTTATTATCGGTCAGTTAAAAGACTTCTTCGGACTTACTTTTACACATTCTCCCATTGAAACAACAGAAAAGCTCAAGGAAGTAATAAACTGCTTTACAACATTCAACTGGCAGGCACTTGTTATAGGCGGTGTATCGCTTGCGGTACTTATCCTTTTCCCGAAATTCATCAAAAAAATTCCGCCCTCAATTTTCGCCATTGTTATCAGCGCAGCACTTGTAAAGCTGCTTGATATGGATGTAAACACAATCGGCGACCTTTATACAATCTCTTCAGATTTGCCAAAGCTCAGCGTGCCCGGATTCTCCGCAGACACAGTTAAAGCAATACTGCCCGACGCATTCACAATTGCCGTGCTTGCAGCGGTTGAAAGCCTTCTCAGCTGTGTTGTTGCTGACGGTATGACAGGCAGCCGTCACAACTCCAACATGGAGCTTGTTGCACAGGGTGCCGGTAATATTGCTTCCGCACTTTTCGGCGGTATACCCGCAACGGGTGCTATAGCACGCACAGCCGCAAACATCAAAAACGGTGGCAGAACACCAATCGCAGGTATGGTGCACGCAGTTGTGCTTCTGCTTGTTCTTATTGTGCTTATGCCCTACGCTTCGCTTATTCCGATGCCTACCATTGCCGCAATACTCTTTGTAGTTGCATACAACATGAGCGAGTGGCGTGAATTTGTCGCAATTATCAGACGAGCACCCAAAAGCGATGCGCTTGTGCTTATCGTTACGTTTGTGCTGACGGTTGTGTTTGACCTTGTTGTTGCAATCATAGTCGGTGTAATCCTTGCAACAGTTATGTTCATGAAACGTATGTCAGACGTAACAGATGCATACGGCTGGAAAGAATTCGACGAGCGTACGGATGCTGACCATATCTCACTCAAAGTCATACCTGACGGAGCAATGGTTTACGAAATCACTGGTCCGATATTCTTCGGCGTTTCAAACAAAATTGCAGACGTCATCAAAAAGTCTGACAAAGATGTGCTTGTGCTTCGCATGAGAAGCGTTCCTGCAATTGATGCAACCGGTATACACAGCATGGAATCGCTCATCAAAGCCTGCAGAAAGAAAGGCTCAACGCTTGTGCTTTCACACGTAAATGAGCAGCCTATGGAAGTACTCAGAAAATCGGGAATGCTCGAAGAAATAGGCGAAGAAAACATCTGCGAGCATATCGACGCAGCCCTTGAACGAGCAGAAGAACTGCTTAAAAACAAAACAGCAGATCAATAAATCATAACCACCAGTTCAACCGGTGGTTGCGGCTGCCACTCGGAGGTTAAATATTTTCTCTGCGTTTTTTGTGGGTTGCTGTTGGTCGCCACCTTTTATTTTTACTATAGCTTTTTTATTCCCCCGGCAGAACCGGGGGTTTTTCTTTGCTGAAGAAACAAAAAAACACAGAGCAGGCGTAAAAACCTGCTCTGTGTTTTATATATACAGTTCTACATTCTGATTTCAGATAAGTCCCTGAGCCATCATAGCATCGGCAACCTTCTGGAAGCCGGCAATGTTAGCACCTGCAACAAGGTCATAGCCGAGTCCGTTAGCCTCAGCAGCTACTGCGGAATTATCGTGGATGTTCTTCATGATCTGCTTGAGCTTAGCATCAACCTCTTCTGCTGTCCAGCTGTAGCGCATGGAGTTCTGGCTCATTTCAAGAGCGGAAACAGCTACGCCGCCTGCGTTAACAGCCTTTGAGGGAGCAACTGCCTTGCAGTTTTCCTTAAGGTACTCGAGTGCATCGTTTGTTGTGGGCATGTTGGCAACCTCGATATAATAAGGTACACCGTTTGCAACGAGCTTTTCAGCTTCTGCCATGTTGATTTCATTCTGAGTTGCACAGGGCATTGCAATATCAACCTTAACACCCCAGGGCTTTTCGCCTGCAAAGAACTCAGCACCGAACTTATCTGCATAATCCTGAACCTTATCACGGCCGGATGCACGCATTTCAAGCATGTACTCAATCTTTTCGTCTGTTGTGATGCCGTCAGCATCGTATACGTAACCGTCGGGACCGGAGATTGTAACAACCTTACCGCCAAGCTCAGCAATCTTCTTTGCTGCGCCCCAGGCAACGTTACCGAAGCCGGAAAGAGCAACAGTCTTGCCTTTGATATCCTCACCGAAGTGCTTGAGCATTTCTACTGCGTAATATGTAGCACCGTAGCCTGTAGCCTCAGGACGGATAAGTGAACCGCCGTAGGGAATACCCTTACCTGTGAGAACACCGTTTTCAAAGCAGCCCTTGATGCGCTTATACTGACCGTAGAGGTAGCCGATTTCTCTGCCGCCTACACCGATATCACCTGCAGGAACGTCAACATCGGGACCGATGTGTCTGTAAAGCTCTGTCATGAATGCCTGGCAGAAACGCATAATTTCTGCATCGCTCTTGCCTCTGGGGTCAAAATCGGAGCCGCCCTTACCGCCGCCGATGGGAAGACCGGTAAGGCTGTTCTTGAAGGTCTGCTCGAAAGCAAGGAACTTCATGATACCGCTGTATACGGAAGGATGGAAACGAAGACCGCCCTTGTAAGGACCGATAGCACCGTTGAACTGTACTCTGTAGCCTGTGTTTACGTTGACAACACCGTTGTCGTCAACCCATGTTACACGGAATGAAATCTGTCTTTCAGGCTCAACCATTCTTTCAAGAAGAGAAGCCTTTTCGTATTCGGGGTGGTTATCAATAACGGGCTTGAGGGAGGTCAGAACCTCAGTAACGGTCTGAACAAACTCAGGCTCGTGTGCGTTTTTCTTAGCAACCTTTTCAATTACTCTGTCAACATAACTCATAAAGCATTTCTCCAAAAATAAAATTTATAAATAAGAATTATACATCCTTATTAAATGAACATCACACATTATAATACCGCCTGCAAAAAAATGCAAGATTGTTTTATCAGAATTTCATATTTAGTTGAAATTCGCCGTATTTTTTACACATTTCTGCAATTTTTGTATGCAATTTGCAAGAAATGCAACAAATTCTATTTTGAATTTTGCAATTTTTCTTGCAAAAAGGCAACAATATGCATTATTTTTCAGTCGCATTTCCGGCTCATAAAGCTATTAAATTTTACATAAATATGGCATTGTACAGTTCGGAGCTTTAAAAGTATATTCCTTGACAATTTAATATAATACTGTTATAATGATTATTTATATTGAGAAATATTTTGGAGGGATTGCACAAATGAATTGGCAAGGTTTTTTTGAAGCCACCCTCGGTCAGTGGGAGCTTCTGGTAAGGCTGCTTGTCGCCTGCGCATGTGGCTTTGTAATCGGTATTGAACGCAGCTTCAGGCAAAAAGAAGCAGGTATCAGAACACATATTATTCTCGCACTCGGCGCAGCACTGATGATGATTGTTTCGAAATACGGCTTTTTCGACATTGCCGAATTCGGTCTTACGGGCCTTGATGCAGACGCAAGCCGTGTTGCATCAAACATCGTCACCGGTATTTCTTTCCTTGGCGCCGGTGTTATTTTCGTACGCGGTGGCTCAATCAAGGGCCTTACTACCGCAGCAGGTATATGGGCTACAGCCGGTATCGGTATGGCTCTTGGCGCAGGCATGTATACGGTCGGTATCGCATGTACGGTCGGTATGATTATAATCCAGCTGCTGCTGCACAAGTTCATGCCATTCTCGGAGAACATGGAAACAAACATTATTTCCATTAAAATCAACGAGGATTCACAGGCGCTTGATCAGATTACACAGCAGCTTACTCAGGCAGGTATAGTTGTAACCGGTATCCGTTTTAAAAAGCAGGATAACGGCATCACAAAAGCTGAGCTTACAGTACGCTTTTCCAAGAAAAAAGCATCAATGAAAGCCGTACTTGATTTCATAACAAACAACGAAGCCGTACAGGAATTTACACTTGAAACTTAACAGCATTTCAGGGCATACTGTTTAATGACAGTTGCCCTTGTTTTTTTGTATATGTTACAAAAAACGGGCCGTGCAGCAGCAAAAATATGATAAAAAAACCATAGAAAAAATATTGAAAATCGCTTGATATGGTGATATAATAATTGAGTTGTTTTTTGACAATACGGCCAAGCTGTCAAAACAGCGCAACCGTGTATTATCAGTTCAGCTTATTTTTAATCTTCCAAGGAGATGTTGCAAACTATGAGCCGCATGATAGGAACAGTATCCCGTGGCGTTAGAGCCCCCATTATCAGACAGGGTGACGACATAGTAGAAATCGTCACAAACTCTGTGCTTGAAGCATCAAAGGATGACGGCTTCAAATTCAACGACAAGGACATCGTTGCTATGACAGAAGCTGTTGTAGCACGTGCACAGGGTAACTACGCAACAGTAGACGACATTGCTCAGGATGTCAAGGCAAAATTCGGCGGAGAAACCGTCGGCGTTATTTTCCCCATCCTCAGCCGTAACCGTTTTGCAATCTGCCTTCGCGGTATTGCAAAGGGTGCAAAGAAGATCGTTCTCATGCTCTCCTACCCCTCTGACGAGGTTGGCAACCACCTTATAAGCCTTGACGCACTCGACGAAAAGGGTGTTGACCCCTATGCAGATGTGCTTACACTTGAAAAATACCGTGAGCTTTTCGGCTACGAGAAGCACAGATTCACAGGTGTTGACTACGTAGAATACTACGAAGGTCTTATCCGTGACTGTGGCGCAGATGTTGAAATCATCTTCGCAAACAACCCCAAGGCTATCCTTAACTATACAAAGAATGTTCTTTGCTGCGATATTCACACACGTGCACGCACAAAGAGAATACTCAAGGCTAACGGCGGTGAAACCGTACTCGGCCTTGACGAAATCCTCAACGCACCCGTAAACGGCAGCGGTTACAATGCTGACTACGGTCTGCTCGGCTCCAACAAAGCAACAGAGGATCAGGTCAAGCTCTTCCCCCGTGACTGCCAGCCCGTTGTTGACGCAATTCAGAAGAAGCTGTTTGACGCAACAGGCAAAAAGATCGAAGTTATGGTATACGGTGACGGCGCATTCAAGGATCCCGTAGGTAAAATCTGGGAGCTTGCTGACCCGGTCGTATCCCCTGCATACACATCAGGTCTTGAAGGCACACCTAATGAGCTCAAGCTCAAGTACCTTGCAGACAACGAATTCTCCGCTCTTTCCGGCGATGCGCTTAAAGAAGCTATCAAAGGCAAGATCCAGGAGAAGGACGACAACCTTGTAGGTCAGATGGCATCCGAGGGTACTACACCCCGTCAGCTCACAGACCTTATCGGTTCACTTTGCGACCTGACTTCCGGTTCAGGCGACAAGGGCACACCGATTGTATTTATCCAGGGCTACTTTGATAACTACACAACAGAATAAGTTATACACAAAAAATCAACCTGCAGACTGTGATGTCTGCAGGTTTTTTTATTATATAAAAACGGAGCAGGGCAGCCTGCTCCGTTTTGAATCAATAGTAAATCCAGCCGAAAAGGAACTGATTGATAGCTTCAAAAATATCTCTGAACCATGCAATTATCATATCAAAAACATTGCCGACAAAGTCTGTTGAATACTCCGTATAGATATATTCAACCGCCAGGTCTCCTTCGGGATAGTAAGTGTCGTAGCTAACATAATCATATTCTTCGCCGTTGATGATGATAACCACTCCGTCAGGAGAGAAGAAATAACCTTCATCAGTTATAAAATTGAGGCCGATATAGTAGTAATCGCCGCCATCAAAGGTATAGACACTATTGAAATCCGAATCGTAAGCCCACACTGCATACGGGTCATACTTGTCAAAGCTTACACCCTCAGTTTCGATTGTAATGTAATCATTATAATCTTCAACAGCGTAACCCTTGAGATCTTCAGCTATTGTGATATCAATTACATCAATAACTTTTTTCGTTTCGGGAACTGTTGTGACTGTTATTGTGATGTATTCGATATAACCTCTGTCAGCTTCGATATGAGCAGTATATTCTGCAGCTTCGCCGTTAACAGTTACGTTATCGAGGGCAATATTACCATCCTCATCCTTTGCAAACTCGCAGCCAAAGGCGGGAGTGAGGCAGATTTTCAGCGTATACTCTTCATCTGCAACGAAATAATTGAAAGGATCACCGCCGAGTGAATCGGTAACTAAAACGCCCGAATCAAGTGTTTCTTCAAACATAACGCCGAGACAGTTGATGCTGACATAGCGGTAATAATCCCCGATATAGTAATCCGCAACGGGGTTCACAGTCAGTTCAACATTGCTGACTGTTTTTTCCATAATGACAGGAGCATATACAACAAAGGTATTTACTTCATCACCGTTCTCATCAAAGAAGGTTTCAATTTCGAAATAAGCCTCTTCACCGTTTACGGTAACCGATTCCATCTGAGATTTACTTTCAGGAACTGAATAGCCGCTCTTTGCAGTAAGTAAAATCAAGATTTCGTACTCATAGCCGTAATCAAAATAATCTGTACTCGGCCAATAATACTCTTCGTCATGAATCTCAGAAATATCAATGGGCGGATCATAGAAATCAGCAAATTCCAGACCAGGTGAGTTGATTATGATGTAATCCTCATAATCTTCCATCATCGTACCGGGCTCAATCGCGACTGTAAGATCAATAGTTTTTACAAGTGTTGCAGCCAGTGCATTCATGGGAATTGCAGCAGCAAGCATCAAAACCGCAATAAATACAGCCAGTGTGCGTTTGATTTTTTTCATAGTTTTCATCCCTTCAAATTTATTAAGGAAAATCCTTACTCTAACTATACCATAAAATACCAATCAGACAAGTACTTTATAAAAATTTAACATTTACTAAGGCTTTGCCGCCTGATAAGGGATAGTGGCTGAAAGCCCTCTGTTAACCCTGCGTTTTATAATACTTGCCTGTTTTTTTCAGGTAATCAACAAGCATCATCGGCCAGTCAGTCTGGATAAAATCGACGTTTCTGTCGGCAACCCAGCCCCATCCTTCATCCATAGAAACAGTCAGCGCAGTATCGTCGCTGTGACCGCCTGCAAGCTGCTCTTTATAATCGTAGATAATTGTATTGACCCAGACAAGAGTATTATCACTATGCATTTTTTCGATAAATTCAGCACTTGCAAGAGGCGAATTATCCTTTTCAAAAAGAATTTCAACACCGACATAATTCACGTTGCGCTTAAGCAGTTCTTCATGTGCAGGGTGCTTTTCTTTAACTATGGGCATAAACGGCAGCTCCGGTGCCAAATCTTCAAGCACTTTGATTACCCTGGGGCTCATTGCGCTTTTGACAAGCATCTGATCAACCATATTATGGCGTTTGATTGCGTTATAAATTTTCTCGGGATTACCCCAGAATTTATCGACATTTATGTAACATCTGCCCTTGAATGTTTCCAGAAAATCGTCAAGCTTCGGCACACCGAACTGAGTCGGAGTTTCATCAACATTGCGGTAACGCAGATTTTTGACAGACTCATACTTCATGGTCGGAATAAGCCTGAGTTTGCCGAGATGCGGCTTTTCCATTCCGGGATGAAAAAGGACAAGCTCACCGTCACGGGTGCAGTCAACATCAATTTCCAGCATATCTGCACCCTGCATCAACGCTATTTCATACGCTGCCATTGTGTTGCAGGGTATATTGCCGCCTGATGCACCGCGATGTGCCACGACAATTATATTCTCTTTTGCTTTTTCTCTGAGGTCAAAATTCATAAAGATTTCTCCTCCAATTATGTTTTTTTGATTGTAACATAAAGCCACTTCATTTTCAACAAAAAAGATGTTCATCCGCAACCGGATGAACATCTTGATTTTTATGCTACTGAGTTAAGCATTTTGATAAGGCCGTTGTTTCTTGTCGCAGAAACGTTGTTAAGATAGATAACATCATCAATGGAATTCTTCTTAACAAAATCGGTTATGCTGCCCTTCCACAAACGGTAGTCGATAATATGAACAGTTGCATAATTTTCAACAAGGAACGGCGCAAACGCATTACCGAAGGATTCCTTGACTATAAGGCAGGATGAACCGTCTGTTATGGCAGGATTTTTAATTACGGCATAAGGCTGGTCACCTGCAACAAAGGTATTATACTTTGTGCTCTTTGCCCATGCTGTAACATCGGTAACAACCTTCCAGTTATTTACCGTACCGTGCTTGTCGGTGTACTGGAATTTGATATCGCCCTTGGGTCTGTATGCATAAACGGTATCAGGATTCTTTTCCAGTGCGGGATTTTTGCCCGAATCGCTATAGAAGCTGCCAAAGAAATTATCGAATTTGACTTCTTCAAAATCGGTAAGCTGAGCAGTTTTTATACCGGCAAGCTTTGTATATTCAACATAAGCGTAGTATGCACCGAGTGCTGTCCAATGGTGATCTGTTCTGAAATAGACATACTCGTTTTTATGTGCACGCAGAGCATCATACGTTTTTACCTTGTAAGCATTCGGAGAAACCATTGAATAGATATAGTTGATAGCATCGCTCTGTTTGGAGCTGTTAACATCCTTTCTCACTGAGTCCGGAAGAGTTATATCCATACTGGTGGGAACAACCATATCAAATACCCTTGCGGTGCCTTTAAGCGCATCCGCAACCTTGCTGACTGCTGCTGCATAATCGTCAGCAAAAGAACGGATAAAGTGATAATACTCATATCCTGCATCTTCAACCACAAGGACATCACCAAGTTCCTGAACAAGATACACTCCTCCATCTTCAGGAGCAGTTATTTCAGACTCGCTTGTTTCAGGCTCACTCGTTTCAGGCTCACTTGTTTCGGGTTCGCTTGTTTCAGGTTCGCTCGTTTCGGGCTCAGCTTTCGTCGGAACTTCAGCAGGCTTTTGCGGCTCATCCTCAGGTACAATGGGAATTTCTTCGAGAATTTCATCAGAAAATCCGCTGATACTGTCGCCAACACCGTAGAGTGATTTAATTTTACTGTTAAAACTGATTAACGTTTCTCTGAACGGGAAAGTATCCGCATACCATGTACTGATACTGTCAAAATAGCTGCCGTCGAGAAGTGCAGCTGCGCTGAATTCCGGGAATTTTGTCAGCTCACGCTTTTCGGTTTCAGAGTATGACGGACGCAGCGGCAGTACAAGAGCAACCGCAGCACCCGCTACCATAACGGTAAAAAAGCTTATCGCAACTAATTTTGCGCTGATTTTCGGTTTTTTCATAAATTATACCTTTCCGCTGACGCTTAAAACTGGAAATAAAGGAACGGATTATAGCTGTTACCGACGAGCAAAGCTGTTGAAAGCACAAGCATTACGCAGGGATAAACCGCTGTAAGCACCCAACCAATTGTAGCACCGGCATTGCCGAACTTAACCGCAAGTGCCGTAATACCCTTTTTAACAAGCTTTGAAACAGGTATACAAGCTATGCATGCAACAACAAGAAGGAACACATTGCTCTTGAGCATTATTTCTGCCTCATAATTTGTAAAGGGATTTGCATTCTGACAGAACAGGCCCTTAAGAACAGTCCATATAAGCGGCAGACGTTCAAACTTGAACAGAATCCAACCGAAGTAGACAATGATAAGTGTATAAATACTTGTAAACAGCTTCGGGATTTTTTCAAGAATTTTGCCGAGGAACAGCTTTTCTATAGCAAGGAAAATGAAATAGTAGAATCCCCAGAGGACATAGTTCCAGCTTGCCCCGTGCCAGAAACCGGTAAGCAACCATGTGATTAGAAGATTAAGAACGGTTCTGAACATTCCCTTACGGTTGCCGCCCATTGGAATATACACATAATCTCTGAAGAAGGAACCGAGCGAAATATGCCAGCGGCGCCAGAATTCAGTAATTGAATGTGAGCAGTAGGGATAGTCGAAGTTTTCCTTGTAGTGGAAGCCTGTCATCTGACCCATACCGATAGCCATATCGGAATATGCCGAAAAATCGAGATAAATCTGCAGCATATAAAACAGCATACCAAGCCAGAGTGCCAGAGCCGGTCTTGAGGAAAGAACCTGAATATTATTTGAAAGTGCAGATAAATCCGCTGCCGCAGAATCGCTGAGCAGCATTGTATCCGCCAATGCACCGCAGCTGTTTGCAAGCAAAGCTTTTTTAGCAAGACCTGCAGAAAAACGGATTATGCCGCGGCTTATTCCGTTTGTATTTATCGTACGCACTTTTATTTCTTGTGCGATATCTTTATACCTTACAATGGGACCTGCGATACACTGGTGGAAAAGTGATGCATAAAGCAAGACGTTGAAGAAATTCTTTTCAGCCTTGACATCATCCCTGTATACATCAACAACATAAGTGAGCAGCTGGAAAGTATAGAAGGATATACCTATAGGCAGTGCAATCTGCGTAACAACATCGGGTACACCGGCTATTGCCTGCAGGTTTTCCTGAAAAAAGGTGCCGTACTTGAATACGCCAAGCAACCCGAGGTCTGCCACGCAAGCAGCTGCAAGGGCAAGCTTTGCTTTAACCTTTGAGGTCGCTTTATATTTTTCCACAATAAGCGACATCAGCCAATCTATAAACGACATCGCTACAAGCAGCAGAACATATTTCGGTTCGCCCCATGCATAAAAGATGAGGGAAAAGATGAGCATTATTACGTTTCTGGCTGTTGTGTTTCTGACCACATAATAAAGCAGAAGGTTCAGCGGAAGAAACGCAAAAACAAAAAACAAACTTGAAAATACCATTTTTTAATTTACCCCGTATATGTTGAAGTATCTGCACAAGAGAGCCGAAAAATACGGCCCTCTGTATGATTGGCAGATTATGTTTCAAAATCCGTTTGTTACGTTGCGAAATATTTGTAAAAAGCTTATTTGAGCGGAGTAAGTGTCTGCTCAGAAATATTATTCTGCAGGAACTGCGGATATGCGGGATTTGAATGTACGTTGAGAATTTCGGGAGTATTGTCGTTTTCGAAGAACCAACGGTAAAGTCCGTCATGACCTTCGTGTGTGGTGCAGTGAAGCATATCCTTTACAAACCATGTGTTTTCGGGAAGTGCACATGTTGATGCATCAATCTTGTTATCAGCAGAAATGTGATTGTGTCCGTCGTTTTCTGCCTGGACATACTTGTCGCCGAGTGTTTCGCCAAGAAGGGCAACAGTTGCACCGACGGAAGCGTATTTAGTATCAACTGTTTCGTCGGAATCGTTCTTCCATGTTTCGATGATAGGAGTACGCTGTACGTTGTAAGCAGCGAGAATCATTACGGGAACGCCGCTTTCTATAACACCGTTGAGAATTTCGTCAGCCTTACACTGAACGTTGTAGTGGTAATAGTCGATACGCTCAACGAGCTTTGCTGTTTCTTCTCCGTAGAGCTTGCCGAGCATGAATTCTTTAGCTTCCTCGTAGTATTCATCGGGAACAAATGACCAGAGGCCGCAGTTTGCCTTGAATACGGGGATAAGCATTTCGTTATAAACTCTGTCAAGACAGTTGTCAAGAAGTTTATCTATAACACCAATAAGCATGCCGAGTACGCCTGTTTTTGAAAGCACCTCAACAAGGCCTGTGAGAATCTGACCGCCGATACCGTCAACAAGCAAGGGCAGATCATACATGCCGTAGCGGTAAACAGCCTCTTCCTCAATTACAAGGTTGCCGCAGTAGAGGTCACCTGCAAGAGCTGTGCCTTTGATGGGGCAGCACTGAAAGATGACAGACTTGATTTTTTCAGTACCGTACTTTTCAAGGTATGCCATAGTAACAACGCCACCCATTGAGGAAGCCTTGATTCTTACCTTGTCATGACCTGTAATTTCGATAACTCTGTCAATAAACTCATCAAGACCTTCAGCGCAGGCAACGGGATCGGCACGGAAATCGTAACCGTAGTAGTAGCTGTAATCAAGGCCGTGCTCCGGATCTGTGGGGAGTTCTTCTTTTGTGGTGATATCGGGTGTAGAGGTTCCGTCATCTGCATTTGCAAGAGGACCGAAAACATCCATTGCTGCGGGAATGAGTGCATCGGCAAATGCATCGTAATCTTTTGTGAAGATAAGTGAAACAAGCGGAATAATGAGCTTTGCAACAAGCTTTATGTAAGAACTTGTTTCGGGACGGAACACAACCTTTTCATCCGCTGTGCCGGCGTTCTGATAAAGTGTTGCGCTGCCAAGAGCTGCAACGTAGACGATCGGTTCTTCGCCACAGGTGCATTTCTCTGCTGCAGCTGATGTTTGCAGCACTACAGAAAAGCTCATGACAAACACAAGAAGTATGCTGACTGTTGATCTGACGATTTTTTTCAAATTAAATCTCTCCTAACTTTGAAAAATATAAATTAAAATAAACCTTTCATATTGTATCACACAAATTTGCCTTTTTCAATGTGTAAAGGCAAAATACTTTATTATTTTTTAAAAAATATTTCCCGGACATCCGTTTTATTTACACTTTATTTGGGGGTTCAGCGCTATTTTTCAACCTATGTGTAGTTTCTGAGTGCCTAAGTAAAGCATCGCACCTTTACACCTGTATCAGCTATGGCTACCAAATTGTTGCAGCTGAATGAACCTGAAAAAGACATTCTGAGTTTTGCAAGGCAGCTTTTGCAGGATAATCTGATGTTTTAAAGCAAATAACTCTTGTATTGTTTTAAGATATATAGTATAATGTATTTCAATTTATAAGAAAAGGAGTTGTAAGAATGGACCCTATTAAGGTCGATTTCTCCGGCAGCGGTTCAAAAAAAGGCGGCTCAGTTATTATTCCGCCTAACAAAGCCGGACTCAAAACAGTTATTAACATTATCGGTGCACTTGTTGTTGCCGCTGTAGGTTACTATTTCTACCTGCCCGCATTCAACTTCAAGGCTATTGAGATGTACATCTATTTCGGTATGATTATTGCTGCTTACTGTGTAATGTCCTTCATTACATCAGGCGCACTTATGTCACCGGAATACACACCGTATGCACGTAAGAATTCACGTGTTGCAATAATCATAGCAGTTGTGCTGCTTGTGGTTGTCGGCATAGGTTACGTTGTTTCCAGCGTATTCTTCCGTGCAAAGGATTACAGCGAAATTCTTCCCGTTGAAACCGCTGACTTCAGCGAAGATGTCAACGAAGCCGATTTCTCAAGCGTTCCCCTGCTTGATAAGGATTCTGCCGCAACACTTGCAAGCAAGGCTCTGAGTGACCTTGTTGACGAAAACCTTGTTTCTCAGTTTACCGTCAACTCTTCCGACACACAGATTAACCTCGGCAGCCGTCCGGTCAGAATTGCAACTCTTAAATACCAGAATATCATCAAATGGTTCACAAACCGTTCCGCAGGTCTTCCCGGTTACCTCGTTATCGACATGACAACACAGAAGGTCGATTTCCAGAAGGTTGAGGACGGAATCATTTATTCAGATGTTGACCACTTCAACCACCTGCTCAAGCGTCACATCCGTTTCAACTATCCGACAGCACTGCTCGGCACATCCGTATTTGAAGTTGATGAAGAAGGCAACCCCTACTGGGTATGTCCGATTCTTGACAACACAATCGGTCTTTTCGGCGGTACTGACGTTATAGGTGCTATCCTTGTCAACCCCTCAACAGGTGAATGTGTTGACTACACTATTGAAGAAATCAGAACATCTGCAGAGCTCAACTGGCTCGACAGAGTTTATGACCCCGATCTCCTTGTTCAGCAGTATGACTACTACGGCAAGTATCAGGGCGGTTTCTGGAACTCTGTTCTCGGTCAGAAGGATGTTGTTGTTACCACATCAGGCTATAACTACATCGCACTCAACGATGACGTTTATATGTACACCGGCGTTACATCAATTACAACAAGTGACAGCTCCATTACAGGCTTTACACTTATCAACCAGCGTACTAAGGAAGCTAAGTTCTACCGTGTCAACGGTGCAACAGAAAACGCTGCTCAGGAGGCTGCACAGGGTAAGGTTCAGCAGTACAGCTACACAGCTACCTTCCCGCTGCTGCTCAATATCGGTAACGAGCCGACTTACTTTATGGCACTTAAGGATAAGAGCAACATCGTTCAGCAGTATGCCCTTGTTAACGTAAATCAGTTCACAACAATTATTTCAACAGGCACATCCATTCAGGCTTGCCTTGAAAGCTACACTAAGCTGCTTGCTGACAACGGCATCAAAACTGATATCGACGTTGAAAATGTTGTTGACCCGAATACCAATAACGAAAATCAGACACCTGCAGATGTAAAGACAATTACAGGCGCTATTGAAGATATCCGGGTAGCTGTTATCAACGGCAACAGCTGCTACTACCTTAAAATAGCAGGCAGTGACAAGTATTTCACAGTAGATGCCGGCGAATTCAACACCGTAATCATTGCTGACAATGGCGACAATGTTGAAATCACCTACAAAGAAAGCGAAGAAGCAATAATCGAAGCTGACGGTTTTGCACTTAAATAAGCTTAATAAACAAAACAAGCCGCATCGGCAACGGTGCGGCTTTTAAAATCCAAAGGAGGGATATATATGTTCACACTTCAGACTACCAACGAAGCCTTTGATGATGTTTCTGCTGTAGGGAAATGGCTTGAAGCATTGCCGGCTAAGATACTCGATGCTCTGCCGAAAATAGCAGGTGCCGTAATAGTGATCGTTATAGGCTACTTTTTAAGCAAGCTTGCAGGAAAGCTCCTTATCAAAATTATGAAAAGAAACAAGGTTGATGAATCCGTTCATCATTTCCTTGAAAAAATGCTTGTTGTATCCATAAGAATAGTTTTTGTGGTATTTGCACTTTCCGTTCTCGGAGTTGACGTAAATTCCTTTGTTGCTGCACTCGGTGCCGCAGGTATTACGGCAGGTCTTGGCTTGCAGAGCCTTATTTCGCAATTTGCCAGCGGTATTGAAATAATGTTCAACAAGCCCTTCAAATCAGGTGATTTTATTGAGCTTGAAAACGTAACGGGTACGGTTGAACAGATTCACTTCATGAACACCACACTTCTCACACCGGATAACAGACGTGTTGTTGTACCGAACTCACACATAACATCAAACAACCTTATCAACTACACTGCCCAGAACAAACGCAGAATTGATTTTAAATTTTCCATTGCTTACGGCGATGATATTGCACTTGCAAAACAGGTTGTTGCCAAGGCAAACGAGGAAAGCCCCTACACAATCAAGGACGACAAAACAAGAATTGCTGTCGGCGGTCACGGCGAAAGCAGCGTTACAATTGATGCACTTCTCTGGTGTAAAAGCGAAGATTATTGGAATGCTTACTACGATATTTACGAGCGAGTCAAGCTTGGTTTTGATAAAGCAGGAATTCATATCCCCTTCAATCAGCTTGATGTACATATCACAAAAGAATAATCAATATAAAAAATCCTTGCAGACTAAAACCTGCAAGGATTTTTATTTTATTCAACTGTATATGTTTTAATGATTTCACCGATATATATGCGGTGATAATCGCCGTTATAGTTTTCTTCAATACTTTCATCAAGAAAACCTTTCGGGTCCATATCCTGATAAGCTATCTTTTTGCAAACTATGTTATACTTTGCCTGTTCAACAGCTGCGACACCGTCAAGCTCAACAGTGCTCAGTCCCGTTGCGGCAAACTTATCGCCGTTTCTGCCGCTGTTTTTGCCGCAGTAGCCAAGCTCTTTTTTGTATTCGCCGCCGAAAAGGCTCATTGAAAACACATCGGTTTTTTCAAGCAGCTCATAGGTATAGCGCTGCGGACGGATGAAGATAAAAACAACATCTTTGCCCCAAAGTTCACCAATGCCGCCCCAGCTGACGGTCATTGTGTTTGTAACACCGTCTGCCGATGCGGTGACCAGAGCCCAATCGTCACTAATCAGCTTTACTGCCGATTCCTTTATATCACGTATGTTTATTTCTTTAAATGCCATTTCAAATCGCCTCCGTATTTATTTTATGCCACACAAAAGCCCGTTATAACAAGCTACGCTGTCCGGATGAATCGTACTGCCCTTTTGCAGCAGCTCATTGATGCTGTAGCGCTGGGTATACATCATCGTTTCATCAAGACCTTTTTTGGCAAGCTCACGGACAACCTCAACATCGTCATAAACTCTGTCTGCCGAAATAAAATCGGCTATATAAATAATCTTGTCAAGCAGAGTCATATTTCCACGTGCCGTTGTGTGGTAACGTACCGCATCAAGAATTTCATCATCGGCTATATTGAGCTTTAACTTCAAATATGCCGCACCGCTCATTGCGTGCCAGAGCTTCGGGTTGCGAATTTCAAGCTCGGATAATTCCATTCCGCTTTCTTCAAAAAGAGCAAAATGCTCAGCCCGTTCTGCTTCTTTTGTTATATCGTGCAGCAAACCCGCAACGAGTGCTTTATCGGGGTCAGCACCGTATTTTTGCGCTAATTCAACAGCACTTTCAGCAACACACAGTGAATGATGATAACGGTATTCGGAAAGGCGGCTTTTTAATAAGTTTTTATATTCTTCAATCATCTGTAAAGCCCCTTTTCATCAATATAAAAACGCACCGCTTCATCCAGCACACCATCTGTGCTTTCGTCTTTTGCAATACATTCACGAATCTGCGTTGAGCTGATTTCAAACGGCGGCAGTTTTGAAATAATAACACGCTTACCTTTTAAGGAATCAGGCATTTCAAGAGCTTTGCCGTCATCTTCTCTATCGGCTGCGCAAAGCGTAATCATATCAAGAATTTCTTCACTTTTATACCATTTATTAAAGCTCAGCAACATATCCGAACCGACGATAAAAAACAGCTCATCGCCCGGATACTGCTCCCTTATTTCGCAGAGCGTGTCATAAGTGTAGCTTTTTCCGCCCCTGTTCATTTCAATTGTGCTGATTACGGCATCAGGGAAAGCTAACATACACATATTAAGCCTGTCTTCGCCGCTTGCAAGATTATCGGCTGCCTTATGCGGTGGCTGATAAGTAGGAATAACAAGAAGCCTGTCGAGCTTGAGTTCTTCAACAAAATGCCCGGCAAGCCTTGTATGGCCGATATGCGGCGGATTGAATGTACCGCCGAAAATACCTAATCTGCTCATTTTTCTTTTGTAACTCGCTTTGTCTTACGGACAAAGTGAACCTTGTAGCCCTGCTTTTTAGCTTCCTTTTTTGTGGCGGGACGTTTTTTCTGCTCGGGTTTCTTTTCGCCGTGAAGTTCAGGGCTGTAGCGGTACAGTACAATTACGCCGCCGATAACCTGAACAACGTCCGCACCAGTTGCAGCAGCAAGTTCATCCGCTGCCTGACGGGGAGTGATAGGAGTAGACTCAAGCAAAACCTTCAGCTTTATAAGCTCCCTTGCACGAAGAGCATCATCCGTCTGCTTTATAAGCGCATCGGACATGCCGCCCTTGCCAAGCTGAAAAAGCGGTTCGAGTGTATTTGCCTGCGCACGAAGCGCAGCTCTTTCCTTACTTGTCAAATCAAATCAATCCTTAAATATATTAAACATTTTCAGCCAGGGCTTTTGCGAGTGCTTTAAGTGCATTGCCTCTGTGGCTGATTTTATCCTTTTCTTCTGCCGTAAGTTCGGCAAAGCTCTTATCCCCTACCATGAACAGCGGATCATAGCCGAAACCGCCGTCTCCTTTGGGCTCGTAACCAATTTTGCCCTCGCAGGTGCCTGTGACCAGAATTTCTTTACCGTCGGGATAGGTGCAGGAAACGGTACATACAAAGCGTGCTGTACGCTTTTCATCGGGAATATCTTTAAGCTTTTCAAGAAGAAGCGCATTATTCTTCGGGTCGTTGCCATGCTCACCTGCATAGCGTGCAGAGTAAACACCGGGTTCACCGTTCAGAGCATCAACCATCAGCCCTGAATCGTCTGCTATGCAAGGCATGCCGCTTTCCTTACAGCCACTGCGGCTTTTGAGCTGAGCGTTTTCGGCAAAGGTAGTGCCGGTTTCCTCAACATCAGTAAGCTCCACACCTGCCTGCTCAGCGGTCAGAACGCTTACACCGAGGGGTTCAAGGATACGTGCGAGCTCGTTGCGCTTTTTCATATTATGTGTAGCGATAATGTAATTCATTTATTTATCCTCATCCTCTGCTACGTCAAACAGGCCCTCTGCAAAAGCTCCGGGATCAAACGGCTGCAAATCGTCCATCTGCTCTCCGACACCGACAAATTTAACGGGAACGTTGAGGTCGTGCTTGATTGCAAGCACAACACCGCCACGTGCTGTACCGTCAAGCTTTGTGAGAACTATGCCTGTAATTTCGGCAACATTTTTGAATTCTCTCGCCTGGTTAACTGCGTTCTGCCCTGTTGTAGCATCAAGCACAAGCAGGCTTTCACGGTCAGACCAGGGAAGCTCACGGTCAATAACTCTGTAAATCTTGGCAAGCTCATCCATAAGGTTTTTCTTGTTATGAAGTCTGCCTGCGGTATCAATAATGATTATATCGGCATTTCTTGCCTTACCTGCGTTGATTGTATCGAAAACAACAGCAGCAGGGTCTGCACCCTCTTTATGCTTGACTATATCAACACCTGCTCTGTCAGCCCAGATCTGAAGCTGGTCGATAGCTGCGGCACGGAATGTATCCGCAGCACCGAGTATAACCTTCTTGCCCTGGGATTTATAGAGAGCTGCCATTTTGCCGATGGTTGTGGTTTTACCGACACCGTTTACGCCGATAACCAGAACGATTGACGGCATTGTAATCATTTCCATCTGCTCGCCACCGTCTATAAGCTCTGCAACGATTTCTTTTATTGCTGCTCTGACCTGCTTGCCGTTGCGCAGGTTTTCCTTAGCAACCTTGGCACGAAGGCGGTCAATAATTTCTGTTGCGGTTGTAACGCCGACATCGCCCATGACGAGGATTTCCTCAAGGTCGTCAAACATTTCATCAGTTATCTCGTTGACACCGTGAAGAACATTGTCAATAGCGCCTGCCATTGAAAGTCTGGTCTTTTGCAGACCTTTGTTGATTTTTGAAAAAATACCCATTTTTCTACTCCGAAAAGCTTATTTATTATTTCTCCTGAGCTGTTATGCTTATACCAAGATCGGTCAGCTGAACGCCGTCAACAGGTGCAGGGCACTCTGTCATAGGCTCTGTTGCATTCTGTACCTTCGGGAAAGCAATAACATCACGCAGGCTGTCGCAACCGAGCATCTGCATGATAAGTCTGTCAAGGCCGATACCCATACCACCGTGGGGCGGTGCGCCGTAACGGAATGCGTCAAGCAGGTAGCCGAACTTTTCATGTGCCTGTTCATCGGTCAGACCAAGGAGTGAGAAAATCTTGCCCTGAAGCTCAGGGTTTGTGATACGGATTGAACCGGAAGAAAGCTCAATACCGTTGAGAACAAGGTCATATGCCTTTGCACGGACATTTGCCTTATCTGTTTCAAGGTAGGGAATACACTCATCCATGGGAGATGTGAAAGGATGGTGCATAGCAACGAACTGACCAAGCTCTTCATCCCAATCAAAGAACGGGAATTCAGTAATCCACAGGAAGTTATATTTATCCTTCGGGATAATATCAAGCTTTCTTGCAACCTCGCCACGGAGCAGACCGAGAGTTGAAAGAACAAGTGAATTCTTCTTGTCTGCAATGATGAGAACAACATCGCGTGCCTTGGCGTCTGCCTAAGCAAGGATTGCTGCCATTTCGTCCTCTGTCATGAACTTTGCAAAGGAGGAAGCAACAGTACCGTCCTCGTTAAGTCTTATCCATGCAAGACCCTTTGCGCCTGAACCCTTGACAAACTCTGTGAGCTTATCAATCTCTTTACGTGTGAGTGTTGAAACAGCACCCTTAGCGGTGATACCTCTGACGCTGCCGCCCTCTGCAACTGCACCTGAGAATACGCTGAAGCCGCAATCCTTAACGATATCGGTAAGGTCATAAAGTTCCATTTCGAAACGTGTATCGGGCTTATCCGAGCCGTAACGTTCCATAGATTCTTTGAATGTGAGTCTCGGGATAGGCTCGCTGATTTCAATGCCAAGAACTTCCTTGAATACTCGTTTTACATAGCCTTCACCGATTGCAAGAACATCGTCCATTTCAACAAAGGACATTTCAAGGTCAATCTGTGTGAATTCGGGCTGTCTGTCTGCACGAAGGTCCTCATCACGGAAGCAGCGTGCAATCTGCATATATCTGTCAAAGCCTGCAACCATGGAAAGCTGCTTATAAAGCTGAGGTGACTGGGGAAGAGCATAGAAGCTGCCCTTGTGCACACGGCTGGGAACAATGTAATCTCTTGCACCCTCGGGAGTGGAACGGATGAGGATGGGAGTTTCGATTTCGATAAAGCCGTTTTCGTCAAAATAGTCACGTGTTACCTTTGCAATCTTGTGACGCAGCATAATATTCGACTGCAGGTCGGGACGGCGAAGGTCAAGATAGCGGTGCTTAAGTCTGGTAAGCTCCGACGTCTGGCAATTGGGAACGATATCGAAAGGAGGTGTTTCACTCTTGTTGAGAACACGAAGGTCTGTTACCTCGATCTCGATTTCACCTGTGGGAATTTCAGAGTTCTTTGATGAACGCTCACGTACATTACCCTTTGCCATAAGGACAAATTCACTTCTTGCTGTGAATGCCTTATCAAAAATCTCTCTGTCTGTGTTATCGTCAAATGCAAGCTGAACGATACCTGTACGGTCACGAAGGTCGATGAAGATAAGCGCACCGAGGTCACGCTGACGCTGTACCCAGCCTGCAACTACAACTTCCTTGCCTATATCGCTTGCACGAAGCTCACCGCAATAGTTTGTTCTTTTAAGTCCTGTCATAAAATCCATAATATTCAAACTCCTTTGAGTAATTAATCAAAATAAACCGGCTAAATTAACGCCGCTCATATCTATACCCTCAGCACCTGCAATTTCAGCTACAGCGTTCTGTATAAGATAGTTCTGGTAGCTGTCCTCAAATCCGTCAAGCTCCATTTCAACGCTTTCACCGCCGTCCATATCCTTGACGGTAACCTTGCCGCTTTCAATTTCGCTGTCACCTATAACAACGGTATTGCGGACATTCAGCTTGTTTGCATATTTCATCTGAGCCTTTACAGACCTGCCCGCAACATCGTACTGAACGCTGACACCCTCTTCACGAAGGGAGGCTGCAAGCCTTGCAGCAACTACGTTTGCAGCATCACCCATTGAAGCAATATACAGGTCGGGGCGCTGTTCCTCAGGCAGAGGTGTGTTCTGAGCCTGCATGAGGAGCATAAGACGTTCGATACCAAGCGCAAAGCCGAGTGACGGAGTTTTGTTGCCTCCGAGCTCTTCGGCAAGTCCGTCGTATCTGCCGCCGCCGCAGACTGTGCCCTGTGCACCGATCTGATTTGAAACAAATTCAAATACGGTACGTGTATAATAATCAAGACCACGTACAATGGTCGGATTGACAACATAAGGAATATTCATTGCATCGAGGTGCTTTTTGACTGTTTCAAAGTGTGCTGAGCAATCCTCACAGATGTAATCGAGTACCTTCGGAGCATCCTTTGCAATTTCGCTGCATACGGGACTTTTGCAGTCGAGAATTCTCATCGGGTTTCTGCCGAGTCTGTCAAGGCAGGTTTCGCAAAGCTCACCCTTTTTTGACTCAAAGTAGCTGTGCAGTGCTTCGTGGTACTTCTTACGGCACTCAGGACAGCCGATTGAATTTATTTCAAGCTGCAAGCCCTCAACACCGAGATAAAAAAAGATATTGTGACCAAGTGCTATAAGCTCAGCATCTGCCGCAGGTGCAGCAGTACCAAGGCACTCAACACCAAACTGGTGAAACTCACGCAGTCTGCCTGCCTGAGGTTTCTCGTAACGGTAGCAGGAGGTAAGGTAGCTCACCTTCTGCGGAAGCGGTTCATTAAACAGACCGTGCTCAAGGAAGGCACGCATTGCGCCTGCCGTACCCTCGGGACGCAGAGTAATTGAACGGCCGCCCTTATCGTCAAAGGTGTACATTTCCTTTTGTACAACGTCAGTTGTATCGCCGACACCGCGGCTGAAAAGCTCTGTATGCTCAAATACGGGAGTGCGTATTTCTTTATATCCGAACTTTGATGCAATATCAAGCATAGTCTGCTCAACATAGCGGGTTTTGTAGCTGTCAGCAGGCAGCAAATCCTGCGTACCTTTGATAGCCTTGGTCACTAATGCCATTGTGAAGTATCCTTTCGCAATTGATTAAAAATATAGCTACAGGGCGGACAAGCAAGTCGTCCGCCCCGAGTTGGTTTATATCTTCGGGTTTACTATATCGCGCCAGTCAAGGTCGCCGCGCTCAAGGCTGTGGATAATAGCCTCGGCAGTAGCAATGTTGGTGGCCACGGGAATGTTGTGTACGTCGCAGAGTCTGAGAAGCGTTGCTTCGTTCGGCTCGTGCGGTTTGGGGTTAAGCGGATCGCGGAAGAGAAGAAGCAGGTCAATCTCATTGCAGGCGATTCTTGCTGCAATCTGCTGGTCGCCACCCTGTGAACCGCTCAAAAAGCTCTGAATCTTGAGGCCTGTTGCTTCGCTGATGAGCTTGCCGGTAGTTCCGGTTGCGCAAAGTGCGTGTCTGCTGAGTATGCCGCAGTAAGCAATGCAAAACTGGGTCATAAGTTCTTTCTTTGCATCATGCGCTATTAAAGCTATGTTCATATACCTGTTCCTTTCCTTTTACCGCATTTTTCGGGGTTAATTTTAACAATTCCCCTTTTATTATCATATTTTACCAAAAAATTACTTTTAAGTCAAATAAGATTTTATAATAAATTAAAAATTTTTATGATATGACCAGATGAACCCGCTCGCCGTCGAGTCTGCGGGCTATGCGCTCAAAAGCCTGAGCCGCAGGAGTCTTTTCTGACAAAGGTCTTCCGCAGCACATATTGAACATAACATTTCTGTCATGCGGTACAACGCCGAGCAAACGAAGACGTGTTGAATCAATGACATCATCAACATTAAGCAGTTTACCTTTTATTGTAGCTTTGCGTTCAAAGCGGTTAATAATAAGTCTGCTTTCTTCAATACCGAAATCGGACAGCCTGTCTGCTGCCGCAGCAGCACTGCGCACGCAGACCTCATCAGGCGTTGAAACAACAATCGCCCTGTTTGCAGCAGCAGCCGCAAGCCTGAAACCAAGCCCCAATCCGGCAGGTGAATCAAAAATTATATAATCGAACCGTTCTTCATATTCCTGCGCAAGGTCACACATTGCCTGAGCCGTGTATTCAGTTTCAAAATGCTTCGGTGCACAAAGCAATGTCGGACCGTACTGCGTTTCGGTCAACGCAGCATCGCTGCTGCAACGGCCGCAGATAATATCGCCCCAGTTGAAGAGCATATCCGACCTTGCACTGAGAATAATGTCAAGGCTGCTCAAACCTATATCGCAATCAACAACAAGAACGCTGTGCCCCTTACCCTGCAAAGCACAGGCAAGACCGGCAGTTATGGAGGATTTACCTACACCGCCCTTACCGGAAGCAATTACGATTCTTTCAGCCATTTCTGATTACTCCTTAATTATAGTTCGCTTTCTAAAAAATTAATCAATATCGTCCGGCTCAAGCATCTGAATGCCGTTCTTTTTGAGGACATCTGCCGCTGCATCGTTATCGGCAACACGGAATATCATGTAAGCTACATCCTGCTTTCTTGCAGTGAAAGCGTACATATAATCCACGTTGATTTCCTTTTCTTTAAGTATATCCAGAACCTTGAAAAGTCCGCCGGGTGTATCGGGAATTTCAACTGCAAGAACCTGTGTAATAGAGAAAATATAGCCTTCTTCTTTAAGCACACAGGCTGTTTTATACGAATCATCCGTAATAACTCTGACTATACCGAAATCTTCTGTTTCTGCAAGAGAGAGAGCTCGCATATCAATGCCGTGATTGTTAAGAATTTCTGTAAACTTTGCAAGCTGGCCGGGTTTGTTTTCTACAAAAGCGGAAATCTGTTTTACTGCCATTTTGGTTTCCTCCTTCAATTCTTAATAAAGGTTACGTTTATCAATTACTCGTACTGCCTTACCCTCACTGCGTGTGATAGTTTTGGGTGCAACAAGGCGAACCTTTGCATAGATGCCGAGCATTGCTTTAAGTGCTTCAACAAGCTCTTTTTCCTTTGCAGAGATTTCTGCAAGATTATCAGAGAACATTTCGGGAGTCATTTCAACATTTACTTCAAGCTGATCGCTGTAGCCTTCACGGCTGACAATAATCTGATAGTTTGCGGGGTAGCCCTTATTGAGGAGAACTGTTTCAATCTGTGACGGGAATACGTTGACACCCTTTACGATAAGCATATCGTCACTTCTGCCCATGGGCTTGCACATACGGATAAGTGTTCTGCCGCAAGCACAGGGTTCGGGGTTGAGAACACAAATATCTTTCGTTCTGTAACGGAGAAGCGGGAATGCTTTCTTTGTTATTGAAGTGAAAACAAGCTCGCCCTTTTCGCCGTAGGGAAGAACCTCGCCTGTTTTGGGGCTGATAATTTCGGGAATGAAATGATCCTCGTTAATATGCATGCCGCCCTGCTCAAGACACTCAAACGATACGCCGGGACCTGAAATTTCTGTAAGACCGTAGATATCAAGAGCCTTGATACCAAGCCTTTGCTCAATATCTTTTCGCATTTCCTGTGTCCATGCTTCAGCACCGAAAATACCGGCTTTGAGCTTTATCTTATCTTTTACACCCATTTCCTCAATTGATTCTGCAAGATAAGCTGCATAAGAGGGTGTACAGCAGATAATTGTTGCACCTAGGTCGGTCATAAACTGAATCTGTCTGTCGGTATTACCGGAAGACATAGGCAGAGTAAGGCAGCCGACCTTATGAGATCCGCCGTTGAGACCGGGACCGCCGGTGAAAAGGCCGTAGCCGTAGGATACCTGGACAACATCCTTGTTTGTTGCACCTGCTGCAACAAGAGCACGGGCACAGCACTCCTCCCAGAGGTCAAGATCATCCTGTGTATAGAAAGCAACTACACGCTTACCTGTTGTACCGCTTGTTGACTGGATACGAACGCAGTTTTCCAGCGGCTCTGCAAGCAGACCGTAGGGATAGCATTCACGAAGGTCGTCCTTTGTGAGGAAAGGAAGAAGATGAAGGTCCTGTGTACCTTTGATATGTTCAGGCTTGACGCCCCTTTCTTCCATGAGCTTTTTATAGTAGGGAACATTATCCCAGACGTGCTGCACCTGCGCAACAAGACGCTCATCCTGCCACGCTTTAAGCTGTTCCCGTGAAGCACATTCAGCTTCAGGCTGATAATAATTACTCATTGTTTTCACTTCTCCTTAGTTAAATAGAATAAATACTGATGTATTAATAATACTCTACTCTATATAATAACAAAACCGAACAGAAATGTAAATAGAGTTTTTATACATTATTCTGAATTTTTATTCAGACAAAACCGGATTTTTTTTGCTTGTGATACTTTCTTTTTCCGTAAGAAAAATCGAAACGGTTGGCAGCATAGCTCTTGATAAATTTGAACTTACCTTTATTTTCCTGCATAAATGTATTGACAGAATCTGAAACAAGCTTCGGATCAAGCATAAAACCGAATTCACGCTTTTCAAGCTCATCATACATAGCTGCGCCGGGCACAGCAGCATTTTTGCCTGTAACAGCGGTTGCCGCAAGGATAAGTATATCCTCATCAACAGGCAGAGAAATACGTTTTGCACCGTTTGCAGGGATAAAATATTTGAAGAAATTGCACTGTGCGCCGTAAAGGTCAACACCTTTACCGTGAAGGTGTGTGAAGTGCAAAGCCATGGGTTCACGCTTGATATATCCTGTTTCACCCAAAGAATACAAATCCCACGCACCTACGGCTTCACGGGCTGAAAGAATATTGAGCTCAGTATTGATTTTGCCAGCTGTAAAGGTTACAACCTTGTCACCCTTGACAGAGGCAGCAACAATATAAACACCGTCACAGCCGTCAGGAACAGTAATTTTCTGACCGTTGCAGCGCACTGCCTGCTTAGATTTGCCGAATTCAAACGGAACATCGCCGCAGACCACACCTGATTTAAACAATTCTTCCGGCACCGTTGCGCCGCCGATAATGCCTGCGGTACGCCCGGAATTTGAGGAAAGAATATTTTCGGTAAATTTCAGATTGAGCGGTTTATATTCCGGAGCAGGTGCAGCAAAAGCAAAGCTGTTCACCCTGAGTGCAAAGGTTTTTATTTCATTGGGCTGTAAATCAAACACAAGCTTGCCGTTTTCAACATTTGCAGGCTTTAGGTAACGCTCATCACCGTAGCACTCGTGTGCGCTGTCAATAGCTGTTGCAAATTCAAGCTCGATGTTTTTTGCCACTCTGCCGCTGCCCTCGTTCATGCGCACGATTATTTCATCGCCGTACTGCGCTTTTTTGATACAGCGGATTATTGCGCTGCCGTCGCTGACCCGTGCAAGAGAAGTTTCTCTGCCAAGCTTACCCTTATGCTTTGAAACAACAAAGGCAGCCATAGGCTGATTAAACTGTGCGGCGGCAAGCTGAACGCCTGAGCCTTCCCAGCTGCCTTCATGCGGATAAACGGCAAAGTTAAAGCGGTTAAGACCGATTTCCATTAAATGCTGTGCACTCTCTTCACGGTATTGTGCACGTGGTGTATGCATACAGGTAAGTCGGAGCGTATTATCGTTTCTCTTATCCCAGCCTGAACGGCTGTCGCTGAAAACAGCTGCACCGAAAGTGCCGTTTGCATCGGTTATATCAGCCCAGTTCTGTGCAGGCACCTCGTAAAGTCTGGGGCGCATATTTGTACGTCTTATTGTGCCAAGACCTATATCAAAGGTTGCTTCGGGATTGGAAGCTTTGAACGGAAACACAGCTTTGAGCAGCGTTCTCGGACTTCTCCAGTCAACCTCATTATAAAACTCAACCGAATTTGCGCCGCTGTCAAGCGAAATAACCTGAGTAAAAACTGAACCTTTTGCGTGGCGCACGGTTTTTATAGCCACCCTTGCCGAACCGTAATCCTCAATAGAGAATGACGGTGAAGCAGCGGAGGTTTCAGCAGGCGCTGCCGACTCTTTATATTCAAGCTCCCATGCGGGCCACATCGGGCTGCCGTCATATTTATAAAGCTCTAATTTTATTGGTGAAGCAAGAGTTTCTCTTCCCGTGTTCTTGTCAAATATTGAGCAGACATCGCCGTTTTTATCAAGATAAACCTTAAGGTTTTCATTCTCTAACATACGCTCGCTTGCATACAGACCACCTGCAAGGGGCGATACTGTATCACTCGGACGGATATCATAAACCGCAACACCGACTGACGGCACTTTTGTGCTGAAGGTAACAACAGATTCACCGTTTACGGTTTTGGTCTGTGCGTAAACTTCTCTGCCCAAGCTGTCAAAGACACGTGCAAAGCGTTTGCCGTCAGGCAATTCGAGTTTTACGCTGACACTGCCTTTGCGGTTTGCAGAGCTCTGAACAGAATTGAAAACAGCCACGGGAATACCCTTGACAAAAGATGTATCCATAGCAGCGGCAACCGTTGCAGCAGAAGCTTTGTATTCTTCTGCAAAACGGTTGAGCGCCTGAACATAATCGTTCCAGTTGCGTTTATAACATTTTGCAAGTGAAGTACCGGTTATATCGTCGTGAAACTGGTGGGCAATTGTATTTTTCCAAGCCTCATCAAGATTTTCCTGCGGATAAGCTTTGCCGAGAAGCGAAGCAAGAACGCTCGTTCTTTCCGCAGCATCTGCAAGCTGCTCACAGCGGCGGTTAAAGCGTTTACCCTGCACACGAGAGGTATAGCTGCCTACTGCGTGGTCAGTAAATATAAGTTCATCATTCCATGACGGCAGTTTTTCTTTCTGCTCATCCGTCAGTTCATTATCCATATCAATGAAAATCTGGTCGGTTGTTGCGCAGATAACATCTGTCTTTTCGTTTGGATTCTGACGTGCTTCAATACATGTAGCAATGACAGATTCCTCTTTCGGGCTGCCGCCTCTGTCACCTACACCGTGCAGAATATGTGCATACGGCAAGTCATATTTTGCATTTTCTCTGATTTTTTCTTTAACGCTGGGGTGTGTGCGAACCTTTTTCAGGCTGTAATCGTAATTTCTTGCATCGAGCGATGCGTAAATCCATTTTCCGTCAGGGCCGTACCATTTACCCAGGTCAAACGGTACACCGTAAGCACTGCTCCAGACCAGCTTCTGGGTAGTAAAGCCTTTGAGTCCGCAATGCGCAGCAATACTCGGCAGAGCCCAGCCAAAGCCGAAACAGTCAGGCAGATAAATATCCGCACTGCGTTTGCCGAACTTCTCGTTGAAATAGCCGTTACCGTATGTAATATTACGGAAAAGTGCTTCGGGTGAAGGAATATTCATATCGCCGTTTTCAAACGATGAACCTGAAACATTCCATCTGCCGTCTGCTATATGCTTTTTAAGCTTTTCAAATTCTTCGGGATAGTATTCTTCCATCAGTTCATAGCGGTAGCTGCCCTCAAAGCTGAAAGTATATTCGGGAAAGCGTTCAAAATACTCAAAATTTTCTTTAAGCGTTTTGGGCAAGTAATCAGTTAATGTTGTTTCGAAATCCCAGTTCCATGAGGTATCAAGATGAACCGTAGCAACGGTGTAAATTCTTTTTTTCATTCAGTTATCTCCTTCGGGCGATTTCCAGTCAAATACCGGGTCCGGCTGTCTGAACGGCGTTTTGAAATAGCAGCCGTTTAATTCTTCGCCGTATTTAACGTGTCTTATTACATTGACGAGCATTTCCAGATCCCTGTAGTGGTGGAAGTGCTTGCCTTTCCGGTAATACCACAACAGATTTTCTTCAGCATCAAGGAATTTATAAACCTCTTTTGCTGCCATGGTTGTCTGCCAGGAGCCCACGGGACCGCTCCAGATATCGCTTGCAGCCTCGGAAACAAAGAGTACACGGGGAGCTACAAGCGCTTTTATGTAGTGCGCATCAAAGGGCATTTCAGCCTCGTTGTTTGCATACTTATGCATATCGGGACCCATCCAGAAATGGAATCTGTCCAGCAGGTCGGCAAGTTCCTCGTTTCTTCTCTCTTCACCGTCTTCTGTTATTGCAGACATATTCACACGGTAGCAGGAGCATGAACCTGCGCAGGTTTCATTCGGGTTGACTATTGCTGCACGCTCATCAAGCACGCCCGCAAGCGCTGCCGTTTTGCCGCCACGGGAATGACCGGTAAAAGCAATACAGCTCATATCAACAATCCCGAGCTTTTCAAGCGCATCAACACAGCGTGAATAGCCCCAAGCCCATGCACCCAGAGCGCCGAAGGTATATTCGGGATAAGTTTCGTAAAGCTGACCGTGACCGATGCCTCTGCCGTCAATATCGTGCGCAAGCTCGCAGCGGTTGAACAGGCATACGGTAATGCCGTTATCGTTAAAAATTGAAGTGTATTTTTTATCAAAAGGATAGTCAAAGCACATATCGCCGTCGATTACAACGGGGCGTTTATTCTCTCTGTCCGCACCCTTTACATACATTGTAAATACCACAGGCTTTGCACGTGTACCGGTATGGATACGGTAGGATTCATTTGCCGCAACGTAAAGCGGTTCAACCTCAAGGAATTCCGGTTCGGGCGGCATAGTGCCGTATTGCAGTTCAACCGCTGTTTTATACATTTCCTTGCGGCGTTTTGCCCAGTCCGCCTTTGTTTTTACACGGCTGCCGTCATCAAACAAAAACGGGTCAGGCAGTTTATCTGTAACCTCGTATCTCGTAACTTTTATTGTTTTTTCGTCTACGCAGTATTGGCACATATGTTTTAACCTCTTTCATTAATTAAAACTTATTCACATAAACATAATACAACACTATTATAAAAATTTAAAGAGTTATTTTATTAAATCTGAGGAACAAGTTATGTCTGCGTTTATATTTAAGATTCAGGAGTTTTGCTGGAATCCGCTGATGCTCATATGGTTTGTCGGTACAGGGCTGTATTTTACAGTCAGGTCGGGATTTTTGCAGATACTCCACCCGATAAAAATATTCCGCTCAACCTTTGGAAATATACAAAAAGGAAGAGAAAACCAAAACGGCATTTCGCCCTATGCCGCTTTATCAGCTGCGCTTGCAGCATGCATGGGTACGGGCAACATAATCGGCGTTGCAAGTGCGCTGGCCCTTGGCGGACCGGGCGCTGTGCTGTGGATGGTGGTTTCGGCAGTCTTAGGCGAAATGACGGCGTTTGCAGAAAACGCACTCGGCATTATGTACCGTGAAAAGAACAGCAAAAACGAATGGACCGGCGGCTCAATGCTATACATCGAAAAGGCTTTCAGCAGCCGAAAAGCCGCATGCATTTTCAGCTTTTTCTGCGTTGCAGCGTCCCTTGGCATGGGCAACATGACACAGGCAAATGCAATAGCCGTAACATTATCCGAACAAACTGAAATAATTCCGGTTGCCGTCGGCATTGCAGTGGCAGCAGTGGCAGGAACGGTTATTATAGGCGGGGTAAACCGCATTTCAAAGGTGACAGAAAAAATAATCCCACCGCTTTCTGCGATAGTTGTTTTTGCGCTTATTGCCGTTATAATAAAAAACCACAAAGAAATATTTCCGAGTTTCAGGCTTATATTTGTCAGCGCATTTGATTTTAGAAGCATGCTTGCAGGCACAGCCGGCTACACGGTCGGAAAGGCAATCAAGTTCGGAATAGCAAGAGGTGTTTTTTCAAACGAGGCAGGTCTTGGCTCATCCCCTATTGTACACGCTGCGGCTGACGTTGATTCACCTGCAACACAAGGGTTATGGGGCATAGCCGAAGTATTTATTGATACGGTGCTGATGTGCACATTAACCGCACTTGCTTTGCTTACAAGCGGTGCATGGCAGAATGGCAGCACACTTTCGCCGACACAAATGAGCATTAATGTTTTTTCAAGTGTTTTCGGTAAGGGTGCAGGAATATTTACAAGTGCTGCACTTTGCATATTCGCCTTTGCAACTATAATCGGCTGGGCCTATTACGGCGAAAAAGCAGCTGAATATGCATTTGGTGAAAACCGTATTTCAGTTTACCGTTTGGTTTACCTTATCTGCATTGTAATAGGTGCAAGCATAAAATTAGATACTGTCTGGGCGCTGTCCGATATATTCAACGCACTCATGGCAATACCGAATTTAGCGGCAATATGGAAGCTGAGAAAACAGGTTAATAAGGAAATAAAAAAGGCAGTACAGCGTTAAAACTGTACTGCCGAAATTATTATTTAATCTTATTTTACAGTTTTCTTTGCTGTAGCCATTTTGATAACAAAGAGAACTGCAAGCATGATAACTACCATAATGGGAAGAACGATAGCTGCGTTCTGGATAAAGCCTGCGAGAATGTAGCCTACGAATGAAACAGCAGCAACCGTAAGCGCATAGGGAAGCTGGGTTGAAACGTGGTTGAGGTGGTTACACTGACCGCCAGCAGAGGACATGATAGTTGTATCGGAAATGGGTGAGCAATGGTCGCCGCAGACTGAACCTGCAAGGCAAGCAGACATTGCGATAACTTGAAGTGTACCTGTGGGGAAGATAACGGTAACGATGGGGATAAGGATACCGAATGTGCCCCATGATGTACCTGTTGAGAAAGAGATAAAGCATGCAACCAGGAATATGATAGCAGGAAGGAAGTTTGCAAAATTACCTGCTGCACCGCCCATAACATCTGCAACAAAGGGCTTTGCGCCGAGAATACCTGTCATGTTCTTAAGGGCTGTTGCGAAGGTAAGGATAAGGATTGCGGGAACCATAGCGATGAAGCCCTTGGGAATGCATTCCATAGCTTCCTTAACTGTAACAACCTTGCGAAGTACAAGGTAGATAATTGTAAATACAAGAGCAATAATGCTGCCCCAGGGAAGACCGACTGTAGCATCTGTATCTGCAAAAGCATCAATAAAGCTTGCACCGTCAAAGATACCGCCGACATAAACAAGAGCGAATACACATGCAACGATGAGTACGATGATGGGAAGAATCAGATCAAGAACCTTACCCTTGGGGTTGAAGCCTTCTTCTGCAACCTCTGCCTTTTCACCGCTTGTATAAAGGTCGCCGTGCTTGATAGCGTTGAGCTCGTGAAGCTTCATCGGACCGTAATCAAACTTCATAACAGCAAGAGCGATGACAAAAACAAGAGTAAGAAGTGAATAGAAATTGAAAGGAATAGCGCGGATAAAGAGTGCAAGGCCTTCACCCTCGGGAGCGTAGGATGAAACAGCAGCAGCCCATGAGGAAATGGGAGCGATCATGCAGATGGGAGCAGCTGTTGCATCAATGATGTAGGACAGCTTTGCACGGGATACCTTGTGACTGTCTGTTACAGGACGCATAACCGAGCCGACAGTAAGGCAGTTGAAGTAGTCATCAATAAAGATGAGAACACCGAGAACAAAGGTGGCAAGCATAGCACCTGTGCGTGATTTGATGTTCTTTTCTGCCCAGCGGCCGAATGCGGCAGAACCGCCCGACTTATTGACAAGGGCAACAAGAACACCGAGAACAACAAGGAATACAAAGATACCTGCGGTATCTGCAACGGCTGTAATCAAGCCGTCACCTGTGAGGATATCCATTGTGCCGGTGAAGCTGAAGCTTGAGCCGATAAGTGCACCTGCAAGGATACCGACAAACAGCGAGCTGTAAACCTCTTTGGTTACAAGAGCAAGTCCGATAGCGATTACCGGGGGAACAAGAGCCCACCATGAAGCTCTGACCAGACCCTCGCCTGCACAGCTTTCACAAGCAGCTTCTTCTACAAGGCCTGCACCGCCGCAATCAACGCAGGGAGCAGTTGCAAGAGAGCCGCCGGAAACTCCGGCCCAGACAAGCATGCCGACTATTGCCACAGCGACAACAGCCAAAAGTATTTTTCTTGACTTTGACATTACGAGTCACTCCTAAAAAATTTTTGTTAAATAAAAAAATGACACAGGGCTGATGCTCCATGTCATTTGATTAACTGAAAATCACATGATAGCACTCCACAGTAACGTGACAGTCCGCAGGATATTCTCCTGCGACCCAGCAGCAAGCTGATAACGGGAAAGCTTGTCCGCTTCGGCGGCTGCCCCTTTCACGATGCAGAATAATCCCGTAAAGTTCTGCCTGCTACTGATGAAAGCCGCACCTCTATCCAATGTATTTAATTATTTATAAAAGGAATATATCACACATACCGTCAGACTGTCAACACAATTTGACAAAGTTACTTAACATTTGCGGTAATCAGACCGTAAACTCATGTGTGCCGCAGCCGATTTCCTGCTCAATGCCCGGCAGATAAACAGTTGCCGTACTGCCCTCAGGCACAGTAAAGGTATATGTTGTTTTGCCGTTTTCGGTTTTCCATGAACTTTCAACCTTACCGCAGCGTGTGTCAACGCTTGCCTTTACCCATGAAATACGGCTGTCGGTAATGGGTCTGAGGATAATATGCTTGTATGCAGGATTATTTTCATCAATATTTATACCTGCCATATCGCCGTACATCCAATCAGCAACCGCACCGTAAGCATAGTGGTTGAAGGAATTCATGGTTGTGCTCCACATCGTACCGTCTTCCCTTACGCTGTCCCAATGCTCCCAGATAGTTGTAGCACCCATCCTGACTGAGAAGAGCCATGAGGGATATTCCTCACGCAGAATAAGGCTGTAGGCTGTTTCCTTATAGCCGTTGTCGCTGAGAGCATGGAGAAGATAAGGCGTGCCGACAAAGCCTGTTTTAAGATGACCGCACTGAGTTACAAGCTCATTGAGCTGTGCCGCTGTTTCGGCAACATTGTCACTGATGCCGAAATAAACTGCAAGCACGCAGGCAGTCTGAGTAGCAAATCCGGGCTTGATTCTGCCGTTTTCCATATATTCTCTGCGGAAAGCGGCAATTGATGCTTCACGCTTTGCTTTCTGCTCGGTTGTATCTTCGCCGCAAAGTTCCATAGCCTTGATAAGAATATTGCTCGAATAGATATAATAAGCGGTTGCAATAAGCTCTTTTTCCGTGCCCTTTGAGCAGTCCTCAGCACTGCTGCCGTCAAGGTTGAGCCAATCGCCGAAATGCCAGCTCTGACACCATATTCCGTCACGGCTGCTCTGTTCGATATACTCAATATAATCCTTCATGGATTGAAGAGATTTTTCAATCAATGCCTTATTACCGTATGACAGATAAATCTGCCACGGGCAAACCGTTACGGCATCAGCCCAGGCTGCCGATGAGCTTTCATCAGGATCAAAAATATCGGGTATAACGTGAGGCACTGTACCCCACGGACGCTGATCGGCACGAAGATCGGCAAGCCACTTTTCAAAGAACCTTTCAACATCATAGTTATAGGCAGCTGCCCTGATAAACACCTGTGCATCACCTGTCCAGCCAAGACGTTCATCACGCTGCGGACAGTCAGTAGGAACATCGAGATAGTTGCCCTTCTGACCCCAGATGATATTTGAATAGAGCTTATTAAGGCGCTCATCCGAACACTCAAAGCTGCCTGTTCGTTTCAACTCGGAATGAACGACAACAGCAGTAAAGTTTTCCTTTTTAACTTCGTCACTCCAGTTTTCAAGTCTTATGTATCTGAAGCCGAAGAAGGTATGCTCACACTTGTGCACATGCTCCTCACCGTCACAGACAAAAACTGCCTGAGCCTTTGCACTGCGCAGATTTTCCGTATAGAAATTACCGTCGGCATCAAGCACCTCTGCGTGGCTGATTGTTGCTCTTTCGCCTTTCCTGCCCTTGATTCTGAATTCGACATAGCCTGTCATATTCTGACCGAAATCAAGTACGGTTTCACCCTTGGGTGTGATGATGATTTCTTTAGGCTCAAGACGCTCCTGCTCAATGATTTTTTCACCGTCACGGTCAATGAGCATATCCTTCTTATGCGGAAAAACGCAGGCTTTCATCGGTTCATCATCAACAAAAGCAGGGTCATAAACATAACCGTTATAAATATCGGAACAAACGTTTTTGCCAAACTCTGTTTTCCATGTGCCGTCTGTATAAATAACCTCATTCGTGCCGTCGGCATATTCAAGTGTAAGAGCTGCAATAAGTGCAGTTTCACGCACACCAAGGAACAGGGCTGCGGCACGCTCATTGCCGGTAAAGTATCTGCCCTTCCAGCCGGGTGCAACACCGACGGTAATAATATTGTCGGTCTTTATATTCTCCGTTACGTCATAGGTTTCTACCTGCAGACGTTTGGAATAAGATGTCCAGCCGGGTGTCATAACCTGGTCACCGATACGGCTGCCGTTGATTTTTGCAACATAGACACCGAGTGATGTGATTTCAAGGGATGCGTTTGCTATTTCCTTTTCAGCAGAAAACTGCTTTGAATAACATATTTCACATTCCTTTGACAGCTTAGGGCTTTTAATCCATTCAGCATTGATTATGTTTTTCATTATATTCAACCTCCCGGTTTAAATTCATTTTTATTCAGAAAGCTGTTCTTGCAATTCTTCCCATTCCTCCATGAGAAGCATTAATTTTTCATTTACTTCGTCAAGCCCGGCAGTAAGCGAAATAACTTTTTCGTAATCGGCTGCAGTTTCGGGACTTGCAAGCTGCGCTTCAAAAGAAGAAATTTCTTCCTCTGTTTTCGCTATATCCGCTTCGACCCTGCGGCATGCGGCAGCAAGCTTTCTGCGCTCGCTGTCCTTGAGCTTGCGCTGTTTATATGCATCCTCTTTATTCTCAGCAGCTTTAGGCTGCGCAGCCTGCTCAGCCCTGAGCATTTCAAGCCGTGCAAGATAATCCGTATAGTCGTTACCGAAATCCTCAACTCCGTTTTTGTTAAGGCGCAGAATACGGGTAGAGAGCTTATTTATAAAATAACGGTCGTGCGACACGATAAGCATGGTGCCGTTATAGCCGAGCAAAGCGTTTTCAAGCGCTTCACGTGATGTAATATCAAGGTGGTTTGTAGGCTCGTCAAGCAGCAGCAAATTATAGCCGCCGAGCATTAGCTTGAGCAGAGCTACCCTTGCTTTTTCACCGCCGCTCAGGTCAGCGACCCTTGCAAAGACATCGTCCCCACGGAAAAGGAAGGCTGCAAGCGCATTGCGCACCTGCGTCTGCGAAAGCCTGCGGTACTGGTCCCACACTTCGTCAAGGACTGTTTTATCACCGTTAAGACCTTCAAGCGTCTGGTCAAAATAACCCACACGTACATTTTCACCGAACTTGCGTATACCTGCCTGCGGAATATACTGACCCATCAGCACACGCAGGAAGGTAGTTTTACCGCAGCCGTTAGCACCGAGCAGGAATGCACGTTCACCTTTTTTTATAAGCAAATCGACATCCGAAAAAAGCGGTTCACCGCCAAATCCTTTGGTAATACCCTGAGTGATAAGAACATCGTTGCCTGTTTCAACAAGAGTTTTAAACTCAAACCTCAGCGTCGCCTCATCAGCCTCGGGCTTTTCAAGCCCGTCCATAAGGCGGTCAATGGATTTCTGCTTGTGTTCAGCTGTACGGATATTGCGTTCACGGTTCCAGCGCTTTTGCTGTTCTATTATTTTTTCAATTCTGTGAACCTCAGCCATTGTGTTGTCATAATGGCGCTGTTCGATTATTTTATCTTTTTCTTTCTGTTCAATAAACTTTGAGTAGCCGCCGTTATAAATACGCATCTTACGGTGTTCTATTTCCATTGTGCGTGTTGTTACACGGTCAAGGAAATAACGGTCATGCGAAATAATAAGCGCAGCACCCTTGTATTCGGAAAGGAAATTTTCGAGCCATTCGACACTTTCAATATCAAGGTGGTTTGTAGGTTCGTCAAGCAGCAGCAAATCGGGTGCTGAAAGCAGAAGCTTGCCAAGGCTGAGCTTTGAACGCTGACCGCCGCTGAGCTTGTCACAGGAAAGTGTGTGCATCTCAAGCGGAAAGCCCAAGCCCACAAGCATTGATTTTGCCCTGCTGCGGTATGTAAGTCCCCCATCACGCTCATACTTTTCGTGCAGGCGCAGCTGCTCATCAATCAGCGCATCAATTTCGCCGCCCGCATCAATAAGACGGTTAAGCTGCTCAAGGCGTATTTCTGCCTGCATAAGCGGCTCAAACACGGTGAGCATTTCATCATAAACTGTTCTGACAGAGCCCTGACACGCATGCTGCTCCATATAGCCGACAACCGTATTTTTGCCCGGATGTATATCGCCGGAGGTTGGCTTTCCCTGACCGAGTATAAGGCGGAAAAGCGTAGTCTTACCGGTACCGTTTGCACCGATCAAGCCTACACGTTCACCCTCTTTTATATCAAAATACACACTGTCAAAAAGTGTACGGTCGCCAAAGGACATATTCAGATTTTGAGCCGTAAGAACTGCCATTTATTTATAACCCCAAATTACAGTTTAGCAGCGTGACGCTGCACCCAATGCCGGTGCGTAACGCACACTATATGCCGCCTGTTGAAAAGTTTTACTAATAATACAAATCCATCAACGGCGGAGATTAAAAATCGTAAAAGAAATAGCGCTTTAAAAAAATAAAGATGCTGTGAGTTTGAACGGAACAGGCTGACGAGCATAAAACTTAACTCATTTATCCGAGCGAGGGAACCATAGGCGGTAGAACAAACTTAAAGGTCAGATTTGCTTTAATAGCCGTCATGGCAGCAGAACAAAACATTTTTTGTTCTGTCTGCCGAGCGGGTTTATTCTCGTCAGCCGTCGTGAAGTGCATATAACTCCAAAAGTTCTTTTGGTTACTTTTGTAACGCTTGACAAAAGTAACAATATCTTTACTTTAAAATTCCCCATACTGAGGGTAAATCTTCCCTTTACACAAGAGAGCCCGTTGGCAAACAAATTAACAGAGCGCTGAATTACAGTTCAGCGATATATTTGCCTGACGACAAATGCGATATAATTTCAAAAATGAAATTGCGATACAGGCTCGTTACACTCGCCTGCGATATGATATAAATCCCTGATGGGATTTATATCGCTACAGTTTATCTGCGGAACGCAGATAAACTGTAATTTAAACTCTGCTTTCAAGTATTTCAACGCTGCCGTTGACTGTGTATTCGCCTGCATTTGCGGGGATAAACACTCCGTCGCCCTTTGCTATATCAAGCTCAATGCCGCCACAGGCGATTTTGCCGCTGCCGCCAAGCACCATGATATGTACAAACGAGTTTTCGTCAGCAACACTCTTATACACGCCGTTAATTTCAACCTTATTTACGCTGAAAAGCTCAAAGCTGACAAGCTCGGTTCTTGTTGTATCACCGATTTTTTCAACCTTGCTGAGTGTTGGAACTGACGGACAGGGCGGTTCACACTTTGTAACGTCAAGCGTTTCCTTGATGTGAAGCGGTCTGGGACCGTTGCATTTAGCGTCAAAGCGGTTATAATCATAAGCTCTGAAGGTAACATTGGAATTCTGCTGAACCTCTGCAAGCAGTATGCCCTTGCAGATTGCATGGAGTGTACCCGCTTCGATAAAGAAGAAATCACCCTTCTTTACTTCAACATAATTTACAACATCTTCAATTTTATTTTCTTCAATGGCCTTTGCAAATTCCTCAGTTGTGATTTTATCCTTAAATCCGTAGATGATTCTTGCACCGGGCTCACAGTCCATAATATACCAGCACTCCGTTTTACCGAAACCGCCGTTATACTGCTGCGCATATTCATCATCGGGATGAACCTGAACAGACAAATCATCAGCCGCATCAATAAACTTGATAAGCACGGGAAAATCGTCAAAGCCTTCAGCGTTTTTGCCAAGGATAGCCTTACCCTCTTTTTCAAGCACTTCGTTAAGTGTCATGCCCTGGTATTCGCCGCTGCTGACAGTTGATTCAAAATCCTTGAAGCAGGAAAGCATCCATGCCTCCGCACAGTTTTCAAGGTCTGTTTTTACGTTATAGCTTTCAATGAGCTTTCTGCCGCCCCAGATTGTGCGCACGGCAAAGGGGGTAAGTTTTGTCATGTACATAAAAAATTCCTCCGAATGTATAGTTTTGAGAATATATGCCAATCCTTCATTCATACAAATATATTGAACGGAGGATAAAATTTATGGCTGTTATTACAGAGCTGTTAAGCAGAAAAAAAGAAGTAAACACAGACGACCGGGCGCTTATTGACGAAATCCGCAAGCTCAGCGATGCACTTGAGCTTGCTTACGAACGCTTTGAGCTGCAGCAGGATAACGACCTTGTTGAAGCAACCATTTTTGAAATAGAAGCACTTAAGGCCCGCTACAGGTACATGCTGTCCCTTGCAAAAAAGCAAAACTTAAAAGCTGAAGAAAGGAGTGCATTTTAAAATGCAGGCACATACGGTAATAATATTTTTCGCAATTGTCTGCACCGTAACAATGCTGTTTGTCATGTTAAAACGAAAGTGCTTTTTCAAAGGGCTTTTTGCAAGTGTATTTCAGGGTATCGCCGCACTGTATGCCATAAAGCTGCTGGGACTTGTGACAGGAATAAGCGTTGCCGTCAACTGGTACACGCTCGGCACAGCGGCTGTATTAGGCTCGCCCGGTGTTGCGCTGCTGCTTGCAGCACAGACAATATTTCATTAATACATAACCCGTACTGTAAGCGGTGTTGCCGATCTGAGATCAAGCTCGGCAATGCCGTTTTCGGCTTTTATACACCTGCCGTCAAATTCAACGCTGACAGCAGCCGATGTTTCAACCTTAACAGTTTTATCGCAGGCAGAAACAAGTGTGTATTCCGTGACTCTACCATCCTTAAAGCTTGCGGACACCTCAACATTTCCTCTTGCTTTAAGCGCAGTAAACGAACCGGAAAGGAAGCCGGGTGTTGCCGGCAGCAGAGAAATTACGTCCTCATGGCTTTGCATGAGCATTTCGCCGATACCTGCAGCGCCGCCGAAGTTACCGTCAATCTGGAAAGGCGGATGAGTATCAAAAAGATTAGGCAGAGTTGAACGTGTAAAGAGCAGTCTTACATTATCGTAAGCCGCATTGCCGTCACGCAGTCTTGCGAAAAGGCTGATAAGCCATGCACGGCTCCAGCCGGTATGACCGCCGCCGTTGGCAAGTCTGCGGTCAATGGTAACACGGATAGCCTTGTAAAGCTCCGGTGTGTCACGTGTAATCTGTGCAGCAGGATAAAGACCGAATGCATGGGAAATGTGACGGTGACCGGGGTCAGCCTCCTCATAGTCCTCGATCCACTCCATGAGCTGACCGTATTTACCAACCTGCATTGCAGGAATTTTTTTGAGTGCTGCCTCAACCTGTTTAGCAGTTTCTGTTTCCATGCCGAGAATTTTTTCGGTTTCAAGATAGAAGCCGAACAGACCGCTGACGATCTGGTTGTCCATAGTCGGTGCCATACACATTGTTACGGGCTTGCCGTCAGCACCGATATAATCGTTTTCAGGTGATGCGGAGGGACCTGTGAGCAGTCTGCCCTTATCATCCTCAATCATATAGTCAAGGAAGAAATCCACGCATGCCCTGATATATTCATAGGCTTCGGTTTTAAGGAAATCAACATCACGGGTGTAAAGGAAATGCTCCCACATATGGAAAGCAAGCCATGCACCGCCGACAGGCCACAGACCCCATACACCGTCAGCAGGTCCGTTAAAGCCGTAGATATCACTCAGATGATGAGTAACGGTACCCTTGCAGCCGTAGTAATCCTGCGCTGCTTTTCTGCCGCCGACGAGAAGGTTAGTATTCATATAATCAAACAGCGGCTTTGTACACTCGCTGATATTTGCCTGCTCAGCCTGCCAGTAGTTCATCTGCAGGTTGATATTTGTATGGTAGTCGGCATTCCAGGGATTTTGCATTCTTTCACCCCATACACCCTGCAGGTTTGCAGGAAGTGAACCGGGTCTGCTGGAGCTTACAAGCAGGTATTTACCGAACTGCCAGTAAAGCGACATCAGACCGTAGTCTGCTGCCTTACTGTCCTTCTTAAGTCTTGCGAGTCTTTTATCTACAGGCAGTTTTTCAAGCTCAGCATCGGATTCAAAGCTGACATCGGAACGCTCCATTACAGCCGAAAAGCTCCTGATATGCTCAGCCTTCATTGCCTCATAATCAAAATCTTCACTCAGCTTTTCAAGGCAGGCAGACCTGAAATTCTTATCTCTGTTATCGGAAACGATATTTATGTAAATAACAGCTTCCTTTGCGTTTTCAATACGGAGTGTATCTTGCTGTGCAATAACAGCACCGTCAGCCACAACCTTTGCACCAACGCAGAAAGCATGAGTTTTGTTTGCTGTATCACAGCAGGCTACAAGCTTATTGCCGACTGCCGTTTTTTCCGTTACAAGATCACGGTCGTAAGAAAGAGTGAAGGAAGATGCTTGCGAAAAGCTGAATTTTACAGCCATAAGCTTTTTTTCATATGAAACGAAGCATTCCTCAACCGTCTGCACATCTTTTTTTGTGTAGCTGACGGTTGCAATACCCTTATTGAGATTTAAGTCACGGCTGTAATTTTTAGCCTTTGACTTATCGTCAAATTTAACATTGAGCCTGCCTGCAACTTCAAAGGAAGCAACAAAATTAAAATCATTTTCAAGGTTATCCTCTGCCCATTTTGCAGCCTCAAAATTTTTGCCCTGAAGGAAAAGTGAACGTATGTAATCAATCTTTTCTTTGAAATTACCTGCCGGCTTCATATCGGTTCTTTCGTCCCAGACGGTTTCCTCGTTGAGAACAAAAAGCTCGCTGTCTGTTCTGCCGAAAACGCTCAGACCCATTGAACCGTTGCCAAGAGGGGTACAGTTTTCCCAGTTTTCAGCTGAATTTTCAAGGTGTAAGATGTAGTCCTTCATATTATATACCTCGCTGTTTTCAAGAATATATTACAGCATCGCATTTTTTACCGATGCCGAAAAAGTCAAAATATTTGTTTTCCATGGGTATCCATTTTTCTTTGAATGCAGCCAGAGCTGTTTCACCGTTTCTGATGAGAATTCTTTTCAGCTGTGTTTCACAGCCTGTCAGAGTAAATATTCTAAAATCGTATGCATTTGCCAGGTCAGGATGCATACAGTAGCTGCCCTCGATAATAATCAGCCTTGATTCATTTACGGTTTGCATTTTTTCAGTTTTTCCTGTGCTGCAGTCAAACACACCGTAGCTGAAAAAAGATTGATTGATATTCTTCACCACTTCATCATAAAAGCGTTCACGGTGAAAATTGCCGCCGGGTTCATTAAGCCTTTCGGGTGTACGCATTTCAAAGGGCAGGAAAAAATCATCCGCATGAATAACCGTGCCGCCGAAAAGTTCCTTAATTTCAGCAGCTAATGTCGATTTACCCGAAGCACACATACCGTCAATCGCTATAACAACCTTTTCTTTTGCCAAAAGAAGTGATTGAATTTTTTCAAAAACAAGCTTGTTCATCGCTTTACCATTTCTCTGATATTTTCAAGTACGCTGTACGGTATTGCCATATTGCCCGTACCTTTGCCGATTGAAATGTGCGGCTTCATCTGTGCATGGAAATCCGTACCGCCGCTGATTTCCAATCCATGCCTTTTTGCCATAGACTGAAACTTATTCTGCATAGCTTCGTCATAATCGGTATAATAGCCCTCAAGCCCGTCAAGGCCGTAGCCTTTAAGCTCGTCAAGAAACCTTTCAAGCTCTTCATCGCTGAGTTTAACAAGGTGCGGATGTGCAAGAAATGCCACGCCACCTGCAGCGTGTATAGCCTCAATCGCCGTTTTTGCTTCAAGCTTCTGATTACCGAAATATGCAGCCTTGCCGGAAGAAAGGTATTTGTCAAAAGCCTCTTTAACAGAGCTAACATAACCCTTGTTCATCATTACCCTTGCAAAATGTGCTCTGCCGACAATGCCGCCGGGTGCAAGTGCCACAGCTTCTTCAAGAGTTATATCAAAGCCCAGCTTTTGCAGGAGCTTTGCCGTCATAACATTGCGCTCAATGCGCTTTTCGGTTATTTCATCAAGTATGACCCTGAGCCCGGAATTATCAACATCAATATAATAGCCGAGAATATGCGTTTCCGTTTTTGATTTAACGGAGAACTCAATAGCCGGTACAACCTCAATTCCGCTTTTTTCGCCCTGAGCCATTGCCGCTTTAACACCGCTGACCGTATCGTGATCCGATAAAGCGATTGCGACAAGCTCATTTTCCACTGCATGAATAACAAGCTCTTCGGGAGTCATAGAGCCGTCAGAGCAGGTTGAATGTGTGTGCAGATCTATAAATTTGTTTCCCATTATAATCACCCTTTTCTAAATATTTATATTAACAAAATCATATACATTTTGCAAGAGGAAACGTAACATTATTACAGATACTTTAGCGATTGAAAGCGATAAAATTATTTTTGCCAAAACTATTGACAAGTATAAAACACGGGTGTATAATGCAGACAATCTTTGATACGGGAGCACAGTATTATGCTTTGCAAAACGAATGCAACTGCATACGAGTTTTTTTACTTTTACTTTTATTTCGCTGAGAAATAAATAGTAGAAGTGATTTTTGCTGCGCCAATATTCAAAGGCAATTATTAAAAGCGATTTTCAAAGAGCTTTGCAGTAAATTCACTGCAAGGCTCTTATTTTTTTACTGAAAGGTGTTTTGAAAAATGGTAGTAGTACTCAAAAGCAACGCAGCACAAAACCAAGTTGACAATCTTATTAAATGGCTTGAAGAACAAAAGGTTCTTGTTCATATATCAAAGGGTGAATACCAGACCATACTCGGTCTTGTCGGCAACACAACCGCTATTGACACTGACCTTATTGAAGGACTTGAAATGGTCGAAAGCGTTAAAAGAATTTCTGACCCGTTTAAGAGCGCAAACAGAAAGTTTCATCCCGATGACACGGTTGTTGACTGCTCAGGTGTTAAAATCGGCGGCGGTGAATTTGCAATAATTGCAGGTCCGTGCTCAGTTGAAAGCGAAGCGCAGATACTTGAGGTTGCAACAAAAGTTAAGCAAGGTGGCGCAACGCTCCTTCGCGGCGGTGCTTTCAAGCCCAGAACCTCACCATACGATTTTCAGGGACTGCATGCAGAGGGCATTGAGCTGCTGCTTGAGGCAAAGGCTGCAACAGGCATGCCGATAGTTACCGAAATCATGAGCGCACACCATTTGCCTCTGTTTGAAAAGGTTGACGTTATACAGGTCGGTGCCCGAAACATGCAGAATTTCGAGCTGCTTAAAGAACTCGGCAGAACAAACAAGCCGATACTTTTAAAGCGCGGACTTGCCAACACACTCAAGGAGCTGCTGATGAGCGCCGAATATATCATGGCAGGCGGCAATGAAAACATCATACTCTGCGAAAGAGGCATACGCACCTTTGAAACATACACAAGGAACACACTTGACCTTTCCGCAGTACCCATGCTCAAGGAACTGACACATCTGCCCGTAGTTATCGACCCGAGCCACGCAAGCGGCATTGCAAGGCTTGTAAAGCCTATGGCTATGGCAGCGGCAGCAGCAGGCGCAGACGGACTGATGATAGAAGTACACAACGACCCGCAGCACGCACTGTGCGACGGTCCGCAGTCACTCACACCCGAACAGTTCAAGGATGTTGCAAGGCGTGTATTTGCAATCCGCAAGGCTGTTGCAGAGCTTGACTGATTTATAAATCAACGGAGGAAAACAGCAATGAAAATAGGAATTTGCGGCCTCGGGCTTATCGGAGGCTCACTTGCAAAAGCGTTTAAAAGAGCGGGCGAAACAATCCTCGGTTACGATATAAATACCGCTGTTACGGACTACGCAGCTATGGCAGGAGTAACAGACGGCGTACTCAACGACGAAACGATTAAAGAATGTGATTATATTTTCGTTGCACTTTACCCTCAGGCTGTGGTAAACTATGTTAATGAGATAGCACCAAAAGTAAAAAAAGGTGCAACGGTAGTTGACCTTTGCGGTACAAAAGCTACAGTCTGCCCGCCCTGCTTTGAAGCAGCAGAAGAAAACGGGTTTAATTTTGTCGGCGGACATCCGATGGCGGGCACACAGTTTTCGGGACTCAAAAACTCCAGGGAAACTTTGTTTGACGGTGCAACAATGATACTTGTGCCAAAGCAGAACGAAGATATGCATCTGCTTGCGGATTTGCGTGACGTACTGCTCAAAGCAGGCTTCGGCACGGTAACGGTTGCAACACCGCAGGTGCATGATGTAAATATAGCCTACACCTCGCAGCTTGCTCACGTAGTATCAAACGCATACGTAAAAAGCCCACGCTCAAAGGTACACAAGGGCTTTTCTGCAGGCAGCTACAAGGACCTTACACGTGTTGCATGGCTGAACGAGAATATGTGGACAGAGCTTTTCCTTGAAAACTCCGAAAACCTTATAACGGAAATAGACCTTATGATAGAAAACCTGCAAAAATACAGCGATGCATTAAAAGCACGTGACGAAGAAAAAATCAGAAATCTGCTGCGTGAAGGCAGACTCATGAAAGAAGCGGTTGACAGCAATGAAAAAGATTGAAGTTAAAGCAGGCAAGCCCTACACCGTCAGAATCGGTCAGGGACTTCTCAGCACAACGGGTGACGAAGCAAAATCACTCGGACTTGACGGCAAAATGCTTATAATCAGCGACGATAACGTAGCTGCGCTCTATATTGAAACGGTGAAGGAATCGCTCAACAAAGCTGGCTTTGAAACGCTCAGTTTCGTTATCCCTCACGGCGAAAGCTCAAAATCGGCAGAAAATCTGCTTGCTATTCTAAATTTCGCGGCAGAAAACGCACTCAGCCGTACAGATACTTTTGTAGCCTTGGGTGGCGGTGTTGTCGGAGACCTTTGCGGCTTTGCAGCCTCAATTTATATGAGAGGTTCAAACTTTATTCAGCTGCCTACTTCATTGCTTGCTGCGGTTGATTCATCAGTCGGTGGCAAAACAGCTATTGACCTTGATGCAGGCAAAAACCTTGTCGGTGCATTTTACCAGCCGAAAGCCGTGCTTTGCGATACCGACTGCTTTGACACCTTACCGGATGAGGAATTTTCAAACGGCATGGCAGAGGTTATAAAATACGGAATGTTCTGCGATGCTCAGCTGCTTGACTTTCTTTCGGGCGAAAGTGACACAGATATTGAAGATATTGTTGCACGCTGCATTGAGATTAAAGCGAGAGTTGTTGAGGCAGATGAATTTGACAAAGGTGAAAGAATGTTTCTGAATTTCGGTCACACCGTTGCACATGCCGTTGAAGCGCTGAGCGGATATACGACACCGCACGGCAGTGCAGTTGCAATAGGTATGGCTGTAATTACAAAAGCCTGTATCGAAAACGGCATCTGCGAAACTCAGGCGCTTGAAACCCTGCTGCCGCTGCTTGAAAAATACAACCTGCCAGGCTTCTGCCCCTACAGCGTTGAAGATGTTTACAACATAACGCTCAAAGACAAAAAGAATGCACATGGCATGATTACGCTTGTGCTGCCCACAGCAAAAGGACAGAGCATACTGAAAAAGTGTGACTATGCACAGCTTAAAGAATTAATTACTCTCGGATTGAAGTGATAAAAACATGAAAGCAATTATCAGTCCCTCACGGCTTTGCGGCGAAGTTGCGGCACCTGCATCAAAATCAATGGCACACCGTGCGCTAATCTGCGCGGCACTTGCCTATAAACCGACCGATATAGCCTGTTCAACATCCTCTGTTGACATTGAGGCAACGGCTCAGTGCTTAAGGGAGCTCGGTGCAAAAATCCAGAAGACGGAAAGCGGCTTTTTCGTCAAACCAATAACCGATTCAGTTGAAAATGCTCAGCTTAACTGCTGCGAGAGCGGCTCGACTCTGAGATTTATGCTGCCTGTTGCCGCAGCTCTCGGTAAAGTAGTTTCACTTTACGGAACAGGCAGATTGCCCCAAAGGCCCATTGCTGAGCTGTGCAATGCCCTCAGAAGCCACGGCTGTGTAACAAGCAGCGATTCGCTGCCGCTGACTGTCAGCGGTAAGCTGACTTCGGGTGACTATATTATTGACGGCTCAGTGAGCTCGCAGTTCGTCAGCGGTCTGCTGCTGGCACTGCCGCAAACCCACGCAGAATCAACGGTTACAATCATTGGAGATATACAGTCAAAACCCTATATTGAGATGACTTTGGATGCACTTTCGGACTTCGGAATTAAAACTCAGTTCAAAGAAAATCAAATAAAAATTTTTGCTGGCAAAGGCTATATTTCACCCGAAAAATACAGCGTTGAAGGCGACTGGTCAAACGGAGCATTCTTTATTTGTGCAGATGCAATCGGCAGCAATAATGTAAAGTGTTACAACTTGACAGAACATTCACGTCAGGGAGATAAGGCAGTTGCAAAAATCATAGGAAATTTTGGTAACGGATGCAAAATTGACGTCGGCAACATACCCGATCTTGTGCCTATACTGGCTGTTACAAGCTGTTTTGCAAACGGCACAACCGTATTTTACAATGCAGCAAGGCTGAAAATAAAAGAGAGTGACAGATTACTTTCTACCGCCAGGCTGATAAACTGTCTGGGCGGCGATGCAATACCGGGCGATGACACGCTGACAGTATACGGCACAGGCAAACTCAAGGGCGGCACGGTTGATTCTTTCAACGATCACCGCATTGTTATGGCAGCTGCAATAGCGGCAAGCTGCTGCGAAAATGAAACTGTAATAAACGGCTGCGAAGCTGTTAACAAATCCTTCCCCACTTTTTTTGATGAATACAGAAAACTTGGCGGCAAGGTCAATATAGAATAACGGAGGTACGGTATGTCATCCTCTATCGGTGAAAACATTAAGATAACAATTTTCGGTCAGTCACACTCCCCTGCTATAGGTGTGACTATTGACGGCTTCCCGTGCGGCTTTGAGGTTGACGAAGAAAAGCTCGCCGCATTTATGGCAAGACGCGCACCGGGAAAAGATGAATTTTCAACCAAACGCCGTGAGCCGGACAAGATTGAATTTTTATCCGGCATATCAGGCGGCAGAACAAACGGCGCACCGATATGCGCAGTTATATACAATAAAGACCAACGCTCACACGACTATTCGGAGCTTTTTGAGCACCCCCGTCCCGGACATGCAGATTACACCGCAAGGATTAAATACGGCTCAGCTAACGACCCGGCAGGTGGCGGTCACTTTTCCGGCAGACTTACTGCGCCGCTTTGTATAGCCGGCGGCATATGCATGCAATGGCTTGAAAAGCACGGAATAACAATCGGTGCTCACATAGCCTCCGTTCACAAAATCGAGGACAAAAGGTTTGACAGCGTCAAAGTTACCGCAGAGGAATTAAATGCACTCAAGACAAAAGAATTCACCTGCATTGACGATGCGGCAGCCGAAAAAATGAAGGCTGAGATACTTGAAGCGAGAACGGACTGCGATTCTGTCGGCGGTACGGTTGAGTGCGCCGTTGTCGGTTTACCCATAGGTATAGGCGAGCCTATTTTCGGCGGCCTCGAAAGCAGAATTGCACAGACTGTTTTCGGCATCCCCGCAGTAAAAGGGCTTGAATTCGGCGCAGGCTTTGAAAGCAGCAAGCTTTTTGGCAGCGAGAACAACGACGAATTTTATGTAGACGGGCAGGGCAAAATCCGCACACGCACAAATAACTGCGGCGGTATTCTCGGCGGTATCTCAGACTCTATGCCGCTCATTTTTGAAGCAGCATTCAAGCCTACCCCGTCAATTGCAAAAACGCAAAACACAGTTTCTATAGATAAAAAAGAAAACACAACACTTAACATAGCCGGCAGGCATGACCCATGCATTGTACAGCGTGCGGTACCCTGCATTGAAGCCGCAGCAGCGGTTACAATAGCCGACCTGATGATAAGCAGAATGAAAGATAACACCTGAGGAATTAAAATGGATATTCAACAAATACGCAAAGAAATTGACAGCATAGATACTCAGCTTATTGAGATGTTCAAAGAGAGAATGGAAAAGGCAGCCGAGGTTGCGCAGTATAAGCGTGACAACGGCATGAAAATATATGACCCTAACAGAGAGCGTGCACTGCTGCTACGTATTTCAGAGCTTGCGGGCGAAGAACACGAGGCATCCGCAAGGGTACTGTTTTCACTGCTTATGGAGCTTTCACGCTCATACCAGAGTAAGCTCCTTTTGCCTGAATCCAAATATGAAGAAATCATAAACCGTGCGATAAGCGAAACCGAAATGATATTCCCCGAAAAGGCAACAGTTGCCTGTCAGGGCACAGAAGGGGCTTACGCTCAGGTTGCGTGTGACAAGCTTTTCAGCCTCCCGAATATCATATACCACAACTCCTTTGAGGGCGTATTTAATGCGGTTGAATCAGGTCTTTGCCGCTACGGTGTGCTTCCGATTGAAAACAGCACGGCAGGCTCCGTCAACAGCATTTACGACCTTATGATGAAGCACAGCTTTTATATAGTGCGCAGCACGAGGGTACAGATAAACCACTGTCTGCTTGTCAAACCCGGCACAAAGCTTGAGGATATCAAAGAGGTAATTTCTCACGAGCAGGCGCTCAGCCAGTCAAGCGATTTCCTCGGCTCGCTCAACGGCGTCAAGGTAACCGCTTATGCCAACACGGCACTTGCCGCTCAGGCGGTAGCCACAAGCGAAAGAAACGATATTGCCGCTCTCGGCTCGGCTGAGTGCGCAGCACTCTATGGTCTGAGCGTGCTGAAAAGCTCGGTGCAAAACAAGGGCAGCAACTACACACGCTTTATCTGCATTTCCAAAAAGCCTGAAATATATCCCGGTGCAGACCGTGCAAGCTTTATGCTTGTCCTGCCGCACAGACCGGGTTCACTTTACAGAATTATTTCCCGCTTCTATGCACACGACATAAACATGACCAAGCTTGAAAGCCGTCCGATTCCCGGCAGCGATTTTGAATTCATGTTCTATTTCGATGTAAACTCTTCTGTTTACTCCCCTGCTTTAAAGCAGCTTGTCTGCCAGCTTGAAAACGAGCTTGACAACTTCACTTACCTTGGCAGCTATTCTGAAATTGTGTAAGAAAAGAGAGTTAATCTATGCGTTTCGGACTTCTCGGCCGAAAGCTCGGCCACAGCTATTCCCCGCAGATTCATGCGCATCTGGGCGACTATGAATATCCGCTGTATGAAAAAACGCCTGATGAAATCGAAGACTTTATGAATTCGAACGAATTTGACGGAATGAATGTAACCATTCCGTACAAGGAAACCGTTGTGCCGTACATGGCGAAGCTTTCCGATGCGGCACAAAAAATCGGCTCGGTCAACACCGTAACACGTCTGCCCGACGGCAGACTTTACGGCGATAACACCGATTACTACGGGTTTTCCTTTTTGCTTGACAGCGCCGGATTTGACGTTGAGGGCAAAAAGGTAGTCATACTCGGAAACGGCGGAGCCGCCAAAACGGTTATATGCATATGCAAGGACAGAAAGGCAAAAGAAATCGCCGTTATTTCCCGCTCAAGCCCAACCGACAACTACAAAAACATAGCAAAGCACAATGATGCTGACTATATTTTCAACACAACACCCGTAGGCATGTACCCGAACAACGGCGAAAGACTTATTGATCTGGCGCTTTTCAAAACCTGTAAGGGTGTGGCAGACCTTATTTACAACCCATACAAAACACAGCTTTTGCTTGATGCTGAGGCTCTGGGAATCCCCTGTATCAACGGACTGATTATGCTCTGCGCACAGGCAGTAAAGGCTGCCGGAAACTTTACGGGGCAAAAATACGAGCCACTCAAAACGCTTGAAATACTGCACGCACTCGAAAAGCAGATGCTGAACATCGTCCTTGTAGGTATGCCCGGCTGCGGCAAATCGACCGCTGGCAAGCTCCTAGCAGAAAAACTAAACAGAGAGCTTGTTGATACGGACACACTTGTTGAAGAAGCTGAGAATATGCCCATACCTCAGATATTTGAAGAAAAGGGCGAAAAATATTTCCGGGATTGCGAAACTCAGGCAGTTAAAAAAGCCGGTAAAATGGGCGGTAAAATAATTGCAACGGGTGGCGGAGCTATCCTCAGGGATGAAAACAAGCTTGCATTAAAGCAGAATTCGGTTGTTGTTTTATTAAACCGTGATATCAGCACCCTTGCAACAGACAGCAGACCGCTCAGCAAATCCGGCAAGCTGAACGAAATGTATGCGGCACGTTTACCGCACTATAAAGCTGTCAGCGACATTACCGTTGAGGTTGACAGCAATCCCGAAATAACAGTTGAACGGATACTGAAAGGACTTGAAGAAAAATGAAAATTTTAGTAATAAACGGTCCTAACCTGAATATGCTCGGCATCAGAGAGCCGGATATTTACGGCAGCAAAACCTATGAAGATTTATGCAGCATGATTTCAGCCTACTGTAAAGAAAAAGATATTGAGGTTGAGTTCTGTCAGTCCAACCACGAGGGCTGTCTTGTTGACAGAATTCAAGCCGCTTACGGAAACACTGACGGCATAGTCATCAATCCCGGTGCATACACTCACACAAGCGTTGCGCTGCTTGATGCGGTAAAATCGGTCGGTATCCCTACAGTTGAGGTGCATATTTCAGACCCCGATACACGGGAGGAATTCCGCAAGGTTTCCTACATCCGCCTTGCATGCATTGCAACGGTTAAAGGTAAGGGCTTTGACGGGTATCTTGAGGCAATAAATTCTTTGGTAAATTATAATTTATCGCTCTGTTAATTTGTTTGCCAATAGGCTCACTTGTGTAAAGGGAAGATTCCCCCCCACAGTGTGGGGAATTTTAAAGTAAAGATATTGTTACTTTTGTCAAGCGTTACAAAAGTAACAAAAAAAACTTTTGGGGTTTTGCGCACTTCACTACGGCTGACGATAGTAAATCCGCTCGGCAGACAGAACAAAAAATTGTTTTGTTCTGCTGCCATAACGGCTATAAAAGCAAATCTGACTTTTAGGTTTGTTCTACCGCCTATGGTTCCCTCGCTCGGATAAATGAGTTAAGTTTGAGTTCGTCAGCCTGTTCCGTTCAAAGTCACAACATCGTTTATTTTTTATATTGATATTTCTTTTACGTTTTTTAATCTCCGCCGTTGATGCCTTTTATTTCTTAATAAAACTTTTCAATAGGCGGCATATAGGGTGCAGCGTCACGCTGCTAAACTGCAATTTACTGTACGGTGTCAAAATGCCGTGCAGTTTTTTGTTTATGATGTTAATTGAATTCCACGGTAAACTATGATATATTTTATTTATATATTTATGTCTCAAAGGAGCTGACAAGCTATGAGCAAAACTCTTATTATGGCATATGACATCGGCACAACAGGTGTTAAAACCTGTTTGTTCGAGGTTGATAAAACGGTAAATCTTTTAGGCGCAGCAATGGAAGGCTATTCGCTGCACACAAAGCCTGACGGATCAGCGGAGCAGATTCCTGCTGAATGGTGGAGTGCAATCTGCAACACATCAAAGAAGGTTATAGAAAAAACAGACATTGACCCCAAAGAAATAGCAGGTATTTCGTTCTGCTCACAGATGCAGGGTCTTGTCCTTGTTGACAAAAACGGCGAGCCTATCCGCAACGCATTCAGCTACATGGACCAGCGTGCAAAGCAGGAGCTTAAAGAAAACATGGCATACGGCCCGCAGATTGCAGGAGCTAATATTTTCAAGCTCATCCCCTCTCTTCTCATTACCGGCGCTGTTTCCGCAAGCGTTAAGGACCCCGTATACAAATACAAGTGGGTCGAAAAGCACGAACCCGAAAACTACAAAAAAATCCACAAGTGGCTCGATGTTAAAGAATACATAATCTGCAAAATGACAGACAAGTGCGTTATGACGCAGGATTCTGCCTTTGGCACTCTGCTTTACGATATACGTGACGGTAAGCGTGGCTGGAGCAAAACTGTATGTAAGCTGCTCGGTGTAGACATGAAACATCTGCCCGAAATAAAAAAATCCACCGACAAGGTCGGTGTACTGACTGAAAAGGCTGCGGCTGAGCTTGGTTTAGCACCCGGCACGGCTGTATTCGGCGGCGGCGGTGATGCTTCGCTCATTGGTGTCGGCGCAGGCTCAACGGCACTTGGAGATACACACGTTTATTCAGGCACATCCGGCTGGGTTTCAACAGTTGTTGACAAGAGCATTGTTGACACTTCTGCCATGATTGCCGCTATTGTCGGCGCACAGGACGGCTACTACAATTACTTTGCCGAGCTTGAAACAGCAGGCAAGTGCCTTGAATGGGTAAAGGATCACCTTGCACTTGACGAAATCGGCATTTACCTCAAGAAGGAGGACGTTGCCGAAAGTAAGGAAACTGTTTATACAAGTCTTTACGATTACATGACAAATGCCATCAAGGATGTACCGGCAGGCTGCGGCGGTGTAATTTTCACACCCTGGTTGCATGGCAACCGCTGCCCGTTCGAGGACCCGAATGCAAGGGGCATGTTCTTCAACATCAGCCTTGAAACAGGCAAATCAGAGCTTATCCGTGCCGTGCTTGAGGGTGTTTGCTACCACCTGCGCTGGTTCATTGAAACTCAGGATAAAAAAATCAAAACGTCCGATACAATCCGCTTTGTCGGCGGCGGTGCACTCTCCGCCCTCACCTGCCAGATTCTCGCTGACTGCACGGGTAAAACCGTTGAGGTAACTGAAAGTCCGCAGAACGTCGGTGCTGTCGGTGCAGCTATTACAGCGGCTGTCGGCCTTGGCGTAACACCGAATATGGAGCAGGCAAAGTCCCTCGTCAGCATTGCAGCTACCTACAAGCCCAACCCTGCAAACAAGGCTGTTTACGATAAAAACTATTCTGTTTACAAGCAGCTTTATACTGCTAACAAAAAGAACTTCGCCATCCTCAACAGCTAAAAAACATAATATATGTCTTGACTGTATGTATTAAAATGTGGTAAGATAATCGGGCGGTATAAAAGCCGCCCGATTCGGATATTTGCCTGCATAGTTAAATGGATATGCGAACTTGACCCACATACAAAATCAAAGATTTTGTGTGGGTACCCCAAAACCGCGATACTCGCTTTCGCTCGTATGAATAAACCCCACATATTTGCCTGCATAGTTAAATGGATATAATAAACCCCTCCTAATTGTTTGTTATGTCGTTCACCTTTTGATGAAAAGTGATTGACAGCGAGTTAATTTAATACCGTGTAATACCATAAAATTGGTATGAGCCTCCTTAGTTCAATGGATAGAATAAGCCCCTCCTAAGGGCTAGATATCGGTTCGATCCCGGTAGGGGGTGCCATTTTTTGAAGCCGAAACTCCTTGATTTATCAAGGGTTTGCGGCTTTTTTGTTTTTTGCGCATTTTCAAAAAAACTCATAAAAATCTGATTTTTTCGTTAGCAGAATCGCCTCCCCAAGTTGGAATAACAATCACCTTCAAGGTGATAATCCTTGCTAATCAAAATTAGCAAGATTTTTCAATTCTTGCTAACGATTTTTAAATTCTGCTAATTTTCATTTTTAGCACCCATTTTTCTTGCTAATCAAAAAGGTGATTGTCACGTTGTTACATCATTCTCTTTACGTTCTCCATACATAGATTTATATAGTATTAAAAACATCATATATCACTATTATTCGCTGCTTGTTCTACTTGTTGGAACAGGCAGCTTTTTTTATTTGCAAAAAAATTTCTTAAAAAATTTTTCAAAAACACCCTACAATTTGCACTCTCCCAGTTCATACATAGTGAAGGGTATTTTTTTACAAGCCTTTCAGAATTCAAATGAAAGGAGTTATACAATGCGTAGTTCAAAAGAAGCAGGATGTTTCCCATACAGGAGTAAACAGTATGTATGTTTTATGGAACTTACTCCCAACGGTGAATTAACTCAGTTATTTACACTTCAGCAAAGACTTGATGCGTGTATGAACGCCAAAGCGGGCAAAAGCAAAATCGTTGCTGTTTGGCCCGGTCAGTACAGAAGTGACCTGTTCATAATTGATGACCTCGATACCTTTTATACCGAGCAATATGTCCGCTGAAAAAAATTTTTTTTCAAAAACACCCTACAATTTGACCCTTCCCAGTTCATACATAGTGAAGGGTATTTTTTCAAAAGCCTTTTCCCGAACATTGAAAACTGAATAAGTCACTCACATAGGACTTTATTTCTGATGAGTAGCTACGGTAGCAGGTACGCCTTGATTTCCAAAAGCGGAATTAGCGATAACCCCTGCACGATTATCGGATTGCAACCGATATGGCGATGACAGTCAGAATGATAATGATACTTCTCTACGGAGCTGGCGGAGTACCCGGCAGAGGTGAAATTCCTATGATACGGTTTAGCAAACTGTAACCTATGTGTTTCCCATAAAGCAAAAGCTATGCAGGGGTGTCGAGGACAAATACTGCATTTAACATAAGACCGATTCGCCAAGAATGGGTTTCGGTCTGTTACATAGCCGTTCAATAACATTGTCGGCTATCTTCAAAATAAAAGGAGAGATAAGAATGTATATTCTCGATGGACTTTAGTTAAACATAAAGTCACCCAAAACCAATTTATTAATGAAGGAGGAAAAAGTAATGATTCACGCTTTGCTTGTACTGCCCGGTCTTTACGGTGCTGTTATTCTTCAGACAATCAGCGAAATCGTTTCTCGCTTCGGCTTCTAAAGTAAGATGAACATAGAGAGCGAGGAAAAAGTAGTCCAAATCCCAATCAGCCAAATCCGAGATTTCCCCGACCATCCGTACAAGGTCAAAGACGATGAGAGCATGAATGAGCTTGTTGACAGCATTATGCAGAGAGGCCTAATACAGCCGGTCATCATAAGACCTACGGAGGACGGTAATTACGAAATGGTATCGGGACACAGACGAAAACGAGCCTTTGAAATTGCGGGGATAAAAAATATCCCCGCAAGAGTAAAAGAAATGACGAAGGACGAAGCAATATTAGCAATGGTTGATTCAAACCTTCAAAGAGAGGTTATCCTACCCAGCGAAAAGGCATTCGCATACAAGATGAGGTTGGAGGCTATGAAACGGCAGGGAGAACGAACAGATTTAACTTCTGTGCCAGTGGCACAGAAGTCCAAAACATCTCGTGAACTGCTCGGCGAAGAAGTCGGCGAAAGCCAAGACCAAATTCGCCGATATATCCGCTTAACCAACCTTATCCCTGAATTGCTCGAACTTGTTGATGAAGGCAGAATTGCAATGCGACCTGCGGTAGAAATATCCTACTTACCCGAAGAATCACAAATGCAGTTGTATGAAACCATTGACTACAACGATGCAACGCCTTCACACTATCAGGCTATCCGATTAAGAAACTTTCATCGTGATGGCAAATTAACACCAGAGGTTATCGAAGCGATAATGTCAGAGGAAAAACCGAACCAAAAAGAAAAATCCCCGTTCCGGGACAAACGTATAGTCGGAGTAATTCCCAAGAACATACCGCAAGAGAAACATTGCGAATACGTAATCAAAGCAATAGATTTCTATAACCGTCATTTAGAAAGAGTAAGGAATAACCGTTCACGGTAATTCTTTACTCTATTTTTTTATCAAAAAAAGAAAGGAAACCAAAAAATGGTAATCAAAGCAATCATCAAAAAGAAACTTGATGGCAACAAGCCTACAAAGGCTTATGCCGATGTCAGCATTGACGACTCAATCGTAATCCACGGAGTTGCCGTTGTTGAATCCGAAAAAGGAAGATATATCTCTATGCCTTTCGCCAAGTGGACTAACAAGGACGGCGAAGAAAAAACAAGAGATATTGTTCATCCCATCACTTCATCTGCAAGAAAGCAGATTGAAAGTGCCGTGTTCGCTGCTTATGACAGCTATTCAGAAAACAATTAAAAGAAAGTTGAGGTAAAAACAATGTTTAAGTCAATCAAATCATTTTTCAGAAGCATCAAGGCAAGAGCAAAGTCTGCCTACAGAAGAGCAAGAGCCTATTTCAGAAGTCTTATCAGAGGTGCAAGAGTGAACAGCGTTCTCTGCGGCACAGCTGCCGAGGCTTACGTTGATACAGGTGTCAAAATCCTTATCGCCGTTGTAATCGGCGCACTTCTTCTCGGCGGTCTTTACACGCTCTTCAACACAACCATTATGCCCACCGTCACAACCAAAATCACAGAACTCTTTAACTACAAGGGTTAATCACAAGGAGGAATAATTTTATGTTTAACAAAATCAAGTCAGGCGCACGTAAGCTGTGTGCAAAGGTCAAGTCAGCGTTCACATCCGCAGAGGCTGCGGTAACAGCAAAGGCTCACGAAGTTCTCGACGGTACAGTTGCCGAGGCTTATGTCGATACAGGTGTAAAAATCCTTATCGCTGTTGTAATCGGTGCCCTGCTTCTTGCAGGTCTTTACACCCTTTTCAACACAACCATTATGCCTACGGTCACAACCAAAATCGAAGGACTCTTTAATTATAAGGGTTAAAAAGGAGGTGAAAAGAAATGTTTAACAAAATCAAGTCAGGCGCACGTAAGCTGTGTGCAAAGGTTAAGTCAGCATTCACATCTGCTGAAGCAGTGGTAACAGCAAAAGCTCACGAAGTTCTTGACGGCACAGTAGCTGAGGCTTATGTCGATACAGGTGTAAAAATCCTTATCGCTGTTGTAATCGGTGCCCTTCTTCTCGGCGGTCTTTATACTCTCTTCAATACAACCATTATGCCCACCGTCACAAGCAAAATCACCGAACTCTTTAACTACAAGGGTTAAAGCCGCATCCCCAAGCAGGGCAGAAACACTCTGCCCTGCTCATTCTTTTTAAGGACTGATTAAATTGCTTAATACTTTAATTATCAACCCCGTAAATCCTATCGGACACGGACTCACTCACGTCTTTGAATTTAAAACATTCACTAATATTTTGTTGTCAAGTATGCTATGTGTCCTTGTGTATCTTCTTGTGAAACTCATAATTAAGAAAACACCGCAACAGGAAATGGAAGAAAAGGATACTTCTCTTTGCTATCTTGTATCAGCAGTTGTATTTGTATTGTTATTTATCGTTTTCGGCTGGTCAGTACAACTCGTTAAGGGTGCAGTGTTCTTCTTTATACTGCTCTATGCCTCCCTATGCGATATTCAGACACGCAGAGTTAAAGATGTTGTTTCGGTGATGATTTTCATTTCCGGTTTTATTTCATTATCTCTGTTAGAAATTTTCACCCACACTATCGGTGCATTTCTTGTGGGCGGTATTATGTTTATCTGTGCATTGTTTTCCAAAAACAGGCTCGGCGGTGCAGATGTCAAGATAACTGCAGCCAGCGTTTTTGTTCTCGGTATGTGGAACGGTATCGCAGGCCTTGTTATCGGTCTTATTCTATCCGTTATCGTTACACCTATTATCAACAGAAAGAAGAAACTCAAAGAAATGAGCCTTCCTCTTGTCCCTTATCTTTCAATAGGATTTATGACAATGTATTTAATCCAAGGAGGAATTTAACCCAATGAAAAACAGAACAGCTATCGGTATTGTCTGTATCATTCTTGCGGTTGCGGTAACATTCGTTGTTTCACCGTTTGTCAATAAGATTTCGGAACAGAAGGTTGAAGTTTTCCGATTCACAAAAGACATCTCGCAGGGTACACAGATAACCGATGCAGATTTTGAAATTGCAGAAATTCTCAAAGCGAATGTTCCTGCAAATGCCATTACCGAAAAAGACAAGGTAATAGGCAAATACGCAAGTACCGATATTCTCATCGGTGACTATGCAACATCGGCAAGGCTCACGGCTGATGCAAATTCAGCCTCACATATCCTCGGCTCACTTAACGGAGATAAGGTCGCAATGAGTATCACTATCAACTCTTTTGCAGGCGGTCTTTCGGGTAAGCTTGAAAACGGAGATATTGTCAGCATTTATGTTACCGATAAAGACGGCGAAACAACCGTTCCCGGTGAACTGAAATATGTAAAGGTTATCACTACCACCACAGCAGGCGGTATTGATGAAGCAGAGGTTGTCCCCAATGAGGACGGCAGTTTTGAGCTTCCCACAACAATTACTGTTCTCGTTTCGGTAAAGCAGGCATCAATCCTTGCCAACTATGAAGAAAATGCCTCAATGCACGTTGCCCTTGTTTACAGAGGTGACGATGCAAAAGCACAGCAGTTCCTTGATGCGGAAGATAAGTTCCTTGCAACGGCAAAACCCGCTAACGGAGGTGACTCCACAAATGGCTAAAATCATAGCAGTTTGCGGCTCACCCAACGGCGGTAAAACAACCGTTGCTTTTAAACTCGCACAGGAAATGTATTGCAACACGGACACAGGCGGTGTCATCTTTCTTTCACCCTCTATGACAGTTCCCGCACTCGGACTCCTTTTTCCAAACTATACTCCCGACAGTCTTTTTTCTCTAGGCGGGGTATTGGATAACACTGACATATCGCAGGAGAGTATTCTTGCTCACCTTGTCACAGTAAAGGATATGCCGAATTTCGGATGTCTTGGATATAAGTCGGATGAAAACAAACATAGCTACGCAAAATTAACGGACGATAAAGTAAATGCTTTCTTTAATGTTCTGTCAGAAATGGTGGGATATGTGTTCGTTGAATGTACGGAAAATGACGATGACCTCATATCGAGAAAAGCCATTAACTGTGCAGATTCGGTTGTACTTGTTCTTTCTCCCGATCTGAAAGGTATGACCTATTACACCGCAAACAAAGGACTTTTCGGCAGTGACGATGACAGAAGTTTTAAGGTTATAAACTCAACCGACAACGACCTCTTTCTGCCGATTGAAGATGTGAAAGCACATCTTAAAAATGTGTCCTGTACCTTACCTTATTCCAGACAGGTAAGACAGCAGCTTCTTGACGGTCAGTTATATATGAGAGTAAACGACAAGAAGTACCGCAAAGAACTCTCAAATCTCATTTATCAAATAATGTAATAAAGAAAGGAATTAAAATCTTATGAAAAAATTTATTTGTATTCTCACAGCACTCTCAATCCTTGTATGCTTCGGTGCAGTAACCGCCTATGCCGCAGAAACAGCCGAAACACCTGCAACCGACAGCACGGACACAACACTTCCCGAAAGCAGCACAACCGAGTCAACAACCGATAAGGCTGACGGCGAAGACACAACCGATGTCACCAACCCCTCCACAGATGATACCGCAACAGACAGTTCAGATGATGAAACAACTGACGGCGCTGACGATACAACAAACGAGGATAACTCTGACACGACGGAAACTCCCGAAAACGGTGATACAACCGATACACCCGCCGACGGTGATGAAACAACAGACAACACCGAAACACCCGATGACAGTACAACAGATGACGGTAACACCGATGAGGAAGCAACTCCCGGTGATGCAACAACCGATGACGGTGCAAACGGCGAAGGTACTACAGATGAAAACACCGAAAACAATGACAATCCCGATGAAGATAATACCGATAACAATGAAGAACCTACAGATACTCCCGATGAAGATACCACAGACGGTGACGGAGTCGGCGATGCAGGTACAATCATTGAAGGTGATGACACCGATAACGATAACAGCAACAACGGCACACCTAACCCCGGTGATGAGGTAATCACAATTCCCGATGACCTTAATAACCTTATCGGCGGTATTCTCGGCGGTCTTGTAAACGGTGAACTTGACGGAGATAACAACGGTAATAACAATACTGCTCCCGATGGCTACAACAACCCTGACATTCCCGACACAGGTGCCGAATCAGCAGTTCCCGCTATTGCTACACTTATCACTTCTGCGGCAACCGCAGTAGGAAGTATCCTTTTCAAGAAAAAGAAAGACGGCACACTTTTTTCAAAGGGAGAATAAGAGATGATACAGCAAAACATTGATTTTGTGCCGCTGCTGTCAATGACGCAGGAACACATCTCCTCCCGATATGCAGCGGCTTTGACCGACACAAACAAGCTTTCACAGTTAAGGTCATATATCGAAAAGTTTGTCCGTGATTCCAATTATACTGTTGAAGGACTTACCTTTTCAGAACTTTGCGATAAGCTGTATTCCGAAATGGCGGAATACTCTATCCTCACAAAGTATCTCGGCAAGGACAGAATTGAAGAAATCAACATAAACGCTTGGAACGATATTGCAATTACCTACACAAACGGTAAAACAGAAAAGGCAAAGGAACATTTCTATTCACCGAGCCACGCAGTAGATATTGTAAAGCGTTTGCTTCACCATTCGGGAATGATTATCGACAATTCCACACCTATGTCACAGGGACACTTACCCAACAATACCCGAATTACTGCTCTCAAAGAGCCTATTGTTGATGATGAAATCGGCGTAAGCGTTTCAATCAGACTTTTGCATCCGTCAAGAGTCAACAAGAAAGAGATTATCAAATCGGGAAATGCCACCGAAAAGATGATGGACTTTCTCTGTATGTGTTTGAGATACGGTGTATCCACCGTTGTAGCGGGTGCAACAAGTTCGGGTAAAACAACACTTCTTAATGCTCTTTTATCCACTATCCCTAACGGTAAACGTGTATTTACTATTGAAAGCGGTTCAAGAGAATTAAGTCTTGTAAAAACAAGGGGCGGAAAGGTAGTGAACAATGTTGTTCACACCTTGTCCCGTCCTTCCGAAAACGAAACTTATGACATAACACAGGAAGACCTTGTTGTAGCTTCACTCCGATTTAATCCCGATATTGTATGTGTCGGCGAAATGCGAGATGTTGAATGCTATTCAGCAGTTGAAGCAAGTCTTACGGGACACACGGTTGTATCAACAGTTCACGCATTTGCGGCAGATTCCGCACATATGAGAATTGCCCTGCTTTGTCAGAAGCGTTTTCCCATTGATTTCAAGACCTCACTTATGCAGGCAGGTCAGGCATTCCCCATTGTCGTATATACCCACAAGCTTGAAAACAACCAAAGAAAGATAATGGATATTTCCGAATGTGAGATACTTCCCAACGGTGAAAGGCTCTATCACACCTTGTTCAGATTTAACATCACCAAGAACGAGATAGTGAACGGCAGATATGTAACCGAGGGATATTTTGAACAGCCGGAAATAATGTCAGACAACCTCAAAAGGAAACTTCTTCAGTTTGGTGTTCCGCAGGAGGAACTCAACAAATTCTTGAAGAAAGGGGCTGAATATGAATGATTTTTCCGATGATAGCCTCTGTTTTTCTCATTATTGCTATTGTCTGCTTTCTCGGTTTAACACCTACACAGATTTCAGATGACTTAATGAAGATAACAACCCCAAAGAGTTCTTTGCGAGAAAAAGCAAGAGCTTTGAGGGCGGGCAAAAAGAAAAAGAGCCTGGGCAGCAGGCTCATTTATGTTCAGTCAGCACTTGAAGCAACGGGCAAATCGGGTAAGTTTGCCCTTGTCTGTTCTGCCTCACTTGTCCTTTTGGCGGCAGGTGCGGTTGTAGCTATCCTTATTGATAACGTATTCCTTGTTCCCGTGTTAGCTGTTGCGTTTGCGATGATACCTTTTATATATGTAAGAAACACTCTGTCATATTACAACAAACATATACAGGACGAGTTGGAAACAACTCTTTCAATTATCACAACCTCATACAACAGAAACTCGGATATTGTTTCGGCGGTAAATGAAAATCTTGCATATATCAGACCTCCGCTGAAAGAATGCTTCACCGCATTTGTGGGTGATGCTATGGCTGTTTCATCGAACACAAAACAGGCTTTGAGAAACCTTAAATCAAAGGTCGATAATGAGATATTCCACGAATGGTGCGATACTCTCATTCAGTGCCAAGATGACAGAGCTCTCAAAGATACTCTGTTGCCCATAGTCACTAAACTCACCGATGTCAGAATAGTAAATAGCGAACTTAACACAATGATGTCAGCGGTAAGAACGGAATACTACACGATGGTAGGTCTTGTTGTGGGTAACATACCCCTGCTCTATGTTCTCAACAAAGATTGGTTTCACACTCTTATGTACGAAACTGCGGGTAAAGTTGTACTCGGCGTATGCGGTGCGGTTATTCTTGTAACCTATATGTTTATGCTCAAATACACAAAACCCGTAGAGTACAAACGGTAAAGGAGGCGGTTAAATGGTTGGAGTTATAACAGGAGTGTTCTGCGGTATTGCCGCATATTTCATCTTGGCAGACATTTACCGCATACCCTATATGCGAACTTCAAAGGCAGTCAACAATCTTGCAAAACAGCAGAAGGAAAAGACAAGCAGCCTTGATGTATGGCTTTCTAACATAGCCTCATTTATCGCAAAGAAAATACACCTTAACGAGTTCAAGCGTATGCAGCTTGGATCGGATTTGAGAACGGCACAGATGAACATTTCACCCGAAATGTTTATGGCTAATGCTATTGTTAAATCCCTTATTGTCGGTATTTTCGCAATACCGATGCTTTTCATTTTCCCCATTCTCTCTCCAGTAATTCTTTTCCTTGCATTCATTCTTTACCGAATGAACATGAAAGGAATTGCAAACCGAATTAAAGCTAAAAGAGCAAAAATCGAGTATGAGCTTCCCCGCCTTGTATTCAAGATTGAAAAGAGTATATCTCACAACAAGGATGTACTTGGTATGCTTAAATCATTTGCACCTCACGCTTGTCCTGAACTCAAACACGAACTTGACATTACAGTAGCGGATATGCGTTCCGGTAATCTTGAAGTTGCCATAACAAGACTTGAATCAAGAGTAGGCTCACCGCTTATGAGTGACGTATGCCGAGGACTTATTGCCCTTGTCAGAGGTGACGATAACACGGTTTATTGGTCATCTCTCTCAATGAAGTTTGCGGATATTCAAAGACAGCAGTTAAGGCTTGAAGCACAGAAGATACCTAAAAAGACAAAGAAACTTTCAATGAGTTTGCTTATCTGCTTTATGCTTATGTATGTTGTTGTCATCATCTCACAGATTATCGGTTCTGTCGGCGTTCTTTTCGGTTAACGGAGGTGAAAGGAAATGAAGAAACTTATTACTTCCCGAAAGGGCGAAGGCTATATTGATGTAGCTATTGGTTTGGTTGCACTTATGATGGTGCTTGTAGTAACACTCAACATCTATTCCTTTTTAACACTCAAGCAGGATATGGATGAGATCTGCGGACAGCTTATTGAAACTGCCGCATTTACAGGCTCATTCGGTGATGAGTTTGAGGAACGGTGTGAGGAACTTAAAGGCACTTTCTTCGATTTTGATGTAACCACTTCTGCAACAGAATACTACAACGAAACATACAAGCGAGTTCAGCTTGGAGATACGATGACTCTGACAATCTCTGTCCATACCTATGTACAGGGTGTCGGTGCATTTAAAATACCCATAACAGTACAGAGTACAAGGTCGGGTATTTCGGAAAAGTATTGGAAGTAGGTGACGAAAAAATGAAGATATTAAAAAGCACCAAGGGCGAAGGCTATGTATCAATTTGCGTACTAATCATTGTTATTGTTGCTATCTTCTCAAGCATTTTCACCTATGCTTCCGCAATCTCGGTTATCAATGTCACAAGAGAGAACAGCAAGGTTGTTTTGGACAGTTTCGTTACTAAAAACTCAACACTCATATTCAACAGCATAAAGCAAGGTAACGATTACACCGAAGCTCTTGACTTCCCCGAATACACCGAAAAGCTCTGCGAATTTTGCACATTGGATTTATCTGCCGAAACACTGTATAGTTATGACACAGACGGAAATCTGAAGTATTCAATGACAGTTCCTCAGATGAGTTTTAAAAAGGATAATCAACTTGAAATATGTGTAAGATATACCGTTTCTGTGCCGATACAGTTTGCAGGTAAAACAATCACAACTGCAAATGTGCCGATAGAGGTCGTATCAATATTAACCGAAAAATTTTAAAAACGGAGGCAAAAGAAAATGAAAAACAATTCAAACTCAAAACAGAACAACAAAACCATCTTTATCCTTGTTGCGGTACTGCTGATAATTCTTGCACTTATCTTTGCACTTTTCGGCAAGTCCTGTGGTAAGGATAACATTGACGAAACAACCACATCAACAACACAGCCCGTCACCACCGATAAAAACCTTAACCTTGAAGAAATCACCATCGGTACAAATGTGTATGTTGATGAATCGCAGAAAGTTGACGAGAATATGATAACTCTCGCTGCACCCGAGAAAATCACAAAACCTGCGGGTCACGAAAGTATCGAAAAGACAACTATCCCCAAGGCGGAAACAGTAAAGCCGAATGACGGTCCCGGTATTGTAATTATCGGCGATGACGATGCAAACGCCTATAACTGCGGTGTCAAGAAACATAACTGTGACAGCAAGGAAACTCACGATTTCATCGTAAGCCTTGAAAAGAAAGGCTGTTCAATCTGCGGCTCTCACACCTGTAAGAGCTTCTATGCGGTTGATGAATGGGGTAACTCCTGCTACGATATTACCAAGTGTCCCAAATATACAATAAAGAATGACCCCACCGTTTATTGCAGTACCTGCGGTAAGAAAATCGGTGACGGCTCAAACGGTACTTGTGTAAGATATGTTAATGACACTGTCTGCGAAATATGTCACGGTGCAGTTAAGGGTAAGACCTGCCACTCGCACTAAACCAAAAGAGATGATGACCTGATGAAAGTCAGGTCATTTTTTTGTTTTATTAAGAAGGAGATGATTAGTATTAAACGAGTAATATCTATTATCTTGGTTGTGTGTTCTCTGCTCTGTATGATACCCACAAATGCCTTTGCTTTGTCTTGGGACGGCAGTTCTGCAGGCGGCACGGGCGGTACTTCATCGGCATCACCTAACGGATACGCAATCAGAACAACAAGCGATAACTGTATAGGTTATCGTTTCAGTGCTGTAACCTCATCGGGTTCGATGAAAGTCAGCAAGGTTATTGACGTGTTCCGAAACACAAGTTACGGTAATCTCGGATACACGGACGGATATAAGTTCAGCACAAAAAACAACAAAAAGCAGCTTATATCCAAACAGAACAATGGCTTTACAACAGCCAAAAGCACAACAAATTGCTACAAGGAAAGTTCACAGAGCTTTTCAACAACCCTGCCCGCACCTTCGGGAATGGAAACTTGGCAGAACAACGAAAACAACATCAATAAAATTCTTTCCCTTCTCGGTGTCGGCAGTGTAGCGAATATGTCAAAGGGCGATATGGTTATAGTCGAGCCTATTTATGATATAAGGCTGGAGAGTGTTTATCACTCCATAACCGTAACTGAAACGGCTTTATACGGCAAATATATCCTCGGTGCATCAAGTAACGGCGGTACAAGTAACACCTCTGCTACTTGGGGATTTATCGCTTCATACACAAACAGAGTTTATCCCAATGCACTTTATACACCTGACGGACAAGGTCTTTGGACTTCCGCTTCTTCAATCGGAAGCAGCAGTAAAGAAACATTCTATAACATCATTAACAAAGGTTATGGTGTCGGTATCGCATATCAAGAAACAAGCGGTAGTTCATCATCCTCAGGCTCATCAAGCTCAACGAGTTCAACCTATACCATTAAATATAACGGTAACGGTAATACAAGCGGCTCTATGTCAAATCAGACCGTTACTGTCGGTAGCTCAACAAGACTAAATTCAAATAACTTTGATAAGACGGGTTATGAGTTTGTCGGATGGAATACAAATTCCGGCGGTACGGGAACAAGCTACGATAACCGTGAGTATGTAAAGAATCCGACTTCGGCAGGCGGTACAATAACCCTATATGCACAGTGGAAACCCGCTGTTCTTGAAGTTCACTACGATGCAAATGATGGCTCTTTAAGTAACTCAAACTACAGGTTGCTTTTAGATACGATTTACACCGCTTCGCCATATTCAAAGTTCACCGATAAATGGACTTACAACAACACCAAATCGGGCGGTCTATGTAATGCCTCAACCTTTGGTTTGTATCGCACGGGATATACCTTTACCAAATGGGGTACTTACTCTTGGGGCGGTACTCTGTTTGACCAAGACGATTCAACGCTGAAGCCTACGGATTTGAAATCGGGTATTAAAAACGGTGACACATCAATCACTCTTTATGCTCAGTGGGAACCTAACACCTACACTATAAAATTCAACGGCAACGGCAGTACAAGCGGCTCAACTGCTTCAATGAGTATGACATACGATGTTTCCAAAAACCTCACGGCCAACGGATTTACAAAATCCGGTTATGCCTTTGCCGGTTGGAATACGAAAGCCAACGGCACGGGAACAAGTTACGTCAACAGAGAGTCGGTTAAAAATCTTACTTCAACCAACGGTGGAACCGTTACACTTTATGCTCAATGGACCGTCAGCAACTATTCTATTGCCTTTAACGGCAACGGACACACAGGCGGCTCAACTGCGAGTATGTCGGTTAATTTCAATTCCTCCGTAACTCTCCGTGCAAACGGATTTACAAAGACAGGACACACCTTTAAAAATTGGAATACCAATTCAAGCGGAACGGGAACATCTTACTCAGATAAACAGACGGTAACAAATCTTTCCTCTACTGCAGGCGGTACGGTATATCTCTATGCACAGTGGAATCCGAACTCATATACCATTAACTTTAACGGTAACGGAAACACAGGCGGCTCTACCGCTTCAATGTCTATGAGATACGGAACACCGAAAAACCTTAACGCCAACGGATTTACCAAAACGGGTTACGTGTTCAACGGCTGGAGTACCAATTCAGACGGCACAGGTACAAATTATTCTGACAAACAGCAGGTAAACAATCTGACATCTACCAACGGCGGAACTGTTACACTTTATGCAAAGTGGAAACCTGCAACTTACACAGTCCAGTTCAACGGAAACGGTAATACAGGAGGCTCAACCGCTTCTATGACTATGACCTATAATGTTGAAAAGGCACTTACCGCCAACGGATTCACCAAGAGCGAGTATAAGTTTACGGGATGGAACACCAAATCTGACGGTACGGGAACAGCATATACCGACAAGCAGAAGGTTAAAAATCTTTCTTCTGTCAACGGCTCAACCGTTACTCTGTACGCTCAATGGATTTATGACCCTGTTCTCGATGTTAAAGAATGTGATGCTTACAGCGGAAGCAAGAGTGATAAGGCAAAGCTGTTCGGTATAAGCACGGGTTCAACCTTTGATGAATACGAATACAAAAACGGTTATGCCACTATTGGAGATACTGTATGGTTTAATGTGTATTTCCCCTATGAAACACAGAATATAAGGGTAAGGCAGTATGTCAAGAACGGCGGTGATTGGATTACAAGAGATGTAAATCTCACCTCAGATAATTCTTCATCACTGTGGTTCCCAGTTCAGTTCACGGATAAATACAAAACCGTAACCGAAGATATTGAGGCATACGAAGTACAAGCCAAAATGGACTGGATTGATGCAAACGGAAATGTTCTCAAAAGCGGTACGGTTGAAACCTTCTATATTCCTATTAAACCTGTTTATTACAGAAACGAAGTTAAAATCCGAGGATATGAAGGCGGATATATTGCGTATAATGGCAAGAACGGTCTGTACGGTATGGTTTATCACGGTCAGCATATCAAAATCGAATATAAATACCGAACAGACAGCACTTGGAAACCCCGTACTTGTATGAGAGGTTCTTTATATTACTATAACGGCTCTGAATGGGTTAATGCCTATACCGAAAACAGCGGCTATGATGCAAGTAAAAATAACTATGGCATACTCAGCACTTCTGACACAGGTATAAGCAGTATTCTCAATCCATATACCGTACCTAAAGTTACAAACAGCACCCTAAGATTCAAACTTGAAACTTGGTGGGCAAAAGATGAGGAACATACTCACGAAACCACTTGGATTGAAATTCCCGTTGTTCCCTGCGACCTTGAATTGGAAGAAATAGAGTTCAAAAGACAGAACTCTGCTACAACTCTTGACCCCTATGACCTTGTTGCAGGTGAAAAAGTATCGGTTTATTACTTCTACAGGAATCATACCGACACAAAGATATATTTCAACGGTTTCCGTAATGACAAATCACAGATTGATACTGTGTACGGAATTCCTGCAAATTCAAGAGCATATCTGCGAGGTTACGATTTTGTAGTACCGAATATTCGAACATTCGATTTTTGGGGCGGTATCTATCTTGAAGGTATGGGTATATACAACACGCAGTATGAAACTGACGGTACAAACAATGAGTTGACGTTGAAATGTAAGGTGCGTCATCCGCTGACACTTACACCCATAGCTCAAAATGCGGACTACCGTGAGAACACCGAGGTAATTACGAGCTTTTGGCTCAACAACACTTACACAGATGATTACACACCGAGCAACAACATATCTATTCTGTTTAAGGTATATAACGGCTCAAAACAGATAGCCACATATACCAAAACACAGGCTGTTGTTCCCGGTCTTGAAAACAATCTTGTGTATTTCAAGTGGAAAGTTCCTACAGGTCTGAACGGTGCAAAGGTAAAGATTACGGGTGAAATAATCGAGGACGGTGTATCATACAATCTTTCATCCGCAAACTACACTACAACACCCACAACCGTATCTGAAACAAACGATACACAGTTTGAAAAGACCAAACCTGCAGGTTTCTCAATCCCTCTAACAAAGGAAGGCAAGATCCAAGCTGCTTCTTGGTGGGAATGGACTTATTCATCGGGGGCATTTAAAAAGGTAAGTTATGCCGTTGGTATTGCGGACAGTTCCGCAACACTCACACCTGCAACAGGCTCAACCGCTGTTAAAAACGGCATTTCTTGGACTATGAAATCGGGTTACGGTTTATCCTTGGCACTTATGAATAATAATAAACCTGTTTCGGGTTACACTATGCCGTCATCGGCGGCATACACTAAACCGCAGTTTGCCTATGCTCTTATGCCTGAGTTTGATTACTCAACCAAGAATGGTGAATACAGAACGCTTGACTTGGTATCTAACCAATGGAGATTCAGACCTAACGGAACATATGGCAGAATTCATTTCACACCAATTTGGTATCCCAACGGAAAATATATAATGAGTATTACTCAGAGCGACTGTTGGACACCTGCGGGTATGATTACAAAAACGATAAACACAAACACAATAAACATTTCCGAATCAGCCTACGATGATTGGTATGTCGGAAGATAAACACTAAAGGGCAGTCAAAAGGCTGCCCTTAACTTTTTGGAGGTAAATATATAAATGGTATGTAATTACAGTAACACTATTGCAATAAAGCACGGTATCAATTCCGCACTTATTGCAGGCTTTATCAATTACCGTTTAACGCATACAGACACCAAGTTTGAGGGCAGACCTTTTGTACGCATAACACAAAAATCTCTAACAGGCACTTTCCCCTTTATGGGTGAAAAGGCTGTGCGAAATGCGATTAAACGACTTGTTAAAGCAAACATCATTACGGTCAAGCAGTTCAGAAAATCCAAGTTTGACCACGCAAATTTTTACGCACTTACTCAATACGGTAAAACACTTATGGAAGGAGTTGAAGATATTGAGTGAAAAAAGAATGGTTGAGGGTTATGAAATAACCCAAGCCTTTGAAATCGGTAAAACCGAAATTATACTCGGCGAAAACCCCAATGCACCCGACAATATGATTTATCTTGTCGCCAGCTGCGAACATAACGGTATTTTCACAAGATACAATGATGTTCTCATTGGTGATGATTTTGCCGAACTTGCAAAAATCTTTGCAGAAAGAATTGCGGCAGAAGCAGACAGAGTTATGGAAGAAAACGCAAAGATCTCTGTTGATAAAACTCCGCTTACTGCCGAGAATTGCGATTCTGTAAGCTACAATGATTCAATCAAAGACAAGGTTGTAGTTATAAAGGCAGATATATTCAAACCCGAATACAGAATGTCCGTAAATCAGCTTTGTCTTTGCACGGGAGGTTTTGGCTCGTCTGCAAACTCAAGAGGAACAGCGTGTTTCTGTACTAATCTTTACACGGGAGAATCCGTGCAGTTCAAACGTCAGGATGTTCTCGGTACTATTGAAAAAGACAAACTCCCCGATTGGGCAAAGGAAGGTCTTGAAAAGGTACTGAAAGAACGAGCCGACAGAAGAAAGGAAAGGGATGCAAGATGACAGATTTGTATGTAACGCCTACAACTACCAACCTTGAAAAATACACATTCAAACAGAGTCAGCAGTTATATCAGCAGACAGGCTGTATAGGTTATCTTCGTGCGGATATGGGATATAACGGACAAGAGTTCAATTCCACTTGGAATGACGTCTGTACTTTCTTCAAGACAGATGAGTTCAAAAAGGAATTTGACGATGTTATCAATGCACTCCGCCTTGATGATACTTACGGCAGACTGCTCAATGACAGAACAAGGCTCAGCCGTTATTGTCACGAACACGCAAAGCAGTATAGCGGTGCAGACAATCAGTATTACGGCGTAAGAGTTGATACAGATAATCACACTTATCTTTTAAGGCTCAATCCGAGGCAGGGCGAATACAACCTTTACTGCTACTGCTTTGTAAAGCAGTATTTTGAAACACATCTTGTTCAGGCAAGTAAGGGAATCCGCTTTATTACTCCCTCATACAGACCTATTTTCACCATTCCCGATGGCGATAAAATCAGAATTCTTCGCCTTGACGGTGAAAAGGTTGATAAGTCTTGCAGATATATTGATGATTACCACACCGAGGTCGGTGACAGGCTTTATCACATCTGCGAATTTGCCGAGATAATGGAAAGAAACGGCAGTAAGGTCATTCCTTTGCGTTCATCACTTCCCGAAAGATGTTATTCTGTTTCACCCTCAAACGGTCATCTCATTATTATCACAAAGGGTGAAAACGAACATTCAGATGTAAACGACAGCAACAACTCACCCGAAAGGAACAGAGAACTTGCTGACGGTCATAACAGCGAAATGGGAGTAACAAAAGCACAGGAAGCGGCAATGCTCGCAGGCTCTTTAAAAGGTTGGAACACACCCGAAGCAGACCCACAAAACTATGATGACAATGGCACACCCGTCAAGACAAAACATAAAGACCGAGGTGATGCACGATGACAAGAAAAGTTATCGGACACCATGAAGGTTAATATGAATAAACTCGGTTGCAGAAAATGCAGATACCACAACGAGAATGTTTGCAATATCTGTTGGAAACGAGTTTATAAAGATTTTGAAGAAAGGAAGGTAAAGAAGAATGGCGAAAGAATCCGAATCAACAGTAAAGAAAACAAAACCTAAATCACCTAACGAGTTGTCTAAAAGACTGAAAGTTATCGAAAGACTTGTTAATCTTGGATATACCACAGAAGAACAAATAAAGAATCTCACCCCCAAGGACATTGCAGTAATTGACGGTATATCCTTTGCTGACATCGTTGGTATTCAGCAGTTACAAGATAGCATAAAGTCAAACAAGCTGTTCTCATATCTTGCCAAAGGCAAAATAAAGTGAGGTGGTTTAATTGGCAAGTAAACTGCAAATTGTAACTGCCGTATTCAATGACGAGGTTAATAAGGCTACGGAAAGTCAGCAGAATTGGACTTCATTTTTGAGAACGGCAGCAAATAACTTTAAATACAGTTTCCCTGACCAAATCCTTATCTATGCCCAGAAACCCGAAGCAACAGCTTGTGCGGAAATCAGTTTTTGGAATGAAAAGTTCCACCGCTGGGTAAACCGAGGTGCGACTGGTATTGCTCTGTTAAACTTTACGGGTAATAATCCTAAACTTCGTTATGTTTTCGATGTGTCGGATACCAATTCAAGACAGAACATTGACATACCCTCTTGGCAGGTCGAAGAACGATACGAAGCCGAGATTATCGAAGCTCTTGAAAATGCTTTCGGCGAAGTTGGTAGAGGCTCACTTGCTTCAATCATTGATGATACCGCACAGAATATGGTTGACGATAATATCCTTGATTATCTTTACAACTTGGATGAAGCCAAGTACGGCAGTTTCCTTGAAGATTTTGATGAGGATAATTTAAGGTCAGTGTTGAGAAATACTCTTGTCAGCAGTATCGGCTATATGATGATGACAAGGTGCGGAATCAATGCTGATGATTTTTATGACCCCGAAGATTTCAAAGACCTTTACAATTTCAACACTCACGAAACTATAATCGCATTAGGCTCTGCTACAAGCGAAATAGCCGAAATGGGACTTCGTGAAATAGAAACAACAGTAAAAGCTCTTCAAAAAGAAGAAAAAAATAAAAATCGCACATTTGTCAGTTCATATGTTTTCGGATATGATGAGGGTGCAAAGAAAAAAACAGACACCGAAAGGAGAAATGAAGATGTCACAGATAACTTACAGACAGGTCGGAGATTACAGAATCCCGAACATCACTCTGTCAGCGGAGGAGAAGAACGCTACACTTGGCAAGTACGGATTGATGAGGAAGAATTACCTGATGAATCACCGGAAAGTGAAGTTCAACACACTTCTGATGACGGGCGAACTGATGAAACACCTGCTTCAGACGGAACAGGAAGCACAGCAGATGTTGGAACAGATAACCGAGCAGATGATGAAATCCGAAGGAGTGACGGAAACACTGAAGGAGACCGACCAGATGAGGTGGGTGCAGATGATGAACAACATCAGAGCATCAGCCGAGGAAACGGTACTGAAAGAACTGATTTACAGCTAAGCAATCACGACTTCGATGCACGTTGGAACGGTATCGAATATTTCCACCAAGATAAAGAAAAAAACGAGCTGATTAAAACATTTTTGGCTCAGCATACAGAAGAAATCGCTATGTTCTATGAAAGTCATCCCGACAAAAAAGAACGTAGCGATTTTATTATGTCTTTCTTTAATTCTGCACCGTATGAAATCACTCTCTCCAATGGAGTAAAAGCAGGATTTGAAGCCTATTCCGATGCCATAAGATTATGGCGTAATGACGGAACTGAACTTCGTGAAGCGTGGCAAAAATGGTTTCAGATTGAACGAAGCGTTTTCGGACTTATGCTTATGGAGGAATGGACAGAACCGCAGGCTTTGCTTTTGCCGGGTGTTGAAAAACAGATGGAACTTATCGGCACGAAAGTAAATAACGAGGCACCTTTGTTTCTTCCTCAATCTGCTGTCGATTATGTGCTTTGTGGCGGTAGTGATTTCAGCGAAGGCAAAATGCGTATTTACAGGCAATTTACAGAAAGTCTTTCTCAAGAAGAAAATATTAAATTTCTTAAAAACGAATACGGAACAGGCGGTCATTCAAATGCTCTCCCCGGAAGTGGATTTTGGGAAGGTCACGACTCAAAAGGTATTGAAATATCTGACCATTACAGTGTTCCTCCAAGACGAGTTTTGTTGAAGTGGAATTATGTTGAAAGCCGTCTTTCGGCACTTATAAAGTCTGACAGATACTTAAACCCAAAGGAAAAGGAAATGTATCCGCAATGGCTTGAAAACCGACTGGCAATCGAAGAAGAATGGCGGATTGAAAATGAAGTCCGTCAGTTACTCAGAAATGCCCCCGAAGAAAAGGAACAACCCAAAGAATACAGGTACGAATACAATCTCGGAGATACCGTATATATCGGTGCGGATGAGTACACTATTCTTTCACTTGAAGACCCCGTTATCCTCAGTAACAGTCAGTATCCTCTGTTTACCGAGGAATTCTCGAAAGCTGTATTTGAGAAAAGAGTAAGGGAAAATCCTGCAAATAATCATTTGAGAGTAGAAGTTGATGTTGAAAGACCTGCTGCGAATGATGAAGCTGAAACAGAAATTGACGAAAGCAACAAACCCGATTTCTTGCTTAAATATGAGCAGGTGCAAAAGGAAAATCCCGATAGTGTAGTTCTTCTGCACACAGGAGGATTTTATAACGCATTCGGCAAGGATGCCGAAATTCTTTCAATGCATACTCACTATACAGCACCCAGAAAGAACCTTTACGGTAATGTTTTTACACCTTGCTGTCAGGTTCTTGACTTTAATCTGAGTTATTGTGTTAAGGAACTCAATGCACAAAACATTGATATGGTAGTAATGTCATTGGATAAAGGTGTAATTGACAGATATTCCGCTACTCCTATATTGGAAGAAGTCGAGATTTCCGAAAACACAGAAAGTAACCGTAACAATTTATTGGATGAATACAATGAGATAAAAGCTGACAATCCCGATTCAGTTGTTTTATATCAGGTCGGAGATTTCTTTGAAGCATTCAATGATGATGCAAAAACTCTGGCAAGTTCGCTTCAACTTGTTCTTACCTCAAGAGCTGTAAATGATGACGAAAGAGTGCCGATGGTCGGTTTCCCTGTTCATAGACTTGAAGCATATCTTGAAAATATCCGCAAAGAAAGCAGAGTAGTCATTTCGGCAATTCCCGATGGTGAAACTGCAAGAAAAACATTTCGGATGCCTCAAATTGGTGAAAACAGTGAACTTGAACCTATTGAAAAAGCAAAAAAACTGATAGATAAATTCTGTATTAAAGAATATGGTAAAGGTGCAGATTTTAATGATATGAAAAATATTGAAATCGCTTACACCACCTTTACAGATGCAGAAATTCCCGTTCAGGTTTCTGTAAATCTTGTGGATTTCAAAATTGACAGATTCATAGACAATAACCATTATGACAGCCGAAGCTATGACAATCTTGAATCATTGATTGAATATGAACTTTATGGCTTGGATTTTGATGATTTAGTCTATATTCCCGATGAAGTTTTTGAATCAAAGACATATACGAACACAGGATTGGATTCTGAAGTTACCGGCAAAGAAGTAACGAATGAAAGAACACTTGCTGAAAGACTTGTTGATTTTTACAGAGATTTTGATTTCTACGGTTTCAGAGATACGCTTGAAATCGGCGAGTCAGAAGAAGATGCCGCAAGTAAACTTGCTGCTGACCTGCAGAATCCGAAATCAATAGACTCGGTTATTGCTCAACTGAAAAGCATAGTTGAAGAATCGGAAACAGATGATAAAAATATTGCTGAACAGTTAATAAAGGAATTAGAGAGAGAAAAGGAAAAACTTTCTGTTATTCCTGATTCAGAACTCATAGGCAAAGAGGTAATAATTGACGGTACGAAATTCGTTATTGAAAAAATCGACCCAGTATTCGGTGATGTTTCAATGCGTGACACCTCTGTTCTGTATCCTATAAATAGAGTTGAAAAAATAGGTCGTATCCGTGAGCTGATAAAACAGCAGACAGCACCAACCTATTCAACAGAAAAGGTTGCGGAAATACCCGCCGAAGAAAGCGGACTACCCTTTGATGTGACAATTCAGACACTTCGCACTGAAGAGCCTGCTCTTACTCCTCCCGTATGGGAAGAAAAGAAAGAAAAGGTCACAACACTTCATCCCACTGTTCCCGACAGCGAAAAACACAATTTCAGAATAACCGATGATAACCTCGGTGTCGGCGGTGCAAAAGAAAAATTCCGTAACAATATGGCTGCTATCAATCTTCTGCACGAGCTTGAATTTGAAAACCGTCTTGCAACTCCCGAAGAGCAGGAAACACTCTCAAAGTATGTTGGCTTCGGCGGTCTTGCAGATGCTTTTGATGAAAGCAAAACAAATTGGGCAGATGAATACAAAGAACTTATTGTTACGCTCTCTCCCGAAGAATATGCCGCTGCAAGAGAAAGTACGCTTACCGCTTTTTATACTCCCCCCGTTGTTATCCGTGCTATGTATGAAGCACTCGGCAATATGGGATTTGAAAACGGTAACATCCTCGAGCCTTCGTGCGGTACGGGTAATTTCATAGGTATGCTCCCCGACAAGATGAGTGAAAGCAAATTCTACGGTGTTGAACTTGACAGCTTAACGGGCAGAATTGCACAGCAGCTTTATCAGAAATCGGGTATTACGGTACAGGGTTATGAAGAAGCAGCATTACCCGACAGCTTTTTTGATGTTGCGGTAGGTAACGTTCCCTTCGGGCAGTTTAAGGTTATCGACAAAAAGTACGATAAACACAACTGGCTCATACACGATTACTTTTTCGGCAAGACCCTTGATAAAGTACGCCCCGGCGGTGTAATTGCTTTTGTTACTTCATCGGGTACTTTGGACAAGAAAAATCCTGCTGTAAGAAAGTATATCGCACAAAGGGCAGAACTGCTTGGCGCCATTCGTCTGCCGAACAACACATTTAAGGCTAATGCAGGTACAGAAGTAACATCGGATATTCTCTTTTTACAGAAAAGAGATACCCTTGTTAATGATGAGCCTGATTGGGTACACCTTGACCGTGATGAGAACGGCAACGAATACAACAAGTATTTTGTTGACCATCCCGAAATGGTACTCGGTGATATGGTTATGGAGTCCTCACAATTCGGTCAGTCATTGACCTGTAAACCCTATGAGGATAGAGAACTCTCCGATCTTCTTTCAGAAGCAATACAGAACATACACGCCGAGATAAAGGATTTTGAAATTTCCGATGTCGGCGAGTCCGAAGATTTATCCGTACCCGCAGACCCGAATGTTAAGAATTTCAGTTTTACTGTTGTTGAAGATAAGGTGTATTACCGTAGTGACAGCAGAATGACACCCGTTGATGTTTCTGCAACAGCGGAAAGCCGTATAAAGGGTATGATTGAAATAAGGGACTGTGTGCGTGAACTCATAAGGCTTCAGACAGACGATTATCCCGATTCAGCTATTCTTTCTGCACAGGAAAGATTAAATGAAATCTATGACAAATTCACAAAGAAATACGGTCTGCTCAATGCAAGAGCAAACCGCCTTGTATTCTCTGATGACAGTTCATATTGCCTACTTTGTTCACTTGAAGTTATCGGTGAAAACGGTGAACTCAAACGTAAGGCAGATATGTTCACAAAACGAACAATCAAGCCACATATCGCTGTAACATCTGTTGAAACGGCAAGTGAAGCATTGGCAGTATCAATCGGTGAAAAAGCTTGTGTTGATATGGACTATATGTGTAAGCTCACGGGTAAGACAGAACAAGAGCTTTTTGAAGAACTCAAAGGCGTAATCTTCCTTAACCCCGAACACATATCGGAGGACAGCAGAGAGCAGAGGTATCTCACCGCAGATGAATACCTTTCGGGTAATGTCAGAAAGAAACTTGAACTTGCAAAGCGAACAGCCGAGATTTATCCCGAAGATTACAGTACCAATGTCGAAATGCTTGAAAAGGTACAACCTGAAGATTTGACGGCAAGTGAAATCTCTGTCCGCTTGGGTGCGACTTGGCTTCCTGTTGATGTTGTCGGAGAGTTTATGTTTGAACTTCTGCAAACTCCGAGATACGCTCAGTGGAATATAAAGGTACACTATTCACCGATTTCCGCTGAATGGAACATTGAGAACAAAAACTATGACCGTATGAATGTTATCGCAAACACCACATACGGCACCAACCGTATTAACGCATATAAGATTATTGAGGAAACTCTTAATCTCCGAGATGTCCGTATATTCGATTATGTTGAAGATGAGAACGGCAACAGAAAACCCGTTCTCAACAAAAAGGAAACTGCGATTGCACAGGGTAAGCAGGAAATGATAAAGCAGGCTTTTCAGGATTGGATTTGGAAAGACCCTCACCGCAGAGAAAGACTTGTACGAATGTATAATGACAAGTTCAACTGTATGCGACCACGTGAATATGACGGAAGCCACATCAATTTTTCGGGTATGAATCCCGAAATAACCTTACGACCTCATCAGGTAAATGCGGTTGCAAGAGTCATGTACGGAGGTAATTCACTTCTTGCACACGTAGTTGGTGCAGGCAAGACCTTCACGATTGTTGCTGCGGCACAGGAAAGCAAAAGACTTGGACTTTGTAACAAGTCACTCATCGTTGTACCTAACCATCTTACTGAACAGTGGGCAGCAGAGTATTTGCAACTTTATCCGTCGGCAAATATCCTTGTCGCTACCAAAAAGGACTTTGAAACAAAGAACCGTAAAAAGTTCTGTGCAAGAATAGCTACGGGCGATTATGATGCTGTTATTATAGGACACTCACAGTTTGAGAAAATTCCGCTAAGTATTGAACGACAAAAGAGAATGCTTGAAGAACAGATTGATGAAATAACCATCGGTATCGGACAAATCAAGTTTAACAAGGGCGAAAAATTCTCTGTTAAACAGCTTGAAAAAACTAAAAAGTCGTTGCAGGCAAAACTCCAAAAACTCAATGACCAAACCCGCAAGGATGATGTTGTTACCTTTGAAGAACTTGGCATTGACAGGCTCTTTGTTGACGAAGCTCACGCATTCAAAAATTTGTACCTCTACACAAAAATGCGTAATGTCGGCGGTATTGCACAGACTGAAGCACAGAAGTCATCTGACCTCTTTATGAAGTGCAGATACCTTGATGAAATTACAGGCAGTAAAGGTGTTGTTTTTGCTACTGGTACTCCCGTTTCAAACTCAATGGTAGAACTCTACACTATGCAGAGATACTTGCAGTATGAAACACTTGTTGACCGTAATCTGCAACACTTTGACGCTTGGGCATCAACCTTCGGTGAAACTGTAACCGCTATTGAACTTGCACCCGAAGGCACGGGATACCGTGCTAAAACCCGATTTGCAAAATTCTATAACCTGCCTGAACTTATGATGATGTTCAAGCAGATGGCGGATATTCAGACGGCAGATATGCTCAATCTTCCCGTTCCCAAAGCCAACTATCACAATGTTGCGGTTAAACCGACTGAACAGCAGAAAGAGATAGTTGCTTCTCTTGCAGAACGAGCCGAGAAAGTAAGAAACAAAATGGTGAGTTCTAATGTTGACAATATGCTGCTCATTACCAATGACGGCAGAAAGACGGCACTTGACCAACGCCTTGTGAATGAGATGTTGCCCGATGACCCATCGAGCAAGGTGTCAATTTGTGCCGATAATGTTTTCGATATGTGGAAAAAAACTACTCCACAGAAATCCACACAGCTTGTGTTCTGTGACTTATCTACTCCGCACAATGATGGCTCTTTCAATGTATATGATGATATTCGCAAGAAACTCATCGCAAAAGGTGTACCCGAAACGGAAATCGCCTTTATACACGATGCTGACACAGAGGCAAAGAAAAAAGAACTGTTCGGTAAAGTTCGTTCCGGTCAGGTACGAGTTCTTATCGGCAGTACAGCCAAGATGGGTGCAGGTACTAACGTGCAGCAGAAACTTATAGCAATTCATCACACCGATTGTCCGTGGCGACCTGCTGACCTCCAACAGAGAGAAGGAAGAATTGTCCGACAGGGCAACGAAAATCCCGAGGTTGAAATCTTCAGCTATGTAACGGAAGAAACCTTTGATGCTTATTTGTATCAGTTGGTTGAAAACAAGCAAAAGTTCATAGGTCAGATTATGACTTCAAAATCGCCTGTGCGTTCAGCAGAAGATGTTGACGAGCAGGCATTATCTTATGCCGAAATCAAAGCTCTTGCAACAGGTAATCCTTATATCAAAGAAAAGATGGATTTGGATGTTGCAGTATCGAAACTCAAACTTTTGAAACAGAACCATTTGAGTCAGAGATATGCTCTCGAAGATAAAGTTGTTATGTTTTATCCAAAAGAGATATTGAGATTAGAAAATCGAATCAAAGGTTATGAGGAAGATATTAAGACAGCGAGTGAAAACTCTGTGCCTAATTCAGACGGTTTCTGTCCGATGGTGTTGGAGGGTATAACCCATACCGAAAAGAAATCAGCAGGCTCGGCAATTCTTGAAATCTGTCAGTCTATGAAATCCCCTGAGCCGAAAACAATCGGCAGTTACCGAGGTTTTGAATTGGAGTTATCTTTTGATACCTTCCAAAAGCAATTTGTCATATCTCTCATAGGCTCACTTCGTCATTCTACTCCGCTTGGCTCGGATGTTCACGGTAATATCACAAGACTTGATAATCTCATCGGTGACTTTGAGAAAAAGAAAACCGCTTGTATTGAACAGCTTGAAGATACCAAGACTCAGCTTTCCAATGCCAAGGAACAGATTGAACAACCATTCCCCCAAGAAGAAGAATTGGAGAAGAAGATGGAAAGGCTCGGAGAACTCAATGCACTACTCGATATGAATCACAATGAAAATGAGATTGACGATGGTGAACCTAATTCAATTGATTCATATGAGAGAGTATATGTTCGGGAAACAAGATGATAAAGATGAATATAATGCATATGAGTATACCAACACCCATCTTTTGTTGTTGCAGAATTCAATGCTATATAAAATAATAATAATCTGCTTGCATTTAGAAACAAAACATGCTAAAATAACTTAGCATGTATGTTTTTGATTGGGTAAATTGCCACAATCACTCTTCAAGTTTTGTGCACAACAAACAAAAAAAGGGGGGTACTCATTGGGCGGGGAAAATGTACTTTTCTTGTTTTTTAAATTTCTTGGATATCAAAAAATGGGAAATTTGAAATGTAAAGCTAAAAAAGAAATAGTGTTTATTTCCTTTACCATGGGTTTAGTGGCTTTACGATTTGTGTTATCTCTTAAGGGATTAAATTCGGGTAACACCGATGCGATGACATTTTCTTTATTTATGAATCTTATTCCTGTAATGCAGACAGTACTAACTTTGTTAAGAAAGGTTTCGGAATTAGAACGAAAAAGGAATAAAAGCTTTAAAGGTATCTTCAGAGCAACAAACACTGTCCCTAGAGCGAACCCTTTTTTGAGTAGATTATTTATTTTAGCTGTGTTTTTAAGTGTAACCTTAATAGCTCCTGCATTATATTTGTTCCGTTTTTCAAGCGATAATACTGTTGCAGCTTTTCTCCTGGAGCTAGTTGTATGGATGTATATGATCTTTTCTGCAGCAGACGGAATTTTTGAACAGTTAATTGTTCTGTTTTCCGTTGAAGTATAAATAATCTTAACAAGAAAATAATATAGATAACTGAGGTGGATTAAATGGATTTCAAGTTAGCAGTATCATTATTGGTCATAGGAATTTTAGGAGTTGTAATTTTTGTTTGGTATGGTATAAGATGGTTAATAACCCCCAAAATCCACAATAGAACGCTTAAAAAAGATATATTGAATAATATTGGCATAGATATCAGCGGTCTAACTCTTGAAAATAAAAATAGTCACTTTGTTGTTGCAAAAAAGGCTAATAATGCCGGTCCTAATCACTGTGATATTAGTTTCAAGAGTGATTTACACACACTAAGCGAACGAACCTATAGTCGAGATTTCATTTCAACACCTGCAAAAGATTAGTGTGTAGTTATGCATGTTTAGGAGGTTGTGAATTTATGGATAATACTATAAAATCATATTTTAATGTTGTAGAGCAATACTGCGAAGCGCTAAATTCTTCTGGACTAAATATAATTTTTTATAGCGAAAAAAAAGATGAATATATTAAATCTGTTAATGATAAATATCTTGATTATAAAAGCAAGTATTTAAAAGATGAAGTGGAATATTTAGATAGACACAAAATGGCTGCCATTCTTGTTGTTTGTGGAATCAAATGTAAAATTATCGATTCAGGAGAAATAGGCAAGGAAATTGAAGATGACAAAATCGATATCTGTATTCAAAAGATCTTGTTGTTAGCTGCATTTGACTATTTGCTTGAAATAATGAACTTAAAAATAGAACAGCAAAAGGATGACAGCATAAAAAAAATAGACAGCATTTCTTTCCCCAGTGCCTTTACTTGCCCAACTCCATTTATCGATATTTTATCGAGAACGTTATATTATGCTGAAAAGAATTATAAATTAAACGAGATGGAGTTAGCAGAGAAACTCTTTTTGTTAGAATATATCTCTATTTTAAAAGATTATCCTAATGAAAGCGATAAATATTTTTCAATATTCAAAGAATAGTGTTGATTGTTACTTTTACCTTGTATCAAATGTTATAATTTGGTACAAGGTTTTTTTTACAAACAATTGCTTAACCCCAACATCTCCTCAAAACAATGATATATATTCATTCTATATGGGTGTTTGTATTTTGTGAATTAAAATGAAGCTACTTATTATAGTTAACACAATAATGCTACAACAAATTTTTAGGGCAAGAATTATATCTTGCCCTATTTTTTAGGAGTTGATAAAATGACTAGTAAACAGTTAAGCACAGCTTTATATAACAAGATGTTTGCCGAACGGGAACAGTTCAAATCAATGCTTCGCAGTTCAACACCCGAGGTTGTTATGCAGCACTCTTATGAACTCGTTTTGAGAGAGGATATTCTGTTATCTCTTGAAGAAAACGATTTGACACCTCAACAGTGCAAGGCACTTCTCAAACAGAAAAAACCGTTAAGTGAACTCTTTTTAGCTTGGGAAAACGGCGAAAGTAGTCATATGCAGGAAATACTTTCTTGTATTGAAAACAAGGCTGATGAACTTCACAACTTGCTTAAAGCACGAACAAGTCGGGAGTGCAGATAACAATGCAGTATATTAACCCCGACACCGTTGCCCGTGTTAAAGAAATTGACCTGCTGACATATCTGCAATGCTGTGAGCCTGATGAACTGACAAGAGTATCCCCAAACACTTACTCAACCAAGACACACGGAAGCTTAAAAATTTCAAATGGTAAGTGGATGTGGTGGTCGAGAGGTATAGGCGGTAAGAATGCTTTGGATTTTCTTGTCAAAGTAAGAGGAATGGATTTTAAGGACGCCGTTTTACTATTAGCAGCGTTTGAAAAACTACCAATCACCACTCACGAAACAAATCAGACAATAAAAAATTTTTCACTTTTACCGAGAGCACCCAACAACAATAAAGTTATCTCTTATCTTCTTAACAGAGGAATATCCCGAACAGTTATAGACCACTTCATCAATGAAGGTTTCATCTATCAGAGTTTGCAAAGAGATAACATTGTGTTTGTCGGTTACGATGAAAAACATAAACCGAGATACGCAACCGTAAGAGGAACGGAAGGCAACCGTTTCTTTTACGATGTTGCCGGAAGCAACAAAGAGTTTTCTTTTCGGCAGGTAAACGATTATACTGATACGGTTCACGTTTTTGAAAGTGCAATAGATTTAATTTCATACGCAACCCTTTGTGAACGACAAGGCTCAGACTATAAAAGTTTGAGCCTTGTTTCTCTTTCCGGAGTATATAACCAAGGAAGCAATGAGCAAATAAAAATTCCTGTTGCACTTTCTTCTTACCTTGCAAAGCACAACACAAGGACAATCCATCTTCATCTTGACAATGACAGAGCAGGACATAACGCAGCAAGAGCATTAACAAATCTTCTGTCTGATAAATACTCGGTAAGAAGTCACTTCGTTCCCGTAGGAAAAGATGTAAATGATTATCTTCGATACACTTTGAACATACCATACAAATCTCAAAAAGAAAGGAGAGATTGCCGATGAAAGAGTTTGAAGTTGTAATAACAGAAACATTAAGAAAGTCTGTGAAAGTTATGGCAGATAGTTTAGATGAAGCTCAGCAGAGTGTGATGAAAGATTATTACACTGGTGAGTATATTCTTGATGCTAATAGTTTTGACAGCGTAAATTTTGAAACGACAGAACTGCTTCCCCCAAAAATAAAGGTCGTACTTTTAGAACCGGGCAAACTCGCACAGGTCACGGAGGTCAGCTACAAGTTTGAAGATATGAGGAAGGTAGTCGAAGGGAACATCGACATCATTCCGTTTGATGGTGACACTGTTATCGTCTTTAACCGTGACGGAAAGATTGATGGCTTACCACTCAATCGAAGTTTAAGAAACAAAGAAGGTCGAGTAACGGATATTATTGCCGGCAAGTTTTTTATTTGCAAAGGTGACGGCGATGACTTGACAAGTTTATCCGATGTGCAGATCGAAAAAATTTCAGAACGATTCAAAAAGCCTGAAAGATTTTACAAACACGGCGAGGAAATCAAAGCAGTTCCTTATGTGCCTAACAAAAAAGATTTAGAAAGATAGGAGGTGATATTGATGAAAGACTATAAAGTAATCGTAACTGAAACAAAGATAGTTGAAGTTACAGCTACGGCTCCCTCTGCAGAAGTTGCACTTGAGATGGTAACAACTCTTAATACAAAGACCCCTTTGATTGACAATTCACCAAATGCAGAAACCGTAACTCTCTACTCTGTTTTCGAAAAAGGAAGCGATGACAATGACGAAGAAGAAAGCGAAATGGATGAAACTACAGAAAAAACGATAAGTGAAGAAGAGCTGGATGAATATGACCTAATCGCTCTTGATTTCATCGACAGCTTATCGTCTATGAGTCCTCACGATGACAATGACGAAGAAAAACTCATCGATGAAATCTATTAACGGAACGGTAGTGCCCGTGGCATTAGTCTTAACAAGCACTGAATTTGTGGACACAAATTCGCTTGTTAGGGGTTTCACACCCCTAATACCCCGTGAAGAAAGGAGGAGATTCCAATGAACACAGTTAGCATTGTTGCCGTTGCTGTTATCGCATTTGCATCAAACGCAACCGCAACAGTTATAAAAAACAAACTTCATAAGAAAGGAGTGATGTAATGAGAAAAAGAAATTATGGACTTCATATCTTTTTAAATGAAGAAGAATATCTTAAGTTTACAGAACTCGCAAAAGAAACAGGTTTATCTCGGTCACAGTTATTCAGATATATCATTCTTGGTTTTGTTCCTGTTCAAGCACCACCCGCAGATTACAAAACTCTCATAAGAGAGTTGAGAGCTGTCGGTAATAATCTTAATCAGATTCTTGTGATAGCAAGAACAAACGGTATTCTTAACGTTCCTGATTTACGAAAAGCAATTTCAGGTTTGCGTGAAGTCGAGATACTAATGCGAGAAGCATTCACGATGAAAAAGAAAATTTAATTATGGCAACGATAAAAATTTGGGATATAAGTCACAGCGTCAATAAAACTCTCAACTATATTTCTAACCGAGCCAAAACAAAAAACGATGAGTATTCTGAGCCACAAGAACAATCACTTGCTTCTGCGATAAGTTATGCAGTTGACGGTGACAAGACAATGAAAAAGTTTTTTGTCACTGCTCTTAACTGTCAGGAAGAATTTGCTTACGAGCAAATGATGGAAACAAAAAAAGAATACAAAAAGGAAAGCGGGATACTTGCGTATCATGCAGTTCAATCTTTCGCACCGGGTGAAGTAACACCTGAAGAAGGTCACGCTATCGGAGTTGAGTTTGCCAAAGCGATTTGGTCAAACAGATTTGAAGTTTTGGTTTCAACTCATGTGAACACTGACTGTGTTCATAATCACTTTGTAATCAACTCTGTTTCTTGCCTTGACGGTAAAAAATATTACGACAACAAAAAAAATTACAGAAGGATGCGAGATGTATCCGATGAGATTTGTATTGAACACGGTCTGTCAGTTATCAAAGACCCTCAACCATCACGCAAAGTTCCATACAATATTTATATGGATGAGAAGTTAGATAACGTAACAAAGAACAATATAATTCGCAGGGACATCGATGAATGTATCCTTGTATCAATAAGCCGTAAGGACTTTATGAACAAGATGAAGAAGCTCGGTTATGTTTTTGATTTCACACGAAAGCATCCGACAATCTCTCATCCGCAGTTTGCAAGGCCGAGAAGATTGCACACTCTCGGTGAAGATTATGCGATAGATAATCTCATGCGTAGAGTTGATGAATCTTGGAGAAGGTATCAAGTCGATATACCTCCACAAGAAAATCTGCAATCGTATCTTATGCAATCAACACCAGATGAAACTTATCAAGGTGTGTATGTAAAGTTCGTTACCATTGTCAGCATAGTTAAAGAAAGACCTAATGCAAACCGTGAAGCACAAAAGATACTCTATCAAGAAATCAGAAAACTTGATAAACTGATTGAGCAACAAAATCTCTTGTGCGGAAATGACATTGACACTCCCGAACAACTTGCAGACTTCAAGCAATCTCGAAAAGATGAAATCAAAGAGCTCGAAGAAGCACGAAACAGATTGAGAAACAAATTGAAAGTTGCCAACCGCAATGGCGATGAAAATGAAGTTGCTGAAATTAAAGAACATATTTCATATCTCTCTGAAAGATTAAAAAAACTTCGGAGAGATATTTTTGTTTGCGAACAAATCGAAAATCAGAAACCAATAATTGATGACCGAATAGAAGAAATCAAACATCCTAACTACAGAAAGGAGAGAAAAGTTAATGAGCAGTTCAGGCGAAGCCGCTGAACAAGTAATGCGGATAACTATGGACGGTGTGCAAATGTTAATCAAACTGTCAGGTGACAGTGCTGAAAGATTACAGCGAATGATTACACTTGCACTTAAAGACAACAACACACCATCAAAGGGTAAGGCATCTCTCAAGAAAATGCTTAAGGCTAACAGTCCTGTAAAAGTTTTTGAACTTAAAGACAGAGATTTAAAAAAGTTTTGTGAGGCTGCCAAGAAGTACGGCGTAATGTATCACGTTCTCAAAGATAAGAACAGCAAAGACGGTAAGTGCGATATTATGGTGCGAGAAGAAGATGCAGCAAAGGTAAATAGAATTTTTGAACGCTTCAGCCTTGGTGCAAACAATAAAGCTACCATAAGAAAAGCAGTAGAAAAATCTAAAGAGGATATTAAAGAAGTACCGTTGAGAAGTCATCCCGGTAAAACTCCCGAGGATAGATTTATCGATGAACTTTTCAATTCGCCTCAGCAAAAAGAAAAGCCGTACAACGACAACCCTTCTGTGGCGAAGGCGGAAAAATCCCATCCGTCCGAGCCTACTTTCGGGAGCAAAAAGGATACTCCCCATACACGGGATAGTAACGATGTTCGTTCTCGCCCATCTGTCAGAGCACAGTTAAAAGAAATCCGTGCAGAACAGGACAAGGCAAGGAACGAAGCAAAAGAAATCAAAACACCTACAAAAAAGAAATCCAAAAAGAAAGGAGTAAAAGAAAATGTCAGAACTTGACGATATTATTATGAGTGAGCAGAGCGAAGCGCAGAGCAACAAGAAAGAACAGCCTGCGGATAGCAAAAGCGAAAAATCTTTTGATAAGGAGGCTTGGGCAAAACGCAGACAGGAAATCAAGAACGATGTTTATACAATGCTTGACAAAGCATCAAGCGGTCTTTCCGACCCGCTTAACTATGTTCGTTATCTTGCAGTGCAGAGCCGTTTTGACAGATATGCTGTCAGCAACTCTCTGTTGGTTGCACACCAGATGCCCGAAGCACTTAAACTTCGTGACTTGGAGGCGTGGAACAAGACAGGTGTATATATCAAGAAAAATGAAACAGGTATATATATACTTGAACCCGGCAAAGAGTTTAAACGAGAGGACGGCAGTGTAGGCACTTACTATGAGCCTAAAAAGGTTTTCGACATTTCACAGACTACCGCCGTTCAGAAGATTCCGCCCAAGAAAAGATACAACGAGCGTCTGCTTATCAAAGCGCTTGTCAACACATCCCCCGTACCCGTTGAAATCCGAAATGACCTGCCTGAAAATGTTTCTGCTCTTTACAGAAGCGAAGATAAAGTTATTCACATCAGACAGGGCATGAAGGGTGACGAAATCTTCCGTGCATTGTCAAAAGAAATTGCACACGCTAGATTGGACAAGGGTGATTATAGCCGTGACAAATGTGAAGTATCGGCATACGGTATTGCTTTTATCTCTTGTGCAAGAGTAGGCATTGACCCTGCGGACATTGACAGAAAGAAAAATCCGTTTGAAGGTATGTCACCCAAAGACATAAGACAGGAACTTTCTGCTATCCGTGATGAAGCAAACAGTATGTCACAGAGTATGTCAAAGGTGCTTGAAGTAAAGAACAAAAATAAAGACGCACGATAAAGGAGTTTGCCGATGAAATCTGATAAACGAGTAATTACCATTGACAGCTTTGAACACGATTTACTCATAAACGGTTTCAATGAGTTTCGCAACAAACTTCTTGAAGAAAACAAACCTATTGAAGATGTTGATGAGCTTCTTATGAAAATCATAGATGCACCATTCGCTAAAGAAAAGAGGAGATTTGACCGTGAGGCAAGATAAGTTTTCAAAAACTAATCTCATTCTATATGCCTGCGGTTTAATTCCTGTTGTGTGGCTCGGTATGTTGATAGCACCGTATATAAAAGGCGGACTTGTCAGCATTGTAAATAATCTTTCCGTTGCATTTGCCAATCCCCTAAACATAAAAATTTGTGAGGACAGCTTAAAAACTGTCCTCATTTTAATTGTTGCTTATGCCATTGGTATCGGTATATATCTTTCAAGCGAAAAGAATTACCGCAGACGTGAAGAACACGGCTCTGCTAAATGGGGCAAGGCTGAGGTTATTAAGAAAAAGTATCTCAATAAAGAAGATATGACACAAAATAAAATCTTAACCCAAAATACAGCCATAGGACTTGACGGCAGGGCTCACAGACGAAATCTCAACATACTTTGTTGCGGTGGTAGTGGTGCGGGTAAAACCCGTTTCTTTGCTAAACCCAACATACTCAATGCCAACACCTCTTTTATAACCCTTGACCCCAAAGGTGAGTTACTCCGTGACACAGGTAATCTTCTGAAAGAGAAAGGTTATGAGATTAAGGTTATTGACCTTATAAATATGGAAAAGAGTGACTGTTATAATCCGTTTGTCTATATCAAAGATGACAACGATATTCAGCGACTTGTTACAAACCTTTTCAAGAACACCACTCCGAAAGGCTCTCAATCACAAGACCCGTTTTGGGACCAAGCGGCAAGTATGCTCTTGAAAGCACTCATATCTTTTCTGCACTACGAAGCACCGCCTGAAGAGCAGAACTTTACAATGGTACTTGAAATGATAAGACAAGGTGACGTAAGCGAAGATGATGAAAACTTCATAAGTCCTCTTGATGTACTGTTTGAGAAATTGGAACAGAAGAATCCAAATCATATCGCTTTGAAATATTACCGTTCTTATCATAAAGGTTCAGGTAAAACACTTAAATCTATTCAGATTACTTTACTTGCCCGCCTTGAAAAGTTCGATTTAACATCACTTGCATCTATGACACAAACCGATGAGATGAACTTAACAAGCATCGGAGAAAAGAAAACTGCTGTCTTTGCGGTTATCCCCGACAACGACAGCAGTTTTAATTTTATTATAGGTATGCTCTACACACAGTTGTTTCAGCAGTTATACAACATAGCTGACTTTAAACATTCGGGCAGACTACCTGTTCATGTGCATTTCATAATGGACGAGTTTGCCAATGTCGCCTTACCCGATGACTTCGACAAACTTTTGGCAACAATGCGTTCCCGTGAAATATCTGTGTCGATTATCATTCAGAATATGGCACAGTTAAAAGCTCTGTTTGAAAAACAGTGGGAAAGCATAGTCGGTAACTGTGACGAGTTTCTCTATCTCGGCGGTAATGAACAGTCAACACACGAATATGTTTCAAAGTTGCTCGGCAAAGAAACCATTGACACAAACACCTACGGTCAATCCCGTGGACGAAACGGCAGTTATTCAACAAACTATCAGATTTCGGGACGTGAGCTTCTCACTCCCGATGAAGTGAGAATGTTGGATAACAAGTATGCTCTTTTATTTATCCGAGGTGAAAGACCAATTCTTGACCTAAAGTATGACATACTCAAACACCCTAATGTGGGACTTACAACAGACGGACACGGGAAACCATATATTCACGGTTTTTCTGAATACTCTGTCGGTAATCTCACTTGCACACAGACTTCTCAGATCGAAATGACTTCGGTTAAAGAATCATCAGAGGAGGAAGAAGAAACCTATATCATTTATTCAAGCGAAGAAATTGAAGAAATATTAATCAATTATAAGGAGGAAGAATCTAATGAAGAATAATTCTATCACAAAGAAGGAAAAAATGCCCCTGCAGGGCAATGTAAGAAAAGGCTTTAAACTTTTTATATCGCTCGTTGTGTGCCTCACTATGGTTTTCACACTTGCAGTTACCGCCTTTGCCGCTGACGATCCCGTTGCCGTTGTAAACAATCTCTCGACCTTTATTTTCGGACTTATCCGTGCAGTAGGTCTTATTATTCTCGGCTTCGGTATTGTGCAGGTCGGTCTCTCGCTCAAATCTCACGACCCCTCACAGCGAGCTAACGGTTTCCTTACAGTCGCAGGTGGTATTGTAATTACCTTTGCAAAAGAGATTCTTGACCTGATTGTAGGTTAAGATAAAGCCATACTGAATTTTTGCAGTATGGCTATTTACCGAGTTGCACTTTGTTATCTTTTCAGAAAATTAATGTGTACTAAAAACCAGAAAAACAGATAATTTCAGATTTTCTCAAATTAACTTTTCTTTTTCGACATCATTTTTCGATTTTATAGTTATAATCAAATTGTAGCTACAAAACAATCATTATACAGTAATTAAGGAGAATGAAATATGTCAGAAACAAAAGGAACAACAGTTTGCCTAACTGGACACAATCCACAAACTCTCACTATTCTCGGTGACGAAAACTCTTTGGAAACAACACAATTAAGAAAAGTTCTCAAAAAATCAATTATTGAACTTATCGAAACTGAAAACGCAAAGCACTTCATTTCAGGTATGTCACTTGGAATTGATATGATGTGTGCCGAAATTGTACTTGAATTAAAAGAAGAATATCCATTTATTACTTTAGAGTGTGCTTTGCCTTATGAAACACAAGCAATAAGATGGAGGGTAGAATCACAAGAGAAATATTACTTTATATTAAGAGATTGTGATAAAGATACAATGTTGCAAACACGATACACTTCGGACTGTATATCAAAATGTAACAAGTATATGGTGGACAAATCTGATATTATCCTTGCAGTATGGAACGGTAGCAACTCGGGCACAGGAAATATCATAAACTATGCTCGAAAAATCAATAAAACTATAAAACAAATAGCTTGTTAAATTCATAATTGAGGGTATGCACTAAAACGCATACCCTCTTTTTATTAGGAAGGAGGTATTTAATGGAGTCAAGTAATTGGGTAGTACAAAACCTACAGAACTCTCTTGAAACTTGGAACGAAAAGCTCAGTGAAATATGGCTTCTTATAACTCAATCTCCTGAAGAATTCAAAGGCGGAACAATTTGGAATGTAATAACTGATATACACGGCGCACTTCAAGCGATAGGATATTCGCTTTTAGTGCTGTTTTTTGTTGTAGGTGTTATGAAAACCTGCGGCAATTTTGCGGAAATGAAAAGACCTGAAATTGCTGTGAAAATGTTTGTTCGATTTGTTCTCGCCAAAGCTGCAATAAGTTATGGCTTGGAGTTGATGATGGCTCTGTTTAATATCGTGCAAGGGGTTGTTGCAAAAATTATGGCGACTTCGGGACTTGCAGATGTATCTCAAACAGTATTGCCGGAATCAATTATCAAATCAATAGAAGAGTGCGGATTTTGGGAAAGCGTACCTCTATGGGCAGTTACGCTCATAGGCAGTTTGTTTATAACGGTATTATCTTTTGTTATGATAATGACAGTTTACGGACGATTTTTCAAAATCTATCTTTATACCGCAATCGCACCTGTACCTTTATCTGCGTTTGCGGGTGAAACTTCATCTTCCATCGGTAAGAGCTTCATAAAGTCATACGCCGCAGTTTGTTTGGAAGGAGCAATAATCGTACTCGGTTGTATTATCTTCTCCCTCTTTGCTGATTCACCGCCAGTTGTTGATGAAACGGCAGCCGCAGTAAATCAGGTATGGAGTTATGTCGGTGAACTCATATTCAATATGATTGTTCTTGTCGGCACAGTAAAGATGGCAGACCGAGTAGTCAAAGAAATGATGGGACTTTAATGAAAAACTATATTATAAATGCAAATCACTATAGTGAAGAACATAAAAACCAATATCAAAACTCTCAAATTTAAAGCTATTAGTAAATCAAAGATTTTTATAACTCCAACGAGTATTTTTAATATCTTTTTAAAAAATAAGGGAGTTCTTTCAATTTCTACTCTAAGTTCAGTGTTTTTAATTATGTTTATTATATGGTTTAGCATATCATACTACCTCCAAAAATGTTTGTCAGTATAAGTATATGCTTGACCAATCAAAATAAATTCATATTTAATTAAAAAATTTAATTGAGTAGTTAAAAAGTTGTTTTACAGATACCAAATATCATTAACGGTTCTATTTAATTTAATAGAAATTTTAATGGCTATTTCTAAAGATGGATTTGCTTGTCCGTTTTCATAACGCAAATATTGTTGTTCAGCTATATCTAAGAACTTTGAAAAATCTCGTTTACTCAAAAAGAACTCACCCATACGAATAGCTTTTAATTTATTTTTTATCATTATAAAGTCCCCTTACAAAATATTAGCAGAAGAACATTATAATACACTGAAGTGAAAATATCTGTCTAATTATACAATCTAAAAAAGGAGATGATTATATTTGGAAGTTAAGATAAACCGTGAAATCCGCGATTACACAGAAGCGGTATATTTTGGACTGTCATTAAGACAGTTTATTTTTTCAGTTCTTGCCTGCGGTGTTGCCGTAGGCTTGTACTTTTTATTAAGACCGTTTTTCGGTATTGAAACCTTGAGTTGGGTTTGCATTTTGGGTGCCGCCCCCTTTGCGGCAATAGGCTTTTTCAAGTATCACGGTATGACAGCAGAAAAAGTGTTATTCACATATCTTCGTTCCGAGATACTTATGCCCAAAGAAATCAAATTCATCTCAAAGAACATTTATGACGAAATAGAAAGGAGTGAATCAGATGTTCGACCTGATAGGAACAATAAAGAAAAAAACAGGCTTCGCAGAAATGCTTGGTGACGGTTTAACCGTTCCTAAATCCGTGCAAGATGTAATCAGAATTGATGCTGTCTATTCTGACGGTATCTTTATGACTGGCAGAGAACATTTTTCAAAGACTTTCAAGTTTACGGATATTAACTATGCTGTATCAAGTAAAGAAGATAAGGAAACAAACTTTTTAAGGTACAGCGAAATTTTGAACTCTCTTGAAAATGGTGTTTCAAGTCAGATAACCATTGTCAACAGAAAGCTCAAAAAGACCGAACTTAAAGAAATGGCTTTGCTTGAAAATGCAAACGACGACAAAGACAAATACCGTAAAGAAATCAACGATATGCTGACAATGCTCGCCAACGGTGCAAATGCCATTGTGCAGGATAAATATATTACTGTTACGGTGCAGAAGAAGTCCATACAGGAAGCAAGAACACATTTCGCCCGTATAGGTGCAGATTTAACGGCTCATTTTTCAAGACTTGGCTCCAAATGCACCGAACTCAATCTTACCGAGCGACTTCGCATAATTCACGATTTCTGCAGACCTAATGAGGTTGCAGATTATCGCTTTGATTTAAGAGATACAATGCGAAAGGGACAAAACTTTAAGGACTATATTGCCCCGGATGGCTTTGAGTTTAAAGCGGACTATTTCAAAGTCGGTGACAAATTCGCCCGTGTTCTGTTTATTCGTGATTATCCCTCTTATGTAAAAGACAGCGTTGTATGGGAGCTTACGGACACAAACCGTAATATGATATTTAATTACGATATTATCCCCGTATCAACCGAAGAAGCACAGAAATTCGGTGAAAAGCAGGCTCTCGGCATTGAAACCAATATCGCAAACTATCAGCGAAAGCAGAACGCAAACAACAACTACACCTCTGTTATTCCCTATGACCTTGAACAGCAGAGAAAAGAGATCCGTGAGTTTCTTGATGACCTCACAACCCGTGACCAAAAGATGTTTAAGGTTGTACTTACTGTTATGCACACAGCCGATACACTTGAAGAACTCAATAACGATACTGAGGCTATAACTGCTATGGGCAGAAAGCACATGTGTCAGATTGGTGTTCTTAAATATCAGCAGCTTGAAGGCTTTAATGCTACACTACCCATTGGCATAAACAAAATTGAAGCAAGGCGTACTCTTACAACAGAGAGCCTTGCTGTTTTTATGCCCTTTAAAGTACAGGAAATTCAACACGAAGGCGGAATTTTCCAAGGCGTTAATGTTATCTCCAAGAATATGATTATCGTAAATCGCAGATTCCTTCTCAACGGTAATTCCTTTATTCTTGGTGTTTCGGGTAGTGGTAAATCCTTTACGGCAAAAGAAGAAGTTGTGTCGTTGTTGTTATCAACGGATGCTGATGTCATTATCATTGACCCCGAGCGAGAGTATAAACCTCTTGTTGAAGCGATGGACGGACAGGTTATTCAGCTTTCAGCAACAAGTAAAAATCACATAAACTGCCTTGATATTAACAAAGACTATGCAGACGGTGCAAGTCCTATTGCATTAAAGGCGGAGTTTGTACTTTCCCTCTTTGAGCAGGTTATGGGACAAGGAAAGGTTGAAGCAATGCAGAAATCTATCATTGACCGTTGTCTGTCCAAAGTGTACGCACCTTATCTCAAACGAAGTTACAAGGGTAAACCGCCTACACTTATAGACCTTTGCGATTGCCTCAGAGAGCAGGAGGAACCCGAAGCACAGGAACTTGCAACCGCAATGGAACTCTTTGCAAGTGGCTCACAGAACACATTTGCTAAACAGACAAATGTTAATGTCAATAACAGACTTATTTGTTATGACATTCTTGACCTCGGCAGTCAGCTTATGCCTATAGGTATGCTTGTAGTTCTTGACAGCATACTCAACCGTATTACTGCCAACCGTGCAGCAGGCAGAGAAACATATATTTTCATTGACGAAATCTATCTTCTTTTCCAGCACGAATACTCGGCAAACTTCCTCTTTACTTTGTGGAAACGAGTAAGAAAGTACGGTGCATTTGCTACGGGTATCACGCAGAACGTTTCTGACCTTCTTCAGAGCCATACCGCACGAACAATGCTCGCAAACTCTGAATTTATAACTATGCTCAATCAAGGCGGTACTGACAAGGAAGACCTTGCAAATCTTCTGCAAATCAGCGAAACACAGATGACACACATCACCAATGTTGAAGCAGGTCATGGACTTGTTAAGGTCGGCTCTGCTCTCGTTCCCTTTGAGCGTAAATTCCCCAAAGATACAGAACTCTACAAACTTATGACTACAAAGCTGGGTGAGTAATTTAAAAGTAGGCTTTATTGACAAAATGCAACAAAGCCTACTTAGTTAATTGTCGGAATATTTGGAAATTAGATTTTGAAGAGTATCAACAGAATAACTGAATATTTGAAATTCCTTAATAAAGGTAAGTATTTGTTCTTTATCTCGTTCACTATATGCACTGAAACTCCAATGAATCAATTGTGATGAATGTTTTTTGATGTATTTGAAATACGGCCAATCAACACTTCCTAACGAATGTCCCAAGACCACAATTTCAGACACTTGTTGAAAATCCAAAAATTTGAGTCTTTTCTCTATTATTTTCTCGGTCGGTTTTCTTAATGTAAATAGCATCATTTCTGTTGCTATCAAATAATTGAATTCTTCTAATGAACACTCAATATTTCCATTATTCACGATACCATAAGATTCACACATATCATCTATTGTATGCTTACTGCTATGGCCAATAATCAATTTGTTTTTTGGATTAGATGCTTGACCATGTATATGTAGGATCTTATCGTAATGAACATTATATAACTTTTCAAGAGTATCCGTATAATTGAAGTTTATAAAAAACGAGTTTGAGGTGAACGAATTTAAATCTTCACTATTAGGCAAAGCAATATTATGTATCCAATCTTTAAAATATTGGGATAAAAGTTCCTGAAAATCCAAAACAGTTTCTGAAGTTTCTTTAGGAGTTAATTTGTTGTCAATGAAATGCTCTGGATTAAACGCTGACAAGCACTCTTCAAATTCACACCAAAGACGATCCGTTTCAAACTCAGCTAAAAAGAGCGATGCAACAGAGTGAAAAAACTCTTTGTGATTATTTTTAAGAAAATAATAGAAATGTTTATATCCGGTTTGTAATCCGTTGCCAATGTCAAAACCGTTTCCAATTATAAACAGAACCATACGATTACCCCCTAAAGCTTTTTATATTTTATCACATACAAAATCATTACTCAATATTTGGAGGTGAAAAATGAGGAATAATGTTAAAACCCGTGAAGTAGTAAAAGAAATCAAAGTTCACGATACTGCGTTAAATGTTGGTGACAGAATAAAAGACATCGGTGTTAAGACTAAAGAGAAAGTTAACGAGAACACAACACAACTAGATTACGTGTCTCCCGAACAATATGCAACAGATAAAGTTACGGAAGGTATGCGAATAGGTGCGGAAACTGCAGCAACAGGGACAAAAAAGGTAGCTCAAAAAGGTGTTGAAAAGATAAAAGAAAAGCAGGCAGAAGCCGAGGATGTTTCCGAGCCTTCACCTACACCAAGTGGTGATAAAGCTGATACTGAAAAGCCAACATCAAAAAAGAGTCCGAAGCAGAAAGAAGCCAAAGCCGTAAAGGAAAAGACAAAATCTGTTCCGAAAACAGCAGACAAAGAACCCTCACCCAAATTGCCAAAGCAAAGGCAAGGTAAATCCGTTAAGGAAAAACCAAATACCCCCGAAATAAAAGAAAAGGTGCAAAGCACACCAAAGGTAAGGCAGACCGAAAAAGCAGAGGTTATTGATGAGGTGAAGAAACCCCGGCAAAGAAAACAAACACCCCCTAAAACCAAATCACCTGCAACTGTAAAAAAAGCAAACGCTGATAACAAGAGTATTCTCACCATCGGTGCGGATGCTCACAAGGTTAAACAATCTAAACGCAGTATAGATAATTCACGAAAGAGTATCAAGATAGCAAATAACGGTGTTAAAACTGCAAAAAAGACCACAAAAACTGCAAAAACAACAGCCAAGCAGTCAGCCGAAATTGCACAAAGAACTAAACAAGCCGCAAAGGTAGCGGTCAAAACAACCGCTAAAACTGTTAAGGCGGTTGGCAAAGCAATAGTTGCAGGCACGAAAGCAACTGTTGCGGCAGTTAAAGAATTAGTAGCAGCAATTTATGCAGGTGGTCCCGTTGTCATTATAATCATAGTTGTTATTTGCCTTATAGCGGCTATTGGCGGTACTTGTTTCGGTATTTTCTTATCTAATGACGAAACTACGGGAACGGACAAAACAATGTCACAAGCAATATCTGAATTGACATCCGAGCATTATGCAAATCTTACGGCGATGAAAGCGTCATACTCCTACGATTTGTTTGAGGTGCAAGGAAATTCCTCTATAAATTGGAAAGATGTTCTCGCAATATATGCCGTAAAAACCACAACATCAACAGATGAAGCTATGGAAGTAGTCACTCTTGATGAAAAGAAACTTGAACTGCTCCGTGAGATTGTCAATGACATGAACACAATGACAGGTGTAGTTACACCTAAACTTGTAGCTGAAACAACAGTTACAACAGATGCCGAAGGTAATCCCATAAAAACCACCACTTATGTCGCTAAAAAGGTTTTAACGGTTGTCATAGCACAGCTTAACGCAAATCAGACTGCCGAGATTTATAAATTTGACGATGAACAAAAAGCACAGTTAGCAGAACTGATGAGTGAGGAATATGACCCGTTATGGATTGAACTCATAGGGTCAAACGGTGATATTATCATCGGCGAAGGAAGTTGGCAAGGAACAGATATGTTCACTTGGCCACTCGCTGTTGACGGTACAATAACCTCCCGTTTCGGAACAAGAAAAGACCCTATATCGGGAGAAATAAAGACTCACGGCGGAACTGATATAGCTTCTGCTATGGGAACATCAATACTTGCTGCTGCGGACGGAACTGTTATCTCCGCCACTTGGCATAATTCATACGGTTACTATGTGAAGATAAAGCACAATGACACATACTCAACCCTCTATGCCCACTGTTCTGCTCTACTTGTTTCGATAGGTCAGACGGTAAAACAAGGACAAGTCATTGCACAAGTCGGCTCAACAGGTTATTCAACCGGACCGCATTTGCATTTTGAGGTAATTCAGAACGGAGTGAGAGTTGATGCGTTGAAGTTCTATAAAAAACAAACCTGATATGTTAAATCGCACACAAAGAAGCTCGAAACACTTCGGGCTTCTTTACTTTAATTCTTAGTTAAAGCAAAAGATACTATTTGCTTTTTATCTCACCAAGTTGCATGAGTTTGTCGACAACTTCTTTGCCATCATTATTCAGACAATCTTTAATATTGTTTATTTTACCTCTTGGAATGTGCTTTATATGTTTGAGGATAAATGAAGCAAAAACTAAATGTGTATCTTCTTCTGGTAGAGGTTTAGTAAGAGCTAATTTGACGGAATTTAAATCTCCGTAGATGTCATAAAGAGTTTTTATATGTTCACTTGATAAAAAATGGGATAGTTTTGCTACATTATGTATCCATTCATCATCTATATATATAGCGTATTTCCCCCTTAATTCCTCGTACCAATTAAAATTTTCATCTAAGATTTTTTCTTTTTTTCTTCTTTGAGTTTCATTGTATGATAATTCACTATCTATTATCTGGTTTATAGCAAATTCAAAATCATAATATATAATGGTTGCACATTCTTTCAACTCTTTTTTCTCTGCACTTTTATCAAAAAACTTTTGAGTTAATAATGCAGCAGTTACAGCAAAAAATGTACCAAGTAATGCACCTAGAGATTCAATATAACTGCTTTTATATTCACTTGTTTTTAAACCAGATAAAAAATTTGACATATGTGCATTAACGGAATCGAACTTTAATAAAAAAGGAGACAGAATGAAGGCAAATACAATTAAACTTATTAATAAACTTAGGATTATAAGAACAACATTATAAATCTTTCTTTTCACGAATGTTTTTCCTTTCTTAATAAATTTTAGAAGGTAAATATCTGTCTATGTAATACCTATATACATATTAGAATCAAAAACATTAGAACTCTTAAAATACTCTTTATTAGCGAACACAAATATTCGATATCGTGATTGGGTTTACTTTGCGGAATAGGATTATTGTTTTCCACAAACTTTAATTGCAATCCCTCAACAGCAGTGTTTATTGTCATTGCGTAATCATCAACAATTCTTTGTTCGGTGATATTTAATGAATAATCAACATCGTTCAAAGCCTCATGCAAAACTATAACGCTTTCGTACGTATAAATTGATAAATCATTTGGGACAGAAGATTTTGCGCTTTCAACCTCAGTATAGTCAGCAGGTTTTGTTTTCAGTTTTTTAACAGCAGTTTCAACTTGTTTTGTCCAGTCATCAATTTGACTTTGATTTGTTATGTAAAGATTTTTGTCAATTGAATCAAGAACATCATTTAACACTGCTAAACTTTCATCTGTATATATTGACAAATCTTCGGGAACCGTTTCAAGAGCTTTGTCAAGTTGCGAATAATCTGCTGACTTCAATTTCAAAGCAGTTATAGCATTTAAGATTGCCTTTGTTTGTTCATCAACAACATTTTGCTCATAGGAAAGTTTGCCTGACACCTCAACGTCCAAAATGTTTTGAAGTATTGCAACCGATTCTTCCGTATAAATCGACAGAATTACAGGAACAGAAGCAATCGCAGCGTTATATTCCGTATAATCAGCCGAGTTATAGTTTATAATAGCAACATTTGATGTTACGGAGGTAATAAGCTCTCCGTCTTCTCCACTTACAACGCAATAGTATCCCTTAAACTTCTCCTTGTTTTCAAGAACAAGTTCTTTTTCGTTTTCTCCTTCGAGAATCACAGAATTTTCGGCAGTTCCGTCAATGCTTCCATACCATTGATAGGAAAGATTGAAACCGATTGCGTCAATGGATAACTTGCCTTCATCTTCCGAAACTACCAACGGTAAATTGTTTTCAATTAACGGAACGGCAATAAATTCACTTGTGCAATAATCGCGCATGCTTGTTGCCCATTCTTCGGCATAACTGCCTTTTGTTCCATAAATGGTAAGATGAACCGGTTCTAAATCATAGTCAAATATAAAATCACGCACAGAAACGGAATCAAACATAAGAACTGATGCACTTGCAGGAATCATAACCGAACAGCTTTTTGTAAAATACGCTTCACATTTTTCCAATGCACCGAAATACACATAGTCAAGATTACAGCCCTGAAAAGCATCTTTTCCAATTTCTTTTACATTTGGAAGATACAGTTTATTTAAAGATGTGCAATATTTAAATGCTTCATAATAAATTTCTTCAACACTTTCAACGTTTACAATTTCAAGACTCATACAATTATATAATGCTTTATCACCCAAAGTTTTTAATTTTGGAGCATAAAAAATGCGAAGACTCTCTAAACTTCCGCAAGTTCTTGGACCACCTATATATCCTCCCCATTCTTCCAAGGATGGCATATATATTTCTTGGAGATAACGACAGCTAGAGAGAGCACCACTACAATATCTTCCTCCAAACTCTTTGAAACTCTGTAGAGAAGAAAAAGTAACTTTTTCAAGATTGGTATGGCTGAAAGCATTAACTCCAAGTCCTTTTAATCTGTCCAAGTTTAATTCTTTAATACCTTTTACATAATCAAATGCATAATCATCAACCAGTTCAACATTCAGAGAGTTAAAACAAGAGAATTTCTGACTATTTTTAAATGCTTCCGCATTAATTATTTTTACATTCGGTGCATCTAAAGAAAATAAGGATGAGCAATTATAGAAAGCCCTCGAACCAATTGTTTCAACATTTTCAGCAACAACATATTCTATGGTTGAATTTGAAGCAAAAGCAGAATTTTTAATTTCTGTTACCGTTTCGGGTAATATAATTTCTTTGAACCCAACCCCACTTTCACCATTAAACGCATTTTCTCCTACTGATGTTACTGTAACTCCATTTATATTTTGGGGAACAACTATTGATGTGTTAACACCGCTATATCCAAGCAATGCACCATCTTCGGAAACTGTAAATTCAGATTCATCAGCTAAATCAAAAATATGAATTTCAACAGAATCAATTTTACTGCCGAATTCTTGTTTATCGTTGGAATAAGTTTTCCAAATTATTTTGCAAGAATCTGTAAGGCTGAATGGCTCGGAATATAGAATACCGTTATTTTGATTAGGCAGTGTTCCGTCGGTAGTATAAAATATTTTTGAATTTAAAGAATAACTTGTAAATTCAACAGTAACATTTTCAATATATCTTCCGCTATCAATGTTTATTTCAGCATTTTTAATGTGTTCAATATTTATTGTCTCTGCAATATTCAAAATACCTTTTCCTGTTTTAACACTTGGATAAGGTCCTTCAACTGCAATTGAATTATTTTTTAACTGTTTTTCTATTTCTGCCGATGTCATATCGGGATTTATTGAAAGCAGAATTGCAGAACTCGCAACAGCAAACGGAGTTGCCATAGATGTTCCTGACATATTACCGTATTCATTGTTATTAAATGTGCTTAATATATCTACTCCCGGAGCAAGAATGTCAAGTGAGTTGCCGAAATTTGAAAAATCAGCAGGTTGCATATTTACATCACTTGCCCCTACTGTTATTACCTCATTAAGAGAACAAGGAAGAAAGTCATTACAGTTTATTGCTTCATTACCAGCTCCTGCTACAACCACAACACCACTATTACAAGCATTAACAAAACTTTCTCTAATAGATTCTGACTCCATAAAAATAAAACTACAGTTAATGATATCCATTCCGTCAGAAACAGCTTTGTCAACAGCAGAAACAACCGCTAAATCCGATGATTCTCCTTCTGAATCAAATATTTTGTATCCTTTTATTTTTACAGACTCAGGTGTGTTATCAACAATAATTCCTGAAACGTGAGTTCCGTGAGAATCGGGGTCATCGCTCATCGCAGTATCATCACCTGATGCACTGAAATTAAAACCTTCATCAATCATTCTGTCTTTTAAGAAATCGTGATTGTAGTCAATGCCTGAGTCTATTACTCCTACTTTGATTTCGGATAAGTCAACAGAAGCGGTTTCCAAGTAATCTAAGACTTCATCGGTACCAATTGCATCAGACCCCCAAGATAAATGACCATTTTCAAGTTTCTCCGGAGAAGATGCTTCAACAATGGTATCCATAGTAATAATACTGTCCGGCTCAACATATTCCACACACTCGAGTACAGAATAGTATTCAAAGGCTTTTGCAGTACAATATTTCGATTCAAACTGCAAAACCCACAAATCTTTATACCCCGAAATAACCGACACAGCAGCAAGAGTATCAATTTTGCTTTTGGATTTCACAATCAAACGCATCGTTTCATACTCGGAATAGTCCTCGTCTGAATCAGCAGAAAAAGATTGAATTGATAAGGTTTCTTGGGTGTTTTCATTAACGGCGTATTCAGTAATCATTTGCCTTACTTGTTTTGAAAACTCATCAATATTAATCGTTTTATTCTCTGCACCAAAAGAATTTAAATCAAATATTGATAATATTCCCCAAGCGATAAGTAAGGACATCAAGCAACTAATGATTCTTTTCATTGTCTCTCCTCTATTAGCAAGAAATAATACAAAGGGCAATGGAATAAACCATTGCCCCAAAACGAAAGGTTATTTTACATAATAAACATTTTTATTGGGTTCATGGTAATCACAGTCAATATCCATCTTTTTAATTCTGTAAATATAAAGATTGGGAGAACATTCATATTGAAGGTTTACAATACCCACAAACTGTTTTGGAAAAAATAAAAATTTACGGTTTTTCATTCTAGAGAAGCTGTAGTTGATACTTTCCAACTCATGTCCAATTGTTACAACATAAGTATATTGGGAAAAGTCCATATTAATTTTGTCGGGAGATACACCGTAATTAAGAAGGATTTCCGAAGAATAAAAACCACAATACTTCTCATCTCTCAAAGTAAACCAAACAAGTTCTTTATCAGAAAACGAATTGGTCGAAACAGGAATTTGCTCTATTTGTTCAAAAGATAGCTTGAATTCTTTTTTATACATTAAGATTATTAAAATAAGAAAAAGTAAAACAGATAAAACCACTAGTGTACTATTAACTGATTTTGCCATATCAAAGCCTCCAAGTATCACCTACTCTATTGCAATAGACTGTCATCTTACCCTTGTATTTTCCGTAATGAAAATCTGCCCAGTATGCACCCTTTTCTTTAGTTAAAGGCTTTCGGCTAAAGAGCTGATACCACGCTCTATAGTAAACTTTTCCGTTTACAACTGCTCTGACTTTTGCTCCAGAAACCACCTTAGCAAAAGCTCCTGCAACTGTTTCACCATAACTATTTTGGGTACCGCCATTACATGAGTATAGATATACTTTACCAGATAAACTTGTATTTTTCAACTTCCTGATTTCATCAACATACATTTCTTCATTTTTGAAAGCAAGAAATCCTTTTCCACCATGAAAATACAAATGGATATCTTTTATTCCTCCGTTTGGTAAAGAGTTCCAATAATCTTCAAACTTTGAAATTTTTCTCATTTTATATGTTGTGCAATTTTTGTTTTTATAATTGTATTTTATCATCCATTCTGCTTGTTTGATAAAGTCTGAACCAGGATTGTCGTAAACAAAGAAATAATTTTGTTGTGAGGCATATCCGCTAGGGTCAGTCAGGCTCACAGGATTATTCAGACAATATATATATAAATTTGCACTCAAGATGTCAGTCTGAGCAGTTTTTGCTGTTTCTGTTAAATCAAGGTTTAAAAATCTTCCCCATTCAGGATTATAATATCTAGATTTAAGCAAATAAAGGTTGGCACTAACATCATAAAAGTAGCCTCTATATGCAAGCATATTGTTGGAGCCTATAATTATGCCTGCAATAGTCAATTCATCATTCGTTGTGGAAAAACTTAATTCAACATTCCCCCAAGCATCATATTTATAATATACGAATGTGTTGCCTGTGCTTGCATGTACGATTTTTTCAATATCACCCTGCATGTTTTTCACATAATAAAAAACATTAATTACATCAAAACTTCCTTCACCTTTAGTTATAAACCCATAAGGCTCTCCATTTTGGTCATAAAGGTATTTAACGGTGAATTTTGTGTCATTGGTATACTGATATATAAGTTTGCCATCTTTCCACACAAACTCTATTTTGGTTAACAGTCTTTCTGTTTCATTGCCATTACTATCTGTCACAAGAGTATAAATAGATTTTGATGTGCAATACCCCTCACTATCATATGTATAATAAAACTTCTGAGTATCGTTCTTGAATGAAACAAGTTGTCTGCCATTCCAATCGAGTTCTTTACCATTGTAGCTAGTTGGATTTCCTAAATCATCGTATTCAATAGTGTAATCTCCGAAAGAAACAAGCTGGTCTTTCCAAGATGAATCGTAAGAGAAATTAATGATTTCTACATTCGTACTGGTGTCTTCCGGCAATTCACCTTCGGTATATGCGTATATTTTTTTGCACGAAATATTTCCACCCGCATCATATTCATATACATATGTTTCATTTAATCTGCGATTATCTTCTCTAACAATTTGATTAGCTTCGTTATAATGATATCTATAGACTAAGGTACTGGTTGAGCCAGATACGCTGTAGATATGGGTTAAATTACCACTTGCATCATACTCATAACTATATTCTTGAGTGATATCCCATCTCCCACTCGTTGCTGCCTCTTCATCACTCACGATTTCAGAAACAACATTTTTATAGCCTGTAATTTGCGAAGATGCAGTATCTTCGGTATCGTTATAATAGTAGTAAGTTTCACTTTTAGCTATGTTGTTTCCAGCAAGATCCTTTTCGATTACAACACTACTCGAAGACATAACATCGCTATTACTATCAGATGTTATTGCGGTGTCATTAGGAGTGTTAATTTTTCTTCCGAAATAGTCAGTAGCATTTGCGGTAATAAATTTACCATTATAATAGTCAGTGGTGTTTGAACTTATCGTTATGCCTGTTTGTCCATAATAATTATTTGTTATTTCGCTTTCGGAAAACGATACATCGGCAAAAGAATCATTTGTAGTTCCATCAACAGTCTCTCTGTAGTACTTAATCACACTAGGCGTTGATGTTTTGTGAATATACACTTCATAGGTAGTCGTATTGTTACCATCGTTGGTGACAGAATAATTATATCTGGTAGTCAGATCACTTGTATTATCAATTATCGTTTTAATATTTCCATCGGGATCATATTCATATTGATATGCTTTTGTTTCACCATCATCAAACGATATCCATATAACGAGGTCGTTAGCATATGAATAAGTTATTGTGTCCCCGTTCGCATAAGTGATTTTGTTGATATGTTGTAAATCCAAGTCATCAGAATATTCATAATCAACAAGCAAGGTTTTGTTGATATCTTCTTCTGATTGTCCAACATATACTTTCGTACAGTTTCCAAATGAATCATATTCAAAAGAATACGTGAAGCCGTTATGAGAAATGCCTGTAATCTTATCATCGGTATAGTTATAACTTGTGATATAATTTACACTGTTACCTGATAGATTGGTTATAGCTCTTGAGACGGTTTCAAGAGCACTCATCGAATTATATGTGTAATTGGTACTTCCATTATCATCGCCAATGGATGTCAGCAAACCAGTTGCATCATCATTAGCGTAATAAGTTGTTTGTCCATTATCATCAACAACAGAGCTTATGTAGGTTCCGGAAGCATCATAATTATATGTAGTAACCATCTTTTTGCTTCCGTCAGTTTTTGTCAAGTTAGTAATGTTTCCATTAACATCAGATATATGATAATTCGTATCAGCATTACAACTCACGCATGAGCAAACACTTCCTTCTTCAACCAAACATTCGCAAGGACAATCGCCAAATTCATATTTACAAAGACTTCCACAGGGACAAGAACTCACGTATTCTTCAGTACTCGACGATACTAAATTAAATAAGATGTCATCGAAATAAGCTTCTTCGATTTGATTTGAGAATAAACACTGCACACTAAACGATTCCAACGAATCATCCTCATCACCCAAATCAATTACAAAAGAGGATAATCTGTGTTGCCAAACTTCCGTCAATGAACTATCAAAGGCTATGGAACAAACTTCTGTTTTTCCCGAAGTTGAGTATTCAGCAAAAATTTTTATACCGAAAAACCTACCACTTTCAGGCATTGTACCACTGCAATATCCACTTCCGCCAATCGCATAAATATCACCGGTTGATATGTTTTCAATGTCAGAAACTAAAATTTCTTGTTCTGCATAATAAACTTCTTCGCTATTTCCTTCTATGAACATACAATAAGTTGATTCACCAGGTCTTTTCTTTCTGTAAACATTACTGTTTAATTCGGTCCAATCAGAAGCGTTCTTGGTTGTTATCCCAACTCTGGATTCAAAACTTGAATTTTCAATCAAATTGTTTGTATCAACTTGAGGTACTTCATAAGCTGTAGAATCAGCATTTATGTTATAGCAATAATATGATTTCTCTCCATCTTTATCTATGTAAACAATACGTTGTATGTTTGTGTTATAAAATGATTCTTCACTCGTTATTTCTTCATTATTTTTATCCAGATTTTTTATCACCCTATGATATGGATTCGGACTGGAAAACTCCAGATTTTCAATTGTTTCGTTCCCTTTGGTTTTTATACACTTTTCTACAACACTTGTTACATTCGTAATTGTTTCTTCTGAATCGGAACTGTCAATTAATGTCTCTGTTCGAGTTGTGTACACTATTTCTATTTTTTGACCATCAATATTCTGTGTGCTTGTCAACCAACCTAAATGGTTATATCCAAAACATATAACTTCATCATCAGGGAAATAAACAGAGGTTAACAACAGCGTATGTTCATCCTCCATTCCACTATTATTAGTTTGGTTTGTTGTATCTGTTAAGCTAAGCTTATAATCAGCTAAATTAGTGTACGTAAATCTGATATCTTGTACTTTTCCATCTAACACAACATCATTGTTATCGGAATCTACCAAAACAATTCTTTTTAACGCATCTATACCACCATCTTTGTGAGCATCATATTCAAAATTGTATTTTCTACCAGAACCATCTTTTATATAAGAAATCAATTGGCTATCGGTATATTCCAATTCAATTTTGTTATTATGCTTATCAATTATTTCATCAACACTTGCTATATTGTTTAGGCTTGTTACATTATTTTTCCCTGTACTAAATCCATAAGTCAACTCATCGTTTAAAGAAACAAGGATATTGTTTGAAAAATTAGAAGGTGTATCAAAACTTTCCGTTTCATCAATCCACAACACATAATCATTGTTGATATCAGTCCATTTAACTCGTGCTTTAGAACCGTCAGTTTGAGCAGGGTTTGTACGCAAAAAGGTAATAGTTGTTCCGTCAAAATTATTCCAAACAAATGTTGTGCCTGTGTAAATGAGAGTGCTGGTATAATTTATTCCCCAATTGTATCCATATTGAACAGGTGTGTCAAAGAAGTTTTTACTATACATCATTTTCATTGATAAAGGCAGTATTTCTCCTTCTGATGAGAACAACTCAAACATCGCTGTTGGCAAATATGTAAATTCATTGATATATATTTCGCCTGCTCTTCCGTTGTCAATCGATGTATACTCAAATGATTCATCTAAAATATCAATATCTTTATAATTAATAATCAAAAACTGATTAATAAATGTTATATCTGCTTCATTTTGTGTTAAAAACACAACGCCATAATTATTTTCAAGTCCTCTTTCCCAACGATGATATAAATCTGTAATATTCCAATAATATTCACCCGACCCGTTAATCGTTCTGTAATCATAGATTCTATCTGTAAATCCAGTAGCGATATTGTACACTGCGGAATCTTCGCCACTCCAAGGAACTAAGTTTTGTCTCACTTCCACAATACCAGTTCCTGTTTTATCATTGTCATTACAATTGATTTTTATCTGTGCAGATATTATTCCTCTCATTTTCCCTGATTGGGAGCCAACATTTTGTGGGAAAGCAATTACGAACTTTTCCGAATTTACTCTTTTTTCAGTAGAGTTAATAAAGTAATCTTCATCTGTTGGATGAGGTTCTAATGGATAAATCCAAAAATCACTACTAGTTTCAGAATTTATAGCAGAACTTCTAGATAGTGCATTTACAGTTGATATGCTTTGAACAGCATTAGACATATTTTCTGTAATCTCACCAACTGTTTCAGGTGTATCTAATACTACACCACTTGGTTCTTCCCAACGACCGTTGTTATAAACATGAACAGGCTCGTTAGATATGACTTCATAATATGAGCCATCAGAGAGTTTATATACTTTGGTATATTCATTTCTCTTTTCAACCACCTCATAAAGAATATCAAGTGTTTCTTCTAGACCGTTTTCTGTTGATACTGTGGAAGAAAATGTATCACTCGTTTCTTCCACTGCAAAAGTTGAAAACGGAACTATCTGCATTACAAGTAACACAGACAACAACGAACATAAAACCTTTGCTTTAATTGAATGTTTCATTTTTCTATTCCTTTCTTTGAATTGATTTAATAAAATATTTTACGAATAGGATTTTTCGATTTTCTTGGTAATCGTGTCTGCCGAGCCACCTGAACCGTAAATAACATATTCAACGGTTACACGATATGTACCGGTTGAAGGCAACTGAACTGAATGAGAGCCTGAGTATTTGTAGTTATAAATGGTATCAACCCATTCATCATCAGTTTGCCCAATATCAACCCTTCTCCAAAAAATACCCAATGTTTTTTTCTCAATATAGGTTGTAATAATGGCTTTTGTTGTTACCGAACTATTCCCATTGTAACTATTGGTTACTTTGAGAACTCCTGTGCTTGAAACTGATGCCATACTACTTACTGATACAACATTGTTGTAACAGGGTGCGATATCATCTTGTACTGCCGCTTTTGCAGGAACAAAAACAATAAGCAGAAGAAAAACATTTGCCATAATGAGAGAAATTAATTTTTTAAGGGTGTATTTTTTCATTGTCATCAACCTCTTTCTTTTTTGATATTTTTACCCTTTACAAATACAACACATAAAAACATCAAACAGGGGACAAATTTTTTTGGAATTTTAAAATATTCTCAAAGAAACAAAAAAGCAGCCAAAAACGACTGCTTTAAAACCTTATTTTATTGATTTAACCAACTCTAAAAATGCTTCTTTTTCTATATCACCGTAATATATCAAAACTAATGAATATTTTTCAGATATCCAATTAGCTTGAAAGTAATCTTGCTCTATTCCATCATAAAGAAAAACTTGTGTCTCTCCAATTTGTTCAACCGATGTTTTTCCATGTTCGTTATCTACACTTAAAGACAATCCATCTGTAATTGTTTGAGTGAAAACAATCTCATCTCCGGTAGTTTCGTTTTTATATTCATAATATACAATATCATAATCGCTTGTTTGGGTTGCTAATTCAAATCCCTCCGGAATTTTAGAAAAACTGTACTCATATTCAATTTCTTGTGAAATATCTCCCCAAAAGCCAAAATCAATATGCTCTTCAAAAAATTCAAGAACAAAATTCACAATAGGTTCTCTAATAGCACTTACACTCATCAAACCGGCAAATATTATTAAAATTGCCGCTACAACAGTTACAATTCTTCTTTTGGTACTGACTGACGTATAGGTGCAGTTGCGTTCAATCTTTTTTAAAAGTTTATCCATCTTCTTATTAAAGCGCTCGGAAAACTCATACTCTATATCTTCCTCGTTGGGAATATAAGCGAATTCTTCCGATGCAACCTCTCGAAAAGCATTAAACAATTCTTCTCTTGTCATAAAGTGACTCCTCCGTTAATTGAAAGCTTTTCTAACAAAAGTATTTTACCTCTTAATAATTGCTTTTTAACCGTCTGCTTGTTTCGTTCTAAATGTTCGGCAACTTCAGGAACTGTCATACCGATGACAAAATGAAGATAAAGAACATCTTCATATTTTTTATCAAGACTTCTTATTGCGGATAAAACCTCTTGATAAGATATGTTGTTGCAAATCATATCAAGAAACTCATTATCGTTCAAATCATCCTTGTTAAGCGTATATTCGCTTTCGTGAAGCAATATATGCGGTTTAGTATCTCTCTTTTTGTTTAATGCGGAATTTTTTGTCGCTTTGAGTAGATAATTTTTTATGTCTTGCTCGCTTTTTATGTTTTGAAGTGTGTGTATGTGTTTTTCGGCAATATTACAAAAAACATCATGTATTAAATCTTCTGCGTCGTTTTCATTTTCAAGAATTGCAAAAGCGATAGTAAACATTTGCTTTCTGTGAGCATAATATATTTTTTCGAACAGCTGGCGGTCATTCTCGTTGTCTATAAGACTTAAATAAAAAGCTAACATTGTTACTCCTTTTTACCCCGCTATATTACAACACATAAAATCAGCAAACAGGGTACGCTTTTTTGAAAATTTTTATGGTCTTTTTGAAAAGCAAAAATCCTCATATATACTTATGACAAAAATCGGCAAATGTTACTCTGGATTTTCAAGAATTCACAAAAACTTCATATTTAAAAAGTATATTTTCAAGTTAAATAATTATACCACAACAATATTGTTTTTGCTACCTATTATGCAACATTGTGGTTTAGAATACATAATCGTCAGGTTTTATTTCAAAAATTAAGTTAAAAATGCAAATCATAGTGTGATGTAAAAAGCGTTGTTTTCCCTTTCACATCAAATGAAGAAAAAACTATTTTGTTGTTATACAATCTTGTTAATGACACTAATCAAGAAAAGCAGTTTTCTTCCAAAAGCTTATCTCATTATTCGAAAAACTTTTCAGCGTTTCAAAAGTAGTCATTCAATCAATTTAACATTTGAACCACACTTTCGGGTGCGGTTCTTCTTTGCCTTCCCGGTTTTCGGGAGGGCATTTTTTATTGTCGGAAAGTATTTTGTGACGGCATTTCTGCCGTCAACTTGCGGAGAGTAAAGAATGATTTTGAACTAATGACGGCACTTTTGCCGTCACGAAAAATATTTATAAAAACTTTTCGGAAATGATTCCGAATTCGGCTTCTCTCAGTGCAAACATAATGAGAGGACTTTTTGAATTGTTTGTAAACATTTCAGAATCAGGGTGTAATTTTGCCCTCTCCCAGTGCAAATAAGTGAGAGGTTTTTTAAATTTTTTCAAAAAACACCCTACAATTTGCCCTCTCCCAGTTCATACATAGTGAAGGGTATTTTAAAAAACTTTTGAACTTTTCCGAAAACAGCCAAATTGGGGTGTCCATTTCGAGAGTGTTTGTTCAAATAAGTGAAAGGGGTTTTTGCCCTTCATTAAAAAAAGGAGTTGATGTTTATGATTTAGTACCCGCCGAAAAGAAAAACAATTTTAAAAAGAAAGGAGGAAACCGATGGCAGACAAAAATAAAATCGCACCGCTTGACACGTTAACTATGCAGGAACTTTTTGAAAATATTTACTGCACAAACGCATCAGTCATTAAGGATTTGCTTTATCCCGGAACATATCTTTTTGCTGGTGCGCCAAAGATTGGTAAAAGTTTTTTCGTAGGTCAGCTTGCTTATCACGTTAGCACAGGCACACCGCTTTGGGACTTGCCGACAAGAAAAGGAAAGGTCTTGTATCTCGCTCTTGAAGATACTTACCGCAGACTTCAGGAAAGAATGTACCGTATGTTCGGAACCGAAACAACCAACCTTCTGCACTTCTCCGTTTCGGCAGGTAAACTTACAAACGGTCTTGAAGAACAGATACAGTTATTCCTTGACGAGCATCCCGACACCACTCTCGTTATGATTGACACTCTGCAAAATATCCGTGAGGAAGAAAGCGACAGCACCTATGCGAATGATTACAAAGTTATCACTCGGCTGAAAAATCTTTCGGACAAGCACGGTGTTTGTATATTGGTTGTTCATCACACACGAAAACTTCAGTCGGATGACAAGTACGATATGATTTCAGGCACCAACGGATTGTTCGGTGCGGCAGACGGTGCATTGATTTTGCAAAAAGAAAAACGCACAAGCAACAAAGCAACGCTCGATGTTTCAGGCAGAGACCAACCCGACTTACTTTTTCATTTAATACGAAACGAAGAACAGTTGGTATGGGATCTCGAATTATTACAAACCTTATATCTTGATTGAAAATCACATTTTCAATATAACAAAACATATTTATTTAAATATAAAACAGAGTGATACTTGATATATAAAGTATCACTCTGTTTGAATTTTTAGGTAAATATTAACTTAAGATAATGTACCGTTAGCACTGCAGGTGAGTGTCATGTGAACACTTTCTGTTTGAACAGGGATAAGAAAAGTATATCTTTTAACGACAAAATCGCCAATAGCTGAACTACCGCTTTTCGAAGCAACAGCCTCTTTAACTTTCCACTTACTATCAGAAACGGAATATGAAACTTCAGAATTAGTACATGTAGAGGTTGAGCCGTTATAGGTAAATGTTCCTTTTAAAGTTATTGTCCATTGCAGTACACCATCGGAATCATAAAACCTATCAATTTTCGAACCGGTTTTAGTGGAAGTGGCTCTTGTTGATGTTTCTGATTCAATTTGAATTGTTGTTGTTATATATGAGCCATCAGAAAAAAATTTAATACTTGAATCATCAGAATTGCGCACACTACTTTCAGCATAGCTAGGAATAGCTGTTGTAAATAGCATTATCAAAAATAAGATAACAGAAATAGTTTTTTTCATTGCTTAAAAGTCTCCTTCTACTGAAACATCGGTTCCGTCAACTATCTCAACAATGTGCGAACCGTTTGTTGATTTGTGTCCGTCAAGATATGAAAAAACAAGATATACTATAAAACTGAATAGAACGATAGAAGAAAAAATGATAATCGTTTTTTTTAGATTAATCGCTTTTTGAATAAAGTTAAAATTGTCAGGTGTGATAAACTCTTCGGCTATTTCTGAGGGTGTGCCGAAATGTTTGATTACATCGTCAAATTGCTGAACTCTGTTTGTTTGGATGTACTCTTTAACATTACCACGAAATTCTTTTAAAAAGCGTTTTTTGATTTTTGAGGAGCAAACAAGATTATTGCTGATTTCTTTAATATATCTGTCAACCTCTTGATTGGTAATAGCAGAATCTGACGGAAAAGGTATTATTTTATCTGATGGATTCAAAACGACACATCCTTACGCATAATTCTGCGAATAACCAATAGTTCGGTCTAAAATAGAGTTTATTGCATATATAATTCCGTCAAATTCCTGAAGAAGCTCGCGGTAGTATACCTTGCCTGCTTCTTCAAGATGATAATACCTGCGTTTCCTTTTTACGCCAACCAACTGCTCGTATTCGCTCAGGTAACCTGCATCCACTAGCCGAAACAGCACGGGATAAAGCGACCCTTCAAGCACTGTGTATTCGCCTTTGCTCTTTTCGTTGAAAAGCTGGGTTATCTGATAACCATACAAATCTTCTTTTTGCAGCAGATGAAGAATCAATAACTCTGCTGTTCCTCTTTTAAAATTATCTTTACTTTGACTCATTTTTATCACCAATGTAATATTAACATAGGATGCAATTGTTGTAAATACCTTTTGTGCAAATGCTATTGACAAAAATGTATTGATGTATTACTATCAAATAAAAAACACATAAAACTGTTTAGTGGTTTTTTGATGTGCTTTTTTAAGAATTAATGTTGGTATGTTCAAGTTGAATATCAGTAAACTTAGATTTACAGTATATGTGCAACACAAAAAGTAAATTATTGCGCTTGTACTGATAAACTTTCAATAAAAGATTATGGATGTGATTCCAATGTGCTGAGAATTAGCAGCCAATTACAACTGAATAAAATTAAAAGGAGCTATAAATGTTATGACAAAGCATAAACTTTTAAAGCACGTTTTGCCGATTATACTTTCAGCAATGCTTTTGTTCAGTGTTTTGCCTGTGTCAGTTTTTGCGCAAAACGAAAGCACGGATTAAGTAGCTTCTAAAATAGTACGGGAAGTGGTTGAGCTTCGTGAAGAATCCGTTAAGCACTTTTTGTGTGATGACGGCAGTTATATCGCTGCAACCTATTCTTCACCTGTTCATTACCTTGATGACGGTGAATGGAAGGAATTTGACAATAGCTTGGAGATCGGTACAACTACATACGGCACAGACAGCACAGCTATGTACACTACTGCTGCATCTGCCACCCCTGTTAGTTTTCCCCAAAGGTTTGCAAACGGGCAGAAAATCAGCATGAGCAATGGTGGCTATACTGTCAGCTTTGGCGTTGCAGATGCGAGCAACACCTCTGCAAGTGCAGTAGCAGAGGTTGTTGCCCCCTCGGCTTTGCCATCAGCTTCTGTGAGTGAGGCAATGAATACCGAATTACAGGATATGAGTGTTGCCGAACCGGCGCATATTAGCTCAAATACGCGCTTGTCAACACAAATGACTGCAGCAAAACAAGCAGAAATTGAGAATGAGAGAATTAAAGCGTATAACGAAAACGCAATGGCAGTTGAAAACCAAAGCGGAGCCATTCTTTACGAAGATATTTTCTCGGGAGCAGATTTGGAATACATCGTAAGCTCTAATATGGTTAAGGAAAATATCGTTGTAAGTGCACCGCAAACAGCCTATACTTATACCTTTAATATGAATTTGGGCGGCTTAGAGCCGGTTGAGCTTGAAAATGGCACAATCCTGCTGACGCAAGACGGCACGGAAGATACTCAAGTTTTCTGTATTCAAGCGCCTTATATGTATGATGCTTCGGATGCCGAAAGCTTAGCAATTACCATGACGCTTACACCAAACGGCAACGACCATACATTAACTCTCACCGCCGACCCCGCTTGGATTAACAGCTCTGAACGAGCTTTCCCGGTTGTAATTGATCCGACAATTTATCATGTAGCCATTAAAGATGAGGAATTTCAGGATGCCTATGTCATGGATGGAGTTTATGATGATAATAACCGCTTGGATAGCGAATTGCGTGTCGGTAGAAATCTTACAAATCTCGGCAGAGCATATGTAATGCTGCAGCTGTCTCCCATGATTCCTGCAAAATGCGTTGTTACCGGCGCAACACTGTATTTGCATAAAAAGACCTATTATCAAGCACCTTTGCAAGATGATATAAGCATTAAAGTTTATGATTGCTATGGTATTCCAACTTGGATTAGTTCTACAATAACCTGGAACAACCAACCTTTCAGTAAAGCTGATAACGGTTACGAAAATGCAAATATCACCTTGCTTGATTCCGTTTCTGCAACCGCAAGCAAAACCACATATTCTTTTGATGTAACTCCTGTTGTTCAGCGTATGCTCCATAACGATGTTGCGCGAAATGGTTTGCTGATAGTTTCTTCTGATGAAACATCAAAAACACACATTAGATTCCATTCATCTCGCGCATCAGATAGTAGTAATCAACCGATGATTGTGTATTCATATTATGAAGCCTATGCAACGCCTGAAACATGGAACCCGTCTGCGGGAGCTAATTCGACGGAAATTGCTGTTGGTGCACGCCCGAATTGGACTGTGACCTCAAACGATAGTTGGCTGACGATTTCTGATAAAACCGAGAACGGCTTCACGCTAAACGCTGCCGCTAATCCAAATCAAGCTGCAAGAACAGGTTCGGTTACGGTATTTCAAGGCAATGATACTGTTGAAACAATTGTTGTTAATCAATTTGGCCTGAGCTTGGGCTTGAACGGTATTTCAGAGAATTTTGCTGTTAAAAGCGTTGGCATAGAAAAAGCGTTCGAGGTTGTAGCGGATGATAATGATAATTGGTCAATTTCGTGCAGCCAAAATTGGTTAAGAGTTTCGCAGCAAAACGGAACAGGACGCACGGAAGTCACGCTGACAGTTGACCCCAATGTTAACGAAACCGAAGCTTTTAACAACCAATCAAGAACAGCCAATGTAACTATCCAATCAGGGGATGAAACAAAGATTATTTATGTTACTCAGCTTGACCCTATTTCGGATTATTTCAACAATATTGATGAAAATGGTGTTGCAAGCCAAAAACCATCAACGGAATATAACAACCCGTTGGCCACTTGGGCTATGGAGCTGAGCTATAAGGCATACAATCCATATGACGATAGCAGCAATTTGCAGCAGTTGCTTCCCGGTGCATTTATGAATGGCGAAACGGGCACGGCTTGGGAGAGCTTAGAACAAAGTGGGTTTAGTGATGTTAAGATTTTTAATTATGATGTCGATAATGCTCAATCAGATAATGTAAGTATAATTGGTCATACAGTCGGCCATAGAAACATCACCATACCCAATAATATAAGAAACAATACAACAAATAATATAACAAATAATGTAGGAGGTAGTAATTATGTATCAACCAACACTCGGTACGGGACTCATTCTAACGATGTGTGCACTCGCACTTTTTTTGGATTGGTTGGATCAGATAGAAGCTTTCTTTCAGAACCTGTTTTAACATCAGATGACGGTTCGGATAATGCTTCCGGCAGACCTTTAGTGGTTTTGACAGTGCGTGGAACAGTAACAGTAAGCGAATGGATACTAAATGCTTCTGAAATACTTGATGATGTTCCGGGCGGCTTTGCAACAGGCAAGGATATTGTTATGAGCACGCTTTACGGCAGAAATATTGACAAAGAAGCGTGTCCATACAGTGCAAACCACGATACCGAAAATGATACAGGCTGCTCTTATTGCGTTGGTTATTTGGAGGCTTACGGATTAAATGATCCGAATAATCCGCCTATTATCCTAATAACCGGTCACAGCCTCGGCGCGGCCGTTGCCAATTTAACGGCAGCACACTTGTCTTCTTGCAATGAAGATAATTGTCCTTGCGGCAATGAGGAAAATCCTCGTAATATGGAATATGATATTTATGCCTATACCTTTGCAACTCCAAACACAATTAATCCTAACAGAACCACAGCGGTGTCTGATGCATCCGTTAATTATGGTGCAATATCGTATTATTCCGCTTCTGATAAGGAAGGCAAAGGATGCACAAATATTTTCAATATTCTAAACTCCAATGATACCGTAACTTTCGTTCCGGATTATTGGCTTAAGTGTCCCACCACGACGGTCTGGAGTAGGCACGGTAATGATTTGCGCTTTACAATGCCGCTGAAAGTGGATTGGCTTAGCTGCCTGGATGAAAGCAAATTGGGCTTGGGCGGTCATGCAATGCCGACATATCTTGAATGGTTACAGGGCTTATCTGCTCGCGTCAGCGATAAAGAAGAAGTTGAAATTAACGATGATGAGATTACAATTGCTCATTTGAATAAATTAACAACTCCAAATGCGGCAGTGGGATTATTACCCATATTTATGAAATTTAAATGCCCTATTGATGTAACCGTTAAAAATAGCTCCGGGAATGATATCGCCTTTGTAACTACGCGCACAGACGAATTTGTTATTATACCTGACGGATTAACCAAGATGGAGTTTGATACCGGTGGTATAGTTGAGCAATCGGCCGGAACTAACAGCACCGGTACGGTTGCAACGGATGAAAGCGGAATCGTTGCGTGGACAACCGATGACGGCGCAAAATGCATAATGTTGCCATATGGTTACGGTGAAGTTACCGCAGAAATTGAAGCCTATGATAACGGCGAAATGGATGTTTCTGTTGAAACCGCCGGATTAGGTGTTCCAATTAACCGCACAGTGCGTAATGACATTACAATAGCCGAGAATGATATGTTTACTCTAACTATTCCGGCAGATATTTCGTCTGCTACGCCAACAGTTGCGGATAGCACCGGCACAAGCATTACAAACATTTCACCATTGTTGTATAGCGTATCGGTTGTTAACCCCGAAGTAAATTATGGTACATTGACCGAAATAGTGGTTGAAACAGCTACAAATGTTTCTAAAATTCAGTTTAAGTTAAGCGGCACAAGTACCACAATAACAATTGCGCAGGATTCGCCTCTCATAGAAAGTCTGGAGACGGTTAACGGAAAGCTTGTTTGGACAATAAAGAGAAAATTCACTACAGGCACCTTGACCTACGATGTTGGAACAAAGGTTGGCAACACCTGGACTTATAATGAAAGAATCTTTACAATAGTAGTCAAATAGTTACAAATTTAATCGGTTTTGTCTAAGTATGTAGCCCATGGTCACAACCATAATATTGCCTTATGGTTGTGACCGATAAAGATGCTGTTAAGATTCAGCTTGTTTATCACAAATCAGGTTCAACATTTACTCTTCCACGCGATCATGCAAATGTAGTTAGTCTCGTAGAAGATGGCGATAACCTTATCTGGACTACTCAAAAAGCGTTTATTAGAGGCGAACATATCTTTGATGTTGGCGTCAAGATGGGAAATGTATGGTATCATACCGAAAGAGTATTTGCTCTAACCGTAACGCCTTGAAGCAAAACTATTTATGGTTTTGCTAAATAACTAATATCAGCAAAATTGATTTATAATTAGTTCCATTAAGAGCCCACAATTGACAACAGCCAATTGTGGGCTTTTTCTTGAATAGATATACTCAACTTAATAATCCTTATTGTTTTCTAATCGTGTATAAAAATTCCTTTCAGCTTCTTCTATTGTTTCAAAATACAGGTTGTTATTTAATGCATATACACAAATATCGATAACATCGGTATTTATATCTTCGATATCTCGTTCTAATTCTTGATCTATTATGCATTCTAATTCTTCTTCAGCAAAGTATAATTCACTTTCTATAAGTGAAGATATTTCATCAGCAGTAAAATAAACTTTTTTTGACAAAAACTTTAATACATCTTCAATAGTCATGTTATTCTCCTTGTTTTTGATGTTTTATAATAGCTATATGGCAAAAAAGGATAAAAAGTAACATGTTTCATTGAACTATTTTTTGCAAATTTGAATTTTCAGATATTTAAACAAAAATACAAATAACACATCGACCGCATTTGACAACATTAAATAATTTCCACTAATTATATTTACAATAAATATAATGTGTAGTATAATAATTACAGCAAGTGTTTATGTGTCGGTGAAATGAGTTGATATGTTTTTATTGCAAAGCACTCATATTATAGGAACAGTTGAAGCATATAAGCAAAGCAATTTCATTACCATAAATCTCAATTAAAATATTGCTGTAATAAAATATCGAATTATAAGGAGTATGGGATTATGAGTCCAAACAGAGAGTTTGTCATAATCGTTGTAACACTTGCATTATGTGTTGTTTATGTATCTTTTGTTATAAAAACTCAAAAGATTGATAAAAAAAGAAAAGCTATCATACTCCTAATAGGTTTGTTGATAGAAAGTTCTTTAATATATGGTGTTAATGAAATTTTATCAAGTGTTTTTCCACCAATAACATCCCCCGAGAATGCAATAACATATGCTACGGAATCAACCAGTAATTCAGGTGACACAAAAATCGATGTTACAAATAATAATTACAACAATAATAGTACTTATTACTATAATTCTTCAGCGTCGATAAATGAAAATTTAGAAGCTAACGAAAATTCAACCGCCAAAAAGAATACAACTTGTTCAACTACTGTTACAACAACCTCAAAGCCAACAGTGTCTCTATCTTTTGAAAAAATTGAGTATCCGTTAACAGATAACAATGGAGATTTTCGGGCTTATACATCATTTGAAGCTACCAAAGTCACTCTTTATTGTGAAGTTAATGGCGTAGCATACGGAGAATTTGATATGAAAACAAGTGATTTTAAAAATTGGACATTCGATGCTTGCTTTTATGAATCTAATACTTATGTTTTCACAGCTATAGCTGAAGGACCATTTGGCGAAGTTAGCTCAACACCTGTAACGGTCAAATATACATTTTGATGTAAAAATAATAAAAGATAACTAATAATTATTCTTCAAAAAACACTAACTATCCAACAATTTTTTGATTCGTTGAATATAGGAATCTAATCCATAAAATTCATTGTAAATAGCAATACTTTCTGATGATAGAACAGGAACAGAGTTAGGCTTGTTTAAGAATGTTTTTAGTCCCTCATAAATACCATTTTGTGAAGTGTCAACAAGCAATCCCCAATTTCCTTTTGATAATACTTCGTTTGGACCACTACATCTAGTTGAAACTATGGGCTTGCGTAAAAAAAGTGCTTCGCCTATCACTAAAGACAGTCCTTCTGCTCTTGAACTACAAACAAAAGCGTCAGATGCTTTTATATACTTATAAGGATTATTTTGAAATCCCCAAAAAACAATATGATTGCTTAAGTCTAACTCAACGCAAAGATCTTGCAGTTCTTTTTCCATTTTACCTTCTCCTAAAATCCACAAATTAAAATCAAAACCTTCTTTAATCAGATGACTTGTAGCACATATCAAATCTCTATATCCTTTCTGCGGAGCCAGCCTTCCTACTGTACAAATCGTAGTTTTTTCTTTTTTGATTTCAGGTTTCTCATTGGATTTTTGCTTTATTTCATTCGTGTTTATTGGATTATATACGACTACAGAACGGTCATGTAAACTATCACCAAAAAGCAATTCAAAACCAGCAAGAGCACCGCTAGACACAAAAGCAATTTTATCAAATACATAATATGTTTCTAATTCATCTTGATTGCTTGAATATATTTTTTGGGTATAATGTTCGCTAAATAAGTCTATATGTACCCAAGCAATTTTTAGCGATTTTCCATTTGTACTTTTACTCATGATTTTAGTGGCATTTCCTTCTAAAAAAGCTATTTCTATATCGCAATCATTCTGTAAAAAATTTTCATATATCACCTCAGAGTTGTTGCGAATCTGTTCTGAAGCATCAATATTATCTTCAAAAATATATTTTATTTTGACATGTGGTGGAATACTGTTAAGGTAAACTCCAGTTTTGTATACCAGTGCTAGAGTAATTTCATAATCTTGTGGTGACAAGTTGTTTAATAAGGTTATAAGAACTTTTTCAGCACCTCCACCATTTAAGTTGTTAGTTAATATTAATATTTTTTTCATTTTTCCTCCATTTTAACTTTCTAAGGTTGTGAATGTAATGATTGATTGGACAAAATTAAGAACTAATTTTGGATTAGAAATAGCTGCTCAAAAGTTTGAAGAATTGGCTTTTATGTATGTTCAAGATGTTTATTCCCAATACACATGGATTAAAACAGTTGAAAAAGGAGATGGGAATAGGGATGTACAGTTATCTCCAACAGATAGTTTAGACTATGATATTTGGGCAGAAGCAAAATATCGAAATAGTAGCAAAAAGAAATTATCAGATTTGAGAGCATTAGAAAGAAAAGATTTAGACTCCACAATATTGTCCGGATTGATTCATGGACGCGTAAAAATGATAATATTCATAAGTAATGCAAAACTCCCAAACTCTGTAATGGATAGAGCAATGTTAGGAGCAACAATTCGGGGAATAAAAGTTACTGCTGCACTATCACAACAGTTAGAAAATTGGCTTATAGATCATCCAAAAGAATATAAAGACCTGTTTGAAGAAGAATTAATTTATAAATCAGACAAAAGTAAACATTACGATGTTGAAAGTGCTAATATTTATGATCCAATTTCTACAGATTTCAATCCTTTATATAAAAAGAAAGTTTTTTCTATAAATGAATTTGCAATTTTAAATATAATTATAAATTCATCCGAAAAAACGGTTGGTTCAATTCAATATCAAGATTATTTACCGTTTGAATTTATAGAAAAGAGTGAATATGAAAATCCAAATCATTTTATTGTAAATAAAGGCATCTCAAATATAGTTTTTTTAATAAAAATGAAAGGCATCCAAAATGGACGAATTAATGTTACCGTTAGAATAGATGATGCTGATTTTTTTGTTCAAACAAATAGCATACATATTAAAAAAGACAATATAATTCACTTGGCTTATTCAAGCCAGTTGGAAATAATTCACAATATAGAAAAAGCGATCGAGAACTCAAGCTCATTTGAAAACGGATTGATTGTTACGTTATATGCAGAAAGCAGTATGGGAAAGAGTTTTGTTCTAAGAAACATATACAATGACTTGAATATGAATTATGACATGACTTTAATAGGATTTGATAGTAACAGAAATAATTTAGCAAATTATAGTTTGCTTTGTAAAAGTGTGCTTTTCTTAAATTTTGGAAATGTGTTTTGGGATTATGACTTTAGCAGTAAAGATTCTGTAGAATTGTTTAAAAGTAAAGTGAAAGAATCATATTCTGGAAATGTTTTTAAACTGGAAATTATGCTAAAAATAATTGACGGATGTTATGATGCCAATATAGCAGCATCTACTATTAAAAATCTTATGAATCAACGTAAAGCGTTTTCATTGTTTGAGGGAAATAGAAGTAAAATGCCCAAAGTTTTACTTATTGATGATTTTCAATATCTAGACCAAACACAATCAAAATTTGCAAAGACATTAATTGAACAGTTGAAAAAAGATAATAATAGTGTTTTTATGATAATCTCTTCTACCAAAGATAAATTCTATGATAATAGCTTGGAAAAGTACTTTTTAGAAGTTACTCCTAATAGTTTTATGTTAGAAGGGTTAAGTCCAACTGATAAAGAGCAAACAATACAAAGTATATATAATTTACCTATCGAAAAATGTATTGCGGCAAAATACATCCTCCCCAATAGCCCTCTTCTTGCTATCGAAGTAATTCGAACTATTTCTCAAAAAATAAATCAAAAAGTAACAGACCCCTTGGAAATTATTTTTGCATATTCTAAAAGTGTTGATGAGACACAAATTATTAGAAATAAATTCTCTCAATTTAAAAAACAATACTATTTGCTTGATATTATTTACAGATTCAAAAAGGGGATTTCTTTAAACGATTTAAGCAAATATTATAAAGATAGTTTAAAATTCAAAAGTGATTTAATAATTTTATTTTCTAATAAATTTGTAAGAATAGAAGGGGATTACATATTCCCATATCACGATTTCTACACCAATGCATATATAAGATTAAGAGGCAAGAATTTCAATAATGCCAATGTAGGTAAATTTTTGAAGCATTTACTAACATGTAAAACTGATATAGACAAAAACCATATTATATCAATGCTTCTTCGGTGCGGCAATAAATATCAAAATGCATACGAAAAAGAAGTTCAAAAATTGATTTTAAAATATGTTCATGAGACCCAATTTGGTGTAGCAATATATTTTTGCGAGTTTTATTATGAGCAAATCCAGAAAATGAATCGAAATTATTTGTCGCACGACCAAGCATACTATCTTTATTTGTATGCAGATTGTTTGGTCCATTGCGGTAAGCAGGGACAAGCTCTAAAAATGTTAGAGGATATATACCAAAAAGCTCCCGATGATTCTCTCCAAAAATACGAAGCTGGTGCTTCTGTACTCACACAGGTTTTTTGGAGACTGCGGCCATCAACAATGGTATCTAATTCATTATACATTCAAAGTGGATTAGAGCGTATTAATCGTGAGGAACTTTCAAATATTGATTTATTGCGTGTGGAAAAAGCCTATGATTCATGCTTTAACCGTAGAATGATGGCTTATTTCCTTAATGATAATTTTTGTGAAGCTCGAAAAACATATCTTGAAAGGCTTAAAATAATAGCAGATACATCTTTAAACCTAATAGAATTTCGTTCTAAGGCAGCAACGCTAATTATGGACTATGCGAGGAGTATAGTTATATACAATCAAACAGAAGCCCATAGATTGTTGCAACTATCCTTAAGGTATTTTGAAAGCGACAGAGACAAACATTATCGCAGAATATTAATTTGTAATATTGATTGTGAAGTGTTTTCTAACATTCATAAAGGAACATACAATGTAGAAAAATTTAATAAATATTCTCATAAGTTACTTGAAGGACAATTTTATAGTGAATACTTTAAATCTATTCTTAAAAAATCCATTTGTTCATTAATAGATTATAGCAATGCTCATAACGATATAGATTGTTTTTCATCAGAATGTCAAATAATAAGGGATATAGATTCTGCTATTTCCAAGACTTTGGTGGAGACAGAGCTTATACCTTTAGAACGCGACAAACTTTTACTTACATATATAAAGTCATTTATTGCAATTTGTAACCATGAAATTGGGCAAGCAAAAGAAATGTTAGAGGGCAGTATAAAAATGACAAATGAATTAGGAGAAAGCTATCAAGTGTGTTTGAAACACAACTTGAAAAATCTGTCAACAATTACACATATTAAATGGTATTCACCAAACGAGTCATACTCTCTAACAGATTATCTCGTTGATTGTCGTTTTTGGTGATTTTTTTCCTGCTGTTGCCAATATGATAAATAAAGGTTTAATCTGAAAAACTGAACAATAGAATAACGCATAAATCTAAATATGATATTTCTAATTAATTTAGGGTTATCCCGCTTTAAAGCATTTAAAAAGCTTTGAATACTGCTTGTCCCTTTTATAATTCTAGGTTTGTTTATAAGACATTTCATTGGTAGTCGAACAAAGGGTTGGATGCCTTCAACAATGATAGTTATTTTATTTTTAGTAGCGTATTCAAACAAGTAATCATTGAACAAACGGACATAATGAGTAAAAAGTTTTTCGTTTTTAAAAAAATCTTTACTACTATTCCATTCGCACAGTATATCTTTTGTTATTTCCGGATAAAGTTTTGCAAAACTATCTACAATTTCTTGACTTTCTTTTGGTGAAGAATTGTAGAATCTTAGTGCGTCCAAAGAAATGCAACATACCTTATACTTTTTTTTGAGAGATAAAATTAGTGTTGTCTTTCCTGAACCAGATAACCCTGTAACATAGAGAAGTGGATTGGTCGAACAGTTCCATTGAGATAAATTATGATAAAAATCGCTAGTGGATTTTATAAACTTAATTTTATCTTTTTTCATGTGAGATTACTTAGCTAACTCACTTAAATATCTTAATAATCCATGACTATCGATTATTAAGTCATTGGGATTGTTACGATCTTTAATCCACTTTTTATTACCTTGAAGAACTGACACTTTATCAACCGTGAATATAAGTGGGGCTGGATATTCTAGAAAAGCAAAAGGTAAATTTTGATACAACTCTATTGATTTTAAAAAGCGAGCTTGGATATCAATTTTTCCAGAAGTCGAAATTGTTAACTTATTTAAGATTTTATCCCAACCAACCATTGAACTTGCTTGAACCCAAAAATATGTTTGATTAACAATATGGGCATTTATTTGTGGGACTAAATACTTATGTATATCTTCCGTTATCTTGTCATGCCATCTAGCCCAAAATATATGAGCAGCGATTTCGTTGTTAAATCCGATATTGTCTCGGCTACCGCCAACAATATGAAAAGCAACCGCTTCTGCACAATAAAAGCACTTTTTACCTGAATGCGATATTTTTAGAGACATTTCCATGCCTTCAAAAGCGTTATAGTATATTTCATCAAACATACCGACTTTGATAAAATCCTCTTTTCTTACTGCGCAAAACGCTGTTGTGAGAGCCTGCCTTTCTCCACTTTTTCTTACAAGTGCAGAATCGGCATTTTCTCCAGAATATGCGTGACAATTTTGATATTCAAAGAAAAGATGACCGGTGCTTTGAACTTTTCTGTTTTGAGGATAAACCAACAACCCTTGAACTATACCAATATCTTCATTGGATTCTATCACTGATACCAGTTTGTCGATGCTTCCTGTTGTTGGTAATACATCGCTATTGATAAAGATTAAATATTCTCCTCTACTTTTATTAACGCCGATGTTATTGCTGATGCTATAGCCTTGTCTTTGTTCTTTTTCAATCAGAATGATTCTATCATTTTTTTCTGAATATGATTTTAAATAGTTCAAAGTCCTAATATCATGACAACCATCAGACACAAATATAACTTCACCTTTAGAAAGGTCTGTTGTTAGTACTAAGTTTTCCAAAAAATTATTAATAAGTTCAAAATCATTATCAAATGCTACTATAATGCTAAATTTCATTTTTTTATCTCCAGTACATGATAATTATTAGTTATCATTTAAAAACAAATAAGAAAAAACCTACAGAAGATTATCTGTAGGTTAAAGAAAAAGTTTGAACTATTGAATTAATACTAGCAATAAAACTTATGAAAGTGAGCTGACTTGCTTGGATAAATCAACGATATTTAAGATGGTACAAAATTATTTAAACGACACTCCGCTTCTTTTGCTGGGAACTGGAGCGAGCATTCCTGTAGGGATACCAGGTATGACTCTGCTCGCTGAACACTTGAGGAGTGAATTGAGTGATAAATATAAAACAAACACTAACTGGGAACGCTTTGTAGAAAACCTTGATAATGGTGTTGGTTTAGAGCAGGCATTAACAGATGTTACTATGGATGAAAATGTGGAACAAGATATAAAAAAGTGTACCTGGGAGTTAGTTTCAAAATTTGATTTAGACCTCTTTGAAAAAGTTCTGAATAATTCTGTGAATTTGGATTTAACAAAGCTGTTGTATCAATTTTATCAAGCTCATCCATGTTGCATCAATGTAATTACTACTAATTATGACAGAATGATTGAGTATGCTTGTGATCAGGCTTCGTTACCATTGGATATCAGGTTCAATGGTACATATATAAAAAGGACAAGTACAGCTACTCCACGCAGTAAAAATACTGTTAACTTATATAAAGTGCATGGTTCTTTAGATTCTTTTGTAGATAAAAAGGGTGGAGTAGTATCCATACCCTTGCAAAGCCAAATACCCGATGGGTGTGTACCGTCTATAATTACTCCAGGATGCAATAAATACAAAGACATTTTATTGGGTCCAGCACACAACATTTTGCAAGAGGCAGATAACGCATTTAAATCAGCATCTTCATTTTTGTGCATAGGATATGGATTTAATGACGGACAGATACAGAAGAATTTATTGCAAGAAGCATCAAGCGGCAAACCTCTTGTCGTCATAACAAAAGAATTATCCGATTCTGCCTTCGGTTTGCTTTGTAACAGTTGCAGTAAGTATATCGTTATACAAGAAGGGAAAACGTCAGATACTACTGAGTTCTGGATTGGAAAAGAACGCCAAGTTGCGTCAGGAACATATTGGAGCATAGGTGGTTTTTTAGAAATAATATAGGGAGAGCGTAAAATGAAGATTTTTAATTATGATGAAATGAGTGTTATTGGAAAAGTTCAAAGCGTAGATACATCTAATGTTGTTATACATGTAGATGATACCACTCTTTTATCGAAGCTCCAGGTTAATCATTTGGTTGTTCTTCGCTCCTCGAAACAAAATCAGAGTCTTATTGGTCTTGTTGTTAAAATAATGAGAAAGTATGGCGACGAAAGTGATTTGAATGAGGGGGAGGAAATTGCAACATCAGACATTATAAAAGTTTTGCTCATAGGAACACTTCTAAATAAAGTCGGAGAAAGAGAGAATGTTTTTAAAAGAACTCTTGAATCAGTTCCTGAAATAGATGCAGATTGCTTTATTATGTCTGAACAAAATCTTACTGATTTTATGAGCGTTGTTTCTTCAGCGGCTGAAGGAGTAACACATTCTCTCAAAATAGGTACATATGCAATAAACAATACTGCAACAGCCTGGATTGACGGTAATAAGTTGTTCCAAAGACACGCTGTAATTGTTGGCAGCACCGGTTCCGGAAAATCATATACTGTAGCAACTCTTGTTGAACAGATAGCAAAGCTACAATCGGCAAATGCCCTTCTTTTTGATATTCACGGCGAGTATGATCCTATTACCGAAGGTAATGTTAAGCATTATAAAATTGCCGGACCTACGGATAACCTTTCTGATGATGTTTTGTTTTTGCCTTACTGGCTTCTCACCTATGAGGAAATGATGTCACTGATGATAGATCGCAGTGATAATAATGCTCCTAATCAAGCTATGTTGTTTAGCAGAACAGTATTAGAGAAAAAGAAGGAATTCCTTGAGCAAAATGACAAAGAGGATATGGTAGATAGTATCACTATTGATAGTCCAATTCCTTACAGTATGGATAGTCTTATTGATAAGCTTTCATATTATAATACTGAAATGGTTCAAGGTGCACGTGGTGAAAAAAAAGGTGATTTCAATGGTCAGCTTTCGAGGTTTATTCAGCGACTTGAATCGAAAAAATTTGACAAAAGATTAAACTTTATGTTCTGTTCAGATGACAATCTGCTTGATTATGACTACATGAGCTCACTGTGTTCTAAACTTATGAGTTCAGCTTCTAATGGCGGTGGCGTAAAGATAATTGATTTTTCTGAAGTTCCTTCAGATATATTACCGTTGATTGTATCGCTTATTGCAAGAGTTATTTTCTTTGTTCAGCAATGGGTTGAAAAAGACAAAATTGCGCCAATTGCTTTGTTCTGTGATGAAGCTCATCTCTATATCCCGGAAAGTGCAACACAAGGAACAGAAAAAACAAGTTTGCAAAGTTTTGAAAGAATATCAAAAGAAGGTCGTAAATATGGATTAAGTTTAATTGTAATTACACAGCGCCCCGCTGAAGTTGATAGAACTGTTCTGAGCCAAAGCAGCAACTTTATTGCAATGAAATTGACAAATGCAGAAGATCAAAATGTAATTAAAAGACTTCTTCCAGATAGCATGGGCAACTTCGCTGAACTTCTTCCGGTTTTAGATGTGGGAGAAGCTTTGGTTGTTGGCGATGCTAGTTTGTTGCCTAGTAGAATTAATGTGTCTGAACCTGCCCAGTGTCCTAATAGTAATACCGTGAAATTCTGGGACGAGTGGTCAAAAGAACACACAGAAGATACGGTATCAATTGCCGTAGAGGCACTGCGAAAACAAAGCAAATAAATGAATGATAATATTAAATTATCGGTTATATTATGAAAGGCAGAATTATGGATAAAAAAACAAATGATGTTTTGCATTTTTTTAATGAAAATCAAGAAGGATTTACTGTTTATGTTGTTGAACGCCGTTTTGCTGTGGGGAGAGGAAACGAGTTCTTTAAATCATATAATGGCAGTGAACACTATTTAAAGAACGAATCTGAGATAAGATTAATGATTAACAAAATTCTAAAGTATGTTCAAAAAAGTATTCCTAATATAGCAGAACTTATTGGTGCAGCACTTATCTCTAAAAAGAAATCGGGTATTTTAGAACTACTCAATTCCTTAATCAAACTTTTTTTCACTAATGAGCATCAAGCGGCAGGGATAGATGTTATAGACCCAATTATTATAGAAGAAGAGTCAATATCCCCTAGATACATATCGCAAATTATATCGCTGCATAAACACAGTATATTGAGACCGGTGATTATAATTATACTCAAAGACAATGATTTTGACAGAGCAAAGGATATACTAAGAACCTGCCCTCATGGTTTGAATGTAAAGTTCATTAGGAATAGTGGAGAAACGGAAATAATTAAAATAATAAATACTGGTGCCTTGGATGTTGATGGATTTTTAGATGCTTTTTCAAGGCATTGTTTCAGTACTTGTTCACAAACAAAAAGAACTATTCTCATTAATAATGAGTGGTCAAGAAGTTCTATTACAAATTCTTTTGCTCCATCTATTTTGAAAACAAGAACAAATCTATTGTTTGATGAAAAAGATGAGGCAATTCCTATTATATCTAACATGATTCATGATTTGGAAAAATTGAGTGCTGATAATGTTTATGATGAAAAATTAATTGAAGGTCTTTTATGCACATTAAAACTAATGAGTGTGTATGCAAATGACAATCCAAGCAGTGAACTGAAAGATGCATATGAGTTAGCAAAAGATTTAGACAACGAACTGCTTTTGGCTCATGTTTTTAGATATGTAGACTTTTTTAAAACTAAAGATAGGAACGAAAAAGTCGAGTGCTTGGAAAAAGCAAAAACTATTTTTGTTAATAATAAAGTCGAAGATCATGCAATTTATTGTGAAAACAACAAGTTAATCCAACAATTCTACACACAAAAAGTAAAAACACGTGATTTCAAAAAAATGCACGAAGAAGCAATACACAATGTTCCGGGATTGGTTGGGATGTCCATCGTTTGTAATAACACGGGTGTTGCATATCTTTATACGGGTAACCCTGAGGCAGCAGTTGAATATTTTGATAAAGGAATGGACTATGCAGAAGACCGTCTAGTTCAATATTTTGGGTTAAAATGCAACAAATTAATTGCATTAGACTACGGTTTGAACGCTATAGAAGAAAAAGTTATAAGGCGAACTATAAGTGAAATCATTGATAATTTTGGAACAGAGTCTTTTTCATTTATCACTGCGAATTATTTATTAAATCTACTAGCAATTGTGTTGAGACAAATACCGAAATCTTACAGTTCAATAGTAAACGATTATCCAATATTTGAAATAGTGAATAATGCTATAAAAATAAACCAATTAGGTTCTGGAAGTTTATCAACACAGCTTTCTACTTTGTCATTACATTACAATCAGTTTAATATTGATAAAGTTGTTGGGCTAAAGTCACCTAATTCACAAATTTCAGGAGTTCGAGAAATGTTTATAAAATCAAATAACTATAGCCCAACAATATTTAATGCATGGCTTTGATATTTGCTAAAATAGCATTAGAAAGAATAAATCCTGTCAAAGAAGCACCTTCAACACACAACTTATACAAGTCTAAGCATTTTTTCATGGAATAATCATCTGATAACGTTTCCAATGATGTGTGAAAGTTGATGTTTTTCTTTATTGTAGGCATAGGATTTATCTCTAAGAAAAAAAGGTCAGAATGATTAATCGGCTCTTCTTTTTTACATTTAAGTTCACTTATAGAATCGCATTTTATACGTGCGTCAATTCTGCAATAGGTATTAACCAAAAGAGCCTTTGCCATATTAATATATGTTTCTTTTGCTTCGTTGCCAAGGTTTACGCAGATTTTTTCGTAGCCTTTATGTTGAGCTTTTTCTTTTTCTCCAAGGAACCAATTGCTATCTTCGCTTGATGGAAAATATACAACCGCAGGTAAAACTTCAAGGTCTCCAACTAATGGGTTATACATTATAGGCGTTGTAATGTCATAACCATTTATAAACTCCTGATATACATAGGACTTGTAACCCTCTATGTGTTTTTTGTTGGGGCTACGAACAACACCTTTGCTGCTTCCAAACCCTATCGGTCTAAAAATACCTGATTTATCATTAATATCCAGTTGTTTAGGAACATTCATCCCTTTGGCTGCAGCAATAAGATTTGAATATAATTTGTTTTCGCCTGTAAGAGCTACGGAGGCATCGCAAGGAATGCATGGGATATCAAGGAAGCTACAAGTTGCCGGAACCAAACCCAATGTTGACAAAGAAATGGTCCCATTACATAAATTCACTACATAGTCAGTATGAGGCAATGATTTATTCATTGCCTTGAACACAAAAGTTCTTGTATCCATTACTAACGGAAAACAACCTATTTCCTCAATTGCTGTTATCCAGTCAGTTACGACATCGCCTTTCCAAGCATCGTATTGTTTCATGCCATTTTCTTGTTCTCCTCTATAGGAATATACAAGAATAATAGTTTTTCCCTTAATCTCTTCCAACATTGAAAAATACATATTTTGTTTCATGTTTTTCTCCTTTCAATAACCGATAATTTAATATTATCCTGCAAAAAACAAACTGCCATTGCGGTGCTTAACAATGGCAGTTTAAAGTTTAACGCTTATTTGCAATATGTATTTTGTTTCGAGGATGTTTTTGTGTAAGAATCTTTTTTTGTGCAGAAAGGCTGATGTGAGTATATATTTGAGTTGTAGTAATCGAGCTATGACCTAAAAGCTCTTGAATATAGCGAATGTCAACGTCTTCCTCAAGAAGTAATGTTGCAACGGTATGGCGAAACATATGAGGCGTTATATGCATTTCTACTCCGCTCAATTTTGCATATTTATTAATCATAAATCTTACGGATTGTTCAGACAAACGCTTCCCTCTGTTGTTAATAAAATAAAAACCGCTATCATTAATTTCCGTACGAAACAGTTTCTGATATTCATTTAAAATAGATAAAACGCTTTTGTTGGTTAGCTGTATATAACGCTCTTTCGAACCTTTGCCTTTCACTTTCATTATTCTGTTTTTTACGTTTATATCTTCTTTGTGTAATGCGCATAACTCACCAACTCTTATACCAGAAGCAAAAAGCAACTCCATAACAGCAATATCTCTTAATATATTTTTCCTTTGATAATTGTTAGAGCCAGTTTTTTCTAAGGTCTCATAAGTCTTGCTTAATAAATTAGATAAAGTGTTGATGGGTATTGACTTAGGTAAAACCAACGCTTCTCGTCGTTTATATTTAATTTTATGAAAAGGATTTGTCTCAATAAATTCCTCTACTTCTAAATAGTGAAAAAAAGCTTTAAGACATGCTATTTTTCTTTTAGCTGATCTTGGTTTGAATTTTTCATATAAATGTTTTATGTAATTTTCAAGAGTCGGTTTAGAATCCCAAGTAATATCACTACCACACCAAATTTCAAATTGATTCAAATCAGTTGTATAGGCTTTAATAGATTTATCACTAAGCCCTTTCATGTATTTACAATGATCAATGTAACGGATAATTGTTTCTGACAAAACCAACATTCCAACACTCCTTTAAAATGGATATACATAACAATTATATCAAAAAGAGTAAATAAATTAAAGAAGCCTATTATTTATAGCAAATATTTAAGCAAATTACGCATATCTCATACTTATCGTTTCCAAGATAAATACTTTTTGAATTTAATTTCTGCACAGAATAAATATCGTTGATACATATTAGAAAAGTATTGTTTTTAGAATATACCATAGTTATGTTTTGCGATACCATATTTAGAGTTCGACAGCACCACATAGAAAGTGTACTGAGAATATTAAATTTTATATATAACTATTATAATACATAACACCTAGAGGAAGTGTATTATGGCAAATAAAAACAGACCTTTATATATCTTAAAATATCTATGGGATAACACAGATGAAGAACATCCGGCAATCATAACGGATATTCTTGCCCATCTTGAAAAGAACGGAATACATACTAATCGAAAAACCGTCGCATCGGATTTAGCTGATTTGCAAGATAGCGGTTTTGATATAGTGTTCACCAAAAGCCGACAGAACAAGTATTTCATCGGCAGCCGAACTCTTGAACTTGCTGAATTGAAAATGATAGTAGATGCTATACAAGCAGCTAAATTTATATCCGAAAACAAGAGTATGACTCTTATCGAAAAAGTGTCTGCTCTCGGAAGTCCGCATCAATCAGAACAACTCAAACGCAAATTATATGTTGAGGGCAAAGCCAAAACAACAAACAAAGCTGTAAACTATACTGTTGATTTCTTGCAGTCGGCTATAATCTCTCAAACCGCTGTTGAGTTTCAGTACATAGAATACACGGCAGAAAAAGAAAAAAAATTAAAACATAACGGTTATTGGTATCGCTTTTCGCCCTATGACCTTGCTTGGAACAATGATTGTTATTATGTTCTCGGCTGGTCTGAAAAGCACGGTAAAGTAGTCAAATTTCGGATTGACCGAATTTGCCATATGAAGGAAAGCGTTATCACATTTAATCCTCCGCCTGAGTCTTATGACATCACAGAATACTTTGAACAAGTATTTATGATGTTTGAAGGCAAAGAGTGTACCGTTCATCTTCTTTGTGATAACGAATTAATGAAAACTATCATCGACCGCTTCGGAGAAGATGTGGAAACAAAAACTTTTGACGATACCTCTTTCATTGCGATTGTAGAGATATCAGTTAGTCCCACTTTCTATTCGTGGATATTTTCTTTTGATGGAAAAATCAAAATCACATACCCAGAAGAAATCAAAGTAGAATATAAGAAAATGCTTAAAAAAGCGTTGAAATAATTAATGAAAAAAGGTGGCAATTGCCACCTTTTTTCATTTTTATAAAGTTGATAACTTAAATACAACCAAAAACGAATCATACTTATTGTGCAAAAAGCAGAAATTTATCTTTTTATAAAAAATAGCGTAACTATTTGCCTATTTTTTCAATATATATTATGCAAAATTTTTTTGCTATTTTGAGCTACATAAGAAAAGCTCTTAATAAATATATTTTTAGGAGGTATGTTGAAAATGTTATGGAAGAAATATTTGGTGATTCTCTTGGGAATTACATCTTCGGGAGTAATGTGGTGGAAGGTGTTAACCACACCCAATATCCCATCACCTGTTCTCCAAGGACTGATTTTCACCGCAGTAATGACATTCCTTGTATGGTTTGCATTAGGGTTTCCCAAGAAAAAGAAACCTGTTTCTACTGATGAGTTTGAAGAACATTTAATCTTATCAGGCTTCTCATCACAGAGTACGCAAAGCGAAACAATTTATAAGAAAGATACTGAAGTTATCAAGGTGCAATCATTTGACAACAAATCCGAAGCAACAAAAGAGTTTAACAAACTACGATTTGATTTGACTTGCAACAGTGATATTGCTTATCAAAGCACCAAAAGCACAACTGCTTACAGCAAATTAGAAGTTGAAACTTCAAACACCTATCACTGCATTCTTCTTATAAACTCATCGTTAATTGAAATGTCAGCCCCTGTTACCGAAAAGGACGGTATTAAACAAGTTTTAAAGACAGTTCGTTATTAAACGAATTTACACTCTTGTTAAATTCAAAGAAAGGATGTACAATTATTATGACAAAAGCTAAAAAATGTTTTTTAAGAATCATAGCTGTTATATTATGCGTTATAAATGTTTTATCAGGAACATCAAGCTATTCCATAATATATGCCGCAATTGAAGAATCAGTTCCTGTTTCAGATGAAGAAATAGCCGAAGCTTTAAGTAACGCACAATTCGTCAATACGAGTGAAGACAGTGCTTTTATATTACAAAACTCAAATGTAGAAATATCAGATGATTATTATCCAGAAACGGCAGATCCATATAATGAGGATATTTATTATAATGGTATTTTATATTCAGCTGATGAAAGCAATATATCAACAGTAGATGTGGATTTACCCGGCGATGATCAGGTGTATATGGTTCAAAAATGGTTAAATCAGACTTATGGTAAAGACTGCGGATTTTCATTAACGGAAAATGGAAAAACCGGTTGGCCAACTATTTACGGTTTAATTCGTGCTTTACAAAAAGAACTTGGAATTACAGGCTTTGCAGATAATTTCGGTCCAACCACACAAGAAAAATATAAGAATAATATTCTTTCACGGCAAGATGGTGTAACTAAAAATATGTTTGCTATCTTGCAGGGAGCACTTTGGTGTAAAGGATATTGTCCCGGATATAATTTCACATACAACTCAATAACTGATACCGTTACAGTTGATGCGGTATTTGATGCAGATGTTGAGGCGGCCGTTATAAAATTAAAAAAAGATGCAGGATTTGAAAATCCGAACGGAGTTGTAACACTGAACACAATGAAAGCGTTAATGTCTATGGATGCTTTCAAATTGTTAGGCTCGTCTTATGGTGGTAAATCTGAAGTTCGTGTAATGCAGCAAAAATTCAACCGAGACTATGAAGAATATATAGGGATGATGCCATGTGACGGAGTATACGGTAGAAACACTAACAAAGCAGTTGTTTATGTGCTTCAAGCATTAGAAGGTATGCCTGTTGGTGTCGCCAACGGAAAATTTGTTGATAAAGAAAAAAACATAGAAGCACGGGATTATTGTCCGCAAATCCCATATGAGAACACTTCAACAGCGGTCAAAAGTTATACTGGGGAATTATACACCAGTGCTCAAATTGCAAAATTCATTGAACTTCTTCAGTTTGGCTTATATGTTAACGGTTTTGGCGATGGTAATTTTGATGGAGTGTTTGATGCTCAAACGCAAAATGCTATACGACAATTTCAAAAAGCACAAGCTATACCCGAAACCGGTAAGGCTGATTTAAATACTTGGATGTCCTTGTTTGTTAGTTACGGAAATCCTGAGCGAACTGCTGTTGCTTGTGACTGTGCCACAAAACTGACAGCAGCTAAAGCAAAAACTTTATATGATAATGGTTACAGATATGTAGGAAGATATTTAACCAAAGTACCCGGAGGTCTTGATAAAGATATTACCAGAGAAGAAGCACAAATAATATTTGATGCTGGACTTAGGTTCTTTCCCATATATCAAACTCTTGGAACCAAAGAGGAATACTTTACGGAAGCTCAAGGAACGGCAGATGCATATGCAGCGATAGAGGCTGCACAAAAACTCGGAATACCTCATGATACAATAATTTACTTCGCTGTTGATTTCGATTCAGATGATAGCGATATAACAAATTATGTCATTCCATATTTTGCAAAAATACATGAAGTAATGAAAGAAAGCATCTATAAAACAGGCATATATGCGACAAGGAATACTTGTACACGTGTATCAAACAAAGGGTATGCTTGCAGTAGTTTTGTCAGCGATTTATCCTACGGATATAGTGGCAATCTCGGCTTTACGATGCCTACAAACTGGGCTTTTGACCAATTCGCAACAGTATCAATAGGTACTGGAAGTGGCAAAATAAGCATTGATAAAGATGGTTTTTCAGGTAGAGATTTAGGTGTTGGAAAATTAGATGATGTCGAATATAACGAATACAAAGAATTTATTGTTGATGGCGGCAACACAGATAGTGATACTATCCATGGTCCTATAGTTAATTTTTTAGGCAAAGAAATTGAGTTGTTTGCTTTTGATGTAAACTTTGAACTGCCACTTGATAAATTGGTATTTGAGTCAGAATATGACACAAGGCAACAAGAACTAAATGTAATAATTGGTTTAGATGTCTATGAATATTCTCAACAGCGATACGGCGTTAGAGAAAAACCTACAGGAGAAAAATACAATCAAGCCTTTGTAGAAGTTAAAGAAATGATTTCAACAATAAAAAATCCATATTCAGGCATTGAAAATCCTGAATTTAAAAGAAGGTTTAGAGATATTAAAGGTTGTCTATATGACAGAGGTTTCAATATGGGCATATACACCAATGGATATGTAGTTGGTTATATGACCATTTCCTTTAAAGGTGAGAAGCCTGTTTTAAAGACCAGTGAAATAGCATTTATCGGAAAAGCTCGTGCGGAAGTTTATTATCCAACCGGGATCCCTACGCTTACAATAAGGCTTGGTATCGAAGGCTCTATTGAAGGCGGTTTGGGTCTTGTTTTACAAAACGATAAATATTCATTAGGTGGACATATGTCGGTAGCATTAGAGCCAAGCATAGGTGCTTGTATTAACCTTTATGCTGCTAAAGCTACAGCAGGTGTTGGTGGTAAAGTCTCTTTCAATTTTAGGTTTCCATTTGAGTCTTTTCCAAAATCTTTTACGGCAATTTTTAATCTTTCAATATTTCTTGAGTATACTGTTTTAAATAGACATGATGAACAAAGAGTCACGCTTTATAACAAACAGCTATATCCTAAGCTAACGGAAGAGCAAATTGTTGTTATGTCTAAAGATGGCTTTAATTTAATTGAGCCTTCACAAGTTGAACTTCTTTCTGATGATTTGCCGAACACTTTTAAAAACAATGTACAGACGTATGCCAATCCGCAAATTGTAAACCTTGGCAACAATAAAATGTTTATGGTTTACATAGACAGTGCTCCCGACCGTATCGCTGAAAACGGCACAATGCTTATGTACAGTATTTATAACGGTACTTTATGGAGCTCTCCTCTTCCGATAGCTGATGACGGTACAGCAGACTTTGAACCTAAAATCTGCACGGATGCAAATGGCGGTGTACATATTCTGTGGCAAAATGCTTCAACCATATTTGAAGAAGGTGCGACATTAGATGAAACCGCAACTGCGATTGACCTGTCATACATTTACTGGGATGGCACAAGTTTCAGTAATGCCGCAATAATTACGAATAACAATCAAGATTACGAAATGAGCCATAATATTGTTTCTTCAAACGGTAATGTTTCTGTTGTTTGGCAGCAAAATTCGGAGAATGATGTTTTCGGATTGTCCGGAACTAATTCAATATACAGAAGGCAGCTTGTTGAAAATTCTTGGAATAACACGGAAACTCTTGCAACAAACCTTTCTGTGGTTACCAATATAGACACTTCCTATGTTAATTCTGAAAATGTTGTTGCTTATACAGCAAAGAGCAGCACCGATACAACCGTAGTAAACGATATCGAAGTCTATTACATTGCAGGAAATCAAACTACACAGTTAACCAACGATAGTCTTTATGACTATTCAGCCAAGTTCTATAACAACGAACTTTATTGGTATACTGACAACTCAATTGTTCGTATAGTAAACGGAGACATCTCTACCAAAACGGTTGTTCTTGATAACATTTCAACTGATATAGCGGATTTTGAAATTATCGGTAACGAAAACGGTAACAAATCTATCGTTTGGGAATATGAAGATGATACCGGCATGGTCTTTTTTAGTGCGGACTATAATTCAGAAACAAATACATTCAGTGGATTTTTACCGATTGAACGAGCGAATGGTGTTGTACGTGGTTGGGATGCCTGTGTGATGTCAGACGGTCAGATTGAATTAGCATATTGTTATGCTGATTATTTGACTGAACCTGATGAAAATGGTTTACCATACGGCACATTAAGCTTAATTCAAAGACCTGTTGAGGAAATCTGTGATATTTATGTTGACCCGATCACTGTTGCCGATTCTGATGTATTACCCGGCGAGGAAATAAACTTAATTGCAGATGTATACAATAACGGTTCAAAGGCGGTTAATGCTTTTGAAGTTACTATCAGCGATAACAACGGTAATCTCATTGAAACCACAGCGATTGAACAGTTGTTACAGCCCGGAGAAAATGCCGAAATCAACATTCCGTTTACTGCGCCTTCAGAAATAACCAAATCTGATTATAATATTACTATTCTTCCTATCGGACAAACAGATGTAAATTTGGAAGATAATAATACTGTATTTTCTATGGGTTTTTCCGATTTGGTTATACAAGATATTACAGAAACCAGAACTCAAACGGGTCGAAAGCTTACTGTATCCGTTTCAAATGAAGGTTTTGATTCTATTGATTCGGCAACTGTAAACTTGTACAGCGAAGGAATAAACGGAGAATTACTTGAAACTCAAACTGTTTATGCTCTTGAGTCAGGCACAAATACAGAAGTTGTATTTGAAATTGAAGAAAGCTCTTTAGATTCGAGCGTTTCCGAAGAAGCAAGGTTGTATTATATTTATGCAGAAACGGATTCTTACGAGTCAAATTACGGCAATAATGATAATTCAATCGCTTTGTATCCTGACTATACCGTTACGCTTAATGCAGAATCCGGCGGAACAGTAAGCGGCTCAGGAACCTATATAAACGATTCCAAAGCTACAATTAAAGCAACACCTGAACCAGGATATTTGTTTGAGGGTTGGTACGAAAACGATGAATTGCTTGTAGGTGTTCCTGCGGAAATAGATTTATCTGTTAATTCCAATAGAACATTAGAAGCGAGATTTATACAGTCGGATCTTGAGATATATGCAGTTTCTGTTGATGGTATAAGAAAGACAGGTAATACACTTAAATTTGACGTACAAACCGATGGCGAAACACAACCGTATCTGTGGTCCTTCTATGTTTATGAAAACGATACCATTCGTTATTCTATGGAGTATTCGGTTACAAATAATTTTTCTTACCGTCCACAACATGCAGGAAACTATAAAGTGGTTGTTTCTGTTTCTAACGAAACCGGATATGAAACCACCTATGAGCAGGAACTTAAAATCAAGAACTATTCCGTCAGAAGAGATGCTACGATTTCGTTTGCTGATAGTATACCTAAAAACGCAAATATTGTGAAATGGGAAAGCAGCAACGAAGATGTGGTTACTGTTGACAGCAATGGTATTATTACCGGCCATAAGCTTGGTGAAACAACAGTTCGAGCCTATCTTGAAGATGGAGGAAGCTATTCTTGGGTAGTAGAAACGGAGCTGAATTGGTGGCAAACAATACTTGTCACATTTGGCATAGGTTTATTCTTCATGCCTTTTTGGGTAGCAAAATAGCCCTCATAAATCAAAGAACAGATAAGGAATGAAAGACATTGGGTAAGTATTCTAAACGAAAACCTGCTTATACAAGTAATATTAGTGTTAAAGGTATAATTGGAATTTTTGCTATTATAATTGTATTTGTTGTTTTTGCTATAATGGCATTAGATGGTCTATTTGCTGGTTCAAAAATTCCGGCTACATCTGATGAAGTATGGGCAATAATTGAAGAACAAGGTTATAAACCTGAAGATATAACAGATAGATATTATCAAAATGATTCCGAAGCTTTTCTGTCACTTATCAAATGCGTTGCTTTTAAAGAAAATGATATTGAATTTCAATTTTTTGAATTCAATAATAAAAACAGTGCAATTGATATATATGGACAGGCATACCATGATATAACAACAACTTACAATTCATGGCAAAAGATGGAGATTTCGCACAAAGCAAGTAATTACAGTTTGTATTTTTTAGATTCTCTTGGCAAATATAATGTTGCAATATTTGTAGAAAATACCGCTGTGTATGCAACTTGTAATTCTGAAAATCAAAATAAAATCAACAAAATACTCGCGCCTATTGACTATCTTCAATTCGGCAACAACAAAGAATCAACTGAATAAGCCTTAAACAAAAAGCGAGCGGCATCCAATCGGTTGTCGCTCGTTTGTTTTTCTCTATAAAACTATTGAATTATTCTGTTGTAGACTCTGCTGAAAAGTATAAATAAGCATAAGCTAGATTCTGGATTTGTTTTTTAAATTTGTTTGCTTGTTAAAATATATCAGATGTAAAAATCAAGCAACAAAACGTCATTTTTATTGAAAGTTCTAAATAAAATTAAATAATCCCTCAAGATATTACTTGTAGTAAGTTCCAAAAATCATCAGTATGCTTTTTAATGTTTTCTTTATCATATTTTCCATATGTTAATCTGTCTTTGTGGTATCCCTGTATCCAACGATAACTTGCCAAAATAACTCCATATATATCATCTGTACGGATATATTCATTTTTTTGAAAATTATCGCGCAAATTCATACTATAATAAGGACAACCTGTTTGTTCTGCGTTTTTATAAATATTATTTAGATAATTAAGTCCTTGTTTTACACTCATTTCCTTCTGTGTGTAGAAAGGAGTTGTTTTATCAAAAATGGCTTTTTCAAAAGCAAAATTTATATGTTGTAAGACAGCAAGCAATAGTTCGATACACATTAATGCATAATCTTGTTTCTCACCATTATCAACAAGTAATTTGTGTATCAGATCGCATTTATTTATTATTTCATATCTACTCCTTATATCTATACCATCAAATATTCGGGTTTTGAATTCATTAACTTGATTAGGTTTGGTATCAGAGCACTGATAGTCGAACATTTGAATATAGTAATCAAATTTTTGATCAACCAATTCATTAAAGATGCCTTCATCTAATTTTACTTCAAAATTTATAAACTTTGAAAGGTACTTATCTGCATCAGTATTTGCACCAAAAATAGTTTTTATAGTATGCTCAAGTTGAGCCTTATCGATTGATAAAATCACTTGAATGTTAGATAACTCTTCAAAAATATGGTGTAATCGCTCCAGTACTTTGATAGAGTATTCCGGTAGGCAACGATCCAGCTCATCTACAACAAAAATAATAGTTTTTTCTTCTGATAATAATTTTATTGTTTCTTGAAGCTTCTTTAATGTTGCTTTAAACATGAAGTTTGAATCATACTTATTTTTACTTTCAATATCTTCAGCAGCATTAAAATTACCTTTTTTTATTATTTCAAAAACTTTTTCAAGATCAACACCTATTTTTTCATCTATTATTTCAACGCCTTTAGTCATCAGGGCACTGCCGACTGCTTTTAATAAACCTTTAATTTTTGATTTCATATCGGCAGAAATCAAGTTCTCTTTTTCATCAATTGTGTCAAGCATCGAAGCAACAATAGCAACAAGTGGTTCCTCATAATAATCATATTTCCAACAGTTGTAGTGAAAAATCAAATATTTATTTATATATGTTTCTTCTGACTGTATATCTTCAAGTTTACTTTCTATGATATCAAGAACAAAAGATTTGCCAATGCCCCAACTACCATTAATTGCAAATCTAATTGATTTTTCGTTATTTGAAGTTAGTTCAATTATTCGTATAATTTGATTTACAAATGTATCTCTATTTAGCAAATCTATTGATTTACTATTTCTCATATCCTCAAGAGGTAAAGCATCAATAGTTACTGCGGTATCAATAGCTCCATTTTTAAACATAATTTAATATCTCTCCCTATCTTTTTAAAAAACTTTATCTTGGACGAAAGTATATTCATCATCCCAACTATCATTTAATTCATTTATGAACTTTTTATTTATTGCTCTAAATATAATCATATCTGTAACTTTAGGTACTATATCATTTATGTAAGGATACAATTCTTCAAAAGAACGATTATAAAAATATCTTTTTTTAATATATTGGCTAACAAAATCTTCAATTTCATTTTTTTGGAATTTTTCTTTTGCGTTCCTTTGATTTGCAAATTTCTTGAAAATTTCGAATTGCAATTCAGTCTCTCCAAGATCATTTACAGCTTTTTTTATTAGATATTCATTTTTAATTATTTTAACAAAAGAAAAAAACAATGTGGTTATAATACAAAACCAGAAAATCAATATAAGCATAATAAAGTAATCCATATAATAATTAAGAGTGCTTCTGGAAATAAGCCTGCTAATTATTAAAAATAATATTACGCATGTAACACTAAAAAATACGGCACAAGAAACAACAGATATTTTCTTAGGAAAATAATAATCTTTAGCTTTCTTAAATATTTTATCAGAACAAATTGATATTTTCTCCGATAATTTTTCCTCGTATTCACTAAGTGTAATATTATTATCTAATGTTTTTTTGACCAAATAATTGAAAACATTTGGAACAGGGACTATAGTTTGATTTTTTAATGTTCTCAAATAATCTTTGGCAACATTTATTTTAGTGAATTTTTTGGAATCAGACTTTGAATAATTTGGATTAAGATCCGGATGCATTGCTTTTTGAAGCTTAGTTAGTTCTTTTATCATTTCATTAACACTTAACGAAGTATCTAAATTAAATTCTTTGCAAATTTCTTCAACTAATTGATTTTTCATCTTTAATCCTCCAACTTTTTCATGCGTATAGTATATAAATGACAAAACAGCTCAAAAAGTTACAAAGAAATTATAAGTATTATTTTTTTCTACCTTTTAAACAAAAACAATGATTGTATGTTGTTTAATTTAACAACATAAGAGAATAATCTTATCTTTTTATCGAGAACATATAACCAAAAAATTTTGATGATATATTTACAATTGTAGAAGCATCAGTAAGTCTATATTTTGTTCTTGAGTATTTACTTTTGATGGTAAAATCCATAAACGAAGAGGCAACAAAACAAAAAAATATAAAACCGTTTAAAAAATAATAAAACAGCAATATAATAATGCATAATTATGAAAGGTGGGCTCAAATACGACCACCTTTTTAAAAATTGCCAAAGTTCTATTGCAATAGAACTTTTGTTCGTTTATAATGTGCCTGTTCAATGAAAAACTCAGTAATAGATGACTGTGAGTATGTTGTAGATGAGAAACAAACGACAACCTCAGAGGGCGACATAGTTGCAGCTCTCGTTGACAATGAAAGCACATTAAAACGCATTTATCACGATAAAGAAAACAATCGGGTTATATTAAGACCTGAAACTGAAAAGTATTCCGACATTATTGCACCATCTTGTGAAATTCAAGGTGTTGCGAAGTATGTAATTAAAGCACTTACTTAAAGTAGATAGGAGGTCAACTAATTGAAATCATTTTTGTCAAACAATGAAATCGCTGAAATAGCGGATAGTTTGGTAAAAAAGCTTGGTAAACCATCAACGATAGATTCTGTGGATATTGACAGACTTGCCATCGAAGTGTTCGGAATGAGCATTGTTTATGAAACCATAGCGGAAGATGACAGAGATAAAATTGCCTGTACTGCCAACGGAATAGATACAATTAAAGTTGTCAGAAATCGTCAGGTTGTCCCCGTTGTTTTTCCTAAAGATACAATAATTCTCGATAAAGTTCTTCAACAACCGAAAGAAAAGTATCGGCGAAGATATGTTTTAGGACACGAACTCGGACACGTTATTCTTGGCAGAGTTGACCCAAGACATCGTGAACTTTGTTTTAACCGTCTTTATGATACTGAAAGAGAATACACCATTGATGATTTAAGAGAGCGTATGAATCAAGCTGAAATCCAAGCAAATACAGTTTCTTGTGCCTTATTAATGCCGAGGTTTTTGCTTAACAAAAAACTCCGTGAATATAACGGCGGACGAAAACTTGTTGTTTACGGTGATTATGTTGTAGCAGCAGAAACAAGAGCAATAATTGAGCAAATGGCTATTTCAATGGAAGTATCTTACAATATGCTTTTCAATGAATTGAGAAAGAATAAGTTGTTTATTATTAAACCCATTGACTTATATCTCAATGCCATAGTTTCAAGCGAAAGTGGTGGTTGGAATGATAAGTGAAGAAACCCGAAACAACATTATCAACAGACCGCCTCCACCACCCGAAGTAATTGAAAAACTGAACAAATCAGAGCAAGAAGCAAACGGTCTGACTTTAAGAAATATCAAGTGTCCATCTTGCCAATTTGTTGTAGGCAAAGTATTTTCTGATGCTACAGGACACATTCGCATTAAGTGTCCTAAGTGTAAACTTGACCGAATCATAAATCTACTGTATTTTTGCCGTCTTGAAGGATTTGGAAAGATAAAACAACTCCTTTTTGATGAGCTTGAAGATTAAAACTAAATAAACTATGACTTTAACTCGAGTATGCGGAGCCAATCATTAGATTGTGACTACCCTAGCACCGTATGAAGCCAAAATGGATAAAGGTATATTTACCTATTTCTGTTTTGATTTCTGCGGTGCTTTTTTATTTGTTCCAAAGACTCGCTTCATAGATGTTAGAAGTTCCATTCTGCGGTTGTCCGCTACGGAAAGGAACTTCTATGGTTTTACATTGGCTTTGTTACATAGCTGAATACCCGTAATCTCCGAATTTTGATTTCATTTCAAACTTCAAAATTCAAAGGAGATTACAAAAATGACCAATAACGAAAGACTTGAACAATTCACCAGAGAGTGCAAAATCATAAACCTCAAGCATGAATATGAAGGATACAAAGAAGATATACAGTGGGCAATCATAACAGAACTCACAGAGGAAGAATTGAATCAGAAATACCCCGAGGAAGTGCAGGCTTATATTCCGTTTATCAGACTTTCCATATCACAAGGTGAAGTGTTTGAAGATAGTGAACGATACGAAGCCAAACACAGAATGAGAGCGATAAGATGCGGACACAATTTTGACATTACTGACGAAGCGTTTGAAAGGCATCACCCCGAGCTGTTGGTTTACTCTATTGAAGATGAAGCCATCAAAAAAGAAGATAACGAAAAACTTAAAGAAGCCATATCAACATTAAGTGAATCGCAGAAGAACCGTATCTATAAGTATTATTTTCTTCAAATGAGTTACTCTCAAATTGCTCGTGAAGAAGGAGTAAAACACACATCCGTTAAAGAGTCAATCGAGGTGGCAATAAAAAAATTAAAAACTTTTTTTGCAAAACACCCTACAATTTGACCTCTCCCAGTTCATACATAGTGAAGGGTATTTTATTTTCCCTTCAAAAATTCATTTTTGAAAGGTTGATAATTATGCAGAAAGAAAAAATTACAAACGTAAAATGGGGAGATATTTTTTATTGTGACTTGGGTAAAATGAACGGTTCTGTTCAATGCGGACATCGCCCCGTTCTTGTCATTCAGACAAACTCATTAAACAAGTCGAGTCCGACAATGGTAGTAGCTGTAATTACATCTGTCCGCAAAAAGCAGTCTATGACAACACACATTCTTCTTGATAAAGATTGCGGATTAAGTGAGCCTTCAATGGTAGCCTTAGAGCAAATCCGCACCATCGACAAAATTGAAGATCTCGGACGATATGTAGGAACAGTTACCGATGAAACCAAAAGACACGAAATAAAGCAGGGTCTTAAATATTTGGTCGGCATTCCTCAAAAACCAAGGAGAGAGCGAGTCGGCAAGATATTAACCCTTTGTCCTCATTGTCAAAAAGAATTTATGAGTGACCCGGACAATATGGTACGAAGGCTTGACCCTTGGCAAAACGAAAAAGGTCTTTGTGACAAGTGTCAGATTTATTACGGATATGATTATCTCATTACAAAGAAGCATAAACATACTGCTAATAAGGAGGTAAGAAAGGTTGGTTGAAGAAAAAAATAAAGACTATCCAGTATTTGAAAAACGAGTATACACCGTTGAGGAAATAATGGATATTCTTGATATTAGCAAAAATGCTGCTTACTCTCTTGTTAATTCAGGCGTTTTTCATTATGTAAAAGTAGGCGGACATTATCGAATATCAAAAAAAAGTTTTGATAATTGGCTTGAAGCCGATACAACAAAAGAATAATTCGCACATTTGTCCCTCCACTATTTTATTGGTATCATATAGTCAAGCCACTTGTCTATATGATACCGCCCCTTTTTATAGGAGGAATGAATATGCCCACAGGAAACAAAATGACATACACAGTTGAGGAAATTAAAAGATTTTAGGTGTTTGCAAATCAATTGCTTATTCTCTTGTAAAAAAAGGCGAATTTCGCTGTGTGAAAATTGGCAGTACATATAGGATTTCTAAAAAAAGTTTTGATGAATGGTTAAACCAACCGAAGGAGTGTAAATAATGAAAAGCCAAATATCTCTTGATGAACGTATAATGCTGTTCAATGCCGAAAGTGACAACCGCTATCTTGAAGAACTACTCGGAAAAGATGAAGATTTTGAAGAAGTGTTATGGGAATCCTACTCCATTAACCAACTTCAAGAAATGTTATCTCTCTCTGAGGATGAAGCTCGCAAACTATTGAAATCAGGTTTATTTAAAGTTTACAGAGCAGGTAATGAGTACAGAGCCTCAAAAAAGAGTGTTGAAGAAAATCAACAGATAGTAAAGGCAATGATAAACTATCGAGAAAAGAAAACAATGTCAGTTCCCGATTTAAAAAGGATATTAGGTCTCGGAAAGACAGCAGTTTACCGACTTGTCAATCAGCAGCATTTCAAAACCTTCTTGGTTTTCGGTCAGATGAGAATTGATGTAGATAGTTTTGAAGAATGGTATGCTAATCAATTTCACTACAAAAAGGTTAATGGTGAAAGACCCGGCAAGAATTACGGTAAAACAATTACATCAACAACTATCGGAAAGGTATTAGGAATTTCAAGAGCAACAGCGAGAGAAATTGTCGATAAGAACAATATTGAGTTAATATGGGTTAACGGCACCAGACGAGTTGTGCAAGAAAGTTTTGAAGAATGGTACGCTTCACAAACCCATTATAAGAAAATTGCAGAAATTGAGGAGGTAGAAAGATTTGTCGATTGAAAGTAAGATACGAGCAAAAAATCAAGTAGTGCCGCTCAACAAGAAAAGTTATACCGTTCAAGAAGTAATACAAATTCTTGGCACTACAAGACAATCTATTTACAAGCTTATAGATGAAGGCTGTTTTCGGGCGGTAAAAGTTGAAAACGGGTATCGAATTTACAAAGACAGTTTTGATGAATGGTTAGATGGAAAGGAAGGCGTAGCATAAGATGGCATCCATACAAAAAAGAAAAAACAATACATTTTCAGTGGTTTACAGTATCACCGACCAAGACGGTAAAAAAAGACAAAAGTGGGAAACTTTTGAAAGCAGTGTTGAGGCTAAAAAGAGAAAAAATGAGATAGAGTATCAGCAGAATACCGGAACTTTTGTTGTACCAACAGCTACAACAGTTGCTGAACTTTTGGAGAGATACTGTTCCTTATACGGCGTTCAGAAGTGGGCAATGAGTACATATTATTCTCGAAAAGGTCTGATTTCCAACTATATTATTCCTCTTATCGGGGATTATAAACTGACTGATATAACACCACTTATGATGGATACTTTTTATCAGAGTTTAGCAAAAGTTAAAGCTAAGTCAACTGTTAAACGCAAGTCAAAAACACAATATCTTTCAGCACACACAATCAGAGAAATACACAAAACATTGCGGAGTGCTTTTGGTCAAGCTGTCAAATGGGAACTGATGCAGAGAAACCCCGTGCTTAATGCTACGTTACCAAAACACGAAACTCAAAAAAGGGAAATATGGACTGCTGAAACATTACTCAAAGCTCTTGAATTGTGTGACGATGATATTCTTTCATTGGCAATTAACTTATCCTTTTCTTGCTCTTTGAGAATGGGAGAAATGCTTGGCTTAACATGGGACTGTGTTGAGATTTCTGAGGAAAAGATAGCTGAAAATGATGCCTATATATATGTTGAAAAAGAACTCCAAAGAGTAAATAAAGACACAATGGAACTTCTTGATAAAAGGGATGTAATAAGGGTTTTTCCTCATCTGTTGTGCAATCAGAACACATCATTGGTTTTAAAAGCACCAAAAACTAAAACGAGTGTTAGAAAAGTATTTCTTCCCAAAACCGTAGCTCAAATGCTCGTTGACAGAAAAAAACAAATAGAGGATATGAAAGAATTATACGGTGATGAATATACCGATTATGATTTAGTCTTTTGTCATACATCAGGCAGACCAATGGAGTCACAGGTTATAAGCAGAGCATTAAAAAAGCTAATAACAGATAACAACCTGCCGCCAGTAGTCTTTCACAGTTTTAGACACGCAAGCATCACATACAAACTTAAATGGAATGGCGGTGATATGAAGTCAGTACAGGGCGATTCAGGTCACGCACGAATGGATATGGTAGCAGATGTTTACAGCCATATCATAGACGAGGACAGACGATTTAATGCTCAGAAATTCGATGAACAGTTCTATAACACGAAAGGGTTAAGGAACTGTGAAGAAGGTAAAACAGCACCTATGCCGAGGTTTGATAAAGACATTTCCGTACTTGACCCTATGGCAAAAACTGAAAGCGAAAGCAAAGACGAAAAGGCGTCTGAAGCAGATGACAATGCCGCACTTCTTGCTAAAATTCTTGCTAATCCCGAAACTGCTGCTCTGTTAAAAATGTTAGCTAAAACAATATAAAAGCAAAAGGAAGCCAAACACTATCAAGCATATATTACTGACAAAATCATACGGCATAATGCCCTCAATGTCTAGATGGAGAAATCCATATTATAATGCAATAGTCAAAAATCTTTTCTGTATACAAACAGCTGAATATATATAACATGGATGAAAACTTAAGAGGATGCTTCCATCCTCTTAAGCGAATACATACACTGCTATAACAATGAACACACCCAACTAAAAACAAAACTGACTCCGCTTGAAAAACGAAGTCAGTATGTCGCTTAATTAAATATTTCTGCCATAGGGTCTTTTTTGTACTGTCCTCACAATTTGGGGCAGTTCATATTGCGGACCCTCTTTTTATTTTATACTAGTATGTTAGAAAATACATAATCCAACTTCTGAAATTCTATCGTTTTATAGCAAATAAAATCATGGTTAGAAAATGACAGTTCAAATTGTGGGTAAAAGTTCCGAAATATAAAATCTACAAATCGATTAAAACATATAGGAGAGTTTGTATTAATACGTGTTTCTTCATTTTGAATATGCAAATGACTATATGGATGATTCGTTTCATTTTTATTACTGTCAAAATCCATCCGTATTGGACTGCGCATCTTAACTACTTCGTACCACGAAGGATCTCCATAAAAATCCAACAAAAGATCCACAGGTGGATATCCTTCTTTTAAGATGTCTCCGTAATCATATGGTGCTGGCCACCATAAAAGATTCTGCTTTAGTAGTATATCATCTTCAAACTCAAAGTTTACACGAATTAAAGACCCATCGAAAAGCAAGCAATGATAACTATTGGTTTTCAATATGTGCAAATATTGTTCAAGTTTTGTAAAAGATTGCCCACTATTTGAGCGATCTGAAATATGATTGTTCCAAGTAACTTGAAAATGGCGCTGAGACTTCTTTGGCGGTACAACGACATTGTAAGAAATAGCAAGACCTTTTTCTTGTAACATGCCAAGCGTACTATTAATTTGAACGATTGTTTTTTGGGCAGTTGGATTCCATTCTTTTTTACTCATTTGAACGCTTCTTTTTCAAAACATTAAGCAATGTCTCAAGTTCTGGCACCATATCACTGTCCACACCATCTCGTTCAATCAAAGATATTAACTCATCAATATTACTTTTGGCTTTTGCTGCTGTTGCTTTTTCTTCTTCAGTGCGTTCTCGATTTAACTTTCTAATTTCCTGCATTTCTTTAGCATTGGGACACTTGAACGACAACCTGAAATTATTATCCTTACAAAGTGAAAACTCTTCTTCTAATGTTTTAAATGACGGTCCAACACCACATATACGAACCCATGCACGTGAACGCGTAATCGCTGTAAATAAAATGTTACGTTGTTTTACCACCTTGGATTCTTCAACACAGTATTCCGAATTAATAATATACACCATTGGTGACTCGTTGCCTTTGGCCCTATATATACCGGAACACGTTACGTATCCAGAATTTCTAAATGTATCTTGGCTACTATTCACGCCCGCCAAGAACGACTCTATTCCCCAAGCACGAAGATATTTCGAAAAATTCATATACTCGGTTTTTGAGGTGTAAGCTTCTGGAAATACTACAAGAATATCGTCTGGATCCAACTCATCGTATTTTATGTTTTTGGCTATTTCTTCAGCTACCCATTTGTATTGTTGCTCTTTTGATTCAAAAGCTTTTGTAAAAATGCTCTCTTCACGAGATAAAAGTCTTTCAAAATATTCCGGATTAGCACTATTCTTTCTTTCAATTGTAACTCTTCTACCCAAATCCAAACGTCCATCTACAACTGAATATCCAATATCTCTCCACATTTTTGGACTGTCGAACATTTGAAGAGGTACTTTGCGCATTGAGTTATATATACCAAATCCAAGCGCATGGGCCATTGCTAAAGTCCATGGAGGATTACGATAACATATAGGCAAAATAATATCACGTTGGGGTTCGTTTTCAATGTTTTCAATATTAATAATTGAATTACCATCCTCATCTAATCCAAACATCTCATCTATCGATGGCATTTCGACATCAGATAAGTTTTGCAATTCATCATATGCCCAAATAATCCTTTTAGGAGATTTCGAACACTTATAAATCATTTTGAAAAATTGACCAGGCAAATCTTGAGCTTCATCAATTAAAACCGCATCATAATCTTCCATAGCTTCACTACTGGTTGGAACATAGCTCATTAACTCTTCGCACATTCCTTTAAATGGATTCTCACGACCATATCTATTGATTGCAGAAGAAAAAGTGTGGATAGGAGCATTGACTTTTCTAGCTATTCTATAATATACTCCATCCTCCGATTGACTTCCCCATGAGTGAAGTATATTAATATGATCCCAATCTGGTTTTTCCCCAGAAAAATCATTTACAAACTTTTCTATTAGTTCTTCATATTGTTGTCTTAAAGATCGAGTATAAAAAGTAATCAAAATATTCCAATCTGGATATTGCGTGTGTAAATATGCTGCTTTCAAAGCTAAAACAATAGTTTTTCCTGTTCCTGCCAAGCCTCGGATGCGTTGAGGACCGTCAGGAACCTCCAATGCTGCTTTTTTTTGCCATTCGTCGAGATTAGCAATTTCCTTTTCAACTTCTCGAATAATCCAACCCTTAGAATTTTCTTTTGATATATTACTTCTTTTCTTGTTAGGACGAATATTGGTTACCTTTTGTAGAGCCTCACATAATGACCTGTAATATTTTTTATCAAACAGAGGCAGATTTTCTAATGTATCAATTATTTTTTCAGGAGTTGAAAAAACATACTCATCCGAAGATGTTAATGATTCATCAGCTTCGATAATAAATGTTATTACAGTAGGAATAACAATCGTTTTTCTACCTTGTCTAAGGGATCCATATTTTTTAAGATAAAAATCCAAATGATAGTATAGGGCATCTTGTTCATCTTTTAACTCATCCTCAGACGAGTTATGATTTCCAAAAATAAAAGCAACCATTCCTCTTTTCTCTGACAACATCAATGCATCTATTGTAACTTTGTTATCTGAATTAGCAGTTAGTGGATATCCCAAATAAAGAGTACCCTTATCTCCAGAACTATTGAAGTATTCTGATATTCCGTTAATTAATTCTCGTGTTTGTTGAGGTTTAGAAATTGAACCTCTTACGATGTCAAAACTCATGCTTTCACTCCTAACAATTTGATCTGTTGTAAATCCTGCTTTATTAGCATTCATATAAATCGACACTTCAAACATAGAACAATTTCCCCAACATTAATTTAACATTAAAACAAAATTGAAAAATTAAAATAATCCTATGTTTACATTTAAGTATAACATACATTATATAATAATAAAAGTCTTATTTTTCTTCTTGTCGTTTGTATATAGTAAAAGTAACACTTAAATATGAACGTATTTTATTTGCCTATCATTTTACTAATAATCTACTATCGTATTTAAAGGTACAAGAAAATACTTTTTATAAGGTTAAATAAATGTTTTAATTTTGATTACACTTACTAACAGATATAACATTATGCTTTCGCTGTAGTTTTTGTTTTGTAAGCAATAACATTATACCATGGATTTACATGACTTTCTTTATTCCCTTAAACTGTTGCACTTGATAGTATAATTCACCTACAATGAAAAACCAAATCATTACCATAATTGGGCTCAGCCTGTCGAAAAAAGCTCAGCTTTCGCTGGACCTTTTTTCGACAGGCTGAATCGCTGCTTATTCTTGGAACAAGCAGCGATCTTTTAGATTTTGTTGAAACAAGACTTTAAATTGTCATCCTTACGAGTGCATACATAATAAGGGAATTTTTCAAGCGCCTTTCAAAAAATGAAAAATGAACAAGTCACTCACATAGGACTTTAGTTCTGATGATACGTGACGGTAGCAGGTACGCCTTGATTTTCGATCGAGAAAAGAGCGCAATTATCAGATTGCCAACCAATATAACGATGGCACTCAGAATTATATGACACTTCTCTAAGGAGCTAGAGGAGAACGCAACAGCGGTGAGATTCCTATGATACTGTTTAGCAGACTGTAGTCTATATGTTTCGGTTTATTATATAAAGTCATATGGAACTCAAGAGTTCATAACACACTATGATATTTTTAAAATTATTTATTAGTAATCTTTACTTTATTACCATAGACTTATTATACAACTCATCATCACCTATTATAAATTCTTTTTGCTCATTTCTTTTGAAGTAATTATTATCTCTGTCAATAGAAACAAAAACTCCTGACACTTTGTTATCATAAACTAACCAATATAAATACTTTAAATCTAGCCAAACATCATTGTTATACTTTCCAACCGTATCCTTAAGTTTGTCAAACAAAAAAGATTTATACAAACGCAAATATCTGCCTATCCATTTAACTAAACATTTGTCTAAATCCGAATCCATTTTACCGTTTTGATATAAAATTTTTCGATTTATATTTAAATAACTTATGTGGTCATAGATCATTCTTACAATATGAAGTTGAGGATCGTTTTTATCTGTTCTCGGGTGAAAATGTTGAGATAAATATGTATTGATGCTAACTCCTTTTTGAGTGCTATAATAATCAATTAACCATACTTGTTTTTTCATACATGTTTTTATCTCATAAAATACATTTGATATTAATTCGTCTAAAAAATCAACATTTTCAACACAACACAAAGGAATTGCTTTCTGATTATTAAATCTTATAGATGAAAACTCAAAATGTGTTGCTATTTTGTCAACAAAAGTATATCCTTCATCTGTTATACAAAAAAACGTAAGAGGATAATTTGAATCATTAAAATTTTCAATTTGTTTTAATAAAATATCTTTTGTATTGTTTACATCTACAATCGAGAAAGAATTTTGAGTATAAAAAATCGGTCTTCTCCATAACTCAATTTGTGCTGTCGCAGTGTTGCGTTGAAGCATCTTTGCTACCATTTCTGCTATTCTTTCTTGAGTTTTCTTTTTATTGCAATTTCTCAACAGATTATCAATATTTTTTTCATCCCAATAAAAATTATGCTTTGTGGAGCAAAACGGAAAGATGTCAAAAGTTTCAACTATTGTCTTAAATGATACATCACTTGAATCGACATCTTCGTTACCTTCAGCGAACTGCGATCTCCTGTTTGAAAGTAATGTTAAAATCATTCTTGATAATGTTGTAGGATGTGTAATATATTCAGAAGAATCTAAGTTGTATCCAAGATTATCCCATACTCCATTGTCTCTCAATATTTTGCACATAATATGAATCCATATTACACTTTTGGCGCTTTTTTTTGAGGATAAATTTAAGTTATTAATCGTTTTTAGATAATTTTTATACAAAGAGCTACTAACAACCTTTTCAATCATATTTGCACAAGCTCTAATATTTTGGTTCAAGAGGTCTGAAATTCTAATGTCTGTAAAAACTTCATCCGGAACTTCGTTTATAGAAAGCAAATAGCCTTTTATTTCATTATAGCTTTTGGAATTTTGAGGGATAAAACTATCAATATTTTCAAGAAAAACTTTTGATTTGTGTTTCAGAACATTGGCAGGAGGATACAAACAAGAAACATCTAAAAAATCAATATCAGGGGCATGTTGTCTTCTTTCACCGTGTCCAACTTCAATAAATTTTGAAATCTCGGAATAAGTTATTTTTCTTACAGTTAATATAGCCTTAAAAGAAGGTATATAACTGTAAGACTTGAAGGAGGTATTTTTTAAATTATGTTTGAAACTGTTGTAGTTCATCATGATCGTTCTAAGAGTACCAATAAAATGAGCAACAACTTTATGGTCATCTATAATATCTAAATTATCATAAATTATTAGATGGTTAGTATTATCATTCAACTCTTTAACAATTGAAATAGCACAATGCCATAATAAATCTATATATAATAAAAAATCAAGTATTATGTTTGACTTGTTGCTATGATTCTTAGCAATTATTGAAGCCTTTGCAGATAAAGCCAAACTAAACTGGACACGAAAACCTCTTTCTAAATCATCTTTGGGTTTCTCTTTATTATAGCATATGTCTTTGGCATATTTATAAAGAGATGCTTTGCTTTCGCTAACAAACAAACCAGATATTTCACTATTTAACAATGGGCTCAAAGGTGACAAGTCTAAACTGAACAACTCAACAAATTTTTCATAAATTGCAAATCCATGATTTTCTTGTAATGTGTTAATTATTTTTTGTATTATATTTGATTGTATCGATGAAATAATATATGATTTCTCGTCAAAATCGTTGTTATATCCAATATATAAATCATGATAATCTGAATATGCGCCTCTATTTATAGCTTTTCTGAGAATATCATATACTAAAGTTGTTTTTCCGCACCCAGCATAACCTTGAAACACACAGATATTTTTAGTGCTTAAGTTAGCATCAAAGACATGCTCTTCTAACCATGTTGCGATTTGTCTGGGTTTCATAGCTTTTGTGTTTTTTTCGCTACAGTAATCCCAACCTTGGTGTTCTACAGCAAACCCAGTTGAGTTATCTTCATTCAGATAATCATAATACAGTCCTTGGTTGTTAGAATCCCCCCAAAACTGACTTTCGTTAACAAGAAGTTTTGAGGTTCCATCGGATGATTTTATGTCTGTTTTTTGTGAATGTGAATCAGCCCTTAAAATTACAGAATTAGGTAAATTATCGTATGTATACATTTTTTGGCCTCCTCTTTAATTAAATATATAGTTTTCAATTCCTTCGTATTCTCTTTTATCAAAAACTTCTAAGGACAACAGATTAGAAATTGTATTTTCAGTTATAGTCTTAAAACTAAATATATTATTTTTCAACTTCAATGTTTCGTGAAAATACTCGTTAATAATTTCAACTAACTTATCTTTTTGTAAAACAACATCTCTATAATAGTTTTCATACAACATCTTTTTAATACTTAACATTGTACAATCTTTTGAGAATACTTCTTCATAGAAAAGTTTTCTTAAAAAAACAAAGGCATAATATGCGGCATAAGCCTGCATCTGATCTTTCAAAGTATTTCTAATAATATTAGAAAAGCTTTCATCTAAATATTTATTTATATCTTTACATGCTCCCCAATCACATATAGCTTTTATAATCAAGCAAGGAATATGTGAATAATAAATACATTCTTTGGCAAGACCATAGCCTTCCATTTCGCCAGCTGTTATATCACAACCATAAGCTCGCTCAATGGCTTTTAGTTTTTCCTTTTGATTGTTTACAACAGCCTCTCCAGTTATTATGTTGCCAAAAGAAACTTTGAAAAAATTTTTATCACTTCTATTATTAATAGTGCCATTAATTACTTCTTCTATTTTGTACCACAAAGACTTACTACTTTTTCTTAAGTCAATAATATAATCATCATGTTTGATCTTCCAATCCCTTTCATTTATTTTTATACCAATAGACCAAGGATAAATTTTTTGGCCAACAATAGTTTCGCCTATTTGTTGTTTATTACAATCTATTCCAAAACATATTCCGAAAGAAATAATACATGTTGGTTTTAATAAAGGATTAGAATAGATATATCTAACTAGATCTGCTGAACCGCAAGGAGTATTTGAACCAGTTTCTGGAGCATGCAAGTGCAAAATTCGATATCCATTTAAAGAAAAAACATATGCTTTTACTAACCTAAAGTCATTATCATTTTCATTGAATATATCAAGTCCAATATTTAGCCTTAATACTTTTGATTTATCGTTTTCCAAATATGAATTATAGTTCAAGATTTCACTTTCAAAATAATTAGCAGTAATAATCACAACTGAAACATTTAGTAATTCAGCACTAAATTCTTCTTCATCAATATCCTGATATATTTTACTCGTAGATGCTTTGGTTTGAGGATAACTCGATTTATCAATAATACTATAATAATGCTTAGATAAATCCTTTTCATTCATTTTAACAAAGGTATTAACACTTTGAACTACATCTTCAACTAGTACAGGGACTTTTTTTACTTTATTTACCATAAATTTTTCTCCTTTAATTTTTGTTTTTCAAGGAATAACGCAGGTATTTTTATCAAAAAAACCTCCTTTTTTGTTTTTCTAAAATTTGTCATATATGTATATATGACAAATTTTAGAAAAAAGTTACGCAAAAAAACAAAAAATGTAGAAATATACAATTTATTGTATGATGTTTTGTAAGTTTTGCTATATAAATTAAGAAACTAAATGTTATAGGCTATGAGAAGCTACAAATTTGTTGTAGTATAACCGAGATTCATATTTTTGAATTCTAATCTTTTATATTGAAAATTTAATATTTACATAACTACTTACATTAGGTAATAGTTTCCGGCTATCGAAAAGCCGCGCCTTGCTTAATTGCAAAACACGGCTTTTCAACAGTCTGAAGCAAGCCAATAGAGGACTGTTTTTGCATATTGACATACTCGGATTTATGATATAAAATACACATAAACATTTAAGAATTATTGCTATTCCGATATGTATAGATTTGAAACACATAGGAATAGAATAACAGCTTGACTATCACCAAAAATCGCCTTCCTGCTAATTTCTTGCTAATCAGAACACAAAAGAGTAGCTAAAATTAGCAAAAATCCGAAGGGAAAAGGATAACACTGTAATCGGCGAAACCCTTGATATATCAACGATTTCAAGGGATTTAAAGAGAGTAAATAAACACCCTCGGGACGGACTCCTAAGGGTTAGTTGTGAGTTCGATTCTCGCTGCGGGTGCCAGAATTCCGTTTGTATAAACAGACGGAATTTTCTTTTTTATTTTCATCAAATTTCATTCAATGGATATAAGAACCTGCTGCTTACGCAGCAGAACCTTGTTACTCGCTTCGCTCGTAAGAATTCAAACCCCATCCTGAGGGTTAGTTGTGAGTTCGATTCTCGCTGCGGGTGCCAGACACGAACAAGCAGCCTCACTGTTTTAGTGAGGCTGCTCATTTTTTCAATAACTTTTTACTGCTGCACGGTAATGGCTACACAATGCCACTCATCCGTGATATGCTTCATTGAAGTTTAATTTTATTTACTGATTTTCTTTTTAAGCTCTTCATAAACGCTTGCCGGTATATCCGGTTCGCCCTTTGAAAACGGAGGTACATACATATCCCCTGCTTTATCTTTAAAAGAGCAAGTTGTATCATTCCTGTATTTATCACGCTCTGCTTTATTTCTGAGGTTCGGAATATCCACCGGTATACCGCCCGCAAGTATTGAACGATAAGCAAACAAACCCGGCAGACACATATCCATAGCTTCATAAACATCAATCACGTCTGCATCTGCTCTGCCTTTGATTTTTTCTACAAAGTTATACATGATGTAATAATCAGAACCGCCATGACCGAATCCGGCACTCTGCTCTGCAACCTCATGTACGGGTTCATAGCACTCAACTACGTCTTCTCCGTACTGACCTGAATATTCATCTGCGTTGACATAAATTCTGCTTACGCCACCGTTTTTTGCATCTTCTCTGGCCGATTCCATTCTGCCCTTTGAACCGTAAACGGCATACCACACGGAATTTTTATAAACCCCTCCGTGCAGGCTCTTATAAATTCCACCGTTTTCAAGCAACAGCATTTCTATTGCAAACTGGCCGTTTTTTCTGCCCATTCTGATACCGCGCTCAATCAATGTACTTTCATAGCCTGTAACCCGAACAGGGCGCAAACCTGTTATGTGAACGATAGGTCCGATTGAGTGTGTGCAGTAAAATGTTGAAAACATATTATTGCGCCAGTGGTTCGGATCGGCATCTGTCAGGTCAGCCCATATGGGTTCGCAGTTGTGAGCATATTCACCCTCACCGTACTCAAATTCACCGATTTTACCCTGACGGTACAGCTTTCTCATTTCATACGGAGCTGCCATGAAGCAATAATTTTCAGCATAAGCATAAATCTTACCCGTTTCCTCAACAGCTTCGATCAGCTCGACTGCTTCTTTCATATTGGCGCAAGGCAAAACCTCGCTGAGGACATGTTTTCCCTCTTTCATGCACCTTATTGCAAAGGGGGCATGCTCATGTGCATAGTTAGCCAAAACCACTGCATCCATGTCATGCTTTATGAAATCTTCAAAATCCGTATAATATGTAATGGAATCATCATTGATCTCTTTCTTCTTTTTTTCAAGACCCTCAACCCATTTATCGCAGATTGCAACAACCTGAGCATTACCTGCCTCAAGGCAGTAACTGATCATGCTTTCGCCGCGTTGAATACCTAAAACACCGATTTTTATTTTATTCATGTTTATACCTCCGTCTTAATGTCAAAAAGCACCTGACACCGTTGATACGATATCAGGTGTTTTTATCTTTTGAAAACAATGTTAACAGTTTTACATATGAGCAAGGTAATGATTGCTGCGCAGGATTTTATAAGGCTGAGCTCCTCAATTTTTCTGTAAAGCTGCCAATGGTATTTGATTAAACTGAGCTTATGCGTGGAAAGCGAATCGCTGCGGTTACAGTAGCTTGTCAGAATATCCGGCATGCCGTAGCAGGGGTCACCTTTTTTTAGAATTTGCAGCCAGAGTGCAAAATCGTTTCGCTTGCGTATTGTCGGAACATAAACCTTACCGTGCTTGGATGTATCGTAAATTGCCGTAGAATTGCCGATACTGTTGCCTACAAAAAGGCAGCGGTTGTAACCGGATTCAGCGGGCGGTGTTACTACCCTACCCGTTTTTTCACCCGTTTGAGTAACATATTCATACGCCGTACAGCTGAGCACACAGTTTTTTTCTTTCATAAAAGCTATCTGCTTTTCGAGCTTATCGGGATACCAAAAATCATCGCTATCCAAAAAAGCAAGATACCTGCCTTCAGCTTTTTCAATGCCGAAGTTACGTGCCTCAGATGCACCAAGATTTTCGGGAGTAGTCATACACTTGACTCTCGGATCCGCTGCTGACATGCGTTCAACTATTTGTTTTGTACCGTCTGTAGAACAGTCATCGCATACAAGCAGCTCCCAGTTGGTATATGTCTGTGCAATAACGCTGGCTATGCTGTTTTCTATATACTTTTCGCAATTATACGCAGGCATAATTATTGAAACCATATCCACAGCCAAGCCACCTTTCATTTTGCACATATTTTTTATATTATACACTATAATACAGCAAAAGTCCACACAGTTTATCAAAATAGCAATAAAAAACACACCTTCCGGGGGAGTTGCCCGAAAGGTGCATTATTTTAGATTCAAGCCGAAATATCAATTAATCAGACGTTGAAATTATTTTGCAAGAACAATGTCATCATCGATAAATGTGCCGTTATCTTCGTTTACAAGATACCAAGTCTCGCACAGGCCGAGAGGCTCAAGGATGTCAGAGTTTTCACCAACGGAAACTGTGACAATACCGTAAACCTTAATGTTTATATTAGCAGTAAGGTTTTCGGAATTCGGGAACGAGAAATGGATATCCATAAGGAAATCATAGGGGATGTCGAGTGTGTAATCATCAACGCCGCCTGTCATGTAAACAGTTACGTGTACGCCGAGACCAACTTCGATACCTGCATCAACAAGAACGATGTTTACAATGGAGATATCAACATAGAGGCCAAGCTTAGCTTCTACGCGAGCCTGCATTGTGCAGCTCCAATCCTTGCCTTCTGACTCGGAGATTGCTCTAACCTTGTTATCAACAATCTCTACACCCTTTGTTTCGGTAGATGTGATAACAAGATCAACTCTGCCGTCGAAAGTGATGATGAGCTTAGCTGTGATACCGACTGTGATAGCCGGGCAGTTGGGGATGGGAACATCAACAGTGAATACGTTGATTTCTGCATCGGAGTTTTTACGCATCTCAAAGAGATTGTTCTGTACTCTAGCAAAGAAGTCAACATCATCTGAACCCTCGGGAAGCTCAGTCTCAGCAAGAGACCAGGAGGAAGATGTTGTTACTGTTGTGATATCGTTAAGTGAGTAGTCAAGAAGGATGTAGGATCTCTTAACCTTGTTAACAGAGAGGTTACCCTCAAACTTTGTAGCAATATTGAAATCACGTACTTCGTACTTCTTGGTTACGTTAACGCCATTGATGTTGCCGCCAACGGAAACGTCAAAACCGCCGTCTTTAACAGCTGCTTCAACATCCATATCGCCGATAGAGAAGCTGACTTCGATATCGTCGAGAATAGACTGGTTGTTGATGCCAGCTACTTCGGGCTGTGCGAAGGGATTTACGCTGCCTTCATAATCGAGAGCAACGATATCTTCTTCGTTGATAATCTGACCGTCAGCTGTCTTAAGTGTAAGACCGTCTGAATTCTCTACAAGAGCAAGGCTCTGAAGATCAACGTCATCCTTATCTGTTGTGGAAAGTTCGCCGCCGTTATCAGTATCTGTCATCTGATCCTGCTTAGCTGCCTTTGCAGCTGCAATAGCAGCGTCTGCAACGTCCTTGGAAACAACCTTTTCCTTGGGCTCTTTTGTAATTACGCTGAAGTTTACTTCAATGCCGCAAACCTTGATAGCAACATCAAGTGCATTTTCTGCATCAGCATCTGTAACAACTTCACCGTCTTCGCCTTCAAGCCATGCTGCTGCAACAAGTGACTTAGCTACAACAACATCTGTAACCTTTGCATCAGCATCGTACTCACCGACGATTACACCGTTATCATAGCAAGCTTCAAGTGCTACAGCGAGAGAATCAGCTGCATCAACTGTGTCTGCAAGGTTGTCACCGTCTTCAAGGTCAGCTTCAAGCTTGAACTCGTTGTTGAGAATTGCGTACCACTCAGCCTGAGTGTAAGCATCAACAGGCTCGAGAGCCGGTGTCATACCGAACAGAGAAAGAAAGAATGCCATGATAGCTGAAAAAATTCTTTCAAAAATTTCCATGGGTATGTGTTCTCCTTTCGTATATTTCTTACCTACGGGAAGCACAAACTCCTACTTCCCATATTAAAGCATATATATTATATCATAAATGGAAGAAATTTCAACTTATAAAAGTAAAAAAATTATTTTCAGCAAATTGCTGAGTTTTAAGGTTCTGCCTTTATCAACTTTATACATTCAATTTTCCGTTTTGGCATTATGCAAAATTTCAGCGCAACAGATTCATGCAAATTGCACAACCGGTGTCCGGGATTCCATTGCACTGTGCCTGCTCTTTTTTTGTTTCACATTATCGCCAAAAGCACTGAAATTTCCTCAAATCCCTTAAGACTTTCGCTGTTTGCAAAATTAATTCCGACCGAAAAAGCAGGCTTTCCGAACTGCGCAGAAAACCATGCTGAAATACCCGAATGCGATTCAACAGACATATCTGCCGTACCGGTTTCAAAGCCGGAGCAAAGCCCGAATATTTTCAGCATCAACGCCTGTTTTTCATCCGTATTTTCATGTGCAAAAACTGTATTGTTGCCACACCCCACCGTCATGATATGACGCACACTGCGATTTCGGCACAGCTTTACTGCCGCCCTTGTTTCAGGCTCGCTTATGCAGACTTTTCCTCCGTAGAATTTTGCCCCCGGAGCTGTATATCCGAGGTTGATTTCAAGCTCTTTAAGCCCTTTCCAGTCTGACGAAATATTATGATTCAGGTCCACTCCGGCAGCGTTTGCACGCCATTCATCGAAGCTGTCCGGACTTACACGCTGAGCCAGCCCTGCATAGCAGCCTGCGGCAACTGCACCGGATTCATGCATTTCCATTCCGTCAGGATTGAGGCAGGGAACAATCAATATTCCCTTTGTCTGCAAAATCTCGTTGAGCCTTATTCCGCATATACGTTCCTGTCTTTCGTAAGCGCTGCATATATTTTCAAACAGCTGCAAAAGTGCAAAAGCTGTTTCGCCGTGCTGCGCATTTATACAGCCGATATAAAGTGCAACATCGTTCTGATTACCCAAGCCGAGCGTAAAAATTGCTCTGCCTGCCCAACTTCTTGCGCAGACTGAGCACGCCGCAAAGGGAAATCTGTTTTTTATCCCGTAAATCCTTCTGCGCATATCAGCATAGCTGCCCGTAAGATATTTAATATTCATTCTGCTGTTTCTCCTTGCTGTGTTTGTCGCTACAATTATTATGAAAAAGTTGCGAATTTTATTAACAGCCGAGCATACAATAAAACACAAAATCAAATCAGATTCATGAGGTGAAGCATATGTGCGGAATAATCGGCTGCAACGGTGTTAAGGGTGCCGGCTCAGCAATTATTGAGGGACTGGAAAAGCTTGAATACAGAGGATATGACTCGGCAGGAATTGCCTTGATTGATAACGGAAAAATAAAGACAGAAAAGAAAAAAGGGCGTATATCCGCGCTGAAAAAAGCTTTGCAGGCAAGAGAAAGCTTTGACGGAAAAACAGGAATAGGTCACACCCGTTGGGCTACGCACGGTGCACCAACGGATAAAAACGCACATCCGCACAGCAGCGGCAAATTCACGCTTGTCCACAACGGTATCATCGAAAACTGCAATCAGCTCAAAGAGCAGTATCTGATGCTCGCCAAATTCAAAAGCGATACCGACACTGAAGTAATAGTTCACCTGCTTAACCGCATTTACAACGGCAACTGCCTTGAAACCGTTGCACAGGCAGCCAAGCTGCTTGAAGGGTCATTTGCACTTGCAATTCTATGCGAAGATGAACCTGAAACACTTTACTGTGTACGGCAGTCAAGTCCGATGCTTATAGGCGTCGGCAGCGGAATTTACGCAGCATCGGATGTTTCGGCAATCAGCGATAATATACACACGCTTTATCGCATGGATGACGGTGAAATAGCCAAAATAGGCACAGATAGCGTTGAGTTTTTTAACTTTGACCTCGAGTGTGTACCGAAGCCTGAGAGCACCTTTGAAAAATCTGACACCAATGTAAGCAAAGGAAATTTTGAGCATTTTATGCTCAAGGAAATATATGAAGAGCCAGATGCAATACGCAAAACCGCAGATGCATATTTATGCAACAACAGAATAAACCTCAGCTATGACATTGCAAAGCCTGACAGATTATATATCGTCGCCTGCGGCTCAGCTTATCACGCAGGGCTTGTCGGTAAGCGTGTGTTTGAGGAGTTGCTGAAAATACCCGTTATTGTTGAAACTGCATCGGAATTCCGCTACAGCCAACCGCTGATAAACAGTAAGACACCTGTTATCATAATCAGTCAGAGCGGTGAAACTGCTGACAGTCTGGCAGCTTTGCGTGAGGCCAGAGGCAAAGCTGCAAAAACAATAAGCATTGTCAACGTGCCGCAAAGCACAATAGCATCTGAAAGCGACTACGTTATGCTTACACATGCAGGCACAGAAGTGGCTGTCGCCACTACAAAGGCATATGCAGCTCAGCTCACAGCGCTGTATATTCTTGCAATTTACTTTGCAGAAATATACAACACCTGCAACAATGACACCTTGCAGAAACTAAAGAACGAGCTCTCGCAGCTGTACCGCTGCGTTGCTGCAGCACTTAACTGTGAAGAGCATATTAAGGAACTTGTAGCTGAGCTTAAAGATATCGACTATGCTTATTTTATAGGCAGAGGTTTAGGATACGCTGCTGCAGCAGAGGGATCACTGAAGCTCAAAGAAATAAGCTACATTCACTGCGAAGCATATGCCGCAGGTGAAATGAAACACGGTACAATCTCACTGATTGAAAAAGGCACAGCAGTAATAGCCATGGACACACAGAAAAATCTTTCACACAAGCTGCAAAGCAACATTGATGAAGTACGTGCAAGAGGTGCTAAAGTCATAGCGATAAGCTCAGACAGCAGCATCCATGCCGATTTGATTATCAAAACGCCGCCGCTACACCCGCTTTTTGCAGTCAGTACACAGGTTGTGCCGCTGCAGCTGTTAAGCTATCACATTGCACGGTTAAGGGGCTGTGATATTGATAAACCGCGCAATCTTGCAAAATCCGTTACCGTAGAATAATTTTCAATAAATATTTACAAACAATATAATTCGTGCTATATTGTTAAAGAAGAGGCAACTTGTCAGCCGTAATCCCGACAAGTTGCACAAATTCATGTAACGGAGGAAGTAAAAATGGCAGATTTAAAAGGCACAAAAACCGAAAAAAATCTTTGGGAAGCGTTTGCAGGTGAAAGCCAGGCACGCAACAAATACACCTACTTTGCATCAAAAGCAAAAAAGGAAGGCTACCAGCAGATAGCCGCTATTTTTGAAGAAACAGCCAACAACGAAAAGGAGCACGCAAAAATCTGGTTCAAGCTTCTGAGCGGCATCGGCACAACAGAGGAAAACCTCAAGGCAGCTGCAGCAGGTGAAAATGAGGAATGGACAGACATGTATGCCCGCATGGCAAGAGAAGCTGAGGAAGAAGGCTTTGACGATATCGCAAAGCTGTTCAAGGGCGTTCTTGCAATAGAAAAAGAGCATGAGGAAAGATACCTCAAGCTCCTTGCAAATGTAGAAAACGATGAAGTTTTCAAGAAAAACACAAAGACAGTATGGATTTGCCGTAACTGCGGTCACATAGTAGACAGCGAAGCTGCACCCGAAATGTGCCCCGTCTGCGCACATCCTCAGGCATATTTTGAACTGAGAGTTATAAATTATTAATAAAGGAGAGTTATGTTTATGAAGTATGTATGCGACGTTTGCGGCTGGGAATATGACGAAGAGGTCGGCTATCCCGACGGCGGTATAGCACCCGGCACAAAGTTTGAAGACCTGCCCGAAGATTTTGTCTGCCCCCTTTGCGGTGTAGGCAAGGATATGTTCAGCGAGGCATAAGTTAAAACAAAAGCAAAGGATAGCAGCTTTTCACAGTTGCTATCCTTAATTTTTATTCATTATAGTATTTATCGTTCAACCATCTTATCGGGTTATCGTCTATATATTTCCAATGTTGCAAAAAATCCTGATAATTTCTGATTATATGGTCATTGTATAATTTTTGCCAAGGCGAAAATCCAAGTTGCTTTGTTATAGAACCCTTAAACTGCTGAACAACGCGTGCCGTCGTAGGGGCGACCTTTGGTCGTCCGAACTCATCAAGCACATCATTATATAATACAATAAGCAAATGTATATGGTTTGGCATAACAACAAAATTTACTATTTCTACCGTATCCCCATATATTCCTGCAATCTTTTCAATCTCTTTTGTTACGATTATGCCATAATCAGACAATACATCTTTCTGTACGGACGACCAAAGGTCGCCCCTACAGTTCAATGCCTTTTCGCTCCAAAAATAATTTCTTCTGTCTTTTGTACAAACAGTTATAAAATATGCACCTTGTGTGCTGTAATCGTAACCCTTTAATCGGTTTGGTTTTCGTTTGTGCTCATCCATTATAATAAATCAATCTCCCATTGTGAAGCAAGATCTTCAAAGTATTCAAGATGGTTTTTGTGAGTAACCGTGTGATAATACTCATTGAACAAAGCTACTGCTTTCTTGGTTTCGCCCATTCTGCCGTAAATCATCGCTTCATCAAGTATAGCTAACTTAGCGTGCATTTCATCAAATTCAATTCGTTTTTCTCTGTTCTTCAAAATTGTCTCCCTACTGCACAGCGTTTCAAAAGCAGGAACTGCACTATCTTTCAGTACAGTAATAATTCTATCGGCAGTTTTTGACGGCGACTTTTTGAGAGAATATGTATCGGCAAGTGTACTGCGAATATTACAGTCATAATCGTGATAATATTTTTCGTTTTTTTCGGGTGTAAAGCTTCGTTCATCGCATTCGGGAACTCTGATACCGAGATTCACGGTCAATCTTTGTGTTTTGTATTTTCTCCGTTCACCCGTTTGAAGGTTTATTGTTTCTGGCATAATAATCTGAAAATTAACAAGCTGAAAAATATCACCGTCAACAAACCTGCCGAGAGTTCTGCCAAACTTTTTAAAGTCGTAAGGCTTAAGAAATTCATAAACCTGTTTTTCTATTTCATCAGCGGTTTTCGCAGGTGACAATCTATTGAAGCGGAACATAAAATCACTTCGCTTTTCTTTCAATCAATGCAGCTAATTTGAGAACCGCCGCCTGGGTTTTACCGTCCTTTATTTCGTTATTGAGCACCATATCCACAGCCTTTGTCAGCGGAATACGCTCAACATTCAAAAATTCATCCTCATCAAGATTCTGTGCAACCTCGGTCAGACCTCTTGCACCGTAAAGATAAATAATCTCATTCGTATAACCCGGAGTAGGATAAAATTCGCCAAGGTTCAGATACTGCTCCGCTATAACGCCGGCTTCTTCACGAAGTTCGCGTTTGCCCGCCTCAAGCGGATTTTCACCCTTTTCAAGCTTACCTGCAGGCAGCTCAAGTACTTCCTCCATATACGGATAACGGAACTGGCGCACAAAGATAAGCTCCATATCATCAGTCAATGCAGCTACTGTTACGCCTCCGCTGTGCTCAACAACCTCACGCACAGCCTCTTTGCCGTTGGGCAAACCTGCAATATCAACACGCAGGTTAATTATTTTTCCTCTGAAAATTGTGTTTTTAAAAACGGTTACTTCACGGGTATCCATCAGTCTTTCTCCTTTTCATCTTCAAAATTCAGGCGTTCCTCTTCAACAACAAGCGGACGCTTCATAACACGGTTATTTATATTCATTATATATTCGCCAAGCAAGCCCGTAAAGAACAGCTGTATTGACCCCATGAGGAATACGCCGATAAGTATGGGCGCATTACCGGCAGGGAAGCTATACCAATTGACAAGCTTTAAAATCAGATAAACAAGCGCAATGATAAAGCCGATCAGCGAAAAAATGCCGCCTGCAAACACCGCAAGGCGCAAGCCGATTTTGGTGTATGACGTGAACGAGAGCATTGCGGCATCGTAAAGACTATAGAAATTGTTGTGGGTTTTGCCTGCACGTCGCTGCGGCTGAGTGTACTCAATTTCTTTCCTTTCAGGGCCAAGCTCGGCAACAATGCCACGGATAAACGGCTGCGGGTCATCAAGCTCACGCAGCGTCTTAACAAAACTTTTATCGTAAAGACCGAAACCCGTAAAATGCTCAATCTGCTCAACGTTGCTCATTTTCTTTATCGCTTTATAGTAAGCAGAGCGCAGAGCATACATGATTTTGCTTTCTTTTGACTGCGTTTTAACTCCTATTACAACCTTGTATCCGTTCTCCCATTCCTTTACAAACTGCGGAATAAGCTCCACAGGGTCCTGAAAATCCGCACAGATAGTAATGCAGCAGTCGCCGCTCGTGTTGATAATTCCGTAATACGGGCTGTTGAACTGACCGAAATTACGGCAGTTAAAAATAGCCCTTACGTTTTTATCCTCTTTGCAGATATCACGGATAATTGAACGTGTGTTATCAGTGGATTTATTGTCGATAAAAAGTATTTCGTAACTGTACTGAGGCAAACTCGTAACAAGCTCATTCTTAACCGCCTCGTAAATCGGACGTGCATTTTCCTCTTCGTTATAGCACGGAATCATTACGGAAATTTTTTTCTTATCCATTTTCCTGCACTTCCTTCAACCATTGAATAGTTCTTTTTATTCCTTCCTCATAGCCGATTTGCGGCTTAAAGCCCGTATCAGCCGTCAATGCAGAAATATCCGCACACAGGTACATAACCTGATTTTCATTGTACGGCAATGCACCGATTTCAGCCTTACCGCCCGTTTCACGGCACATTATTTCTATATAGTCACTGAGTTTTCTTGCTTCACCGCTGCCGAGTGTATATACCGCACCGTCTTTACCTTTAAGTGCTGCAAGATAAAACGCATCTGCCGCATCGTCACAGTAGAGAAAATCCCACATCTGCCCTGCCGGTGTAAACTCTGCGGTCTGACCGCTGAGCAGCTTTTTGAGTGAGGAAACGGTAATTGCAAAACCGTTATCCCCAACACCGTAAACGCTGAGTATGCGCACCCATACATGCTTTAAACCAAGCTTTTCTGCCAAGTTACGGGACTGAATGCCGGCCTGTAATTTCGCTTTGCCGTACTCGTTTTCGGGCTTTGCGGGTGTATCGGGAGCAAGTTTGCCCTCTGTTCTGCCGTATTCCGCCTGAGAACCTGCACCAACAAAAGTTTTGCAGCCAAGATTTTTTGCAAGACTTACTGCATCGAGCGTATACTGTACATTCTTTTGCTGAATTTCAGCGTCACCACGCACATTGCCGCCCGTACCGCTCCACGCAAAATGGAACAGCACATCGCACTCACAGCCGATTTTTTCAGCCGCACAATTCAGATTTGAAATGTCCGCTTCAACAATATGAACTCTGCAATCGTTTATTATATTTTTTATTTTCTGAGAACCGGGGCGTACGATAGCATAAACCTCATGCCCCTCAGACACAAGCAGCCTTATCAACGCAGATGCAATCATGCTGCTTGCACCCGTTATAACAGCTTTCATAAATTAACAGCCTCAATAATAGTTTTTGCCATATAATCAATCATTTCATCGCTCATTCCGGGATATACACCTACCCAGAAGGTATCCGCCATTATTCTGTCCGTATTTTCAAGGCTGCCGACAACTCTGTATCCCTCACCGCTCTTTCTCATTGCGTCAAAGCAAGGATGCTTTATAAGGTTACCGGCAAAGAGCATGCGTGTCTGCACACCCTTACTTTCGATATAGGGCACAACCTTTTTACGGTCTGTACCCTCTTTACATGTAAGCAGAAATCCGAACCAGCTCGGTGTTGAATTTTCGCAGGCTTCGGGCAGAATGAGCTTATCGGCAACACATTCAAGAGCCGAACGCAGACGGTTGAAATTGTGTATTCTGCGTTCAACAAAGCCGTGAAACTTTTCAAGCTGCGCACAGCCGATTGCTGCCTGCAAATCGGTCGCTTTGAGATTGTAACCGAAATGGGAATAAACATATTTATGGTCGTAGCCGTAGGGCAGTTCGCCGTACTGACCGTCAAACCTGTGACCGCAAAGGTTGTCCTGACCCGAGGCACAGGAGCAATCTCTGCCCCAGTCGCGCATGGAGTGCATGATTTTTGAAAGCAGCGGATTGTCTGTATAGACTGCGCCGCCCTCGCCCATAGTCATGTGATGCGGCGGATAGAAACTTGAAGTACCGAGGTCACCGAATGTACCGGTAAATCCCTCCTTACCGTCGAGAGTATAGCGTGAGCCGAGCGCATCACAGTTATCCTCAATCAGCCAGAGGCTGTGCTTATCGCAGAATTCCTTAACTGCCTTTATATCAAACGGATTGCCGAGAGTATGGGCAATCATAACAGCCTTTGTTTTTTCGCTCAGAGCTGCTTCAAGCCGGGTTACATCAATATTGTACTGCGGAACAGTTACGTCAACAAAAACAGGCACAGCACCGAACTGAATCACGGGTGTAACGGTTGTCGGGAAACCTGCAGCAACTGTGATTACCTCATCACCTCTTTTAACTGCTCTGTCGCCGAGCAGCGGTGAGGTAAGGGTCATAAAAGCAAGCAGATTTGCGCTTGAGCCTGAATTCACAAGGGCGCAAAAACGCACGCCGAGATATTTTGCAAGGCTCTTTTCAAACTGCTCAGCATATCTGCCCGCAGTCAGCCAGAATTCAAGCGCCGAATCAACAAGATTCACCATTTCGCTGCTGTCATAAACGCGGGAAGCATACGCAATCCTCTGACCCTCTTCAAAAGGCTTTTTATTGTTATGGTAGTTTTCACAGTAATCTGCAACAGCCTTTAAAATTTCTTCTCTTGCCTGTTTTTCATTTTTCATGAATTTTGTTCCTCTGTTAGATTCTGAAAGAATTCGTTTATCTGAGCGTCAAGCTTTGCCCTGCAATCTCCTGAATTTAACCACACGGCAGTCCATTCAACGGTTTTTTCAACAGCCTTTTTTGCATCCCATTTCGGCTGCCAGCCAAAAACCGTTCTGAGCTTTGTACAGTCAAGCCGCAAAAAATTCGCCTCATGCATACCGTCCTTATCAAGTATCTCATAGCCCTGACCGTTGCCCCAGCTGTTGCAAAACAGCTCTGCAAGTTCACCCGTAGTAAGGCAATCGCTCTCGTCCGGACCTACGTTATAATATCCTGCATATGAAAAGTCATTATACTGTGCCGCCGCTATCATAAGATAGGCATAAAGTGGATCAAGCACATGCTGATAGGGTCTGACTGAATTGGGATTGCGGATTATGACGTTTTTTCCTGCTGTTGCCGCACGCACACAGTCGGGAATAATGCGGTTATCCGCAAAATCTCCGCCGCCGATTACGTTACCAGCCCTTGCGGTAGAAACAGCAATGCCTGCCTTATCAAAAAACGAACGCTTGTAGCTGTGCGTCACAAGCTCTGAGCAGGATTTTGAATTTGAATACGGGTCAAAACCGTCAAGCGGCTCGATCTCTTTCATCGCCGTACCGCTTTCATTATTTTCATAAACCTTGTCGGTTGTAACATTGAGTACGGACTTAACACCCGGACACAACCGCACACATTCAAGCACATTCACCGTACCCATCACATTTGTTTCGTAAGTATATTTCGGCTGCTCATACGATGTCAGAACAATAGGCTGTGCTGCAAGGTGAAAAACAATTTCAGGCTGTGTTTCATCAAACACAGCCTTTATTTTATCAAAATCACGCACATCGCCTATAACAGAATTCATTCCTTGCGCTATATCCGCAGCCTCAAAAAGGTTCGGCTTTGTCGGCGGCTCGAGCGAATAGCCCGTAACTGACGCGCCTGCATTTATCAGAATTCTGCTCAGCCATGCACCCTTAAAGCCCGTATGTCCCGTTACAAGCACACGCTTGCCTTTATAAAAAGATAAATTGAGCATTTATTATCACCACAGTTTCCACGGAGCTTTATCTTCCGCCCACAGGCGTTCCAGCAGCTGCTTATCACGAAGGGTATCCATACACTGCCAGAAACCGTCGTGCTTATATGCGCCGAGCTGACCTTTATTTGCTGCCTGCTCCAGCGGATACTTTTCAAACGCAGTTGCATCACCCTCGATAAGGTCGAATATCTCCGGTTCAAGTACCATAAAACCACCGTTAATAAAGCCGCCGTCCTGTGCGGTCTTTTCACGGAATTCACGCACAGCATCTGTGCTGTCTATATCAATAACGCCGAACCGCTGGTTCAGACGTATGGCAGTAAGCGTAGCTATTCTGCCGTGTGACTTATGGTATTCGACAAGCTTATTTATATCAACATCAGCCACACCGTCACCGTAGGTAAGCATAAAGGTTTCGTTGCCGATGTATTTACGCACACGCTTTACTCTGCCGCCCGTCATGGTGTCAAGGCCCGTATCAACAAGCGTAACCTTCCACGGCTCGGAAAAGTTATTGTGAACCGTCATTTCGCCGCCGTTTGAAAAATCAAAGGTAACATCACTTCTGTGCAGAAAATAATCCGCAAAAAACTCCTTGATGGAGTGCTGCATATAGCCGCAGCAGATTATAAAATCATTATAGCCGAAATAAGAATATATCTTCATGATATGCCAGAGTATGGGCATACCGCCTATTTCTATCATAGGCTTTGGCTTGAGATGGCTTTCTTCACTTATACGTGTACCGAAACCGCCGGCAAGAATTACAACTTTCATAATTTTAATCCCTTGCAATTTCATTAATCCAGTTAATTATATCATTATTGGCTCTTCATTTCAATAAAATCAAGTATTATTAATATGTGTTTATAGTTTTGTAATATTTAATACTAATGAAAAAAGATCCGGCAGCATAACCGGATCCTTCTGATTTAAAATTGCTTTAATTCTGTTTTCTGACTATCGCATATTCATCGTTAATCATAAAATACGGGCAGCTTTTCATACCGCCGCCGATGTAACGCTCGGTATCGTCCATATCCATATCAACAATACATTCGTTTTCGCCCGTTTCCTCGTTGTACTCGTAATTGAGGCAATCCTCACACATTTTCATCGGACTCATCCCCTTAAAAGTCTTTGTTTCAGTTCATTATACCACGTATTCTTTTCACCGTCAAACTTACCTGAAAATTCATTCAAAATGATGAACAAAATTTTAACTAATCTGCCGAAGTGTTGACTAAGACGTGAAAAAGTAGTATATTATCGTTAGTTTGCTATGCCAAACATTACCTGAATAATTACTGATTTTAACCGATACAACCGAAAGGAATGTGAACGATTTGAAAGGCATAGTCCTTGCAGGCGGTTCAGGCACAAGGCTTTATCCGCTGACTATGGTAACGAGTAAACAGCTTCTGCCGGTTTATGACAAACCGATGATATATTATCCGCTTTCAACGCTTATGCTTGCAGGTATCCGTGAAATACTTATCATTTCCACACCTGCCGATACACCGAAGTTTGAAGCCCTGATGGGCGACGGTTCGATGTTCGGACTCAAGCTTTCCTACGCTGTTCAGGAAAAGCCGGAGGGACTTGCACAGGCATTCATCATCGGCGAAGATTTTATCGGTGATGACGATGTTGCTATGGTCCTGGGCGACAATATTTTTTACGGCAACGGTCTTGGCACCATGCTGCGCAACGCTGCAGCGAACAACCAAAGAGCTACTATTTTCGGCTATTATGTAGAAAACCCGAATGCTTTCGGTGTTGTAGAATTTGACGAAAACGGCAAGCCGATTTCAATCGAAGAAAAACCCGAGGTTCCCAAATCCAACTACGCCGTAACCGGTCTTTATTTCTACGATAACCGTGTTGTTGAATACGCAAAATCGCTCAAACCCAGCAAACGAGGCGAGCTTGAAATAACAGATATTAATCGCATTTATCTTGAAAACGGCGAGCTTGATGTCAAACTCATGGGCCGTGGCTTTGCCTGGCTTGATACAGGTACGGTCGACTCACTCATGGAAGCGTCAAACTTTATCCGCACCATCGAGCAGCTTCAGGGTATTCAGATTTCCGCCCTTGAGGAAATCGCATACAACATGCGCTGGATTTCCAAAAAGCAGCTGCTTGATTCCGCAGCAAAATACGGCAAATCCCCCTACGGTCAGCACTTGCAGCGTGTAGCCGAGGGCAGAATACTATATTCAAAATCAAACCGTCCCAATGAAAGACCCATCTGGGGCAGAGGAGAAAATATATATGACCCCGAATAATACGCTGGCGGCAGTTAAAACAGAGCTTGACGGTGCAATTATTGTTGAGCCTGCCGTATTCGGCGATGCAAGAGGCTGGTTTTACGAAAGCTACTCAAAGTGCAAGTATGAAGCTCTGGGAATTACAGCCGACTTTGTTCAGGATAACCGCTCATACTCTGCACAAAAGGGTACAATCCGTGGACTGCACTGCCAGCTTGACCCGTACGCACAGGCTAAACTGATCACCTGCACCAAAGGCTCAATTGCAGACGTAATTGTTGACATACGTGAAGGCTCACCGACATATATGAAGTGGATAAAGGTTGAGCTTTCCGCAGAAAACAAAAGGCAGCTTTTTATCCCCCGTGGATTTCTGCACGGCTTTGTAACGCTGACAGATGAGGTTGAGGTTATGTATAAGACCGACAACTACTATGAGCCAGCTGCAGACCGCAGCATTGCATACAACGACCCCGCTTTTGCAATCGACTGGGGTGTTGAGGCGCCGCAGCTTTCTGCCAAGGATACTGCCGCACCGGCTTACAGCAACAGCGACGTTAAATTCACATATTGATTTATTTTAGGGCGGAGGCTTACCTCCGCCGTTTTTCAACTGAAAGGAAAGAACGAAATGAAGGTTTTGGTTACAGGCTGTGCAGGTCAGCTGGGCTATGACGTTACAGAACAGCTTGCCGCAAGAAGTATACGCTTTCTGGCAGCGGATAAGGCAGATTTTGACCTCACCAATGCCGAAGCTGTCCAAGGCTTTATTGAAGCATACAGACCAACAGCCGTTATACACTGCGCAGCATACACAGCAGTTGATAAAGCGGAAGAAGATGCTGCAAACTGCTACAAAGTAAACATTGACGGAACACAAAACCTTGTTGATGCCTGCAGCAACCTGAATGTTAAATTCATATATATCAGCACAGACTATGTTTTTAACGGTGAAAAGGAAGAACCGTACGAGGTTGAGGACAGACCTGACCCTCTGACAGTTTACGGCATGACAAAGCTGGAGGGCGAAAACAGAGTACGCCGCAGCATTGCCAGGCACTTTATAGTGCGTACCGCATGGGTATTCGGTAAAAACGGCAACAACTTTGTCAAAACCATGCTGCGTTTAGGACAGGAACGTGACACGCTGAACGTAGTCTGCGACCAGTTCGGTTCACCAACCTACACAAAAGACCTGGCAAAGCTTATTTGTGATATGCTATATTCAGATAAGTACGGTACATATCACGCAACCAACGACGGCTACTGCTCATGGGCAGAGTTTGCATACGAAATAATGCAGCTTTCGGGGCTTAATTCAAGGGTATCACCCATAGCCTCGTCTGAGTATCCCGCCAAAGCAAAGCGTCCGAAAAACAGCAGGCTTTCCAAACAGAAGCTTATTGACAACGGCTTTGAGCCACTGCCTGACTGGGAAAACGCACTTGAAAGATTTTTAAATGATATTGAAAATATTTAACAAACAGCAACACCGCAAAGAATTTCTTTGCGGTGTTGTTATGTTCTGATCTGACAGTTTATTTTGCGGCTCTTTCTGCGGAGTAATTGATATCTATACTCTTTTTAAACAGCAGGAAGTCATACTGCGGTCGCCAGCTGTCGCCTGTATCAACGTTAGCTTTGAAGCTTTCTTCACCAACAGCGGTATTGATTACGGTTATGCCCTGAAGCTCGCCGTCCGACTTATAGACAGTATCCCAGAATGCATGGTGACCGATAAATGTTACGCTTTCGGGGATATAGATATAGGTCATAGCCTGGTTGTAGCTGAATGCGTCCGAGCCGATATATTCAAGCCCTTCGGGGAGTGAAATATAAACCTCACCAAGTGCTTCTTCGGATGTGAAGTGGGTATCCGTCACTTCGCTGTCGGTTTTGTAGGTATATACGTTTGCAAGACGAGGAATCTCAAAAAAGCCGAGTGTTTCGATTGTTGTCAGCCCTTCGGGCAGGTAAACATCCGTCATATTTGCATAGTTAAAGCAAAGCTGACCGATTGTTTTAACCGTTGAGGGTATAACGTAAGTGAGAACATCTTTTCTGTACTGCTCAAAGTTTTCCGCATCCTCGGCAGGCTCTGTTCTGTAGCCGTTTTCGTCATACTCGGCGTAACCGTATTTTTCAGCCCTGTATGTGTCGTGATCGCAGGGTACAAAAATAATTTCGGTCATATCTTTATTATAAAGTACACCGTCTATGTCGCAGTAGTTAGGGTTATTCTCGTCAACCTCTACACGCTGCAAAGCCCAGCATGAATAAAACGCTTTCGGGTCAACGTTGGTAACGTGTTCACTGATGTTGATTACCTTAACCTTTTCATCGCAGTTGAGTGCGTATGCACCGACTGATACTACCTTCTGAGTTTCATCCTTGACTATGGTGAAATTCGATGTTACATCGGGATTTTCACGGTCATATTCAACCGTAGAAACATAATCAATATCAAGTGTTGTGATAAAGCCGGTGTTGCTGAATTTTGAAAGCTCTGTTCCAATACTTGTATTTTCGTATTCAAAGGTATCCTTCTGGACTGTTCTGACACTGAAATACATCGAGAGCGAAACAGCTACGATAATAACCAGAGCGAAAATAATCTTTTTAAGCGTGTAATGCTTGTAGGGCTTATTGATATGCGGTGCAGCAAGTCCTTCAACACGGTAGGTCCATATTTCGTCCTCGGGTATGTCAAGGTGAATTTCCTGCTCTGCCTGAACGCTATCTTTTTCAGCTCGGGTCAAGGGCTTATCTTTTTTGTTTTTCTTGCTCATACTGTTCGCACCTCCTTAACCCATATAGCCGCCGGAAACGGTTTCGCCCGCTTCCTTGGCTTTCTTTTCGGTTACTTCCGCACGGCGTTTGAGAACCTCCATAACCATATTCTGCTTCTTGCTGTCATAATCCCAGAAGAAATACGGTATAGTCATAAGCACATAGCCGATAACATCAACAATAAGCGGAACAACGATAATGTTTCTTCTTGAATCGTCTATGAACAGAACATCCCAGTTACTGTTAAATCCGTATGTGAGAAGCAGCAGCGGTATAATAAGACCGACAAACGATGTAATCGGACCTGTGAACCAGCCGAAAACACCTGAAAAGCTCTCAAGGCGTTCGCCTGACAGATACATCTGATAGTCGCCTATACGTACGTTCATATCGTGACCTGCCGTTGTGGGAACGGTTTTTGTCATTTCCATAAAGAACAACACAGCCACACAGATTGTGCCGCAGAGAGTTAAATTATCGCCGCAGAACCACATTGCTGCTGCAACAAGGGCATTGCCTACGGCACGGGTCAGCTGATAAAAAATCATAATCTGCTTATATGAAAAGCGCTTCAGGAAATAGGGCGAAAGGAGATCCGGCGGTGTGCCTGCAAAGGAAACCAGCATCATAATAAGGCTGTAGGGCAGACCGCTTAAGCGGAAGGTGTAGAGGTAAAGAATGGAAACCAGCGGCAGCATACCGTTGCCGAGGGAATCGATAAGGTCTTTGATAGTATTAATCAGCAGATACTTGTTATGAAGAACGCCGAACATACCGTCCCAGAATTTGATCTGAACCTTCTTTTCAACAGGCGGCTGCGGAATTCTCTCTTTAACCTTACCTGCAAATGCCATTGTAAATGCAGCAAGGACAATAAATGTTATCGGAATGACATAGCGGTATACGTTAATATCAGCCCATTCATAGCGCAGTGCACCGATAATTGCCGTTATAACAACGCCGGAAATAGTGTTGAAGAAATGCGAAATTTTAACAGGATAGCTGCGCACAAAGATTCTTTCCTGCAAATTGGGGCTGATGCTCCGTGTGCAGGTTTCCATATTGTTTGCAAAACCGAATACGTTATATGTGGCAAACAGCAGGTTTGCAACCCATACTCTCGTTGCAACATCAGAAATATTATAAACGGGCAGCCAGCCGATGAGAATTACCATGACGCACTTGGGCACAACATCGCAATAAAGTGAATACTTGTATCTGCCGTATTTGGGCAGCAGCTTTTTGCGCCAGAAAATATTACGTGCGCCGACCCAGCCGGTATACAGAAAATGCGTACCGAAGGTTTTGAAACAGGCGGTGGCATTCATGCCCTCAAGCCCGTTCAGATATGTAATAAACGCACCCGTCTGGTTAAACAGCCTCGAATAATCAAACAATATCGTCGAGATACCGAACAGCATCATGGCTATGTATACGCCGTAGAACTTGCGTTCCGTCTTTTTGGGCAGGAAGCCAAGGTTATCGCAGACAAACCACCACATCAGCGCTGAAATATAGCCAAGCGGCATATTCAGAATACTGATAACCGAGAAGGTCAGGTAAGGCAGCTTATAGTGGTGCATAATGAGATAACAGGAGGAAAAGAATCCGATATACTCAAGCACCTTTGAGCCTGCATAGTTGCTGCCTACAGCAAACACAACATCCTTATATTCCTTATACGGAACATACTTGCCTTCAGCGGGAGTGTTCCAATGCGTTTTGATTTCAGTAGCAAATGCTTTTACTTTGTCCATAGAAAAGCCTGTGCCGCTTTTACTCATTTGCATCGCTCCTTCTTTTTAATATAGAGTTCTATCTAATATATCATACCATAAATATTATCATTTTACAATAATCAAAAAGCCGCCTCGGGGATTTTTGTGCAACCTGTCAGAATTCACGAATTGTTTACTTGATTTATACGCAGATACATAGTATAATAAATTTATATATCATACGGAACAAACGGAGAACACGACAATGAAAAGAAATTTTTCTGACATCACACCTTATATTTCTCAACTTGCCGCCGAATCCTCAGCAAACAACGGAATAGTTTCCGAAATGTACTTAGAGCACAACGTTAACCGCGGTCTGCGCGACATGAACGGCAAAGGCGTTGTAACAGGTCTTACTGAAGTTTCAAACATCATGGCAAAGCAAAAGGATGCTGACGGCAACGATATACCCTGCCACGGTCAGCTTTTTTACAGAGGCATAAACATACGTGACATAGTAAACGGCTTTATGAAAGATGACCGCTTCGGCTTTGAAGAAACGGTTTATCTGCTGCTGTTTTCACATCTGCCCAACAAAGAGCAGCTTGAGCGTTTCAAGCAGGAGCTCAGCTTCTTCCGCAGTCTGCCTAACTCTTTTGTGCGTGACATGATACTCAAGGCTACCAGCAAGGATATGATGAATCTGCTGTCCCGCAGTGTGCTCGCACTTTACGCTTACGACGAAAACCCTGACGATATTTCCGTTGAAAATGTTTTAAGACAGTGCCTGCATCTGATTTCTGTTTTCCCGATGCTTTCGGTTTACAGCTATCAGTCCTTCAAGCACTACCACCAGTCAAAAAGCTTGTTCATTCATCTTCCGAAGCCTGAATATTCAACGGCAGAAAACATATTCCACCTTCTGCGTGAGGACGGCAAGTTCAGCCACCTTGAGGCAAAAATACTCGACCTTGCACTCGTGCTGCACGCTGAACACGGCGGCGGCAACAACTCAACCTTCACCACTCACGTTGTTTCTTCCTCAGGTACGGATACTTATTCCGCTGTTTCGGCTGCACTCGGCTCGCTCAAGGGTCCAAGGCACGGCGGTGCAAATATCAAGGTTGTACAGATGTTTGAGGATATGCACAACAGCATAAACACCAAAGACAAGGGTGCAGTTAAGGATTACCTTGTAAAACTGCTTGACAAACAGGCATTTGACAACAAGGGACTTATCTACGGTATGGGTCACGCTGTGTATTCACTTTCCGACCCGAGAGCAGATGTGCTCATGGACTGTGCAAAATCGCTGTCTATCGAAAAGGGTTACGAGGAAGAATACGAGCTTTACGAAACAGTTGCTTCATTCGCACCTGAAATAATTGCCGATAAGCGCAAGATGTACAAGGGTGTCAGCGCAAATGTTGACTTCTATTCAGGACTTATCTATAAGATGATGGAGCTTCCGCCTGAATTGTATACTCCGATATTTGCAATTTCACGTATCGCAGGCTGGAGCGCACACAGAATAGAAGAGATACAGAACGCAGGTAAAATCATCCGCCCTGCATATATAAACGTAAAACCCGAAACACCCTACAAACCGATTGACGAAAGATAAAAAGCAAGAAGCAAGGTAACAAAATCACCTTGCTTCTTTTATTACTGCAACTTTTTCAATTGAATATGTTTTAAACAAATCCCTGTGAGCCTCAGTTATTACCTCGCCGCTTATTACAATCGGTATTGCAGGCGGACACGAAACCGCAGGCGCAGCACAGATTCTGCCGACAGCGTCATCAATATCAATTTCTTCACTTTCGGCAAACAAAGCTTCACGTATCGACACAGCTGATTCTGATTTAACAAAATTTATACCGCTGTTCCTGTTATCGGTTTTTGGAATATTCAAAAAAGCTTTTGTTATTCTTTCAAAATCATTATCGCTGTTAAAGGGCGAAAACATGAAAACAACATATTCGCCGTCTGCATATTCAGGCTCGATACCGTATGACCTGAAATAGTCGGCATCGTGATAAACAGCTGCTATTTTAAGCGGTTCGGCAGATATATCCTCAATACCGTTTGCTTTCATAATTTCTCTGATTTCGTTTACCTTTGCTGTGCAGGCAACAATATCTTCTCTTATCTTTTCATCAATATAAATATTACACAAATCAAGCGACTGCATAATGAGATATGACGGACTTGTTGAGCCGAAAACAGCCGTTGCCGCTTTTATGCTTTCTGAAAAGCCGAACATATCGCTTTTGGCGCAATGCAGATAGCTGCCGCCCGTAAGCACAGGTAAAGTTTTATGTGCCGAATCGCAGCACATATCAGCCCCCACTGCAATCGGGTGCAGATTTTTTTCGCAGAAAGCAAGGTATGCACCGTGAGCATTATCGACCAGCAGCGGTATGCTGTGTTTTCTGCAAACTTCCGAAATTCCTTTTATATCGGCAATTCCGCCGAGATAATCGGGGCTTGTGATATAAACGGCAACGGGTTTTTCTTCCGCTTCCGAAAGAAATTCATCAAGATACTCGGGTGAAATATCGCAGGAAATAATGCTTTCTTCCTTTTCGGGGAATATCCATGCAATTTCAAAATCGAGAAGTGCGGCAGCTGTCATGAAAACTCTGTGGGCATTTCTGCCTGCGGCGATAATCGGTTTTCTATCGGTTTCCTTCGCATGAAGCATGGCAAGATAAAGCATGGCACGGATTGAAAGCGATGAACCTTCAGCGGAATAAACCGTTTTTTTTGTGCCGAAAAGCTTTGCCGCATTTTCTTCGCTCTTTCTGATTATCCCGTTTGCGTCATAAAGCACATCCGCACCGCTGATTTCGGTTATATCGAAACTTTCAATGCCGAGAAAATCTTTACCCTTGTGACCAGGCATATGCAGACGAAGTTTCCCGCTTTTTTTATATTCATTTACAAAACCGCAAATCGGGGTTTTCATTATTCCTCAACTGCCTTTGCAGCTTCGAGCATTATCGCACATTCCATGCGCTTTCTGAAAAGCTCACAGCCGTATTCATAAATTCCTTTGACCGAGCCCGTTGCATGGTAGCCGTTTGCGGCGCAACCGCCCGAGCAATAGAGCTTCGCCCAGCAATCCTTGCATTCGGGTCGAGCATAAACATTGCAGGATTCAAAGTCCTTCTGAATTTCGTGATTATCAACGCCTTTCCAGATATCGCCGAGCTTGAATTTTTCTTCGCCGACGAACTGGTGGCAGGGATAGA
>JAZSND010000040.1:0-41976 GCA_045536235.1 Acutalibacteraceae bacterium | reverse complement strand
CGTCAGCTCATTTACCCATTGAACAGCTGAGGGCAGGGTCAGAACCGTAGGCGTTTCGCCTGAGATAAAGCTGAAAAGGTACTCGTTACGCTTGCCTGAAAAACCTTCAGCAAAGTCAATGGTGAGTGTTTCGGATAAACCGAAAACGTATTCTTTGTTCGGATTTAATTTGGTAGTTGAATAAGTAGCGTTAATACGTTCTGTCGCTATATTTTCGGCAGCATGGCCCGATGCACTTGAAAGAGCATAGGCAAGATGCTCAGCAATAAATTTTCTGCCTGTTTCCTTATGATGTGTGCCGTCATTCGCATTGAAATACTGATAACGGTTAAACTTACCGATACCGATATTGTAATCATCAACAAACGGCAGATTATATTCAGCCGCAACCTCTGCGAGCTTTGCATTGTAATCCTTGATATAATTACCTTTTGTGTTTGCACGACTGTTGGAATCGTCGATATACTCATTGTTGTCGTCAATCCAGAATCTATAGGTCAGCGACAAAATAAATATCCTCAAATTCGGGTAAGCGGTCAATAGGTGTTCAATCGAATACCTCAAAGCACCTGCAAGCGTTGCTGTGTCGTATGGATTTTCTTCATTATCCATTGCAATATTGCTCGTAAAGTCATTTGTACCGTATGCGATTGTTGCGATATCAACAGCAGAGAAGTCTATGCCTTTCAGCCTTTCAACGCTCGGTGTGAATCGCTCGGGCAATGTAACCTCTGTACTTTCAAGGGCGGTTTCCTGTAATGAATAATCAGCGTTCGCTATCGAATCGGCGAGATTGTACATCGAGAAAGCATCCCACGCTGAAACGTGCTGTGACATTCTGCATCCGCCAAAGCCACAGTTATAAACCGTCGCACCTGTTTTTTCTGCAAGGTGTGTCGATATATCTACGGGCGGTTGAGCGTTGCCGAATATGCTGTCACCGAAATTCACGATTGTTTTTCCATGAAGCGGTAAATAACCTTTGACCTCTGCAAACTTTTCGCCTGTAACCTTAGCGTCTGCAGGAACATCACTTTGAGTGAGTGTAGTATCCGTTGGTGCTTTTCTGTAAACCTGTGCTGTCGGGTTCGTGGTAATTACTGTACCTTTGGGTACTGCCGTAAACGTTACACTATCAGCAAAACTGTCTGAACGCTCGTAAACATCGGTAAGATCTTCAGACATATCAGCACGGTTAATATACATTTTGTTGAAATGTCCAATATAACCTTCAAAAGGTGCTGCGTTTGCTGCTGGATAATATCGAATACATATTGAATCTGTTTCAGCTACGAAGGTTAAAGCACCTTGATACGGCCTGTGCCCTGATTTAATTAGCGTTCCTGTGGTTGTTGTCCCTTGATATGCACTAATATGTCCTTGCCATACTCTGCTTATTTGGTCGTTCGATAGTCCCACCACATCAAACAGAATACTATATGACTTTCCTGCTTCAAGACCGGAAACAACAACCTGTGCATAACATTGATGATATGCTGTTGGTGTTGTGGGATTTGAATTTGTGGTGAATTCGTAATATCCCTTTTCGGTTGACATCGAACATCGTGTAAGAGTTATTTCGGCATTATCAAAGTTCCATACAGTAGGTGTAATCATTGAATAGCTTGTTTCACCGTCTGCTGTTAATTTGATGTTTGCTTTGTCTTCAAGCACGAACGGTGTTTCACCGATTAACTCATAGCTTTCATCCGTTGGAATATCTGCCTTCGTGATAAAGCCGCTATCATTTTCAAGCTCACTTGTCTTGCTCGGAATGAATGTATCGTCAGGCTGCCATTTGCCGTTGATATATGTGTATTTTTCAGGCTTGATGTAAAAATAAGTAAACGGTACATCTCCTTGAATGGCTATGTCTGTGAGATTAATATCAGCCAATTTTATGGTTTTGATAGGCTCTGTGAGCTGTGTTTCCTCGCCTTTATCGTTGATATTACTGTCATTCGGAGACAGCAAAAATCTGTTTTCTGCTTCGCTATAGTACCAAGACATCTGCCCATATGTGCCGTCACCGTTGCTGAAGAAAAATGTTATATAATCTGATTCGCACTGCAATCCAAGCAGAACGGTGTCCGCTATACCCGGAGCGGTTATATCGTGGTAATAAAGCTCTCTGTTATACGATTCAATCCAACTGAAATCCAAGCAGACAGTCTTGCCGCCGTCAGTTTCGTTGAATGTATTCGGTTCGGGCGCATACAGCACAACATCTCCTTCGTTGGCAGTTTCGGGCAGAACGGTCACAACAGGGATTTTATTTCCGTTGCTTGACAGGGTGAAATTCAGCTCCGTGCCATTGAGTGAAAGCCCGCCTTCTTCAATTTCGCTTTTATTCTGCGAATCGGAAATAGGAATATCGACAAAATAATAATCCGCTTCGGTAGATACACCTCCGATTGAGATATCCGATACTGACTGCGTATCAATCGGTAAGATTTCTATAGCAGATTGGTCTTTTCCGTCATAAAATTTAAGTCGAAAAAACTTCTTACCGTCTTTTTCAATGGGTTTCGCTTCATGCAGAACCTTTCCTGCATCGGTAAAACGCAGCTGACGGTTTTTGAATTTCAAGTCACCCGGATGCGTCGAGTGAATAAGCGCCTGCTCAAGATCTTCGCAGTATAATTTAGCCAACGTCTTTGCGTTACTGTGTTCGTGTGCCTTTTCAAGCAACGTGTACACCTTCGCAAGAATGCGGTCTAATAGGTTCGTAGTGCCATCGGATACCTTTTTTTTACCTTTTAAACTTGGGGTAATTGTGCCGCCCACAACGGGCGATTTTGCAATCATATGCGGTTCTGCAGTTTCAGCATCGACAACATAGCCGACAAGTTGCATATACAACAGCCCGCTGACGGTCATATCCTGGTTGAGTTTTATTGTGAGCGTTGTGCCGCCTTCATCCGGGTGAAGATGTTCAAGAATAGGATCTTCCTTTTCTTCATCCTCACAACCGGTATTACACTCACAGTTTGTTCCGAATTTCACATCAATAAAATCGCATTTCTGCAAATCTTCATCGAGCGAAAACACAACCTGCGTTCGGTTCAGTTCTTCCTCTCTGCCAATAGTGCCTATATCTTCTTTCAAAAAATCTACGTTTATTATTTTCACATAAAATCCTCCATTATTTATGATTAAACATTTGCGCTTTGCGTTTCAAGTAACTGTTTTAAATCATACAGAATCATAACCAAACGATTGTAATCCTGGCGATTAGGTTCATACTCACCAATTGTGTGAGGTTCTATGTAATTTGGTGAAACAAAACTTCCGGAATTCAGGATATCCATATTTGCTTCGATATTTGAGAAAATGGAAAACATATCGCAATAGGGTGTATTAAGTTGTGGATTTACTGCTTTGAGAAACTCGATCATTTCGCCTTGCTCAATCATGCACTCACGAAGGTATGCCTGATTTGAATAGATTTTATAAAAATCAGTGTAATTAAGTCTTTCGGGCGAAGTGTTGAGTTCTTGCCATAATAACCTATTATCAACTACAACAGTAATGACAGCTTCAAAACCTTTATCCTCGGTTTTAACGGTTATTGTACATTCGCCTTCGGCAATTGCACCAATCCAACCATTATTATCGACTGTTGCCACACTCTCATCTGAACTGGTAAAGGTAACAGCTTGATTGCTTGCACCGTAAGGACTTACTGTCCAAACGATTTGATAGCCGACAGAAGGATTTATTCTCAGGCTATAATCTGTTAATGTAAGACCAGTAACACGCCTGTAAACATTGACGTTACAGGTTTTTATAATACGGTCATTGGGAGTGCCGGTAGATACTGTAATAACGCTGTTGCCTTTTAGTTTGCCGCTTATTTTCTCATAATCTGCCGTTACTATGCCAGGTGTAGAATACTCAAAATTAAGTGTTTTAACACTTGCATTTTGGGGTCGAAAATTAATATCATATTCTATAAAGCTGCCTTCATCGATATCAAGACTAGAGGGAAAATCAAATGATATAAGTTTGATCGCAAGAGTTTTGAATTTTCTTAAAGTTGAAACGGTTGTTTTTTGATTTATTGCTTTTCTTACACGGAACAGTAGGCTGTAATCGGTATAATCGATAAGATTGGGAATAATATTATCAGCAGGTAAATTGTTCCATGTACTTCCACCATCAAAGCTGTACTGCTTAAGATCTAACGAATTTCCATTGCTTTCTATGGCATATTCTAGGAGAACATTGTTTGTGCCGGGTATTAGTGTAAGAGATTTGATATTAGGAAAAGCAGTATCTATCTTTTCAAGTATGCAGACTGTAGCTGTATGATCAACGATGAAGTTATCTTTATCAAAGGTACACTGAACATAAATCTCTAACGAAAGTTCACCATTTGCATTGTGAGGAATAATAAAAGTTTCCGTACTTGCTGTTTTTATAGGTCTTTCAAGCGCTGTAGTAACAATGCCACCATTAATTTGGGAATGGTATCTTGAGTTAGTGTTCAAATCACAAATAACTACTGCCTGAGATAAATTAATACCACTGTAACTAATTGGCATAGCTAATATTTTACGTTGATATTTAAGATTGACTGTTACAGTAGAATAGTTGTTTACATAATCCGGGACGGATTCCCATTCAATCCACATGTCGATAGTGCTGCCAGTTAGTCCACTGGTAGCAACCTCAATTCTTCCACTCGCCATCAAATCACCTCAATTTCCGATATTTTTCCAAAGTCTGTTTTTCGTGTTGATATAATGCCAGTATAATCAAGAGCAGTTATGCACTCACCGGCATAAATATCACTGCAATTTACAAGGACTTCACCTGAAAAAGAACTGTTTTTAGTATAGTGATTGTACATTCGAGTGAGAATGATATCGCTATAATTGTCAGCCATAAGTGTGAATCCTTCGATTTCTTTTACGGTATACGGCTGATAACGTGTTACATAGGGAGATATTCGTTCGACAACATCTTTGCTATCAACATATTTATTTCCATCAATACAAATTTTTTGGGTGGTTGAATTTTTAACAATACAGTAATTAGCTCCTGTTTCTATAAAAGAAACGGCATTTGTGGGAGTTTTGGTTTCTGTTGTAACGCCGTTTTCCGTTTCTTCCGTTACTATGTAGGCTTTTAGGCTATGAAGTGGTTCGGAGAACTTTATCGTTCGCAATTCCTTAGTAGACATGTACCATTTGTAAGCTTCCACTACTTCGGAGCCGGCAGAATAGTTGTGAATAATTAGCCTTACACCTTTGATTTCCTGTGTGGTGGTAATATTAGGTGTTTGAAAAATGTTACTTTCATCAAATTGAGTAGTAGGTGAGTGCGGTAATTCTGCAATTTGCAAAACCGGATGCTTATAAAAAATGCAGCCTGTGGCGCAGGCTACATAAACAAGGGCTTGACGTTTAGTTGTAATAGGTATATATCCGCTTACAGTCATATTGCCAATTGATTCGGGAATCTCGCAGGTAACATCAGTTCCGTTGAGGATATCAGCAATGAGGGATTTAACAGCTTTTTTACTATAAATTCCACCAAGAAACTCATCAGAAAGGTTTCCGATGACATCGTAGCATTCAATATCAATTGAAGTATTGGTGCTGTTGGCTGTGCCTTTTTCTATGTAAAAAGTGCCTTTTTCTGCATCATCGGTAAAAATAACAATCGGCTGTTTGCGTTGAAAAAGGTACGCAGAATTTTCATTGTTTTGAGTGCTGATTTTTAAGACATCAATAGGTAGTTCCTGCCCGGAAACACTTACGGTTTCTTTTAAACTGCATTCACTTATGTTTGCATTGTTGAAAATCCTCAAACGACCGAATTCGACTTCATACAAATCAAGAAAGTGCAGAGGTTTATCTATAGAAAACACGGTGATAGTCAGCTTATTAGTGTTCAGACCGAGACACTCTACAAAATGGTCAGTGCCAGTTGCTGAAAAATCAAAAACAGCATTCTCGATAATAGTGCCGTCGCGGTAGTAAGCAATTTGACCACTTGTAATAACAGCCTTGGAATGTAAGGTTAAACCATTGATTATAAAATATTCGCTGAATTCAACAGTAATAACGATAGGATTGATAAAACTGCCGTCTTCACTTGACTGAATAGTGGATGAATAAGCAAGAATATCTGTTTCTTTCATCAACTTCCGGGGATTATCCGGGTCATATGAATTGAGTTCAAAGGAAGAATAGTTATATTCCGGTACACCGATTTTGAGGTTTTCATATCCGGAACCGTTTTGAAATGCTGTCTCACTTGAGTAGACGGCATTTTCTTTAGCTCCAACGGCATAATCGTAATATCTAAATTCAGTCATATATCATCGCTCCGAAAATGTTACAGTAATATCGCCATAACAGTTTACTCCGTTAATAGATTTGATGAGTTCACGTTTTACGGTGGATATCATCATCTCTTTTGTTGTAGTAGCAGTAGAAGTTGAAGGATACTCAACGATGGTTACTTCATTTGGTGCGCAAAGCTCTTGCCAAAGGATATCACCTGCCAAAATTGTGCGGGGTGAAAAGCAGCATGAAAGATTTTCTTTAACGCTTGATATTTCGCGGTGGGTAATATCATCCAATGTTTTCTTTTTCCAGCGTTCGTTCAACTTTACGGTTTGCTCGAATTTAATAAGGCTATCAACAATTATTCCGTTTATCTTAATCAAGTTTATCACCGCTTTCATACTGTTTTACGGCTATGTAGTCAAGTAAATCGCCTTTAGCTTCAACTACTACTTTGGTGGTATGTTCTGTAGACGAATAGCTCTCTGTTCGGTGAACAGTTTCGCCTCCGGCAGAAGCTATTGCTACAGCAGGTGTCATTGCTGCAAAGGTGGATTTTACATCTATTTCTATATCCTGAAGGAATGTTAAGAAGCCTTCACGGAAACTCTTGCCGGCATCCTGACCTTTAGCAAAGAAATTTTCAGGTAAAATAATTCCATTTGGATTGGTTTTGGGAGTTGGGGTATCCGGCCTGGGAGGCTCAACGGCTACCACTTCATCATAAAGGTCTTTCATTCCATCAACAACGGATGAAGTTTCAGCGGCTAAGCCTTCTGCTATACCAAGGGCAATATTTTTACCTACTTGATTCTTCATAACTGTTGAAGGGCTATGAATACCAAAGAAAGCTTTAATAGCATCAAGAGATTGATTGCATATGTTTATGATTGCATTAAGAACTCTGTCTTTTGCTGCCAATAAACCCTCTTTAATTCCTTCGACAATATTTCGGCCGGTTTCTCCCCAGTCGTGATTCCTGAAAGTATCCACAATGCCGGCAATAATTGTAGGCATCCTCAAAAGTAATTGAGGGATATATTCAACCATACCAATTGCCAAAGCCAGAATCAAATCTAAAGCACAGGCTGTTATTTCATCAATACAGTTTAAAAGAGCACCTACAAGAGAAACAATTATTTCAGGACCCTTTTTTTTAAGCTGAGGAATAGCTTGTGTTAACCCTACAGCTAAGGCAACAATTATTTCAATTGCTGCTCCAAGAAGCGTACCGAGTGTATCGGGATTAGTCAGCGTATCAATGAGCTGCATAATGATACTTATAGCCGTAGGGATAAGTTCTGGCAGCGAATCGGCAATTCCGGTAGCAAGCGTACAGAGTAAATCAAGACCCAGTTTAAGTAAATCGGGTGAAAGATTTAATATGCTTGTTACAAGGTGATTGATAATTTCAAATCCCGCTGTTCCTATTGATTCGGAACTTGAGATTAATCCGGAAATGAAAGATTCAATAAGGGCTGTACCCATTTTGAGAAGTTCCGGTATCTGTTCTGATATGTAGGTTATTGCTTGTGCTAGCACATCACCCAATGAGGAAACAAGTCCGTCAAAACCGCCTTCGGAAAAGGCCGCCTGCAATTGTGCGATATATCCGTCAGCTTCCTTTACAACACTCCTAAGCGACTGGCTGAGATTTTGATAGATATCAATACCCAAAGTTTCTACAGAGCCACAAAGATCCTCAAACGAACCCTTTAGATTGTTCATCATGGTTTCGGACATTTCTTTGGCTGCGCCGTCTGAATTGATGAGGCTTGTAGTTAATTCGTCAATTTTTTCTGGGCCAGCTTCAATAAGAGCCATCATACCAGAGAGGGCCTCTGTACCGTACAAGACAGAAAGAGCATTGTTTTTTTCTTCCTGAGTTAAACCTTCAAAGCTTTTTTTTAGCATTGCAACTTGTTCCTCAAGAGAAATCATGTTGCCCTTGTTGTCGTAAAAAGACAAACCGAGCTTGTCCATAACAACGCACATTTTATCGGTGGGCTTGGTAAGACGGGTTAGAGCACCTCTGAGCGCGGTACCTGCTTGTGAGCCTTTAATGCCAGCATCTGACATAATACCGATAGCCGCTGCGGTTTCCTCAAGGCTTATACCCATTGCATGAGCAACGGGTGCTATATATTTCATAGCTTCGCCCATATCAAGGGCTTCCGCATTGGTATCGGCAGCAGCTTTGGCAAATACGTTCGCTACATGACTTGCTTCGCTTGCCTCTAAACCGAACCCATTAAGTGCAGCAGCAGCAACATCCGCTGCAGCTGCTACATCTCCGCCTGATACAGCCGCAAGGTCGAGCATACCTGCCATTGATGCAGAAATTTCGCTGACAGTAAAACCGGCAGATGCCAGGTTTTCCATACCGGCAGCTGCTTCCGTAGCAGAGAATACGGTGTCTGCACCTAATTGTTTTGCAACATCATCAAGCTGTTTCAGTTCTTCGGCTGTAGCTCCTGAAATAGCCTGAACTCTTGATAGCTGCGCTTCATATTCAGTACCTATTTTTACACATGCTGTTGCAAGACCTGCGAGTGCGGATGAAGCAGCACTTATTGCACTTGCAGATAAACTTCCAAAGTTTTTTATTTTTTGAAGACCTTTGTTAAGGCCGGATTCGTCTAATTTAGTCAGAATTTTTACGGTACCATCTGCCAATGTATTCACTCCTTTAAGGAGAAAATCATCGGCAACATAATGGCACTACTTGATTTTCGCTTTGTTTTTATTCGGTTTGATTATAATTTGAAATTCTTTGCGGCAGTTTCGGGCTTTACACCTTACCCAAAGGTCAATACACACAGCGTTTTCACCTTTCTTTATGGGCATTTCATAGCCGCAATAGGGACACTTTATTCTTTCCGTTCTACCGCCTCCTAAGCGTTGTAAAACAGCGCATCTATTTCTTCTGAAAGGCGTTGCTCAGAACGCGTAAGTTCTTTGGGAAGAGCTACACTCTCCCGGAGTTTAATAAGTTCAGGGTCTTTACCGGTATAGGCTCTGCGTTTCATAAGTTGGCAAACAAAATGGCGGTCCTCCAACGTTTGAAATTCGAGCATAAACAGCCACCAATGAAAATGTTTGCAGCGGTAAGATAAATCAAGGCCACTTTGGTTACGAATGGCAATAAGGATATAATTTAGGTCATGCTTGAAGCTATAGAGTTTAGTTCCGTCTTGTGTAGTTGTTTGATTGCCGCTTCCCTTAATTTGCGGGTAACCGTGTAAAAAATCGATTATAGCCTGCAAGGTATCCTGATAAGGACAGTTAGGGATTTCATTAAAAGCAGCGATAAAAATATCAGCCATTAATTGCAGGTTATAATCGTTTGCTTCCTGAGAATTATCACTTAAATCAAATTCAAGCAGTTTTTGAGAAATATTAATCCAGATTCTATAATCTGTATTGATAGAAAAAACAGCTCCGCCGATATCAACTGATTCGGGCGGAGCGGTGTTTGAATAATTTATCATTTTTTCTTTTTGTGTTTAGAACGGCTTTTGTTTTTTATAGCGGTAGCTTTGTTGATGGATTGAGTGTTGATACTTCTGTATTTTTGAGTAAGGAAGCAATACAAATCAATAACTTCATCAATGCCGGCTTTTTCCTCAGAGACAAAGATTTGCTCAAAAGCCCCTTCACCCAAAAAGATATCAATTGCTTTATGGGTGTTTTTTATTATCGATTCGAAGCTCTGTTTAGGCTTGTTATATTCTTTGGCAATTTCTTCAAGTTTGTCTGCAAACTCTTTGCTTCTGGGCGCAAGAGAAAAGGTTTTGCCTGCAATAGTTACAGTTTCGTTTCTGCGCTGAAATTCAAATGTACTGTCCATGAATTATTCCTCCGTCTGAGTTGTGGTTGCTGATGCAGCGTTTGTTTCTACAGTTGTGTTTTCGGTAAAGGCAGGTTTACCGTCTGTAATAACGACAGTACCTCTCTTGATGTTACCGCCAAAATTAAGGTCAAAAAGAATTTTTTCATCAACGGTATTGAGATTATTGAGAATAACAGTGGCATCAACAAGCCAGGCTTTTGCAGGGTCTTCTTCAGTGCCGGCATTTCCACCGAAAATGAGAAGCGCAGGTCTGATAAGGTCACGGCCGGTGGGAAGGTTATATGCCATATCATAGATGTAATCAAAAGCGGGGTCACCTTTGTATGTAGCGAGTTCCTGGGGAAGTTTGGGCGCATAGTAATCTACTTCATCGGTAGGCATTTCATCTTCTATGTAGTTAGAAGTTTTTACATTAGGATTAAAAGAAAGGTCAAAGATAGTTGATTTGCCGATTCTTGCCCAAGTGATAGTACCGTCTTCTACTGTACTGATACCGATGAAAGGAATAGTTTGACTTTTTTTCAATTTTGTAAGTGCATTTGTGTTTTCGGGCATTTTTATTCCTCCAAGTAATAAATTTTAATAGGAAACATATATTTAGCAAGATTTTCTTCCGGGTCTTCTCCGGCTATGCTAATATCTTCGGTAATAATTTCATTTATGGTACAGCCTTGAAAAAAGGGAAATTTATGATTGTCATTCTGTTCCTGTATCCAATCCCTAAATTTTTGTACCGTAAACAAATCCTGAATATTTTCAGTTGGTAATATGTCAGTCGAAAAATCTTTATATGGTGCAATTTGACAAACTAAAACACGTTCTTTAAAACCATCATTATATTCATTGATTACGGTGTCATTGTCATACAACAAAAAGGTTGATCCATTTTCGGCGTTACCGAAATTGAAATACATATATTGCAACATGGGGTATTCCATAAGGAAATCATAAAGTGCCTCTATTTTGTTGTTGTCCACAGTGTTCACCTCTTATCAAAGTAATTCTGCATGGTTTTTTGTAATTTTTCGCCACGTGCGAGCATCATTGCCTCATCCCATTTAGAGGTTGCGAGCCTATGTACATCTTTTCGGAAGTGCATGCCATAACCTAAATATACTCTATGTGCATAAGGTTGAGTGAAATGAATAATACCTTGTTTGTCTTCTATACGTATATTGCCACTATTTTCAGCCATATTAATTGCTTGCTGCGCTGAAAGTCTTTGCGAAGAATTGCGTTCTGCTCTTACGGTTGAAGCAAGGGTGAGTGTATCTGCCGGTATATAGTCAAACATTAGCTTGTAGGCTGTGCTTGCAAAGAAAAGTCGAGCCTTTTTATCGATAATACGTTCGGTTACTTTCAATGGGTCAATATCAACCTTAACGGTAATGCCGCTATTACTCACGATTTATACCTCACTTACAAGAATGTGAGGCAGAATACCTGTAGTTGTAAGATAGGCAACTTCTTTTACAATGAAACTGCTGCCGGGATATTTCTTTCGAATATCGTTTTCGCGAAACGGCTCTTCGCCGGTAATATCATCCGAAATGTTTCCTAAAAAAACTAAATCGCCTGTATTTATTAATAAATCAGGCTTTTCTTTAACGGGATACGGTATTTTGCAAACAGTAGAGTAGTTTCTGCGCTTGATACCGTTGCTGTCGGCAACAGAAGCACTTGTACCATAAAAGCAATTTTTAAGAACGACCTTTTTCCATTTGTTTTTTATAGGTTTAGTATCGGAATCAACAGATTTACAAAAAACGGTTACTGTAGAATTAAATCCGGGAAGTTTTTTTACATTCATCAGCAAATACCCCTATACAGCAGCGGTATGTTGTTGACGACAACATCAGACAGCGTGTCCATTATATCAATAAGCTGCTCATCATAAGATTTGGATTCAGCAAAAGAGACCTGCAAAGTGTCATTTTTCTGGCTGGTAACCTGCAGCTCATTATCCTTTTTGTAAAGAATATCCGTCATTCTTTTAAGAACTCGTTTGACTTTACAGGGAATAGGGGCAGCCTTTTTAAGCCGCCCCATAGTGTATGCATCGAGTTCATCCTGTGCTTGCCAACCATATTGTTTGTAGTCTCCAAGGCTCAATTTACCGCCAAAGGAACAGTATTCCTCGTAGGATAAATACACAGGTATTCCCCCTCAAAAATTAGAAGTTTGTAATAGCAATGGATGCATTACCGTTAGCAACAACAGCTGTGCCGGTAACATCATTGTGACCTTCCATAGAAACGGTGTATTCGTACTTACCGTTAGGAACATTGAATGTTGCAGCACCGCCGGCAATAGTTTTCTTGCTTGCACCCGCAAGGTGAATCTTAGCACCTACAACGGGTACGGCAGCTTCTTCGCCTTCTACGACAGATGTTACCGTAAAGGTTACAACATGCGAAAGCGGAGTTGTGTCAGGGTCGATTGATGCGAACGGGAAACGAACACTTTCGTCAGGACTGAGTGCGTTGATGGGGTTGGGGATTTCCCAACCAAGACGCATAACAACACGCAGGGCAATCATATCTTCCTGAGCGAGGTTATAAAGGATTTCACCTGTTGCGGGATCCTGAATTACAGCCTGGTCGAGTACCTTGTATGTAACATCCTGGCGGATTGAATACACAGCCTGTGTCAAATCGCCGACGATGAGCTTAGAAAGTGTTTTATCCCAAGCACCGTTGTCAACATATGCCTTAGGCATAGAATCAATTTCAGTACCTTTAATCGGCTGACCGTTGTTGTCGAGCATCATACGGAATTTGCCTTTGAGGTCAACGCCGCCGACAATAGCCGTAGGATTATAGCCGCTTTCTTCAACCTTGCCCATAGCATCACTGATTGCTTCATACAGAGACTTCTCGCCCTGCTTGATTACGGCACCTGCATTGAGTACGGAATGAAGAAGGTCCATGCGGAAACCTTTCGGCTTATCTTCGCCTGTGAAAACAGCACCATCAATCTTTTTATGAAATGCTTCAATGATTCTGGGTTTAACATCAGCCCAGATGTCATAATCCGCATCATCAAGGATATCTTCCTTGATAGGAACAATTACTGCGAGTTCTTCGGCCGTAATATACTTGTTTGCCCATGCCATTTTTGTGAGCTTTTTGCGACCATTGTTGGTTTCTGCATCAACCCAGTAAGCCATCGGGAGAGCATCAAGAACTCTCATCTTGGTTTTATTGGTTGACATGTTCGGAAGGCGGCGGAAGAGCTTGAGGGCAGCTGAACTCGTTACAACACCTTCAATGATTTCACGCTGTACCTGAGGTTCAAAAAGAGCCTCGGAATTCTGTCTGGTAATCATACTCATTTTCTATTTTCTCCTTTAAATTTAGTTACCTCTGTTGCGCAGAAGGTCGTTCATGATGTCATTGGTGGTTGTACCGCTGGAAGCACCGCCACTCAAATTACCGGATGTGGATGTTCTCCTTACGCTCGGTTCACCGAAATACTGAGGATTATCCTTTTTATAATTTTTGAGATTGGCGGAAAAGTCACCGTCCATTGCAAGGACCTCAGCAGTGACAAATTTCACAAACTCAGGGCGGCACTGTGCTTCTCTTACTGAATTCTGTGATTTGAGCTGTAAAACTTCATTTTTAGCTTCAGCAAGCTCTTTGTCGCGGTCGGCGTTCTTCTGTGCATCCGTTTTCTGCTCTTCCTGCCACTTTTTGAATGCAGCCATTTCGTCAGCATTGGGCTGTTTGCTTCTTTCAGCGGCAAGCATAGCGTCTACCTGTTCCTGAGTGAAGGTCTGTGGTGTACCGCCACCACTGTTACCGGCTTTATTGGGGTCATCGTTGGGATTGTTATTAGGATTGTTGTTGGGTTCTGCCATGTTAATTACCTCCTATTGGCATTATTTGATTGAATTAAGGTATGAAAAAAGACACCCTGCATAAGCAGAGTGTCTGAATTCAACATTATTAAATTAAGAACAATTAATTAATAATTTCTATGCTGGTTATATCGCTTTGCGGAAATACAATATGATTTCCACTACAGTTGATAGTTATGCTGTCTTCTCCAAAACCATAATCCTCGGATTCTTCACCGACATCAGTTATATCAACGACGGTACCGGAAAAGACTTGACCGTCAATTGTTGTAAGTTTTATTGAATTGGCGTCTTTGGCTATCCAAACGTTAGTCATAGTCATCTCCCTTTATTGGTACTATATGGGCATTCTTTTTTCCATAGTGGATAGTGGCTTTATTGGTTGGGTGATATTTTCCGCCACCATAGTAATAACCTATTACGGTGTCACAAGTTACACTTTCCATGGGTTTAGGTGCTCCATCACGAGTAACCCTAACAATGCCGGTACCAGATTTTTGATTAATAATATTTTGTGCTTCAGACTGACTAATAGTCAAAATACTTTGTGGATTTCCACCTTTTATAAGCCTATCATTGAGATATTGCTTATATTGAGGTGTTCCGTCACAATGCTTAAGGTATTGTTGCTTACTAAGAATAGTGCTGTATTCGCCAGTCGATATTTTTGCGGAAACTGTGCTTGCCGGAACTTGTGTTATTCGCAACAATGAAGTTTTATCGGTTGATTTCACATTTATTTTACTACCTTTTGTAATAGAAGTAAATGTTTTTTTGAGTTCTTTTTGAGTTTTTACTCGATGATATCCGCTGACGCTTGCACGTTCCTTTTTGGTAGGGAGTTTGGCTGCATTAGAAAATTTACTGTATTTATCAGCAAGAACATTTATTTTCTGCTGCTCCTGGCGGCGAAGCACATCATCATCAGCGGCTGCTGCAATAATCTGACGGTCTTTTGCATGGCGCATAGCGGTTTCAAGTTTGCGTTGCACCTGTTTGGCTTCGTACCCTGTGTACATTTTGCCTTCAAATTCAAAAGTTTCACGGTCCTGAGCTTTTAAATGTTCAAGTTCGGCTTTGCTGTAGTTCGGAACGGAAACGCCAAGAATTATTGGAAATTTAAAATGCAAACAGTTGTAATCCATCAGAAGGTCTTCAACTTCAGAAAAAGAAGGGTAATATTCTCCGTCAATAGTTTTGCTTTCACCAATAGCATATTGACAACCGCCCATAGCGGCATGGCTCGGGCGAGGGTTTATATGATAGCTTATTTCGTAGCCGTCTGCATCAAACTCACGTCCGAGCATATCGGAAATGCTTTGATTGCATTGCTTAACACCCCAAAGAATATTTTGCCTAACCGCGGTATCAAGACGGCGACTATATCCGGTTGCATAGTCCACAACTTTTCCTGCACTTCCTTGTAATGGCTTGTATTTGGTACGCAAGCCACTGTCAGCAAGGTCTCGTATTGTTCTTCTCATAGCTGTTTGATAATCTTCTGTGCCCAATGAAACGGCTGTAACGGCACGGTCAATTACATCGTAATATGTTTTTGAAAGAGAAGAAAAAACCTTTTCACCTTTATCGTTATAATACATAAAGCCGGTTGTCTGAGACATGTTTATATATGTTTCTGCGGTTTGCTTTCCCATAGCTTTGACAAAATCTTGCAGCTGTGTGTTTTCGGCATAAGGGACAGATTTCATACCACGAGCAACAAAGCTACTTTCAGCGAACTCAATATTGTCAGCTGCCACGATATCGTATATAGCGTATATTTCGTTAACATTGTTGGAACTTATTTTTGCAAGCTCTCTTGTGATTGTGTTGACATCGGTACCGTATGTTTCGAGCTGTTGAAGACGATGTGCATCAGAAGGTGACATTGTACCGATTTCTTTGATGCGTGTACCGATAAGTTTTAATACTTCTGAATTGAGCTTTTCAAGCTGATTTGTAATACCTGACGGTAATTCGCTCAACTGCTGTTCAGAAAGCATTAACCATCACCTACCAGGTCGCTTAATTTTGGGGAATTCTTTTTAATTTCAGCAATTTTCTTTTTGGCTGTTTCTTCATCTTCGCCGTAAACTTCTACACGATATTCTTCTTCTGAACGAACACCTGCATTAACTTCGCGAAGAGCACGATTAGCAATGGCTTCCTTGTCTTCAATTATACTATCATCAAACTGTATTTTCAGACCTTCGGTGTTGATATTACAGCTTCCAAACTTAGAAGATGCATATGCAACAGCGTTGAGAACATCGATAAGAGCGTTTTCAAGGACGCTTTCATGCTTTTTCTTTCGCCTAAAGAGTTTGGAGTTAGTTGATATAACTTCCGTAGCTGTTTTAACCGTATGTCCTGAAAAAATATAATGGTCTGGGCCAAATCCCACACGGTCACCGAACAAAGACAGATTAAATTCAATATCTTCTTTTAATTCGGATACTCTCAAATTACTGTTTTCGGCTTGGATTAAATCATTGGCAGTAGCGTTTTTAGGAAGCTGATAAATCGAAATATCATTTGCATCAAAGACTGCAGTAGTTCCATCCGGTGTAACATTAAACATCTCAGTTCTTGCAAAAATACGCTTGCGACCAAGATTGATTTCATTATCAAGGCTGTCGTAACCCATGTCAATGGAACGGCTAATATCCAGCGCGTTAGCGAAATAAGGAACACCCCACGGAGAATTAGGATAAATATTGTTGGCGGCACATGGTGAGAGCATAGAAAACCACTTTATCATTGAGCCGGTTTTAAATTCACCAAGCACATCAGCATCCTCAACCTCTTTGATAGACCCTTTTATATCTTCAAACAAATGATTGTGAATAACATATTCATTGTTCTCAATTAGATGAACGGAAAGATTGACATAACACTTGCCGTTTTTAAAATGTTTTGCGGCAAATGCGCATTCAGTTATTTTTCTGCCTTCCCATGAAATAGGGTAAATAGATTCTACATCAACATATCGGATTTTGGTGTGGGCTTCATCGGTGTTAAAAACTCCTGAATCTTCATCTATAAGAATGTCATCAACGCTTACGACAAATGCACCTGTTCCGCTTGCACCGGAAAATTCTATAGCGTTGTTGGTTAATACCCAAAAATCGTTAGCATTGAGTACTGATAGGAGTTCTTTTTGGCTGTTTTCATCTGCGAGAGATATTTTACAACGCTCATTGAAAAGAAAATCCGCCCAATCTTCACAGCTCTTTTTTGGCATCTGAAGGGACAACCTCTGTTTGCGAACACTTCTTATACCATTGTATATGGAATAATTGTGAAAGGATTTAACTTTACCGACATACCATGATTTCCAAAGAGCAACATATTTTTTCCAATTGTCTGTTACTGTACTGTCAAATTTATATCTTTGTTTGAGGAAATCTTCAATTTTCATATATAACCGTCCTTTAAATCAAGTAGTCGCTATATGAGAAAAAGCTGTATTCGAATGCGTCAAGACTATCAATGTCGGTTGTACCATCGTCTAACCGTTCATCTTCGTGCTTTTCATCCCATACAGCTTCTTGTAAAGCAGATATTAAATTGGGGCAGCAGGACAATATTTTATATCTGCCCTCTGACATAAGCTGCCATGTAAGTTCTATTCGTTCAATAATTGTGCCTTTAGTACAGTCACGAATTATCACAGGATATCCGCGAGACTGCATATAAGTTTGCAAACCGTTTGTGATAACCTGACCAAGTGCGCCATAATCAGCATATACATAATTGCAACGGTGATGTTTGTTTACCACTTCCAAATAAAAACGCTCAAATTCTGCATATATTTGGTCGGGGCTGTTGATGCCTTTTAAGTCACGCTCAGCCAAGGAGTATATTTTTCTGTAGTTTTGCGTGAAGCCGGTGGCTTTAAAAGAAGTGTTTGCTCTGCCAGCACCATAGTCTATACCGATTGTTACCAAATTAAGAGGTTCGGGACAGTTGTCAACAATGAACAAATCTGTGTTATCGGCGAATTGTGGATATATAACACCTTCAGCTCGTACCCACCGACCGAGTATATATCGTTGATAAAAAACACCTGTATAAAGTGATTTGTATCGTGCAACAATAGCAGGGGAAAGGCTGGGATTATCTTCAAGCAGGAAGTGTAAATGCAGAGCGTTCTTTTCCTGGGCTTTTTTTATCCATTCTTCATAAAACCAAAACTTTGGGTGACTGGGGTTGCAGTTGAACCAGAATTTTGAACCGTCAAGCGAACAACGGGCGAGTGCCTGTTCAACAAAGGAACGTGGCATAAGTGCGACTTCATCCAGCAACACACCAGCCAACGTAATACCTTGAATAAGTTTGAAACTGGCTTCATCCTTGCCGCCAAATACATAGAAGGTGTTTTTTCTCTTGCGAGTAGAAAGCACTAAGCGGTTGTCAGAATGGGTAAATTTCATAGCATAACGCTTTTTGGCATATGACATAGCCATATATGGTTCAATAATGTTTCTACGAGCTGAAGCAACTGTTTTACCACACACAGCAAAAGTTGTGTTGTTAAAATTTTTCATCGCCCAATCAAAAAAGCCAACAGACATTAATGAAGTTTTACCGGAACGAACAGCACCATCACAAATAAGAGCATCATATTTTGTATGTGAAAAAGCAAGTATTTTCATTTGCTTTTCACTTATGCTCATTGTTCTGTGTCCTTTCTGCATCAAGTTTTTTTGCTATTTCTTCAAGAGAAGCGGATAAAGGATCTTCTGTTTCATCAAAGTCAGGTGGCTGGGTAGTTGCCATTTTAGCCTCAAATTCCTTTTGACGGATTTCTATCATTGTATCGTCAATGCCTATCTGATGAAGATTACGGATGCTTTTTGTAAGCTCTCTCTGAATTCGTGTCAGAGCTTCTTCGGCTTTCATGATTGCATCAAAAACTGCCTGGGTATCTGTAGACTGTAGCTTAGTAAGTTTACCGTTGAAGTTTTGCACTTCTTGTTTGTAGCTGCTGCTCAGCATAAGGTCAGTATTTTTATCGGCTTTTTCTTTGAGACTTTTAACGTATTGAAAAACACGTCTTTCGCGTATTTTAAGCAAGGAAACTTCTTCAAACAACAATTCCCTTTCAGTGCGTGTTTGTTCCTCTTTGAAAAACGCTTTTTCTTCTTCAGTAAGAAAATCTAAAGAAATAGAACTGTAGCCGCCGTGTGTTTGGCTGTTGGTGTTGCCTTTAGACGCGCCACCGCTGTTGCCGACGGAATTTACATTTCCTTTTTGACCGCCGCGTTTTTTCTTTTCCGGTTGTTCAGTTGCTGGCATTCGGGTGTTCGGGTCATTCGGGTTGTCCCATTTATATGTACTTTTCCAACGTCTGAGTGTACCCACAGGAACGTCAAGCCTTTTAGAGATTTCATTATAAGAAAGACCTTTTCTGTAAAGCGTCTCTGCTTTGAATCTTTTTTCATTAGGCTTTGACATTTTCACGACCTCTCTTTGTGTGTTCGAGTTGTTTCGCTATTCTGTGCTGTGGGATATGTTTATGTAGGTGTTTTATTTGCATCTGTTTGACATTTGGCTTTTTCAGTCGGCGATTTTTGCCCTCTGTGTACAGATGGCAAATTTTTCTTACAACGAGGCAAAACACAAAAATTAACACCGCAGCGCACGAACTCATTAAATTCACATTGCTTGCAAATATCCTTTCTCATTTTCCGCCTCTTTCAAATAACAAAAGCACCCCGAATGAAGCAAGGTGCTGAAACTGTTTTATACTATCTCTATTTTCAATTATATCCGAACAAAACGAACAAAACGAACATTATTTAAATTTTTTCAAAAATCGGTCGTGGTCGATACGGGCGGCATCTGATGAATTGTATCCGAGCCGTGCAGCAATGCCGGGCCATTTGAGGCCGTCAATGTATCTGTATCGCAACAAGCGGCGCATACGAACCTGCGGAACAGAATCTATCCATTGAGATATTTCTGTTTTCTTTTGTTCCAGTTCCGCTATCCGATTATAAAGCAGCGTTTTCTTTTGCTCATATTTTTCCCGGGCAGACGCATCGCAACCGCGGATGGAGATAGGGTGTTGAGTGAAAGGATATTCGTTAGAGCTGCCCTGTACCGTATCGGAAACAACCTGTGCAGATTTTGTTTTAAGGTTAGCAACTTCAAGGCGAAGGTCTTCAATTTCACCTTGAAGATATATGTAATTTTCTAAATCTTGCCTCGTCATTAACTCTCTCCTTATTATGTCACTTTTTCAAGTCGTCATATTGTCGTCAAAATATAAAACAAAATTGAAATATCCTTACTTAGTACTAAGTTATATAACTTTATATTTCATATCTCTTATATAATAAGCTATGATAATATACCTATCTAAGAGTAATAATTTCTTATGATATTGTAAGAATTATGTGGTTATTCAAGCTCAACACTAAGCTGAGGATATTTTTCTTTCATACACTTCATCTTGAGTTTGAAAGGTTCGGTTTTCATGCCCTTAACATCAACTATGCGATAGGTACCGTTCGGGAAGAAAACAACAAAATCGGTAACATATTCTGTAGCACGGCCGCCGTCCTTGCCTTCGGTAACAATAAACCTGGCTTGGCGGCAGAAGCCTGTTATTTGCCCGGCTCTGAGTAACAGCTTCAGTTGGCAATAATAATCTGCTTCTTTTTCGCTGTCGAACAGTATGCCGTCAATGTTAATTTTATTTGAACCGTATTTGTTTTTCTTTGGCGCAGCTTTACCGATGAGCGCGGCATATTCAGCCTCAGTCATTCGCATTGGTATGTTCCTCCAACGCTTTTTCAGCTCCTTCACGGGTGAGGAATACGGTTTTGCCAAAATCTTCTAACACAAAATATCCTTCATCCCAAAGTTCGGTAATCTCAACACTTTTATCGTACTGAACCCACTCAAAGAAAATATCCGTGTCTGTAATCCTTATTTCTGTAATTACAGCATCAAACCGCATATCTATTTGGAGAGAGTACACCGTATCACCCACTTTACAGGGCGGTACAATTATAAGTCCCTGTTGTTGTTTGTTTAGCAAATCGAAGGCTGTTTCAACTTCTTCGTTGCTGTAATCGCCAGCAACAGCAACCGCAGTTATGCCGCAAAACGGGCAGTGTTCGTTATGGTCAGGTGTAATTTCACTGTGACAATTTAAGCAGTAATAATATCCGTCAAGCATTGTTATCACTCCTTTACTTTATGCCCTTTGCAAGGGTATTCTTGTTTGAAAAAATAAGGATAAGGCACATCACAGCCAATATTGTCATAGTATTCTGTGTAGTTACAATAGTCTGTACCTCTCTCGGTTTTTTGGTGATGAATACAATTTTTACATTTCTTTGGCACATCACACATCAACCTTCACCCAACCTTTCAACATAGCACCAAGACTGAGGAGGTCTGGCGATTGGAATCAAGTAGTTGAAATACTCGCATTCATAATCGTATTCGCTTGCGTTTACACGTTGATATTTAAGGTGTTCGCATCCTTCACAACGAAATTCTTCGCATTTTCTATGAAACTCGTACAATTCCTTCGGCTTGTCATAAATTACAAGATTAGAAATATGCCAAGCATAAAGGCAAGGTGAATTTGTTTCATATTCAATTAGCTCTCCGTAACCCACGCAAGATTGTTTTGATATTCTTTCGGTTTGCTCTTCATTGGCTCTGTAATCAGTTGTGAAGCATTCAATATCATCACACACAAACTCGCCTATGACTTTACCTAATCTCACAAAGTATGGAATAGGCAAAGGTTGTGAAAAGTATTGCTTTTTACCTTTGGTTTCATAGATATAAACCTTAAACGGTGTGTCAAGTTTCGGCTTTGTTTTTCTTACCTCAATGGTCTTTTTGCCGCTTGCTACAAGTTCGCACCATTTCGGCTGAATGCTGATTAAAACGGCTTTCATTCCGCATCGCCCTCACTTTCAAGGAAATTCACAAACTTCTCGAAACACTTAAGGCACAAATCAATTCGTTGTTCAGCTCCTGAACGACATTGACCCGGCGGCCACAGTTTAATAAGAGCTGAATATTCTTTAAGGCGATAATCTGACATTTCAGTTCCGCAAACATCACACATAATTGTGGCTTTTCTGCTCATTCTGCATCACTCTCCGTTTCCTCTTTATATTCCCAAGAATGATGCCAAAGCCATTTGATAACCTTGATAAGTTCATCCTTTGTAATGCTCATATGTGTCGGCATATTCATTACAAGATAAATAGCGTGTGCCTTTTCAATATCGGTGTATTTATCCCTTTCGATTTGCTTGACAATCGCCATCGCTTTTCCGACTTTCATCACTCCGCATCACCCACCAATTCTTTTACAAACTGCTTTGTCGCCGCTTCAAAACCTGCGTATTCGAGTGTCACCCTCTCAATCTCTGCCTGTTTCTCCGCAAGTGCCTTCTGCAAGGTTTCCTGACCGGCGATAAGTCCGTCTATCATTTCCTCTTTGCGGTTGATGAGGTCGAGGGCAAAATTGCTCAACATTGTTATGCAATCGGCTGTGGTTACCGTTTCATTAAAAACAGGACATTCGCTTCTGTGGCAGTCGGCTGTACTGCAACACTCCAAAGCCTTTTTAATCTCCGCATCGGTCAGGGCTGTTTTTAAGTTATCTGACATGGTTTATTCCTTTCTGCGTTAACGCATATTTTTAGGCTCCATAGCCTGTATTTCTTCAACTACGAATTCAACGGCCTTGCGTTTTACACCCTGCTTGTCCTCATATTCACGCTGATTGAATTTAGCATATACTGCAACCATTGTGCCTTTTGATAGCTTTGAAGCGAAATCCGCATGGCCGTTCCATGCAATAAAATCGGGATAAAAGGTCTTTTTGTTATCCCCCCAGCCGCTTTCAACAGCAAGAGAGAAATTACAAACACTTTTATCTGTGGTTGTGGTTCTGAAATCAGGTTCTTTAACAAGCCTTCCGGTGAACATACAGCAGTTTATGCAGCTCATACTTCGTCACCTCCAGTTGATTTGTATATCAATGGCTCCTCAGCAGAACGGCGATTGAATTCATCAAGGTCATATGAACGCTCACATTCCATAGAAACCTTACTTTTTTTAGCTTTAGAGCCGCTTTTTGCTTTGGCGGCTTGGGCTCTCTGGTCTTCATAGCGAATATGGTCCTCTTGGGTCTTAATATTGCGCTTTTTAAAGTTGTTGAAAACTCCTTCGATATAGGCAACATTGCGCTTCCCTGCTTTGTTTGCAGCACTAAAGGCAACATCAAGCAGATAGCGGTCATCGTCACAGAACTCATGTTCGCCGACAGCAGCTTTGAGCAAATCAATAATGCTGCTGACTTCGTTGTAAGTAGAGCCGCTTTCAAATTCAGATGCAAAAAGTCCTTTTATATATTCGCGCGCATCCGCGTGCACAGACGACGATGACTTTATAGGATTCGGATTAGGATTCGGATTACGGGGACAATTGTCAGCATTTGATATCAATTGATTGCAAGTGTTTTCAATAGGAGTTTCGGGCGCAGATTCCTGAGGAGTTTGAGGCAAATAAATTGTGTCTTCTGTAGGAGCAGGATATTTGGATTTTTTGTTACGAATCTGTTGGTGTTTTTGCCAAGCCGTCAGCTGCAGGTACGGTTTACTGTCATATTTGTACAGCATAACTAAACCGCAAGTCGAGAGCTTATTAATGGCATTTTCCAAAGATTTTTCAGTAACATTAGGATTCAGCGGAAACATCCTGCTTTTTAATATGGATATTCGTCCGTCATACCGTCCGTAGTCATCACATGTAACCATAAGGCGGTAAAAAACAACTTCCTCAAACCAGGTAAGTCCGGCTATATCATCGGAAGTGCAAATGCTTTCTTTAATTATTCTGTTAGGCATTGTTTTCTCTCCTAACACACATAAACTTCGCAGCCGCAAACAGCCTGTATTTTACGCTTAAAATCGTCCTCACGGCTGTTATTAGCGGACAGATGAAGTAAATATATTTGTTTAAGTTTGGATAAATCGTTGGCTTTTAAGAAATCAATGAGCGTGTCTATGCTCATATGAGATTTTACAAGCCTTTTTTTGAATTCTATAGGGATTCGCCCGGCAGCAACATTCTCATCAACCGCATCAGGGTCATAGTTGCATTCACACATTATGTGTGTGCAGCCGGGGAAAGTGTATTTCAAATAATATGTGTCGGTAAAATACAGCAGTTGTTCACCGGTAATATTGCTCCTTATCAGATAGCCGAAATTCTCAACATCGTGCTGAACATCAAAGGACATTACCGCAAATGTACCGAGCTGATATTGTTTCATAATTTCGGTCGGGCGGCAATGGTGCCAATTGCGTTTTACCTTACTGAATATATCGTTTGGACCGTAGCAGTCAACACCTGCCATAACAAGGTCTTTAACCGATTTGCAATGGTCGCCGTGGCTGTGGCTTATCAATGCACCTGCCATTGCAGATAAGCTGAAACCGGTACCGGCGCGGATTTGCTGAATAGGTATGCCGGCATCGAGCAGAACGGATGTAGTTCCGTCAGAAACTATATAACAGTTTCCGCTGCTGCCCGATGCAAGACATTTAATTATCACGGCAAATCGTCAGCCGGCACGGCAGGTGTTTCCGGCTGAACACTTTCCGGTGATGTGCTTTCAGGAAGTTCAATAGGTGTTACGTTAGCGTTTTCGTGTATTTCACGCTGTGCTTCAACCTCTATCATATTGGCTTCACGCTGAAGGATATAATTGTAATCATCGTCGATTTTCTTCGGGTCACGGGGAATATGTTTTTCGGAATAAACCTCGCGCTTGATTGTTTTCAGGCACATTTCGTCATACCAGCCTTCGGTTTCAACTTCAACCTGTTTCCCGTTTTGCCACTCTTTCTTCTTACCGCCCCAGAATTCAGCTGAAGCATATGAGGGCTTGCGCTTTTCAATATCTGCACGTGACATCATAATCAGCTTGTTTTTCTTCGGGTCATCATATTCTATGTAACCGAAACCGCCTATAACTTCACCGCGGTCAAAAGGACTGGTAATGGTGAAATCATAGCTTTCTATAGGATTATTGACACTCTTTTTAATAGGTCTGAATACATCAGTAGAATAGACAAGTTCGGTAATAACCGATTTAGGAGGATTGAGAGCATATTTTTCAGCTATATACTCAATACCGACATATCCGGGCATCAGCGTTACATCGTATTTGTTAGTTTTCTTATTCAAATACGGCACAACATGAATGTGATTCTTTTCCATGGCATCAAGACCCATTTTAGAAAAGTGAACAACATCAAGTGCCAAGTCTTTGAGGTTAACATTTTCCCATGTATACGGAACAAGGTTATCGTAATCATGGTTCTTATTATTTTCGTTTTTGCGGATGCGGTTTTCTTCCTGTACCTCAAGCGCACGGTCAACGGCTATAAAATAGCCCTGAATAAGGCTTCTCTGGTAGTCGGTTACAGTAAGTGCACCGGCAACATTATTGCCGAATTCACTCATAACCTTGTTAGTGAATCGTTCACTTGCATTTAATGCCTTCGGTGCAGTTGGTGCAAGTTCTTTCCCCTGCGGTCCCGTAGGTGTTGTCGGGATATCTGTTTTATTCATCGTTATTTCCTCCTAAAAATTGTTCAAATGTTACTTGGTCTGGGTCGGGCTTACGCGCTTCCTCTTCTGCTTTGGCTTTCTGCTTGCATGTGTGGCCGTAGCCGTCTTCTACAGCCTTAGGCGAAGTAAGCAGACCGCCGCAGCGTTTACATCGCCGCGCCCTTACATGAAATATTTCATTTTCCATTACAGCGTGTGCTCCAGGAAAAGTTCATTATATGCGCTGTCAACAGTCAGACGGATAAGCTGTGCGGAAATGCGTTTTAATTCAACAACGCTTTCGGCATTGTCTATAACTACGGGCATGCTGTAACCGAAGTACTTGGAAAGAGTATCAATAATTTCAAGTCCGGCATTTATTTTAGCTGCGCTGTTTGCAGAGCTGCGGAAATCGTCAAGGCTTTTTTTTGAAGGCACAAGTACTTCACAGCACTCTTTCAGACCGCCGTTTATCTGTGTTTCAAACAGTCTGAATTTAACGCTTTCAAACTTATCATTGATTTTTTCTGTAAGCGCGCTGACCTTTGTTTTTATGAAAAGCTCACAGAGATATACACCCTCGCAAGCTTTTTCAAATTCAGCGGAAAGCTCTTTTTCCTTGCGCGTCAGTTCATCAACGCGCTGCTGTTGAGATTTTGCAAAATCGACCTTGTAAAGTTCACTCTGAAGGGCATTTATTTCGTCCTGCTTTGCAAGAATTTTTGTGTTAATATTCTGCTTTGCTTCGTTCACACAGCGCAGAGAATCAGCCATTTTTGCTTCAATCTCTGCTTTCTGTGTAGCCAAGTCAGCATAAGATTCAGTTTCTTCAAAAGGCTTGATTGTGGGCATAGAAGCAAAATGCTTTGCATACTCTTTATCAATATCCTCAATGGATTTGTGGATCATATCCAACTCGTTTGAAATACTTTGTAGCTTTGCTTCAAGCTCCGCAATAATAGGCTTTGAACAGGTCTTTTCAATATCGGAACGAATCTGTTCAAGCGTATTTGATTTGTTGGTGTTGAACGCTGTTTTTGCAGATTCTATACGGTCCGAAGGCAGAGCCTGTCCGCATGACGGACAAACCGTATCACCCTGCCAGGTGCTGTTGGATACAGACTGATATTTGTCCGAAAGGTTCTGCCTGCGGTTTTTGGTATATTCAAGCTCGTTTGTAATGACGAGCTGCTCTCTGCTAAGCTCGCTTTCACGCTTATTGAGCTGGCTTTTCTCATTCTGTATTTTTATGCATTTTTCGTTATATACAGAAATAATACCGTCAAAAGAGCTTGTATACTCAACCTTTGCATCGGCTATTTTTATGCCGATTTCTGATAGCTCCAGGCGCAGCTGTGCCATTGCTTCACTTTCACCGCATACTGCAAGCTCGTTGGCGAGTATAGTTTTTTCGGTTTCGAGAGCCTTTATTATCTCTTTTGCAGCCTCAACATCAATACCGCTTATATCCGGTATAGCCTTTGTTGCTTCATCAATGCGTTCAGGGAGCTTTTCAAGCTGTTCGTTGATTTTGGCTTTATTGGCAAGAACGATTTTTTTATAATCGTCAACGGAGTGCAGCTGTTCTGTGCCGGGTATAGAAAGATAGTCGAGCAGTTTCTGCAGTTCGGGGTTGCTGTTGATTACTTCGATATCGAATATATCTCCGCATACTTCAAGGAGCAGTTTTCTGCGCTCCTGCCATGACAGAACAGAAGAAAAGTAAAGCGGGTTAGTTAACACCTTCGACAGCTCTGAAGGGCAAATTTCGTTTATTTTCGCCTCATATTCCTTCATCTTGGCAGGAACACCGTCTATGTAATAATCCGTTGTGTTGCCGCTGAATTCCGCAGTCTGACTGCCGCGCTTTTTCTGCCATACCTCATAGTATTCCTTACATAAGGTGATGATTCTTCCGTCAATAAGGGTGAATATACCTTCAACACGGCTTGTGAGGTTGTGCTGGTCGCTGCCATCAGCGGCATGAGGCTTAGGCGAAAAGCCTGATTCATCGTTGTAGCAGCGGTCAAACAAAAGCCAGGTTATGGCATTTGCCACGGTTGTTTTGCCTGTAGCATTTGTGCCATGAATGTTTGCGTTCATTGAGTTAAACGCCAATTCCAGAGATTTTATGCCCTGGAAATTAGATAGTGAGAGTTTTTGCAGTCGCATATTTGACATTCCTTTCATTTAGTGTTAGAATAATGTTGCAGTCGCTGAGATTAATGCTTTGACATTCTTTTCAGCTGGGCAGCTTCGGAGTAGTGACCGGAGCTGCTTTTTTATTTGTACTTTTCACGTTTTTCACCTCCTGTGTGGTTTTTCCGCTCTTTGTAAGCAGATGGGGTAATATCCGCTGAGTACACGCTGTTCAAATTCAGAACGCTGAACATCTGAAATAGCGAAAAACGGCGGTTCTCCTATTTCTTCCCGGTAAGCTCGGTAGTGAGGCGCAACTTCCGGGTGATTGATGTTTATGAGGTACCCGTATCTGTGCGGCATTGGTGTATATATTGTGTTTTCTGCAAGCTTATCGTCAACTGTAGGTATGTATAGTTCAGGCATTAATTTATCCTCATATCGCAACCATATCGACAAGTTCACTCATAAGGCTTATGTCGATACCTGCGCAGTATTCAGGCAGATTTGCTGAAACAATTGCTTTTGCCAGTTGGGGACAAACTGCATTGCCACAGCGGGCGATCTGCTGAGAACGCTTATATTCGTTGCCGAGAAAATCACGGTCAATGATATAATCTGACGGGAAGCCCATAGCCGCATAAAGCTCTTTCGGGCAAAGCATACGCAAGCCAATATCGGCGATAAAATAAAAGTCAACACCTATATGAAACAGCAATATTTCATCGTCTTTAAGGTTATATCCGCAATGTGTGTTAAGCATTTCTCTGACCTTCGGCCAATTGTAGAGCGGCTGATTGCCTTTGATTTTTACAATCTTCGTTTCAACAACTCCAAATTCACCGTCACCGGCGGTTATAGTGCGCAGTGGATTGTCTGCCGGCTGTCCTTTGTCCTGTCCCTTAAATTCTGCAATGTGTGCAGCACAAAGCGAATTGTGGTCTATCGCTGTAACCGTGGGTAACGGATTGGAAAGTTCTGTTCCGTCAACTCCTGTAAAATACTTTGACAAGAAACAAGCAGAAAGATTTTCACGTTCCCGTGAAGTGACCGTATGCAGAGGTACATCTGCCTGATGTCCGCTGTAGCCGCTGTAATATTTCGTGAGAAACGGCATATTCAGACCAAAGCGGTTTGAGCTGTCAGCAGTTTTCAAAGGCGCATCAAGTTTATAAGCACGGTTTTCCTTGTTGCTTTGTTCCGTGTGGTACTGAACAAGGGAAGGGGTTATAAGTTCGTGTGCGCCAACAGCCGTAACAGTTGAAAGCGGCTTTTGAATGTCCTGCGCCGAATTTTGGAATTTATGTTGTGCCATAACAGGAGTAATAAGCATTTGTGCGCCCACAGAAGTGATAGTGTTCACGGGTGCATCACAAGCCGTTCCGCCTGCATTGGTGTGATTGTGCATCTGATACGGTGCGATTTTTGGATTTACGATTCCTGAACCATTTTTTGCAGTTACAGTCGGCATAGTATCATCAAGTGCTTGCCCTCTAAAGTCTCCAGAATGATTAACAGAAACCATAAACTTTTTCATATCAGGCTCGCATACATAATGCTTATTGGAGCTGACTTCTGTCGGCAAAGGTGAATCAATGTCGTGTATTCTCGGGGCTTGTCCTTTGCGCTCACCGTAACCTATAGGAACGATAAACGGCTTTGAATTTTTAATTACGAATTTATCAAGCCCACGTGCAATACGGCGCATAGTGTTATCTGCAAGCGGTCTGACTGCCTTTAAGCCGTATTTCTCCATTACTTCCTGCTTTGTATCGAAGATACTCGGACACGGCAAAGACCAGTCAATTATATCTGCCGCTGTTCTGTACGGTTTAAGTTCGCCGTTTTTAACTCGTATATCGTCTTTCGGTGCGTGTGTAGGTTTAGGCCATACAATCGGCTTACCGTCACAACGTGCTACGAGAAAAAAGCGTTTTCGGCTTGTTGGTGTTCCGTAATCAGCAGCAACGAGCGTTTTGTACTCGACATCGTAGCCGAGAGCCTTAAGCTGTGACAGCCACTTTTCAAACGTCTGTCCCGATTTATTCTTAATTGGCTTACCTTTTCGGACTGGCCCCCAGGTGACAAACTCCTCAACGTTTTCAAGAATAATTACCCTCGGTCTAACAAGTCCTGCCCATTTAAGAACAATCCAAGCAAGCCCTCGAATATTGCGGTCAACAAGGGCCGCACCCTTTGCTTTGGAGAAGTGTTTACAGTCGGGCGAAAACCAAGCAAGACCAACAGGACGACCGCCGCAAATTTCAACAGGGTCAACAGCCCACACGCTCTCCTGGTAATGCTCCGTAAACGGGTGATTCGTTTGATGCATAAGTATCGCCGCAGGGTCGTGATTTATTGCTATGTTGATAACTCGACCCGTTGCAAGCTCAATACCGGTCGAAGCACCGCCACCGCCTGCGAAGTTGTCAACAATTATTTCATCAAAAAGATTAATTTGAGCATTCACGCCTTCTTCTCCACTTTACTATGATTTTCGCCACACACGATGCGGTGAGGTCAAACAGCTTTTCCAGCCAGATGAGGAACGCATAGCCCAGGCTTGCGAAAAAGCTGCGGACCTTTGGAATATGCTTTTCTTCCCGGGCGACAAGCCTTTTATTAAACACAACGCCGAGAAGGGCCAACACCACAAGGACGATTTCAATTACCGTTACAGCAGTTTGAATAAAGCTCATTGTGATACCTCCACAAGTTCTTTGAGATGATATTTTGATATTCGCCAGTGTCCCATTACTTTGGTAGCTTTCAGGACACCGCTTTTGATTTTTCGTAAAACCGTATCTTCGCTGACACGGAGAATAGCAGCGCATTCTCCTGTAGTCAACAGAAGCGGCATTACTTCCCAGTTTCGGTAGTTCATATGTACCTCCTTGCTAATACCCGTAATTTTCTGCGAAAACATCGAATGCACCCATCATCTTTTCCTCGATGTTTTCAAGTGTGTAACCTTCGCTTAACAGCTGTTCGCCGCGTTTTTCAAGTTTACGAAACTCTGAAATAAGCTGTTTTCTTTTGCTGTTAATTGCCTGCTCTGCCTGTGCCAGCTTCACGGCATCAGATTCGGCAAGACGAAGAATTTCGTCTTCAATCTGTTCGTCATTGATATAGTTTTTTAACATTGTTTTCGCTCCTTTTTGCTTATACTTCAGTTCGTGGTTGGTTGTGGGGATGTACTAATTGTTGCGTTTGCGAAACCTTTTCTGCAAAAAAAATAAGCTTGATGTTTTCGTAACCGAAAATACCTATAAGTATTTGGATTTCACTTCTGAAGAAGTCACTTTCACCGTTCATCTTTCTATATAGTGTGACGGTGCTGATTCCAAGCCTTTCAGCTATCTGCGGAATAGTATAGTTGTAATCTTCTATAAGCCTAACAAATGCCTTTTTGTTGAACACCTTATCACCTCCTTGTTTCGTTTCCGTAACCACATATTAGCATAGCAAAATGCCGTTGTCAACACATTTACGAAACTTTTTTAACTTTTTCGAAAATTTTGTTGCATTTTCGTAATTGTTGTGTTATTATGATGTCGAGCAAAGGAGCGAATACAATGGATATTAAGAGTATTATTAAGAATAAGCGTCTTGCTTTAGGGCTTACGCTTGAAGAAGTTGGTAGTGCTGTTGGTGTCACAAAAGCAACTGTACAGCGTTGGGAAAGTGGTAATATTTCTAATTTACGTAGAGATAAGATTGCAAAACTTGCTGCAGTTTTAAAACTCGACCCAATGGAGCTTGTAGGTATAGAATCATCAAACAACTATATTCCTGTAACTGCAATGTTACCGATATACGGTTGTATTCCGGCGGGGCTTCCCGCTTTGGCTGATGAATGCATTGAAGGTTTTATGCCGACATCTGTACCAAACCCTGACGAATATTTTTATTTAAGGGTAAAAGGCGATAGTATGATTGGTGCAGGAATAGTTGACGGCTGCAAGGTTCTCATACATAAACAGAACTCAGCGGATGACGGTCAGATAGTTGCTTGCCGTGTGAACGGTGACGAAGCTACGCTCAAGCGTTTCAAACATCACGGCTCTGTTGTTCTGCTCAAGCCCGAGAACAGTGCATACGATGACCGCATTGTTCCTGTAGAGGATTTTGAAAACGGTTTAGCTCAAATCATCGGCGTTGTAAAGCAAATTGTTATTGATATGTAAATTTTTTATAAATAGCGTAACTTTTTCGCTTTTTCGACATTATATATTGATAAGCCTTTTTGGTTTATCAATTTCTTTGTAGGATGTGTAAAAATGAGTTTCAGATTCAGAAAGAGCGTTAAAATTGCCCCAGGTGTAAAACTAAACTTTAATAAAAAATCCACCGGAATAACTTTCGGCGGAAAAGGTTTTCATTATACAGTGAATAATAAGGGCAAACGAACAACTTCCGTTGGTGTGCCCGGAACCGGTTTATACTATTCAAACACAAGTGGTGGTAATAAAGACATGTCGTCAACAAATAAAAGTGCAGATAATAAGCGTTCGTTGCCTTGGTATTTAAACATATTACTTTTCTTTCTGCTTATTGCTGCCGTTGTGGTGCTTTTTGTTCCAATAGCGATTTATTATATATGGGCAAAAACGGATTGGCAAAAATCCACGAAAGCTATTCTTACTTCAATTATAGTAGCTTTAAGTGCAGTGTTTTTAATCGTGTGTGCAACTACAGATATACCAGAAGAATCTACAACAACCACTGAACTGCAAACCACCATGGATGTTTTAGTCAACCATATTGAGGGATTTGAGTTTTCACGTAATAAGTTTGAACTTAAGGAAGGCGGCAAAGTACGCAGTTGGGTGAGAGTTGAGGGAACAGAGAATTTTTCAAATGATGATATTATTTTTGTTTCATCTGATGAAAGCGTAGCAACTTTTGAGTATGAAACAACATCACTTGATACATACCTTTATTTCTATGTTAAAGCTGTTTCGCCCGGCACAGCCACAATTTATGTTGAAACTGCTGACGGAAAAATAAAAAGTGATAAAATTCCTGTAACTGTTCTTGAAACAGAAACAACCACCCAAAAAGAAACCACAACCAAAGAAAAAGACACAGCATTTTCTGCTGTTGCTCAAACAGAGTCAACAACCAAGAAACCGACATATACTGCCAAGCCCATAACCACCACGAAGCCTACTGTTACAAAACATTCGGGTCATACACAGAATTTTACAGATGTTTCAAAGCCGGAAGCTGAAAAAGGTGAGTATGTTCTCAATACAAATACAATGAAGATTCACTATCCGCACTGTAATTCAGTAGCAAAAATAGCTCTTGATAATTATGCAACAACCAAAGATTATGATTGGGCTATAGCCCAAGGTTACGTGCCTTGCAAAAGATGTAGTCCCTGAGGGGATTAAATAAAAAAGCTCCCCGGTGCGCCAACACCGGAGAGCGACATAAACCAAAACCCCACAGTCAGCTAAACCAAGGGAGTGGTCTGCCTTATTGTACCACTTCTTTGGTGATTAAGTCAACAAAAAATTAAAGGAGTGGATTATTATGCCAAAGAAAAGCAACACCAAAAGAACAGATGGCTTGTATGCTGTTCAAATTTATCTCGGAAGGGTAGCGGGAAAACGCAAATACAAAACTGTATATGGAAAAACACAGAAAGAAGCAGACAAAAAAGCGGCAGAGGTTAGACGGCAGCTAAACAAGGGCGTGGATCTTCTTGCAGAAGACAGCTTCGGCTTTTGGTGCGACCGTTGGCTCAAGTCTCAAAATACTGAGCTTTCACCGGAACGATATAATAATTGTGAAGCAAAGCTAAGTTTGGTAAAGCGTTATAATTATTTAACTGATGTTTTTGAAGAAAAAGAAGATAGCAAAAACACATTAGCATGCCTAAATATTGCCAAAATTCAGCTGTATCAGCTTCAAGCTATACTTGATAAACTTGCGGTATTCAATCCGTCAACGGGCAAGAGGACGGCAAAAAGGACCCTTACGGAGTATAAAAACAAAATACAAGCTGTGTTTAAGTATGCAAAATCCAACCGTGTTATAGAATTCGACCCATCGGAAGGCTTGACAGTCAGCAAAACTGCTCCTAAAAACGAACGCAGGGCCTTAGATTCCAAAGAGCAACAGCGCATCAGAGATTTTGAGCATGATGCTCAACTTCCGGCAATGATAATGCTTTATGCTGGATTGCGTAGGGGAGAGGTGGCGGCTTTGCTGTGGTCGGATATAGATTTCAAAAATAAGACCATATCAGTAAATAAATCTTATGATTTTAAACAATGCCGGGTGAAAACGCCCAAAACAGCCGCAGGTATCAGAACCGTATCCATGCCCGATGTGTTGTGCGACTTCCTCAAAAAAAAGAAAAGCACTACCGCATTGGTAGTGACCAACAAGGCTGGATATCCTTTGAACGAAAATGCATGGCACAATCTGCTCGACAGATATCTTGCTGATATGAATGCAAAGGAAACAGGAAAAAGTAAATATAGCAAGAACAGAATATTTGTTATTCCGCTTTTTACCTGGCATTGCCTAAGGCACACATACGCATCAATACTGTATGATGCCGGTGTTGATATTCTGACCGCACAGAAACTTCTCGGCCATAGTGACGTAAAAACCACACTTGCGATTTACACACATCTGTCGGCAGAGAAAGAGCAGCATAATATTGAAAAGCTGAATTTGTATTTAAATCCAAATGAAGAAAATACAAAAGAAGCATAAAAAATGCAAGTGACGTGCAAGTAGGGGAGTGTGCTTGAAGGCTCTGTGTAGCGGTTTCTAACTACTCTCCAAAACCGCGTGCCGAGGGTTCAAGTCCTTCTGCCCCTGCCAGAGAAGATAAATCCGAACTCAATTACCTTGATAGGTGATGCGTTCGGATTTGTTGTTTTATTACCGTCCAATCAGCGGTAATATGGAAGAATATCTGCGAAACAGCACCGACTATACCCCATTATCCGATATGAGATAAAGTTTCAGCTGACAACATCATTTGATGTGGCGTTGTCAGCTATCTTTTTGCCATAATTAAATTTTTTGATATTTAGTATTGACTCTCACCTTAACTTCAGGTTTATACTATGCACATAAGGTACCTTAGATTAGACAAAGGAGATCTGTCTTATGAAAATCGGAGAATTTGCAAAAATGTGCGGAACAAAAATCTCTGTTCTGCGTCATTACGATAAAGAAAAGCTTCTTGAACCCCAATATACTGATATTTTTTCAGGTTACAGGTATTATAGCTCTGAGCAGATTCTTGTTTTTTACAGAATCAAAGCTTTGAAAAAGGCAGGCTTCTCCTTGCAGGAAATCAGAGAAATTATTTCCGGAAGAAAAACTAATAAAGAAATTGAAGCAATTTTTTCACAGAAGGAAAGTGAGTTTCTCGATGCATTGAAAAATCTGAAGGAGGCTAAACTTATGATGACAAAGTTAGATATTGTTTTCAATAATGATACGGCAATCATCAGCCGTACCGCTGACGATAACGCAATTGATTTATGTACGGTTGCGGAAACAGAAATAAAAGCGGCAGACTATCAAAGAATATCTCAATATGAAATCCGTGAGAAAGATATTATATGTAAAGTTGTAAAATTAGGTGACGAAACCGAGCAGCCGAAAAAGGAAATTCCTTTTGTAAACGATGATAATGTTATAGGCAAATGGGAAATTCAAGGTGTTTTTGCAGTCAAAGAGGATTATGCCCAAAATATTTTTTGTGATAAAACCGGCTTTTACGGCGGAGATGTAAAATATTTATATTTTCTTCCCGATGGTGAAGAATATTGGGGTTACAGCTGGACAAAAGGATATTTTATCAGCAATGCTTATCTGACGGGTTCTGCTTATAACGAATATGAGATTGAAGAAAAAACCGATGGCACATATATGCTCATAACACTCAGAGAAACAGAGGTCAGCAGAGGCGGTAAGCCTACATATTTGTTGCTGAAAAAATCAGACAGTAACAGATATTCAGCCGAAAGAATTGCAAGAAAAGACGATATTGATAAGCCTTTTGTAAATGACGAAATAATAATCGGCAAATGGAAAGCTCATTCTTTCTTGTGCAACAAAGCTGAATTTCCACAGAAAAAAGAGCCTATTGACGATTTATATTTCAAAGAAATTGAATTTTTCTCTGACGGTAATTGCAGATGTGTTTATGCAGATGCTGTTTTTGAAGGTGAAGATACCGTAGTGTGGACCAAAAATTATCTTCTCCGCAAATGGAATTGGTCGGCTTGCGAATATGAAATCAGAACGGTTGACGGAAAAGATTATATGATAATCGAATGGAAAAGCGGAGATTACCGTTACGGCGCATATGATACAAATTATTATGTTTTCACAAAAGCGTAACGTTCCAAACCAATAAACAAAACTCCATACAAGTTGATTTTGAGTCAGCTTGTATGGAGTTTGTTGCTTTTTAACTGTTTAGATAATCTGCTATACCCGCAATTCCCTTAATTGCCTTTTGGTCATTCGTTGCAGGCAATTCATTTGTATTAAAAGTACCAACCAAAGGATAAACTTCTGAAACATTGATATGATGAAGTATGGTGCAGGCAGTTTTATATGCATCTTCAGGATTGCCGTCACCGCCACCGACAAGAATTATCGCACCTTTCTTTGGTTTGACGGAAATTGTTTCGTTACGAAAATGCTTTGCTGAAAAATATGTTTGAAATCTGCTGCAAACATCAAGAAGCTTTCCTGTTGGTTGCGAGAAATAAATGGGTGATGCAATTACAACGTTATCACAATCGGCAATATAATCATATATTTCTGTCATTTCGTCATTAATTGAACAACCGTCATTGTTCCAACAATAGCGACAATCAACGCAAGCTGAAATATCTGAATAACAAGCGTCAACTATCTTATACTCACCATTCAGTTGCTCGGTTAGCTTTTTAATTAAACTAACAGTATCTCCGTTTTTACGAGGAGAGCCGTTCAAGATAAGTGTTTTCAATACTACACCTTCTTTCGGATTTTGTACTATCGTTCGTTTGGGTGAAAAGAAAAACTTTTGAAGTGTAGATATGAAACATCTTTTTTGTTATCTAAAACATATTTTCCAACCAGTTTTTCGTTTACATATATATCTACGCTATCAAATTCCACAATTCCGATATTGTAATGTTCACCTACAGAGGTGTTAAAATTATAAAGAGAAGCAAGTTCTATTTCTTTTTCGGGGTTGCTGTTAAGCTTTACATATACCGATTTGATTATGTGTGTTCCATCGTTTTGTTTTTCTGATTCAATAAAAACATCAATTATTAAATCTTCTGAAACGTCAATATCCCAAATAGTTTCAACATCTCCGTTTTGCTCAACATCATATTTGTACATAACATATTTCCGTTGAGGATTTTTGCGGGTTAAATATTCAAAAACGTAATCTAATATATCGATAATAGCACATTCTACTTTCTTTTCGTTTTCAAGAGAAACTATGTCTGATGCAGGAAGAACGCAACCTTCAAATTTGATTTTGTAATCAACCATTTCTATTGATTTAGGAGAGATTCTTTCTGTTGCCCATATATTGAGGGAGTGCTTTGAAAAATTATTCAATCTTTTTGCTTTATCAATAAGAAGAGAATAGTTTTGACACAGTTCAACAAGAGCATCTTCTTTTTGCTGCTTGAGTTGTTTTACAATATTTGAGGATTTTATGTTATCCCATGGATTGTATCCTAATTTAAAAACAATATTTAATATTTGTGCAATACCATCATTTGTTTTGTCGATATATTCACACCATTCACGAATGTTTCTTTGTGCAAACTCTCTACTATCAACTAATAACGATCCAACAGTATATTGGGTAGAATTATAAAATTTTTGGTGTTTTTGTCTTGTTTCAATTATTTGCTTTGTTATATCTTCAAATATTTCTCGGCTGGCTTTCGCACACCTAAGTGAATAAAAAATATTTCTCACATATTGAACAACATCAGGCATCATTAAGGATACCATATCCCTGACAAAGGTATTTTGTTCATAGTAAGCTTTTCGACTTTCATAATGTTTTTGAGATTTCTTAAATTCCATATGCACATTATTACCGTTTTGATTAATGATAATAGATTCTTCATTATCCAGTTTATAAACATTGTATTCGCTGGTTGCCTTCAATTCTTCGTAAACACTCTTGCGTGTATCTGTGTAATGACACACAAGAATTCCATCAAACAAACCCAAGCCCGAATAATCAGTTAAACCCACAATGTTTTCATCGTAGTTTTCCACGTGTTTAATGTTCTTTGAAGCGATATGTGCACCTGCACTGCCGCCAATATAAACAGCACCCGATTTTACATAATCAATAATATCTTTATCAAAGTTACATTTTCTGATTTTATCAAGTGTTCCGAAAGTGTTTCCGCCACTTATGTAGATAACATCAATATTAAGATTTCTGAATTTGTCAGGATTGTTGTGGTCGAACACATAAACATTCTCTTTCGCAAATCCAAACTCTTGCATACGGTCATAATACACATCACCCGAAATAGCTTCTGATGTTGCTTTTTCGTTTGGTATAAATAACAGTCTGCACTTGTTTATAGGATACGGCAAATTATTCACAATTACTTTCTGCGATTTTTCGTTTCTGAAATCACAAGATGATAATATCAGTTTCATTTTGTATATCCTTTCAACCACTCCACAGATTGCTTCAAACCGTCAATCGTTTTTGTTTCCAAAACCACACGACAGTTATGTTTATTGGCAAGGCTGATATATTTTTCAATATCCATTTCACCCGTACCGAGTGCGAGGTGATTTTTCTTGCCCTCTGCATCGTGCAGATGAATATGATGCAAGCGGTCTTTGAGTTTCATAATAAATTCTTCGTCTGTTCCGCCAATGCCGTGATTATGTCCCACATCAAAAGTCAGAGCAAAAGCCCTGCTATCCAAAAGCAATTCAATGGCTTCTTTTTGAAAATCCTCATAGCCGTCACAATTCTCAATGCAGATTTTAATATCGGCATCACCGATAGCGTTTTCACACATGTTTCTAAATGCAACAATACTTTTGAGATACTGTTCTTTATATTCCGAGAAAAGATAAACCTTTCTGTCTGGCAAAGTGAAATAAACGCCTCTTGCCATGTGCATGTTAACCACTCTGACACCAAGCTGTTTTGCAATTTCAATAGTATCTGCAACAGTTTTTAAGTAAGCCTCTGCAACGTAAGAGTTGAAATCGCTGACATTCAGATTTTCGTCAAGGTGAATGGTGTAGTAAATGCCGTATTTATCGGCGATACCTTTGAAATAATCCACATCAATTTTATCAAGATGATACTGAGGCATATTCATATTTAGTTCAATGAAATCAAGTCCCAATTCCGCACACAGTTTTGCACACTCTTCAAGTGTGCTTGTTTCAATCAATGTGGGCATACCGTAGTTTGTCAGTTTCATAATTCACCTCTGTCGGGCGTAATTCTTAAATTCTATGTTAATCTTACTGTAAGAAAAGTTTGCAATTTCTTTTAACGGATGCGATTTCATAAGATGCTCAACAAACCGACAACCAAGATAATATCCGACGTCGGAATATCCGTTATACGAACACCAATCTCCGAAAAAGTCCTGAACACTTTCCCTTGCATCAAGACGACGGAGATATTCCTTTTTGATTTCGGGTTCATTTTCACGGCACCAATCAAGCCAACCGTCTTTATCCTGATGATAAAAGTCATCATCACCGCAAAGAATATGCTCACAAACCATAGCAACACCTTCCTGATAAAGCTGCTGTATGGCTTTTCTTCGTTTTGTAAAATCAGGGATATACAAATGACCGTTCATCTTATGCCACAGATGACCGATTTCGTGCAGAACCAAGGCACGCATATTTGTTTCGTCGCCCCAATCAAGCTCGATAATTTTCTCAATTCCGAGAAGAACGGTATTCTTACCGTCAAGCGTAGTTGCCCAACCTGCACCGTTGCAAAGTCCGAGATACAGAATGATATTTATATCGGGTTCTGTGTCAAAAAGCTTTGAAAGATTTGCATTCAGAGTATCGACAACAGCCTGAAAATTCTTACTCACAAAATCAATCTTATCTGCATTCAATGCGAATTTGAGAACGGGAAGAACATCCTTTTTGAAATCATATTCTTTTGCATCATTTTCACATTTTGACGGCAATTCTTTTGATATTTCACCTGCATATTTTCTCCATACTGACATATCAAAGCCTTTTGAAAAACACTCTTTTATTTTATTGCAAGTATTGATGATGTTCATTATTCCACCTTAATTAATATATTTGTTTCTCAAGCCATGAATCAGGATTATTATCAATATATTCCCATTTTATATTAAAATCCTCTTCATCACGAACAATATGATCATAAAACAATTTCTGCCAAACAGAGAATCCGATTTTTTTAGTAACATAACCTTTGAGTTGATTAAGTATATTTGACACCGTAGGGGCGCCCATCGGGCGTCCGCTTTCAGGCGGCATAATTGTAAGCAACAAATGTATATGGTCAGGCATTATTACGTATTTATCAAGTCTTACACCTATATATTTTTTCTCAATATTATTTATTGCTTCATCAACAATTTTTCCGTATTCAGTCAGTTTACAATACGGACGCCCAATGGGCGCCCCTACGATATTACAGAAAAGTGGTTGTTTATTTTTAGAGCATACCGTAAGAAAATATGTATTGCAGGATGAATAATCAAATCCTTTTAATCTGTTTGGTTTACGATTTGGCAAAGCTAATTTGCGTAAATACTCATCCGCTTCTGCTCTGCTTTTGAAAATTATTATTTGCTTATCTAATTTGTATTTTTCAATCAGGTCATAAATTCGCGGCAGAGATGTAAGCGGAAACTCTTCAATAGATTTTATAAAATCGGGATCAACTTCCGTTTCAAGCCACGGTAAATCGTAATGTGATTTACCTACCCTATCCTTTACACCTTGTACGCAAGCTTCTGTCGGCAAATCAAAGAGAAAAACAGTGTCGCACTGCTCAATCCGCATTTTTATTGTACGGCTGTAATTACCGTCGATTATCCATTCATCTGTCGCGAATATTTCTTTTATCCGCTCATCAAACTGCTCACGGGGAATATGGGTTTGGTCAGGCTTATGCCATATTGCATCCAAATGATAAAGAGGCAGTCCCAAAAGTTTATTAAGTTTTACCGAAAAGGTTGTTTTACCGCTTCCCGGGCAACCTATTACAATTATCTTTTTCATTGTTATTAAGCCTTATCTGAATATTTTTTATACCAACTCGGCACGGGATTTTTCATATTGTCATACCATTCAAGTACTTCGTTCGCAAGATTTTGCATAGTCTGAACTTCGCCTTCACCATACTGAATTGCCCATGGCAGAGAAGTGATTGTACCAAGGCTGATATACAACGCAAGAAGCTTCCAAAACTCCATAGGTACATTGTTATCAAAATATCCGTTGACTATACCCGAAGCGAAAAGAGGAGAAGCCTGTGCGCACCAAGTAATGCTTTTGAATTCTTCCCACGGATCGCCGAAATCGTAGCGGTCAAAGTCAATAATAACAACATCGCCGTTTTCTATCATCATGTTGCCGATATGATAATCTCCGTGTTGATAACATTGCGGTCTGTCTTTGAGAAGATAGCGGTTTGCGTTGATGAAATCAATAAAAGCCTGACCTTTATCATATTTCAGCGGACATTCGTTGTATTTCCTGATTCTCAAGTCAGCTTTGTCGTTGATACGAGTTTCCCAATCCGGCTGTTTTTCGGGTGCAGGGATTGAATGAATTTTCTTCAGAATTCTGCCTGCTTCAAGACCAAGAGCATACTGTTCTGAATCCGCAAGATACGGTATAACTTCATTTGCATCCTTGCCGTCAACCCAAGTCTGCAATATGTAAATACCCTCATCACATTCGCCGATTTCGAGTGACTTACACATAGGAATACCGAGCTTTTCAACCTCTTTTTGCATAAGGTACATATTCTCACGGTTCGCACTTTTGTCAAACGGAGTGACACGCAAAAGATTTTTAGTTCCGTCAGCAGTTGTGACACAGTATTTCTTGTCGCACGACCAACCTTTGTTTATGGGTTCTTTTGATATGAATTCAATCATTGGCTCAATCCCATTTCTTTCATAATCTTTATCAATCTTTTTGCACGGAACATCAGAT
>JAZSND010000007.1:0-17790 GCA_045536235.1 Acutalibacteraceae bacterium | reverse complement strand
CGGATACACAGGCGACACACATTGTGCAGACTGTGGCGAGCTTCTCAAAAACGGTGAAACAATCCCCGCAACACATACTCACAATTACAGCGATAAATGGTCAGGCGACGACGTTAACCATTGGCATGAATGTGCTTGCGGAGAGACGAAAGACACCCAAAAACATATCTTTATGTTTGGTAATTGCTTAGTTTGCGGTGAACTTGATACAGATAATGACACTGATGCAGACAAAGATACGGGTATAGTAATTCCCGGTTTTGATATCGACAAAAATACAGGTGCAGAAATTCCTGACGTCGATATGAACGAGGGTACGGATTTAATAAGCCCTGATACCGGTATTGATTCAAATGTCGGTTTGATATTTTTTGCTTTGCTTTTGAGCATGTGTGCATTAATGCTTGTTACTTATCAAAAAAGAAAAGACGGTACCGTCTGATAATGTGCAAATAAAATATATTGATACTTGCACAAATCCCGGATGATTTTACCCCCCTTAAATACTCTGCCTTGCAGGGTGTTTTTAAGGGGGCGTTTTTATAATGCAAACGGTTCAGTTAATAAAAAGTGCATTTTTTCAATTAAAAAACAGCGCCCTTTGATATACTCTGATATGGGCAAGGTGCTTGTATTTGCCGGATTATAATGATATAATAGCATTATTATTTGCGGGAGTTCTGACTGCTTTTGCTAAGCATGATAAAAGCGAAAAGAGGTAAGATTTATGTTTGAAGGGCTATATTATATTTTCTATATGCTTTTAAGAAAATCCCTGTTTTTTGTTATTGCCGGAATTATGTGTCTGAGTTCTTTCAGCCCGCCGGCTCCGGAAGAACCGGAAGTCATGAACAAGGACACGGGAAATTATTTCCTTCCTGATTACGGCAACACACTGATTTCTTCGCACAGAAGCGGCAGGGGAGCTGCTCCTGAAAACACACTTATGGCTATCAAGTCCAATCTTGTGTATGCATCATCTGATTCAGCAATAATAGAAATGGATGTTCAGCTCACAAAGGATGGCGAAATTGTGCTGTATCACAGTCTGTTTCTTGATGAAATGAGTGACAGCGCAGAATATTTCGGCTGCAAAAACACAGCCGTTTTTTCAAAAACATATGAAGAACTCCGTGGCTTGAATATGGGTGAGAATTTCAAATCGGGAGATAGCTATCCCTACAGAGGGCTCAGAGGTGATGATATTCCCGATGATATCAGAATTACAGCGTTGAAAGATGTTTTCAAGTGTATAGAAACCGAAGCTCCCGGAAAATACAGATATATTATCGAGATTAAGTATCCGCATCCCTGGGCACCGAAGATTGTTGACGGTATCTATGCATTGATGAACGAATATGAACTTAACGACCGTGTGATTGTTGCCAGCTTCTGGCCTGATGTTTCGTCCTATATTGATACACACTACGAGGGTAAAATAAACAGAGCTGCCAATCCGTTTGAAATCGTTGACCTCTACGGCTGTTATACAAGGAACGATGATTTAAGCCGTGAAGAATTCAAATATATGGCATTGCAGATGCCCTATTATTGGGATGACGGAACATTGCTTGTCGCTAATCTCGGCAAAACGGGATTTATCGATTATGCGCATAAGTACGGTATTTCTGTGCAGTATTGGACCGTAAATAAGGAAGAGGATGCTAAAATGCTTTCCGAAGCGGGTGCAGACTTGCTGATGACTGATTATCCCGACAGAATCCGCAATGTTCTGTACGGTGAAGAATAATATGTATAAATCAACTATGTTGCAATAACTTTCAAAAAGACCGTAAGACCTCATGATTTGAGGCTTTTCGGACTTTTACTTTTGCAAGAATAAGGACCAAATAAGGAACAAGCGCTGTTTTGAACAAAAGAAAAAACCGCTGAAACCCAATAGTTTCAACGGTTTTGATTGGTCGGAGTGACGGGACTTGAAAGCTGAAGAAGCCTTCGCGTATCGTTGCGCATAACGTTGTAAAGCGCTATGTTTCAACGATTATAAAATTTACATTTTCTGTTCCATTTCACATCTTTACATATCTTTTCATAAGAATAAGGACCAAATAAGGACCAAGAAATCGGGTTTAATAGGTTTTACATATCATATTAGATATTTGCTCACAATTCTTTTCTCCTGATTCTAATTCTTTTATTGCATTATCATAGTTTTGAGCGATAGAATCAAATGTTATTTTTCCTGTAAACTTAGTTTCAAGCTTTATGGAATCGATATCTTCGTTCATTTTTTTGATGAGATATTCTAAGAAACGGGTTTTAAGTTTAGCAAACATCATTTGATTATATAACAAATACGGTTCCGTAACGTAAGCGTTATCATACTTTCGAGCATTCCAATGCACATTCTTCATTATCTTTAACAGCTTGTAATCGCTTTTCTTTATAAATTGATTCATATCAAAATATTTTGCAAGTGCTAATTCTGTTTTTGGTAACTCTATATGTTTAAGTTTTTTAATTCTTCGAAAAAAGAATTTTTTTGAAAAACCTAAATCCCTAATACTAAAAGCAATAATTTTTTGTTCGTAAATTCGTCCTTTTAATTTTTGTTTATCCTCAGTTTTTAATTTATAAACAATATGATTTGCTCGACGTTTTATTCTTTTGCAATTAATACATTTGTAATAGATTCCGGTGAGAATACCTTTATCATCATAAGTATATATTCGCTCAACATATGCTTTCCCAAACAATATAAGATTTTTTGTAATATTAGAAAGCAATTTATCTAAATCATATTCTAAAAAATCATATCCAAAGATTGATTTGAATAACTTCTCGTTATTATCAACTTTAAAAAAGTTTCTTTCATTTATATGTTTAGATAATGCTATAGAATAATTGATACAAAAATCTTCTATAAACATATGTGAATGTGGTTTATATAAAAATTTAGTTATAGCTGCACTATAGTTGGAATCGCCTTGCGTAGGACCCTGTTGTGAGTTCGTTGCTTTTGAATCAATCATCCTCATTTTCCCACCCCCAAGGTGTTTTGTATTTTTTATCTTCAGGTAAATATTTATTTAATATAAACACCCCGAAAATTTCATACGCATCTTCTGAAATTAATTCTAAATCTGAACGAGCACCTATTATTTTCTTCAACCATTGAGACTCGGTTTTAATAACTTCTTTAAAGCCTTTATGCTCCCATTTTATCTCACCAGAATCTATAAAGGCATTTTCAATCATTGTTTTCCATGAAGTCCACAATAATGAACGATGCGCAAGCAAAGGACCAAGCTTTGATGGCATAGAAAGAAAATCCGAAATTCTAATGCATCTTTCTTGTTTTTCTTCCTTAAAATTATCCATCATTTTTTCGAAACAATCAACAATTAAGTTTTGCCATTTATTATCACCGGTTATTTCACCCCAAAGATATGCATACCCTGAAATGTTACCAAAATCCAAAATAGGGTTACTAAGCGTAACAATAACTGAACTTTGTTTATAAGGTTCTTTAACCTTAATCAAGTCTTTTCTAATCAACTCTTGATATAATACGGCTGTTTTCCAAAGGGACGGATATGTTTTCTCAAAAGCTGAAAAATCATTTTTAATTAACGATTGTACTAAGAAATTACAAATGTTATTATAACATGCACCGAGCATATCAGGAAAATCATTGTAATTATCCCAATTACTTAATGTAAAATACGCTGCACAATCGCCCCATTTGGATAAAACATTGTTATACGAATTGTTAATGTTATCAGTTAGACTCTTAATATCGTATTCTTCCCAAATGTAATTGGTGGTTTCTTTGTGATATGCTTTAGAATTTTCTAAAATGCTCTTTAAATATGGCAATACATTATAAATTTTGTGATACCATTCAATATATTTTGAATATACAAATGCTGCTGCGGTATGCTTGCTTTTAGCAGAAAACTCGTCAGCTAAGCTAACAATGTTTTCATTAATCTTATATAATGAATTGCAGAACATTACAGTTGTATCATATATTTGTTTGGAAACATATTGGTGTACATACCAATCAGGTGTAATCTTTTTATTTTCAATTTTCTTTTCGGCTTTTATGGCTTCATACATTTTCCCTAAAATCGGATTATTGAAAAATTGAAAATATTTATATTTCTCAAAACATACATTATCTACAGAAAACTGCAAAATTTCATTGAGATTGAAATCCTTAAAATATTTAAATAGACATATTCCGAAATGCAAATAAACAACAACTAAGGATTCAATTAATGATAATCCAGTGTCTACGTTAATGTTATCATTTGTAATGAGACTAATAACTTTTTTCTGAATTGTTCCCAAATAGTCAATCCAATATTCGGAATCATTAATTTCAATCGAATCTGATACAAGCTGTTGTAAACATGAAATATATTTTCTTACTAAATCATAATCATTCTTTTTTATAAGATCATCAAGTCCAGATTCATTAATTTTAAGCAGTTCTTTTTCAAACCAATAGTTATCAGTTGAATCGATATTTTTTAAGAATGTACCTGTATTTAATGCTGTTATAAGTTCATGGTCACTTGCCTTGTACCACTTGTTATACTCATTTGTTTTAAACCATAACGAATTATAAGGGATATGCTTTTTGGTAGCCATATAAGAAGATAACAATATTAGGTTGTTGTACATAAAATTAAACAGCGATTGGCTTTTGTTTTCTTCTGTGCCCAAATTGTATGTGTTGATGATTTTAAGCATCTCGATATTGTTATATGTAACTTTTTTAATATGGTTTTGAAAATTGGCGTCATTAGCGAAAACACGAGAAGTTGATAGTTTTTTAAACTCTCTGAAGAAACTGTCATATATGCTTTCGGCAACAGAATAGGTGTTTGACATTGTCAGAATTCTTTTTCCGATATAAACATATGAAACTATCATATAGATTGCCAATATAAAGTTTATGGCAATTGTTACTATACCAATATTTTTATATAATAGATTTGAAATAATTACTATTATTGAAAATATTATATAATCAGTGATTGATTTAATACTTTTGGAGTTTATTAAATCATCTCTAAATAAATTTGAAATTTGCTGTGGTGCATTTACATATTTAGATGAAAAAACTGTTGCTATATATGAACAGTAAAGACCGAGAAATACACCGGCTACACTAACAAGTGCAATTAAAATATCTGAAATAAGAGTTTGGTCAATATTAAATTCAAATTTTAATGCTTTTCCTAAAAACTTATCTAAAAATAGAGTGAAAGCAAATAAAAGAAAATTTAAAATAATCTTTTTAGGAACATCAAGAATTACGCTTTTTTGTCTTTTCAAAATGGATTTTTCAGTAGTTGCGTAAACACTTGACTTATATAAATGCTTTTTTAAAGAAAAAATTAAAGTAATAAATTTACTATGCAGTTTCCAATAAATGTCATATAACATAATAATTTCTCCAATAGAACTTTTACAATATTTTATCATGATTTTTATAGATTTTCAATTCTGATATTTAAAATAACACTATGTGTTTAGAGAAAAATTATTATAGACTATATATGCTTCAATGTTTTGAAATCAATATACCTCTATTTCAATGTTTTAGGGAAGCACTGATGAAGCGCTTCCCTGTATTTTTGCTTTTTATTCAATTGCTTTAATTTTTCTATAATACTTTTTGTCGGGTTTGCGATAGCCCGAAAGAAAACCGAGAATCTTGATTTTATCCTTGTAAATGCTAAAGGGCTCATAATTGGTGCTTGTAAATAGACTATATTTGTTCGGGTCATCTTTATCCTCAAAAAGAACCGCCGGAAATACGATATCGCCTATAGCGATTGCCTGGAATGGTGTAGGTCCGCTTGTCCACTTGGGTTTATAAGCCATAATGTCACCAGATTCTATTCCGTAATCTTCTTCGAATGTACGATCGCAAACAACAAACTCATATTTCTTGGTCTTAATATCGTTCTCTTCATCCTCAAGGACATACTCATTCAGGTCGCCCCTATCAAGAAGTTCCCCAATTGAGTCAAGCTTTAACCAATCTCTCAATACAGCTAAAAGTCCATACGGGAATGATGTCGGATAATTGTTAAGAACATCCAAAATTGCGTATTCATTTACTCCTAATTCTTCAGATATTCTCTTGGACATAACTTCATTTAAATTCATCTTATAACTCCTTCGTCGTAAAAAAATTTAATTGGTGTGTATTCGGTTTCTTCAAGCAAGCGATAGGCTATCGGCTTGCCTAAAACCTTAAATGCATCTTTCGGTAGAAATACATCCTCATACATTTCGCTGAACACAAGACGAACTATGTTTTCCGGGCGAGGATGCAAGTATGCAATGGTAACTTCACCGGCAAATTCAATAAGAGCAAAACCGACACGAGGACGTTTATCGGGATTCACTTTGACAATAGAGCCCATAGGAATGTGAGAGTATGCTCTGTCACAAACAACGAACTCGTTTTCGCCTAACTGCTTTTTGATTTCGGATGGGTCAGTGAGATAGAAGATATGACCGCCTTCGGCTATGAAGTCTTCCATAGAACCGGGTTCAGTGCACTCGAAAATCGCTTTTGCGAACGGATATGCAAGCGGATACCGTTTCGAGTGGTCAACCGCTTCCGGTGCCAGTTGGTATTTTTCAAACAGTTCATCTTTGATCTCTTGCCAAGTTTTTTTGTTTTTCATTAAATCATCCTTTCGGTATTATTCGGAATTGTTGTAATTCCTTATATAAATATTTTACCGAATAAGAAATATAACGTCACGTTCAAAAGCGCACGAAGTTTTACGCGAATAATGAAATATGGCCGTCTATAGCGCACAAAAGAAAATCTCAACAAACACTTTTGCATTTAAAAACGACATTTTTGCACAATCGGCAAAAACGGTTGACAAATTATTTCTATATTGCTACAATGTAAAAAAATTATGAAAGGCAGGTGGACAAAATGACAATGTATTATCTTACTCATTCAAAATCTTATATAAAATCAGATGTTGTTTTGTCCGCAATATAGCTATATTTATATAGATTTTATTTCGGAACTCCTCTGATTTTATTTCAGGGGAGTTTTTTTGTTTTTTGGAGAGATTGCAATGATATCATTAAGAGTAACAACAATTGAAGATGTTGATATTTTAACTGCTATTCAGCAAAAGGCTTTTCTTCCGCTTTATGAAATATATCACGATGCCGGAAATCCCTGCTTGAGAGATGAAAGAGATATAATTTGCAGATTAAACAATCCTAAATTTATATACTTAACGATTCTTTCAGACGGAAAAATTGTCGGTGGCATTTTGTACAGAATCAAAGGATCAACACCGTTTGTGAAGAAGCTTGGCTTGGGCAAGTATTCTCTCGGCAGAGTATACATTGCACCCGAATATCATAATAAAGGTATTGCAGCCGAAGCGTTATTGCAATCGGAAAAGTATTTAAAAAGACCAAGAAAAATATATGTTGATTTTCCTGAAGATTTAGATAAAAACAGAAAATGCTACATGAAATGCGGTTATACCGATACAGGCAAAAGACTCGAGACAGAACCGGGATTAATTCTTGCCTGTTATGAAAAATCAACCCGATAACAAAATTAAATTGAGAGGGAAATATGAAAATCTGTATATGTGATGACGACTCATTTACCAAAAGAGAAATCAGAAGCCTGCTTGAAAGCTTTGCAGAGTCTGAAGATGGATTCGATGTTTCTGATTTCTCTTGCGGTGAGGACCTGATTGAATACTACAACAGCGGCAACGGCTTTGATATTATTTTTCTTGATATAGAAATGAAAGGCATGAACGGAATTGAAGCAGCTGAAACCATAAAGTGTATTGCGCCCGAAACAATTATTATTTTTGTTTCGAGTCATCCGAACTATGTTTTTGATGCATTCAGAATTGAAGCGCTTCATTTTCTGGTCAAGCCTGTTAAGAAAGATGAATTTGCCGAAGTTTTCACAAGAGCTATGAAGAAATACACAGCTGTAAACGCAAGCGTTGTCCTGAAGTGGGAAAGCACAAGGAACAAAATCAGAATCAGCAATATCAGCTATGTTGAAGGCTATCGCAGACATCTGAATGTTCATACGGCTAACGGTGTTTATGAAGCCGTAGGCAAAATTTCTGAGATATATGATGCGCTCAGACCTCACGGCTTTGTCCGCGTGCATCAGGGATTTATTGTTAATATGAACTACATAAAAAACTTCAATACAAATGAGGTTGAACTGACCGACGGCTCAAAGGTTGCAGTCAGTGTCAGAAAAAAACAGGAGGCCTTAAAGGCTTACGATATTTTTATAAGAAAGTGGGGCTGGTGAAATGGTAAGAATTATTTCACATTTCCTTTTTGCCTGCTTTGAAATCTTTTCAGTAGAAGTTTTGTTTTCTGCTGTTTCAAAAAAGAGGCTTGAAAGAAAATTTCATATTCTTGTTATGTCAGCAGCAATTGTTCTGAACGCTCTTTCGTCTTATTTCTTTACCGGAACAGGCTTAACTCTGCTTATTATGAGCACGGTTATCGCTCTTGCATTCGGTTTGTCATACAAAGTCAAACCGTTTTTCGCGATAATCGGAGGTGTGGTTTATACAATCATAGCGGGTGCTTCCGAAATGATTGCGGTTCTTTTGACCGGATTTATATTGGGCGAAGAAACGCTCAGCTTTATGGAGAACGATTATATATTTGCAGGAATGGGTTTCATCTGCAAGTTTATTGCGTTTATCATAACTTATTTCATATCGAAGAAAATCGGAAAGATAGATTTAGGTGTTTCCAAAGGACAGTCGGCACTTCTTTTTATCCAGCCGGTTGCAACAGTTTTTGTTACGCTTGTAATTTATAAATGCACATACGAGGTTCGCAGTATTCCGACGTTTTTGTATGCTGCTGTTGCAGTTTTGATGATTGCTTCAAATCTTGTCACCCTCTTTCTTATTTACAGACAAAAGGACTATGTTGAATCAAAGACAAAGCTCGGCTTTGCCAATGAACAAATCAAAAATCAGCTCGCTCACTATGAGGAGCTTTATCGTTACCAAAGCGAAATCCGCGCATTCAGACATGATATAAAAAACAAACTGCTCTCCGTTTCCGGCCTTCTTGCCGACAGTCAGGTTGATGCCGCCGTTGAAGCAATAAAGGGTGAAGCGGATTTTCTCGACGAAGCCAACAGCTCGGTTATAAATTCGGGCAATCCTGCTATTGATGCTGTTTTGCAGTCAAAGCTTGCCGTTGCGGAAAGCAAAGGCATAACACTTGAGTTTTCTGTTAAGATTTCGGATAAAATCAATGTTGATCTGCTTGAGCTCGGTGTGCTTATAGGAAACGCTCTCGATAATGCAATCGAAGCAGTTCAGACACTTAAAGGCAGCGCAGAAAGAACTGTTTTTGCACGCATTATAACTATGGGCGGCAGAATAGTTGTATCCGTTGAGAATCCCGTTGAAGCCGATGTTGACACAAAGCATATCGGTACCGCAAAGGCTGACAAGCTCAACCACGGCTACGGACTCAAGAGCATGAAAACAATTGCTCAGAAATATGACGGCGATGTTTTTGTTTCCTGCGAGGGCAATAATTTTACAACAAGCATCAACATCTGCAACACTTTTGAACATTAAAAAGACACTATTGCAGAACATATTTCAATCGTTTGTTTTTTCAATTATCATTAATACTGAAGCAGCGGAGGCTTGTCTTCCGCTGCTGTTTTTTTGCACATTAAGGAGGGAAACTTTCATGAAAAGTTTAGCAATTATATTGTTTATAGCCGCAGTTATTTCCTTTGTTTCGGGAGTTTTCGCCTGCTGCGGAAAAAACAGAAATATCACATTCAGAAATTCAGGCAAAGGTCTGATCATAATAGCTGTTCTCAAGGTAATCTGCGGTTTTATCGCTTTGGGCGATTTCCCATTTGCAATTATCTTTTTAACAGTCGGTTCAGTACTTATAAATGCCGTGAATAGCTTTATAAGAATCAAAGGAGATGAATAAAAATGAGTTCAAAACGAAAAAAATACAATTATCCGGGCAACCTTAAATTTATGCTCAGGGAGCATTGGGACTTTGATAAATCCTATGTGCTTTTGCAAATCGGTCTGACACCGCTGGGTGCATTGACATCGGTTGTTGCGGCATATCTGCCGAAAATAGTTCTCGACTGCGTTGAGAGCAAATCCGAAAATTCCGATCTGCTTATAAAGGTCGGTGTTATGTCAGCCGTACTTATTGTTTTCAGTTATTTGCAGGGCGTTTTGCATAACAAAAGCTGGATGGGAAGAATGCTTGCCCGCGATATATTGCTCCACAGGCTTATCTGCAACAAAGTAATGAGCATGGACTATAACAACTATACCTATAACGAAACTCGTGTTCTGCGAGAAAAAGCGTGGAATGCTATCCACGGCTGGGACGGCAGCGTTGCAAGGTTTATTGAGCTTAACTGTACCGCCGCATCATCGTTTTTCGGCTTTTCAGCATTTACGGCAATTATCGTTGACTGTAATCCTTGGTTTATTCCCATCCTTATTCTTTGCTACGGAATAAGTATGCTGGGATGGATGATATTCCAGAAATGGAAGGACAAAATGAAGGACAAGGTTGCGGAAATCTTCCTTCGTCTGCACTATGTGACATACCGTTCAAAGGATTTTTCAAATGCTAAGGACGTGCGTATTTACAATATGTCCGACTTCCTTATGAAGAAAATCGACAAACATCTTGACGATGCAAACGGCTGGAACATTCTTCGCAACAACGGCCATTATTTCAACTGTATGCTCGAAGATGTTTTTAAGTTTGGTGTGAGCATTGCTGCTTATATTTATCTGATTCACCTCAAGCTCAATTCCGATATGACTCTCGGTGACTTTTCGCTTTACTTCGGTGCGATAACCGGTTTCGGTCAGTGGCTTGCAAGGCTCGTTGATTCAATTTCGGAAATCATTTCGGGCGCACACAATGTAAGTGACTTCAGAAGCTTTCTTGATATTGAAGATAAGATGAACAAAGGCAAGGGTGAAAGGCTGCCTTCCGGCAAGGAGCTGCCCTGTGAAATCGAGCTTAAAAACCTTACCTTTTCATATGATGAAGCCGAAAAACCTTCCGTTGACAACCTTTCGCTCAGAATCAACAAGGGTGAAAGAATTGCAGTTGTCGGTGTTAACGGTGCAGGAAAGTCAACCCTTGTGAAGCTGATATGCGGACTTTTCATTCCTCAGGAGGGTCAGGTGCTCATTAACGGCGTTGACAGCCGACTTTTTAACCGTGACGAATACTATGAGCTTTTCTCAACCCTGTTTCAGGATTGTTCGCTGCTGCCTGCAACAGTTGCAAAGAACATTGCACTCTGCGAAGAAAACAAAATTGACCGTAATAGACTGCGTGAATGTATGCGTCTTGCAGGAATACTCGATAAGGTTGAAAGCCTGCCGCAAAAAGAAAACACGCTGCTTGTGCGTGAGGTTCACGAGGGTGCGGTTGCGTTTTCGGGCGGTGAGCTGCAACGGCTTCTGCTTGCAAGGGCACTTTACAAGGACGCTCCGATAATCATACTTGATGAGCCGACTGCTGCGCTTGACCCTATAGCAGAAAACGATATGTACCTCAAATACAGCGAGCTGACTAAGGACAAAACCGCGATTTACATATCTCACAGACTTTCCTCAACCCGATTCTGCGACAGAATCATTCTTCTTGATGATGCAAAAATTGCCGAAACAGGAACACACGAGGAGCTGCTCGCACTCGGCGGAAAGTATGCCGAAATGTTTGAAACTCAGAGCAAATATTACAGAGAGGAGGCGGTAGTATGAAAAAGTTTTTCAGTGACCTGAAAGAAGATTTTGAGATAATCAGACAAGGCCTGAAGCTTGTTAAAATATATCTTGGCAAAAACTATTTTTCACTAAACCTTATTGTTAAAATCCTCCGTGCCGTGTCACCGTATATCACAATTTACTGCACGGGTCTTATCATCACCGCACTGACTGAAAAGCAGAGCTTTGAGCAGATTCTGGTTTACGTGCTGGTTGCAACCGTTTCAACGCTTATAATTGATGTAATCATCCGTACCGTCAACCGAAAGGCTCTTATAATGCTCAACAGCTGTTGGGAAAAGCATGCTGCTCTTCTCTCACGAAAAGCGCTTGAGCTTGACTATGCCAAGGCTGAAAGCTCATCTGTTCAGGAGCTGCGAGGCAAGATAGAAGAAAACGCAAACAACGGAAACGGTCTTACGTGGGTTGCCGAATGTGTAGCCGAAATGATAGCCTGCGTCTTCTCGATTATCGTTGCAATTGTTATGATTTCGGGCATGGTTTTCAGCAGGTCGCAAACACCTCTCAGCGGTTTTATGGCTTTTGTTGATTCACCTTTGTTTGCCGTCAGCCTTATCGCTTTTTCTGTTGTTGTTATTGCTGTTTCTGTCAGATACCACGGACTCAGCGAGAAAAAACAGTTCAATATTTTTAACCGCGCCGTCAAATTCAATCCTATACTTGAGTATTATAATCAGAAATATCTCAACGAAAATGAAAGCGGCAAGGACGTCAGAATATTTAATGTAAAGGGACTTATCAACGAGGAAATAGAAGAAAAAATCCACAACCCCATTTCAAAAATGAGGAAAGAGGTTTTCAGAGTCTGGTCTACCATAGGTCAGATAAGTACGGTTTCCGCAAACCTGTTGGGTGGTCTTGTTTATATCTTTGTCGGTCTTAAAGCACTTGCAGGTGCTTTCGGCGCAGGCAAGGTTGTTGAATATTACGGTGCCATAACAAAGCTGATTTCAGCCTGTACCGATATTGCAGGCAATGCCGGATATCTGAGGGCAAACAACGCTCAATTAAAGCAGGAAATAGAATACCTGAACCTTGTTTCGGATATGGAAAACGGAACAAGAACTGTTGAAGACATTGACCCGGAAAATGCTGTTTTTGAGTTTCACAATGTTTCATTCGCTTATCCCGAAACCGAGCCGCTTATATTAAAGAATTTCAGCATGAAAATTGAGTCGGGCGAGCGCCTTGCGGTTGTCGGTATGAACGGTAGCGGCAAATCAACAATGATAAAGCTTCTTTGCCGTCTTTATGACCCCACCGAAGGCAGAATCACTCTCAACGGAATTGATATCCGTGAGTTTGACTATGCCGAATACTTAAAGCTTTTTGCAATCGTTTTTCAGGATTTCAAGCTGCTTGCATTTCCCGTTGGCGAAAATGTTGCCTGCTCTGATGAATACGACGAAGAAAGAGTATGGCAATGCCTTGAAATGGCAGGTGTAAAAGACAGAGTTGAGGAATTTCCGAAAAAGCTCAAACAGTCAATTTACAAGCTCTATGAAAAAGACGGAATCGACCTTTCAGGCGGTGAAGAACAGAAAATTGCAATTGCGAGAGCGCTCTATAAGGATGCACCGTTTGTCATTCTTGATGAACCCACCGCTGCACTCGACCCAATTGCCGAAAGCGAAATATATTCGCGCTTCAACGATATAGCAGGCAATAAAACCACCGTCTATATTTCTCACAGACTTTCCTCCTGCCGCTTCTGCAGCAGAATAGTTGTTTTTGATAATGGCTCGGTTATTCAGGAGGGTACCCACGAAGAGCTCCTCGAAAATCCGAACGGCAAATATAGCGAGTTCTGGAACGCACAGGCACAGTATTATGCAGAAAATAAAGAAGGTGAATAAATGATTTTTAACGAAAAGAAAATATTTCTAAAAAACGGTCAGCAAGCAATTCTGAAAACTCCTGTTGCAGAAGATGCCGAAATGTTACTTAACAGTATTAAAACTTCCAGCGGTGAAACGGAATTTCTTTCTCGTACAGCTGAAGATTGGGAAAGTGTTACCTTAGAAAGTGAAGAAAAATATATTTTTAATTCCCGCGAAAGCGACAGCATACTGCTTATTGCTTGCTATATAAACGGTGTAATTGCTGGCAGCTGTGATATCACCTTTAAGACCGCCAGTAAGACTTCTCACAGAGCCACGGTAGGCATCGCTATTCAAAAAAAGTATTGGAATCTCGGTATTGGCTCGGCAATGTTTAAAGAACTGATAAAAGCGGCAGAAGAACATGATGGTACAGAAATTGTTGACCTTGAATTTATTGAAGGCAATAACCGTGCCAAAGCACTTTATGAGAAATTTGGTTTTGAAGTTGTATCGATAGAACCGAAAATCTTCAAACTCAAAGACGGTACATATCAGAATATGGGTTATATGCAGAAATATTTATGATAAAAACATCACCTCAACCGCTTCGGTTGGGGTGATGTTGCACCTATAAAATAAGTAGTGTATAATATAAACAGACTTAATGATTATGGAGATATTATGAGCAGACAAAACATATTTGACAACGAAACATTTTTCAACGGATACAAGGCTCTGCGTGAGAGTGATTGTAACGCCAACGATCTTATTGAGCAGCCTGCAATGCGTAAACTTCTTCCCGATCTGAATGGTAAATCCGTTCTTGATCTGGGCTGCGGCTACGGTCATAACTGTGTTGATTTTGTAAGCTCAGGTGCGGCAAAGGTTGTCGGTATTGATATATCCGAAAAGATGCTTTCCGTTGCCGAAAAAGAATCCGCCGATGCAAAAATAGAATACCGCAATATGAGCATGACGGATATTTCAACGCTCAACGAAAAATTTGATTTTCTGTACAGCTCACTCGCTTTTCATTATGTCAAGGATTTTGATGCTTTTGCAAAAGCTATGCATTCTGTTCTCAATGCAGGCGGTCAGCTTTTGTTTTCGCAGGAGCATCCGATTATAACCGCTACCGTTGACGGCGCAGGGCATTTCAACAAGGATGAAAACGGAAACAGAATTTCATATACGTTTTCAAACTACAATCAATCGGGAGAGCGTAAAATCCATTGGTATGTTGACGGCGTTGTGAAATATCACCGAACGTTCAGCGATATTATTACTGCCCTTGCAAAAGCAGGATTCGTAATCGAAGAAGTGTGCGAACCTGTACCCGAAGAATGGGCAATTCAAAAACTCCCGACATTAGCTAAGGAATATATCAAACCCAACTTTTTGATTGTGAAAGCTAAGAAAGGTATAGAATGAAAAAGGCTATTGTAATCGGTTGTCCCGGAAGCGGAAAAACAACCTTTGCAGAAAAACTTAATAGGCTTACAGGATTGCCGTTGTATTATCTTGATGCTATATGGCATAAGCCTGACAAAACTCATATTCCGAGAGAAGAATTTGACCAAAGAATATCAGAAATATTTGCAACTGATGAATGGATAATTGACGGCAATTATGGCAGAACAATTGAGATGCGACTTAACGAATGCGATACTGTTTTCCTTTTTGATTTGCCTACAGAGGTCTGTTTGCAAGGTGCAACCGCACGCCTTGGAAAAGGTCGTTATGACTTGCCGTGGATAGAAAAAGAATTAGACCCTGAATTTGAAGAATTCATCAAAGACTTTCCGAAAACAACTCTTCCCCATATATATGAGCTGGTTGAAAAATATAAAGAGGAAAAACATATAGAAATTTTCAAAAGCAGGAAAGAAGCTGACAATTACATAAAAAATATGAGGTAAAAAATGCTTGACTACACTAAAATAAATTCAGAAACTTGGGATTCGTGGGCAGAAGATGGTTGCGAATATACATTGCCTATAAGCCACGAAGAATACGAGAAAATTACTGCCGATAATTTTGCGGTTATTCTCACACCTTGTATCGCCGTTCCTCACGAATGGTTTGGTGATTTGAAAGGAAAAAAGGTGTTGGGACTTGCAAGCGGCGGCGGTCAGCAAATGCCCGTGCTTTCAAAGCTCGGTGCGGAATGTACCGTGTTTGATTATTCTGACAGACAGCTTGAAGCAGAGAAAATGGTGTCCGAAAGAGAAGGATACAGCATCACAATCATCAAAGGTGATATGTCAAAAACGCTCCCCTTTGAAGACGAAAGCTTTGATTTGATTTTTCACCCGGTTTCAAACAACTATGTTGAAGATGTTTATCACGTCTGGAACGAGTGCTACCGTGTGCTTAAAAAAGGCGGCAGGCTGCTTTCAGGGCTTGATAATGGCATTGATTATTTGTTTGAAGAAGATGACCCGTTGAAAGTTGTTAATCCTTTGCCGTTCAATCCTCTCAGAATGCCGAAAGAACGTCTTGAGAAAATGATTGCAAACGGCGACGGCGTTCAGTTCAGCCATACACTTGATGAGCAAATCGGCGGTCAGCTCAAAGCAGGATTTACACTCAAAGCGTTATATGAAGACCGTGATGGAGAAGGCGGAAACATAATCGGCAAATATTATCCGCAGTATATTGCTACATTTGCAGTGAAATAATATGCTTGAATTTATAAAAGGAAGTGATTGTATGATTAAACCTCAAATGTTGAAAAAAGGTGATAAAATTGCTATTGTAAGTTTATCATGGGGCGGATTAGGTGACGAAGACTTAATACACAAGTACTATATAGCAAAAGAAAGACTTGAAAAAGATTTTGGTCTTGAAGTTGTTACTATGCCGAACGCATTAAAAGGAACCAATTTTGTTTATGAGCATCCTGAACTCAGAGCAAAGGATTTAATGGATGCTTTTAAGGACACGACTATCAAGGGTATATTTAGTGCAATAGGCGGTGACGATTCAATAAGGATATTGCCTTATATCGATTATGATGTTATCAGGAATAACCCGAAAATTTTTATGGGATATTCAGATACAACTGTCAGTCATTTCATTTTACATAAGGCAGGATTAATTTCATATTATGGTCCGTCTGTTATGTGCAGCTTTGGCGAATATATCAAAATGTTTGATTATACCAAAGAGGCTGTTAAAAACATCTTGTTTAAAAACAGTGAAAACTATTATGTAAAATCGAGTGAATATTGGTCAAATGATTATGTGTTTTGGAACGAAGAAAACATCAATGTTCAAAGGAAATTAACCAAAGAAGAACACGGTTATGAGGTCATATCAGGTAAAGGTAAAATAACAGGTCAATTACTTGGCGGTTGCATAGATGTAATTCCAATGCTTTTAGAAACTGAAATTTGGCTGAAAGCAGACGAATGGAAAGACAAAATACTTTTAATTGAAACATCTGAAGAAAAAATAACACCAAACTTTTTGACGTATTATCTTAGAAATTTAGGAGCTCAAGGATTATTGAATAATATCAACGGAATTATCGTAGGAAAACCTATGGATGAAACTTATTATGAAGAATACAAAAAAGTATATTTAAAAATATTAAAAGAGTTTAACTGTGAAGACTTACCTATAATTTATAATGTTAATATAGGTCATGCTTTTGGCTCAGGTTTATTACCGTTAGGCATAGATTATGAGGTGGATTTAGATGCTAAAACAATCAGGTTTTTAGAATCAGCTACTTTAGATTAGTGGCAGAGAGTTTATAAAGTCATAATTTCTTGATAAAAGGTAGAGGTGAGTTATGAAACTGACAAACTACGGTATACCCACATTGATTGAAACAAGCACGCTTGAAGAATGTGCGAAATTGTGTGCGGAATCGGGACTTGATTTCATCGAACTCAATATGAATATGCCGCAATATCAACTTGATAAAATTGACGTGGAATATTTCAAGCGTGTTGCTGACAAATATGGTATTTACTATACCGTTCACCTTGACGAGAATCTGAACGTCAGCGATTTCAACCCTTATGTTGCAGAAGCTTACACAAAAACCGTTGCCGACACAATTAAAATTGCAAAACAGCTTGGTGTCAGAGTGGTTAATATGCATATGGCAAAAGGCGTTT
>JAZSND010000018.1:0-10036 GCA_045536235.1 Acutalibacteraceae bacterium | reverse complement strand
CTTCTAAAAGAATCTTCAAGGGTTTTTCTTTTCAATCGTTGTTTAATTTTCAAGGTGCGTTTCGCTGTTGTCACTGGCGACAACGTTTATGAATTATATCACAAACCTTTTGCCGTGTCAATAGCTTTTGCAAACTTTTTTAAAAAACTTCTTGTTTCTTATTCAGTTTGGCTTGTCCTCGTTTCGAGGCGCTTGAGTATATTAACATATCTACAAGCGTTTGTCAACACTTTTTTAAAACTTTTTTGAAAGTTTTTTCTGAGTGCTTTCCCCGTGCGGACAGCTTGCATATAATAACAAATCATCCGACAAAAGTCAACACCTTTTTTAAACTTTTTTATCTTGCTTCACACTCTGCCTCGTGTCTCTTGATTATATTATAATATTATATACATTATATAGTGTATTTGCTCTGACAAAGCGTAATCCTCTATTGTTTAATCGCACTATTTGTGATAAAATTGCAAACATAAGCGCAAAGGAGAAAGTACTATGTACCGTTCATTTAATGACGAAATGAAAAAGAGATTCGGTTGCAAGGTTTACAAGCTTGCACTAAGCGGCGGTATGACCTGCCCTACACGCGATGGCACACTTGACACACGCGGCTGTATATTTTGCTCAGTTCACGGCTCGGGTGATTTTGCTGCCAAGCCATGCAACAGCATCGAAGAGCAAATTTCAAAAGCCAAGCAACTTGTAAGCAGAAAAGTCAAAGACGCGAAGTACATAGCATACTTCCAGGACTACACAAATACATACGCACCTGTTGAACGGCTGCGTGAGCTTTTTTACGCCGCAATAAAACCTGAGGACATTGTTGCCTTGTCAATCGGCACACGTCCTGACTGTTTGCCTGATAATGTAATTGAGCTGTTATCTGAACTCAATAAAATCAAACCTGTGTTTGTTGAACTCGGTTTACAGACTATCCATCCGCAGACTGCCGAGTACATTCGCAGAGGCTATGATTTACCTGTATTTGATAACGCTGTTGCAAGACTTGCCGATATTGGCATTGAAACAGTTGTTCACGTTATACTCGGTTTGCCCGGTGAAACAAAAGATATGATGCTTGACACGGTGCGCTATGTAGGTAGCAGCCGTGCAAAAGGAATTAAGTTGCAGCTGCTGCACGTGCTTGAAGGCACTGACCTTGCCGAAGAATACCGACAAGGTAAATTCGGAGTACTTGAAATGGACGAATATATTGATATACTGATTGACTGCATACGCACACTGCCACCCGACATGGTTATTCACCGTTTAACAGGCGATGGAGCAAAAAAAGACCTGATCGCCCCACTATGGAGCGCAGACAAGAAAAGGGTTCTGAACGAAATTAACCGAAGATTAAAAGCTATATATTAACGGTTCTGATTCTCCTTATGATGATGTTGATATATATGTTGCTTAATCAATAGATTTTTGCTATAATATACCGCAGTTTGAAAACAAGAGGCGATAACAATGGATATAAGACAGGCTCACAGACTCGACCATTTCAAAACGGGCATATTTGCTTCGCTCAACGAAGAAAAAGATAAACTCATAAAGCAGGGCTGGCAGGTTTACAACCTTTTTATCGGCACACCCGATTTTGTGCCTGCGCAGCACGTTATTGATGCATTGACCACAGCTGCACAGGACCCTGAAAACTGGAAATATGCATTAAAAGAAACAGATGAGCTGTTAAATGCCGTTTGTGCTTACTATAATGAACGTTTTGGCGTTAAAATTACTCCCGACCAGATAGCTGCCGTCAACGGCTCTCAGGAGGGTATGGGTCACCTCGGCATGGCTATATGCGACAAGGGCGATGTTGTTTTGCTTCCCGACCCCGGTTATCCGGTATTTGAGGTCGGTGCATATTTCGGCAAGGCAGATATTGAATACTACCCCATTATCAAAGAATACGGTTTTATGCCAAGACTTGATTTGATTGATGAAGAAATACTTAAAAGAACCAAATACATGGTACTCTCCTATCCGTCAAACCCTGTAGGTGCAGCAGCGCCCAGATCAGTTTATGAGGAGCTTATAGCCTACGCTAAGAAGTATAATTTTATCATTATAAACGACAATGCCTATTCGGACATTATTTTCGATGACAGAGAAGGTTTTTCCTTCCTTTCACTTGACGGTGCAGAAGAGGTTGGTGCTGAATTTTTCTCGCTCTCCAAATCCTTCAACGTAACAGGCGCAAGAATATCGTTTTTAATCGGCAACAGGCAGATTATCAACGCACTCAAGCTTCTGCGTTCACAGTATGATTTCGGCATGTTTCTGCCCATCCAGGCTGCGGCAGTTGCTGCATTGACAGGTCCGAGAGATTGCGTCAAGGCACAGTGCGCAGAATATCAGCGCAGACGTGATGCGCTGTGCGGCGGACTGCGTGAGCTTGGCTGGAACATACCCGACAGCGACGGCACAATGTTTGTCTGGGCACCGCTGCCTGACGGATATACCGACTCTGCCTCCTTTTGCAGCGAGCTTGTAAACAAAAGCGGCGTACTTTGCACTCCCGGTTCATCCTTCGGTCCCAGAGGCGAAGGCTATGTACGCTTTGCACTTGTGCTGCCCGAAGAAGGACTCAGGGAAGTTGTAAAAGCTATCGATGAAAGCGGTATACTGAAAAAATAACAGATATTATTATAAGCGCAACGCTGTTTGAGCGTTGCGCTTAATTTGTGTTGAAGCCCAATGTAAAAAGAGCGAACCCGATTGGGTTCGCTCTTTTAAATGCGATCTGGGAAAACTTATTTGAGTTCGACCTTTGCGCCGACTTCTTCGAGCTTTGCCTTTGCAGCTTCTGCATCTTCCTTGGAAGCAGCTTCCTTGAGGGTCTTGGGAGCGCCGTCAACAAGAGCCTTAGCTTCTGCAAGGCCAAGACCTGTGATTTCACGAACAGCCTTGATAACCTTGATCTTTTCTGCGCCAACTTCAGCGAGAACAACATCAAACTCTGTCTTCTCTTCTGCTGCTGCAGCTGCCTCTGCGGGTGCTGCAACTGCAACTGCTGCTGCAGCGGATACGCCGAATTCTTCCTCAACAGCGTGTACAAGCTCGGAGAGCTCGAGAACTGTGAGGCCCTTAAGTGTTTCAATGATAGAAGTAATCTTCTCAGACATGATTTTTAACCTCCGTTAACAATAATAAATTAGTTTTTGTTTTTTGAAATAAATTTGATTATGCTTCTGCGGGAGCTTCCTCTGCGGGAGCTGCTGCGTCTGCGCCGCCCTTATCGACAATAGCCTGAATAGCACGGGCGAAAGATGCGATGGGAGCATTGAATGCGTTGCAAACTGTAGCGAGAAGGATTTCTCTGCTGGGAAGTTTTGCAAGGCTTGCAATCTTTTCAAGGCTGATGATTTCCTTATCAAGGTAACCGCTCTTAACCTCGAATGTCTTGCTTGTGTCTGCGTACTTGCTAAGGATACGAGCTGCTGCAACATAGTCGTCTGCGCTTGTAGCAATAGCTGTTGTGCCGTTGAGTACTTCCTCAGGAATTTCGATTTCTGCTTCCTTAGCTGCGAGCTTAAGAAGAGTGTTCTTAACTACGGAGTACTTAACATTGGCTTCTCTGAGCTCCTTACGAAGCTTAGTATCGTCAGCAACGGAAATACCGCTATAGTTAACGATAACGCCTGCACAAGAATTTTTAAGATCTTCGGCGAGTGCTGCGACTGCCTGCTTCTTTTGTTCAAGAACTGCTGCGCTTGGCATGGTGAGTTCACCTCCGAAAAAATAAATATCAAAAAAGCTCTGCCCACCTTATCGGAGGACAGAGCATGAAAAAACAAAGAATGTTTTTGTGAGCTTCATCCTCGGCAGGCGGAAAACCTTTGAGCAATTAACAAATTGCACCTGCTGTCTTTGGAACAGCTTGAATATGATAACACATTGACACCGTAATGTCAAGCATTATTTTAAATTAGCCAACAACCTTTGTGGGGTTGATGCGGATGCCGGGGCCCATTGTTGAAGCAACAACGCAGGAACGGATATACTGACCCTTTGCTGCTGCGGGCTTAGCTTTAACAACAGCGTCAAGAAGAGTGTTGAAGTTTTCAGCAAGCTTCTCTGCGCCGAAGGATGTTTTGCCGATGGGGCAGTGCATGATGTTTGTCTTGTCGAGTCTGTACTCGATCTTACCTGCCTTAGCTTCCTGAACAGCCTTAGCAACATCAGGTGTAACTGTGCCTGCCTTGGGGCTGGGCATAAGGCCACGGGGACCAAGAACCTTACCAAGACGGCCAACAAGACCCATCATGTTGGGAGCAGCGATACATACGTCGAAATCCATGAAGCCTTCGCCCTGGATTCTTGCAACGAGATCTTCTGCGCCTACTACCTCTGCGCCTGCTGCTGCAGCAGCTTCAGCGTCGTCACCCTTTGCGAAAACAGCAACACGTACGTTTTTACCTGTGCCGTTGGGAAGGACAACTGCGCCTCTGACCTGCTGGTCAGCGTGACGTGAGTCAACGCCAAGGCGGATGTGTACTTCGACAGTTTCGTCGAACTTAGCTGTAGCAGCCTTTACTGCAAGCTCAAGAGCCTCGTTGGGATCGTAGAGCTTGGATCTGTCAATGAGCTTTGCGCTCTCGATATATTTTTTACCGTGTTTCATTGTTCAAACCTCCCGAGCATTAATCAACGACAGTGACGCCCATGCTGCGTGCAGTACCTGCGATCATGCTCATTGCAGTTTCGATACTTGCAGCGTTAAGGTCGGGCATCTTCTGCTCGGCGATTTTTCTAACCTGTTCTGCGGTAATTGTTGCAACCTTAGTCTTGTTCGGAACACCCGAACCGCTCTCAATACCGCAAGCCTTCTTGATAAGGACTGCTGCGGGGGGAGTCTTGGTTACGAAGCTGAATGTGTGATCAGCGTAAACTGTGATTACGACAGGGATAATAAGACCCATGTCGTTCTTTGTTCTCTCGTTGAACTCCTTGGTGAAAGACATGATGTTAAGACCATGCTGACCAAGTGCGGGACCAACGGGCGGAGCCGGTGTAGCCTTACCGGCGGGGATTTGCAGCTTAACAAAGCCGACTACCTTCTGAGCCATTAGTTTGCACCTCCAAAATTGTGGTTGAGCGGAGCACATTAAAAAGATTTTGCTCCTCCCACGGGACACGAAGCCCCATAACACGGGATATACCCGAAGTTACCAGAAGAAAAAGTATTAGTCTACAGCAGGTTCTACCTGATCGAGCTCAAGCTCAACCATTGTTTCTCTGCCGAAGAATGCGGAAACAGTAACCTTAACCATGTTGTTTTCAAGGTCAATTTCCTGTACAGTTCCGCTGAAGCCGTCCATGATGCCATCCATGATGTTGACTGTGTCGCCAACCTCGTAGCTGACTTCAATGCTGCGCTTCTCTACACCGAGCTTGAGAACCTCTTCCTCGGTGAGGGGGACGGGCTTGCTTTCCGGACCGACAAAGCCTGTACAGCCGCGGGTATTGCGGATTACGTACCAGGTTTCGTCTGTCATCTTGGGCAGACCGTCATCATCGTAGAATACAGCAAGCTTTACAAGAACATAACCGGGGAAGATTTTACGTTCAACCTCGTGTGTGCTCTTATCCTCGCGGATTTCCGTAACGATTTCCGTCGGAATTTTAACATCGAGGATCAGATCCTGCATGCTGCGGTTTTCAACGATTTTCTGAATACTGTCGGCTACCTTGTTTTCGTAGCCTGAATAGGTATGGATAACATACCATCTTGCGTCATCAGCCATTGTTATCCTCCGTGAAGCAAATGAATTTGTGTTTGCTGAAATTATTCAGCCTGGGATTCAGCTTCAGTTGTTGCGGCCACCGTAGTTTCTGCAACGGTTGTTTCAACTGCTGCAACGGTTGTTTCAGCCTCTGAGGACTCCTCTGAAACCTCTTCGGATGAGCTTGTGTCAATACCGAGAATTGCATCGATGCCTGCGGACAAGCCCCAGTCAACAACCCAGATGCCTATACCGATTATAAGAACAACTGCGATAACGATACCTGTGCTCTTAAGTACGGTTTTAGCGTTGGGCCATACGATTTTCTTGGTTTCACCCTTGAGATCTTTGAAGAACTTGGCAATGGCCTTGCCCATACGAACAAAAATGTTCGGGCCGCCGCTTTTGCCGGCCTTTTTCTTTGAGGCTTTTTCGGCATCGGCAACCTTTTTAGCTGCCTCGGAGTTGGGATCCTTTGCCATTTTCATAACCTCCCGATTATTTTGTTTCCTTGTGGAGTGTGTGTTTCTTGCAGAATCTGCAGTACTTGTTCATCTCCAGCTTGTCAGGCGTGTTCTTCTTGTTTTTCATTGTGTTGTAGTTGCGCTGTTTGCACTCAGTGCAGGAGAGAGTAACCTTTACTCTTGCATCTCCGGCCATAATTCGGCACCTCCATTTTAAAATTGCCTCCCTCAAAAAAGGGCACAAAAAAATAACCCTCTTACAGAGGTACAGATACTATACCACAAATAAGAGGGTCAGGTCAAGCATTTTTTATTTTTTTGTTATATTTAGGGAACTTGCACAATACACAACAACTCCCGGAGCATATACTGTGTACACCGTGTTTAAATAATTATCTCGTCGCCTTCTTCGCTGCCTACCTTTTCAAGCGACGATATGCTGCCCGAAACATAGAGAAGTATACGCAAAGCATCAACCGAATTGACTTTGCCGTCATATGTTACATCAGCTGCTGCCTTCTGCGCCGCGTTAAGCTCACCCGTACCGGCTGTATAGCGGAGAACCAGCAGAGCATCCTCAGCGGTAACAGATGAATCAAAATCAACATCGCCCATTTTATTTGTTGCGGCAAAAGAAACCGTACATATACCGGCAACCGCAGCAACCACAAGCAGCATTGAAAGTAATCTTTTAATTCTCATAATCAAAGCTCCTCACAAGCTCATAAATACACATTTTCTAAATTATATCATAAGTGTCAAGTAACTGCTATATTAATTTCAAACAATGTTTATCCGGGCAATTTGTGAAATCTGCAATGCAACACCGCACAATAAATGTATATTAATGTTAAAATAATAAAGTAAAATACTTGACATAAACATATAAAAGTTATAATATACAATATGTAGTGTATAAATGGGGCATTAGTGCTTCGATGCTTTTTGTATACATTGCTGTGGCGGAACACAAGCCGATTTTTTCATTCCGCTGCACTTTATGATTTATTTAACCGATTATATTCAAACAAATTTTACCGTAAGGAGGTGCCAGAGGTTTGAATTTAGGACTTGCAATTGCACTTATTGTTATCGCATTCGTTGCAGGAAGCGTTATCTTCTTCTTCGTAGGCGGTTTACATAGGCGTAAGGTTGCCGAAGCCAAAATCGGCTCGGCTGACCAGGAAGCAGCCCGCATAATCAACGAAGCGTTGTCACAGGCTGAATCCAAAAAGAAAGAAGCAATTCTTGAAGCAAAAGACACTATTCACAAAGAGCGTACAGCCGCAGAAAGCGAGCTGCGTGAAAGACGCTCCGAGGTTCAGAAGCAGGAAAGAAGAATCATGCAGCGTGAAGAGCTGCTTGACAAAAAAGCTGATAACCTCGAAAAGAAGGACGAAATCCTTTCAGAAAAAATCAAGGCTGCCGATGCTAAGCTTGAGGAAATTGAATCCATCAAACGCAGCCAGTTTGAAATGCTTGAGCGTATTTCAAACTACACCAAAGAACAGGCAAGAGATTACCTTCTCAAATCCCTTGAGGAAGACCTCACCAGAGAAAAAGCTCACAAAGTACTTGAATTTGAGCAGAAGCTGCGTGACGAATCCGACACAATGGCACGTGAAATTGTTTCCACAGCTATTCAGCGCTGCGCTGCAGAGCAGGTAGCAGAGGCTACGGTTTCCGTTGTTGCCCTGCCCAATGATGAAATGAAGGGCAGAATCATCGGTCGTGAGGGCAGAAACATCCGCACGCTCGAAACAATCACAGGCGTTGACCTTATTATCGACGACACACCCGAGGCTATCACACTTTCAAGCTTTGACCCGGTTCGCCGTGAGGTGGCAAGGCTCACACTTGAAAAGCTTATTTCCGATGGCAGAATTCACCCCGCACGCATTGAAGAAATGCACGAAAAGGCACGCAAAGAGGTTGAACACACAATCAAGCAGGCCGGTGAAAGAGCCGTACTTGATGCAGGCGTCAACGGAGTTCATCCCGAGCTTGTCAAAATCCTCGGCCGCCTGAAATACCGCACAAGCTACGGTCAGAACGTACTTAACCATTCACTTGAAGTTTCCTACCTTGCAGGTCTTATGGCTGCTGAAATCGGCGCAGATGTCAAGCTTGCAAAGCGTGCAGGTCTTCTTCACGATATCGGTAAGGCACTTGACCACGAGCTTGACGGTTCACATATCGAACTCGGCGTTGAGTACGCACGTAAGTACAAAGAAAACGAAAAGGTTGTTCACGCAATCCACGCACACCATGGCGACGTTGAGGCTAAGACAATTGTTGCCTGCCTCGTTCAGGCAGCTGACGCAATCTCCGCAGCACGTCCCGGTGCAAGACGTGAAAATGTTCAGAACTACATCAAGCGTCTTGAAAAGCTTGAGGAAATCTCCAACTCCTTCAACGGCGTTGAGCGTTCCTTCGCTATCCAGGCAGGCCGTGAGGTCCGTATCATGGTCAAGCCCGACATCATCACAGACGACAAGATGGTTCTTCTCGCACGTGATATTGTTACCAAGATTGAAGAGGAGCTTGAATATCCCGGTCAGATCAAGGTCAACATCATCCGTGAAAACAGAGCAACCGACTACGCAAAATAAAATCCCAAAACGCAATATTATAAAAAGTGAAACCGACTTGCCAAACAGCAAGCCGGTTTCTTTTTGCTTTATATCACTTTATCTTATATTTCAAACATACAGGTATAAATCAGTTTGCAAAAGTCTACAAGTGAGACCGCTGCCATTCCTATACCGAAAAGCGGTGCAACAGCAGAAAATAAAGCTAACGGTGGAAAAACCATAAATACCGCAGGAGTCGCAATAACAGCAAACGGAGAAAGCACAATAAATTCCAACGTATTACGTAACTCCTCACCATAAGCATTAAAAAGCTCATATTTAACAGCCTCTTTTGACATAAAGAGCATTTTTTCAAGCAGTATTTCATTACCTGCTGCAACGCTGACCTTTTCGAACTGTTTTTCTGTGCCGGGATAGAATATTGATTCCAATTCACAACCTGCAAAAGCTGATTCTCCGATGCTCTCAATATTAAAAGGAAGCTGTACAGATTTAACAGTTGAATTCTCAAAAGCTCCTTTGCCTATTGTTTTCACTTCTGAAGGCACTATGATATTCTCCGGAACAGTTGCATCTTTGAATGCATAATCACCTATTGCCACAACAGTATAAATTATCCGTTTATCTGTAACTTTTTCCGGCAAACCTGCTTTTACTTCCACTTCAGGATTTATGCCGACTATGGTCGCAGTCTGTTGATTATTGGCTATAAAAAGATAGCCCTCGTATTCTGTCACGTTTTCATTTGCTCCGGGCTGATTTTCCGTTGTTCCCTCGGAGGGAGCATCGGTATCCTGCGCATTTGCCGCAAAGCACATTGTAAACAAAAGTACAGCACTCAATAAAACTGATAAAAATTTTTTCATCTATTACATCTCCTTTCAATTTTGCTGTATTGTTACTGCAAATTTATTATAGCGTATTATGAAAACTGAAAAAACTACAAAGCGGTTACAAATGGTTACAATATTGTAACTGTTAATTCCATATTGCAAATTACAATTCAGCGGCGAGTCGCCGCAGACAGTTACGCCTATTGAAAAGTTTTATTAAAAAATAAAATGCATCAACGGCGGATATTAAAAATAGTAAAAGAAATATCAATATAAAAATGAAATATGCTGTGAGTGTGAACGGAACAGGCTGAGGAGCATAAAACTTAACGCATTTATGCGAGCGAGGGAACGATAGGCGGTAGAGCAAACTTAAAAGTCAGTTTTGCTTTAATAGCCGTTATGACAGCAGA
>JAZSND010000020.1:0-149059 GCA_045536235.1 Acutalibacteraceae bacterium | reverse complement strand
CTTCTAAAAGAATCTTCAAGGGTTTTTCTTTTCAATCGTTGTTTAATTTTCAAGGTGCGTTTCGCTGTTGTCACTGGCGACAACGTTTATGAATTATATCACAAACCTTTTGCCGTGTCAATAGCTTTTGCAAACTTTTTTCAAACTTTTTTGTGTTCAGCCTGAAGTTTGTTTGGCTCTCTTGTCGAGTGCTTTGCTATCTTATCACATTAGGCAAGAGATGTCAACACTTTTTTTCTAATTTTTTTGCCAAAAAACACATCTTATGAAATATAGATAATAATCAAAAGTTTGAAGAAATACTATTGTATAATTTGATAATATCTGTTATTATATACATTATATTTACGATTTTTACGGAGGGAAACCATGCCGATTAAGATTGACGGCAACCTGCCTGCACGCAGCAGCCTTGAAAGCGAAAACATATTCGTGATGACAAACGAGCGTGCGGTTACGCAGGACATTCGCCCGCTTAAAATATTAATACTTAACCTCATGCCTACCAAAATAGAAACAGAAACCCAGATACTCAGATTACTCAGTAACTCCCCCATTCAGGTTGAGGTTGAGCTGTTACAGACTGCGACACATCAGGCGACACATGTTTCCAGCGAACATATGCTTGCATTCTACAAAACCTTTGACGATATCAAAGACCGCAAGTTTGACGGTATGATAGTCACCGGCGCACCTGTAGAAAAATTCGAGTTTGAAGAAGTTGACTACTGGGAAGAACTTTGCAAGATTTTTGATTGGGCTGATAAGAATGTTTATTCATCGTTTCACATCTGCTGGGGTGCTCAGGCCGGGCTGTATCACCGCTACGGTTTAAAGAAGCACAAGCTTGACAAAAAGATGTTCGGCGTATTCAGGCACAGAGCACTTGACCTTTATCATCCGTTGCTCAGAGGCTTTGATGAAGAATTTTATGTTCCTCACTCACGCCACACAGAAGTCAGGATAGATGACATTGCTTTAATCAAGGATTTGCAGATACTCGCCTATTCCACCAAAGCAGGTGTTCATCTGCTGTCAGACATGCAGTGCCGCAACTTCTATGCCTGCGGACACGCAGAGTACGACCGTGACACGCTGGCCAGAGAATATTTCCGGGATGTCAACGCAGGGCTTGAGATTGAAGTACCTGTCAACTACTTCCCCGACGATGACCCGGAAAAGGTACCGGTAATCAAATGGCGCGGTGCAGGCAGCCTGCTTTTCAGCAACTGGCTGAACTATTTCGTATACCAGCGCACACCGTACGATTTATCTACAATGTAATATATTATATAACGAAAAGCACCGATGCGTTCCGGATTTGGAATACATCGGTGTTTTGTTTCTGCTCTGTTATCAGACAGCCGCAATTATTTCAGTCAACTTATCAACAATCCCGTCAATACTGTAGCTGCCGTCAATCAATATATGATTAATTGAGTATTTCTGGCAAAGGGACAGATTGCTGTTATTTTCGGCAATAAGGATATTTTGATCAAGCTCATCCGAAAGTCTGTTTTCGATTGCGTTTGCGTGATTCTTAATATCGTCGGAATGTGTGCGGATGTAATCTTCACTCATTACAAGACAGACGTGACGGATATGCGATAAATAGCTTTCATCAAAATACGCTTTGAAATCAAACGGAATATAACAACCTTCGATTATCATATTCTGTGAGTTTTCGATTGCTGTTTTAATCATTTCACGCACAATCGGCCACAGATAATCGGTCAGCTTATCATCGTCATAAACTGTTAAATCAGTATATCCGCTGCGGATCATGCCCATTTTAAGGTGGTCAAGCGACAGACACGGAAAATTTAAACGCTCAATCATTCTCTGTGCAAGGAGCGTTTTACCGGTATGTGTTGCGCCTGAAATCAAAATAATCATTCAACTAAATCCTTATACTGATAACATCTTACATAATCAACAATAAACTCTGCGGGCCAGTTTTCCTCAGGTGTTTTGCTGATTTCGCCCGTACCGTGGCGGTCGGAATGCTGTATGCCGTTATCGCCAGCAAATTCGCAGGAAAGGAGAAGATATTCGGGGTTCTGCGAAACACCGCCGGCATTAAGTCTGCCCGTTTCGACACCGTCGAGATAGAAAATATATTCATCCTTATTCCATTCAAGGCCATATGTATGGAACTCGGTATAGGGATCGCCTTCTACAAAGACCTTGCCGATGGATGCGTTTTTCATATCTTTACCGTAGCCATCGTAAACAATACCGCTGATTACGGCATCGTTACCCCACCAATGGTCTTTATAGTACATTGATTCAAAGATATCGACCTCTGTGCCGTCCTTACCGGTGCCGTCAACATCTTCAACGTTGTGATTCATCATCCAGAAAGCACTCCACATACCGGTAGCAGCAGGGAGAATACAGCGCACCTCAAAATAGCCGTAGCACTGCTCATACGTACCCTGTGTTGTTATGCAACCGGTATACCAACCGGGCTTGTAATCTATAAAATCAATTTCATCGTGCCACTGGTCATAGTAGCTGTTTTCAAGCGGCTCATCGAGATACTTTGCGGTTATAACAAGGTTACCGTCACGAACACTAACCAGATCCTCGTGCCAGTAGCCGCCTTTACGCTCGGTAATCCACCAGCTGAACGCCCACTTGCTGCGGTCAAGCTCTGTGCCGTTGAAATCGTCTTCCCATTGAAGCACAAAATCTCCATTTTCACTTAAATCAATTGTTTTGCCCTGCGGCAGTTCGCCCATATCAAGCAGGGTCAACAGATTGGGGCTGACAACCATAAGGAAGGAAATAAAAATTTTCAGGACTGATTTGAGTATTGTCGCAAACATATGTATTCCCCTTTTATTCTGATTTGAAATTATATTACCACAAACATTCGTAAAAATAAAGAGCTTTTATTCATTGATTATCGGAGTAATAATCGGTTTTCCTTCTCTATCGAGCAGAACAGTCATACCGCCGGCATTACCTGAACAATGGAAAACATAGTTTACACCTGTCTGCCTGTCAACCCATATTTCAATAACATTAAGCGCTCCCTGTGAATATGTTTTTTCAAATCTTTTGTTATCAGTCATTTTTTAAAATCTCCTCTTTAAATTCATTTACTTTAGGCAGAATCCATGCTTTTTTACCTTCTTCTACGGAAAGAATATTTGCAATCTTGCCATCGATAAAAGTAACAGCTACATCGTTATCTATTGCCAGACCGTCGTGACTGCCAAGATTCTTTATTTCATATTTAAATTTCTGCCAGCTGTTGCTTTCATAATGTGGGCAATTGCAATATGGCAACAGACCGACACACTCAACAAATGTAAACACGCCGCCCTCAAGGCAATCGTCCCAGCCCCAGTCAAACCAGCACATTGCGCCCGAGCTCAAGCCTGAAAGAATAATTCCCTTTTCGTATGCTTCGCGGAAAATTTCGGTTGCACCGGTTTTATTCCAGGTATCCATAAGAAATTTGAGGTTGCCGCCATCAACATAGACGATATCGCTGCCGAGGATTTTTTCACGTATATCTTCATATGTAAGGCTTTCATCGGTCAGATAAAGCGCCTCGCCCGTACCGCCTACTTTTTCAAAAGCTGATAAAAACTGCGGTGTATCACCGGGATCGTCAAAGCTTGCGGTTGGCAGGAAAAGCCACTTCGGATTTTCCTTATCACACAAAGAGTGTATATGACGAAGCAGCGGCCATATTTCGCCGTATTCAAAGCTGCCGCCGCCAAGTGCTACAATTTTACCCATAAAAAAGACCTCCAAAACTTTATATAAAGATTATAGCATAAAACCCGAATAAGGGCAAATAAAAAGGAAATAATATCCTTAAACCAATGAAAGGATATTGTAATTATGGAACTTAAATGCTCAAAGACAATGAACAACCTGCTTGCTGCTTTTGCAGGAGAAAGCCAGGCACACACCAAATATCTCTACTATGCAGAAAAAGCTAAACAAGACGGCTATGAGCAGATTGCCGCAATTTTTGAAGAAACCGCAAAAAATGAAAAAGAACATGCTGAAATATGGTTCAAGCTGATTAACGACAGCACAATGCCTGACACAAACCGCAACCTGACCGATGCGGCTGCCGGCGAAAACTACGAATGGACCGAAATGTACAAAGAATTTGCACAGACCGCAAAGGAAGAAGGCTTTGACCAGATTGCGTTTCTTTTTGAGCATGTTGCAAAAATTGAAAAAGAACATGAAGAGCGCTACAGAAAGCTGCTTTCAAACATTGAACAGGGAATTGTATTCAGCCGTGACGGCGACACAATCTGGCAATGCAGAAACTGCGGACACATATTTATCGGCAAAGGTGCACCGAACATCTGCCCCGTTTGCTCGCACGAGCAAAGCTATTTCCAGATCAAGCCCGAAAACTACTGAGCAAAAAGAAAAATGCCGTCCCAATGAATGGGATGGCATTTTTAGTTATCAAGAATTACCAATTTAACCGTACACTTATTTTCGCCGCAGAAGTTACCCTCTTCATCGTATGCTCTGACTACGCAGATACAAGTATACTTGCCTTTTTTAAGGCTCATCTGATCCGTCAGCTTATCGTGAATCAGACATTCACCGGGTGACAAACGGGGCGACTGATAAACAGGGTTGTTCTGATCTTTAGGAAGATAAAAAGCAAACTCCAGATCAAATTCTGAAACCTTCGGGTTTTCAAGCATAATGCTGCCGCGACCGTAAAGATTGTCAAAATAAACATCGGTATTGAGCCTGTAGCGTATTTCGCCTTCCGGTATTGAAGTTATCTGATTTTCCGTGCTGATAACACCGGGCTTAACCAATCCCCTGGGAACAGTCAGACCGGCAAGCATGTGAAAAAAGCCCAAAGAACTCAGCGCAAAAAAAGCAATTGACAATACCAGACAGCTTGCTAAAAGCATTATTGATGCCTGCATCAGTTTTGGGTTTTTCTTTACCTCAGCAAGGGTTATTTTAGTTTTTTCTTTCTTGAGTTTCTCCATCGGTTACTTCCTTTTCAATTCCGACCTGAACTGTAAGATCAGAATACTGAACTCCGATAAGCTTATAGCTTTCAGGATTGTAAGCCGCAACAACAAGCTTCATTTCATGTGTACCGTAAGGTATATCGCTGACGGTTATATCAGACAGACATCTGCCTGCCGGCAAACCGAGCGACTGATAAACTATATTGTCAGCTTCATCCACAATTGATGCGATAAAGACACAATCGTTATCAAATACGTTGACAAGATTGAGAGTTGCGGTTGAATATTTTTCAGGGAAAACGATTTCGGTTGCTGCGTAATAGCGGAATTCTTTTGTGTCACCCTTACGCTTCATTTTATCTGTAAAACCGTACTGTGTTGCAAGGTCATCGGTAACAATCAGTGCTGCTGAATCAGGCAGATTTCTGCCCATATAGTCAACCTTTGCTTCCTTCGGTACGGTAAAACGCAGCGACAACAGCAACGCACCTACAGCTACAACTGCTACAGCAATACTTACTGCCAGTATTACCGTTGATGTTTTTTTAGGGTCAAGAGATGATATCTTTTTCTTTAATGCTGCTTTTGTTTCATTAAAGCTTTTTTGCTTTTTTACTGCCTTTTTCTTGTTTTGCTTTGCAGCTTTTGCCTTTTTAGCAGGTTCTGCCTTTTTCTCTGCCTTTTTTTCAACAGGAGCGACAGGCTTCACTTCCGCCTTCGGTTCAGGCTTCTTTTCCGGAACAGCGGCCGGCTTATTTTCAGGCTCAGGCTTTTTTTGCACAGACGGCTTTGCTACGGCATTTTTACCCTTATATGCAGCTGCCGCCTGCCTTGCTGCCTGACTGTTCTTTTTCTTCTTTTGTCGTTTATTTGCCATTTTGTTTACTCCGATTTATATATGATCAGCTTCTCCAGGGAAGTGCATCAATTTTCCATATCTGGCTGTAGCGGTTGAATTGGACAGCATCTACCGTTACATTCAAAGTGAGGGTCAGATTGGAATAGGAAGACAGGGCTGAATCATCAAACGAGCTTGAATCAAATCCGTCTACAACCACGCTCGGCTCATTCTCATCAAAATCACCGATATGATAAACGAAGCCGTCAGCACTGCGGTTATCGTAAAATTCAGCAGAATTTATTTTGAACGGCAAATTCTGCTCACTCTGAAGACGTGAAACAGTATTACCGTTTGTAATTTTCCATTCATGAACAAGCCTTAACCTTGCAAAAGCAACACCGCTGCCGTTCTGAGTGACACGGATTTTAATATTCTCAAGTGAAGATACATCATCATAATCAAGATCGACTGTACCGTTAATAACGGTCCATGTTGATGAATCGGTGGAATATTCGACTACATAATCAAAATCCTGTAACTGTACAAAACGCAGCGGATTGATGGGCGCACCGCTGGTAATCCATGCTGTTGTACCGCAATAAACAGCCACTACAGCACAAAGCACCAAAGCAATAATCGCTATAGGATTGAGCTTGAATTTTTTTGTTTTTTTAGTCTTGCTCATTGTTATATGCGCCCTTTCGGTTAGTTTTGTTCAATTTCAACATTGAAAAACTGTTCTGCACTGAGTTTTACATCAACATCAAAATCCATTGTGCGGATTGATATACCGTTTGCTTCATTGATTGCGTTTGTTGAATTGTTAATGAACGGTGTATACTCTACCCAGAAACAAATACAGTATGTTCTTTTTTCACCCGGCTTCAATTCGCCGAAATCTTCATGACATTCATTGAGGAATGCAAGCTGCTGAGCCTCGTCTGTAAAATCGACGTCAGTTGCTGCACTTATCTTTTCATCAAGCTTGTCAGCAAGCTTTGAGTCATAATATTCATTACCTGATTTAACAAGGCAATTTCCGTTTTCATCTGTAAAAACGCCTTCTACAAACTCTTCGCCGTTTGCAACAAGGTCGGCTGTGGTATTAACTTCATAAATAAAATAACGTAAGCCCTTATCTATCTCGGCAGCAGTCATAATATCATCCTGCGTCTGAGAATCGTTAATCTCAACCATTACGTGTGCGGAAAGTGTACCTGTATTTTCAGCTGTAAACATATAGTATTTTGCCGCATGCTCAAACATTTTGCTGCGTTCATCAGCATCAGCAAACCTGGTTGCCGCATCAAAGGACAAGGCAAGTTTTGATGCACCCTCACCTATTCCTTCGCCTGTAAAATCAACATAAAGTTCTTCCATAACAAAATCGCCGGAGGTATCACCTATATCAGAAAACCACGCTGTTGTCGGCTGGGCTGATGAATAGAAGCCTGCACAGAAAACCAGCATTGCACAAAGCACTACGCTGAGTACGCTGCGCTTATTTATCTTTTTCATATAGCTTCATCCTCCTTTGTTTTTTTAAAACGGAAAAGCAGAAAACGCACAGCCATCAGAATGACCATAACAACTGCAAGAACTATCATAACGTTGATTGAATTGAAATTCAAAGCGAGATTGCCGAGCAGCGGTACACTGAAAACAACCTTGCCTACAATATCGTCAAATGAAGTGGGCAACGGATCCTGCTGAGGGTTATTATCGCCCTGAGTATAAACAAGGCGGTTTTCCGAATCAACAATATTGATACGGTGAGTAAACGTGCCGCCGGAAGGCAGTTTTGCTGTGATAACGTCACCCGAAAGATATTCATCCGCAGCACGGACAAAAACCATATCACCTTCATGCAGTTCATCCTCCATACTGGGGGTTGCAACCGCATAAATCTCAGTTCCGCTCAGGCGCACTGCTGCTGTAAACACAAAACACAGCACGATAAGAATTGCAAAAACATTATAAATTACATTAAAAATCTTCATGCTGTTTCGCCTGTTGAAAATACTATTTCGCCTATATCCGACCACTGAGCATAATCAGCCTGCTTGGCCTGGAAAACAATTTTTACTGAGAATTTATTATTAGACTTGAATACACTTGTAGGAAGCTCAGAGCTCTCACCGCTGTAACGCAAAGATGAGAAAAGCGGAATAAGATACTGAGTTGTTTCACCGGAAATTCCGGGGATATAATCAGCTGCGTCTTCGGCTGACGGCTGATAATAGAAATAATTGTCAACCTCACTGTAGGTCCAGTAATTTTCATCCGCCTCTGCTACAAAGGGAGCACCCGGACCGACAAACTGATAATCATCCGACATGACACCCATTGTATCAATATATGTGTAAAAAACTTTTACTCTGACCTGTGTATCAACAAGCGATGTACTTATAAGATACATTTTGTTATCTGTAGTTTCTGTTATGCCTGCAGCCTGCTTTGTAGATGCATCAAGCTCTGCAAGCAATTCAAACTCAGGCTGAATACGCTTGTTTTCGTCCATTGTTTTAAAAGAGCCTACTAACGTATATCCGATATTACCTGTTGAAAGGTTATGAAGACTCTGTGCGCCGCCATCACCCAAAGCATAATCTATAAACCATGCGTAGGTGCCGTTTATGCTCAGCATTCCCGCTATAAAAGCCAGGGAAAGGACAAGGCAAATTATTTTACTTTTCATGTCTTCACCGCTTTCTTTTTTGAATGTATATGCTCAATCTCTGCAGCCAGCCACACCACATAAAACAAAACAATTACTGCTTTGCCCCATACAGAATTGATTGCGGCGGCTATGTAGCCCCAATACGGCACGCTCAAACGCACCCTACCGCAGCAAAGAGAAAAAGAGGTCGGCATCAGATCTGCCGTTTTGTTGGCATCGCCTTTTGTGTAAATCAGCTGTGTTTCTTCATCAACAGCAAGCACACGGTGCATAAACGCCTTTGTCTGTGCCTGATTGGAAAACAGCAAAACATCAATACCTTCGGCAATTTCATCAATCGCCACCGGCTCAATATAAGCCATGCTGCCCTGCGGTATTGCAGGCGCCATACTGCCGGTTTCGACATAATAGCTTTCTAAGCCGAAAGCCTTGGGCAGCCATGTTACCAAAGCTAATACAGCTAACAGCGTAACAGACACTATACCAAGCAGCTTATTGGTTTTTCTTCTCTTCATCGTCATTTTTCTTTTCGTTTGCTTTTTTGCTGATATTTACTAGTTCAAGCGTAATTATGAGGCACATAGGCAACACAATAACAAACAGAAATACAGCAGGATTTTCGCGGATTGTCATCAGTTTCTGCATCAGTGTGCTTTTGCCGACAACCTTACCAATGATTTTTTCACTTTCGGCCGGATATTCATCCGGAATTTCGTTAGCATCACCCTGTGTTGTATAGCTGTAAGTTCCGTCGCCATCGTCACTGACAGCCATAATACGGTGCGTAACAATCATATTTCCAAGATGCGGATTACTTGAATAAAAAGTAATTACATCGTTTCTTTCAAGCTCAGAAGGCTCAGTTTCTTTAATTATAATAACTGTGCCTATAGGATAATCGGGTGACATACTGCCCGTCTGTACAGCCATAAAACCATACCCCAGAACGGTAGTTGCCTTACCCTGCTTTGCGTTGTAGCCTACCAATAAAAGCACGCCTACGCAAAGAAAAATCAAAACCACCAAAAGGACATTAATTATTTTACCTATGACTTTTTTCATGCTGTTTCGCTGTCCTTTCAGGTTTGTTTATGAAGCAATTGTTGATTGGAAGGGCATCTCAAGATCAAAAGAGAGCTGTAAATTCATGTATTCTTTATAATTTACGTTTTCTGCCCCGCCGACCATTTTAATGTCGTAATAGCAGATATACTGTCCGTTTTCATAATACATATCGGAAACTTTATAAGGCGCTGCAACATCGCCGAGAACGGCGGTACGGTTGGTTGATGAATCAATTACAATCTGCTTGAATTCCGAACCGTTTACGCTGTATTGCAGCAGACCTGCCAGCTTTGCAGGTTCATCTGCCGGAGGAAGAATTATAGATTCAGCCGAAGACTCCTCACCCTCCTGTATTTCAGGGTCCGGAGCCGGAGCTCTGTAGCTGCTGTCAATATTATTCAGATTAAGTGTGAAAACATCTGTACCCAGAGCTGTGAACTTAACTCTGAAATGATGTGTCTGACCCGGTTCAATATCAAGCATTGAACCGTTGTAGACAGCCCAATCGGTGGCATCACTGCCACCGGTCGGACTGTATTCTACCTGGTTTATCTGTGTGGGAATTTCATGAGGAGTCATGCCGGCAAGAATACCTCTGATGAAGGAGAAATCACCGGCAGCAAACCACGCAAAGGTTGCACAAACCAGCACGAGCACCAAAACGCCGCCCGCGACTGCCAACTGAAAAGCATTGGTTTTCTGACTCTTCATTTTCGTTAATCCCCTTTGATAGATTTAAAATACTTTGAAGAAATTGCTGATAATTTTGTGGACACCCCAAACATCTTCTTGTTCAACTTCAATATCAATATTTACCTCGCTGAAGTTTGAAGTTGCTGAAGAGTTGATAACAACAGTAAATGTTCCGTCATTGTTCCTGATGATATCGCAGGCGGTATCCGAATTATCAAATGCAACTGATATTTCGTCTGCAACCAGACCTGAATCAAGCTGAGCGAAAACTGTAAACGTATATGCACCGTATGCTTCGTCGTATGCAAAAATCATGTTTTCACAAAGTATTGCATAATCACCGTACGCAGCATCAAATGCAGTTGCGGCACTCTTGTTATTGCCCTGACCTGTAACAGCAGAAATTACTGCATGATCTGTAGCTGAACCGCTGAGCTTATAGTTTACGGTCTTTACAGTCTTACCGAGAACGAAATCGATATACCTGATAAGATTTGTGCTGTCAAGTGCATAAACGAACTCGCCGTCTGCCCTCTGGTTGAGTGCAAGTGTTCTTGTATCAGGAACAAGATTTGTGCCGGTCTTTGTTTCAAAATACTCAGCAGCTGTACCTGTTACGGTAAGTGTTGCCTGCCATGCATTCTGCTCAGTTCCCGTGAAGGAGTTAACTGAAGTAAATGCTGTTGATGTACCTGAGCCGACGCCGTTGACAAATGCAATCTTAGCACTTGCCAGTTTTGCAGCAGTTTCAAATGCATCAGAATACATCGCATCTGATACAAAGGTTGCAGGAATCGGATAGCCCTCAAAGCCTTCGTAGCTGTCCATCGAGCCGTTGAACATAGCATCAATTGCAGCTGCATCTGTCAGATACTGTGTGTTGGCGGCTGTTACGCCGTTGGTTTCAGACATAATCATTGACAGCTGACGGTCATAGTAACTGTTGATTGCTGTTACCCCGTCACCGCCGCTGATGTTGCCTGCGTTTATACCGCCGACAGCATTGCCTGCAAATACGGTATCCTGTACTGTGGCCGTTCCGTTACCTACAACACCGCCGGAAACGGAATTCTCACCGCCGTCAACAAATACGGTAGACAGACAGTTTGTAATCTCTGTGCCGGCTTCAGCAAGACCGACGATACCGCCGGAATTACCGGCTACCGTGCTTATCTTACCGGAAACTACGCAGCCGTCAATTATTGTATAACCGTCCGTTTCGCCGACGAGTCCGCCGACATTCGTTCCGGTTGCACGGGTTACGTTACCGTTTGCATCAACGGGACCAACTATAGTACCTACAACGACACAGTTTCTGATTTCTGTTGCGTTCATTACCTTTGCAGCAAGAAGAGCTGCCGAACCGGTATTTCCTTCAGGAACTGTGACATTGACACCTGCAAGAGCAAGGTTGGTGATAACACCGCCATTGACACTGCCGAAGATTGCGTTATTTCCGGATTCAGGGATGGTTACATTTGAAATCGCAAAGCCCATACCGTCGAGAGTTGCGTTGAATTCATCAATATAAGCTGACCATACGCTTTCAACCGTTTCACCCTCACCCGGTGTGAAATCAATATCATTACCGAGGATAAAGTGGTTAGACGGGTTGCTTCCGTAATATGACAGAGCAACAAATTCGTACTTATCGGTTATGATAAACGGTCTTTCAACAGTACCGTTACCGCCGCTGAAGTTCGGGTTATCGTTGTTGTTAACCTTGACGTGAATGTTGATTCTGTCAGAAAGTCTTGATGTTTCACCGCTGTAATAGTAGTCATCAATATCTGTCTGTGTATAAACAATTGTCTTTGCCTCTGAACTGCCTGCGGTAAACATTTTACCGTCAGGATTCAAGATATTGCCGTAGAAACCGGGACGTGCAACACTTTCGTTTTCGGAAATCCACGAGAAGTCGTTGCTGATAGTAGTAACACTGGAGTACGGCAGGTAGTCAATATAGTTATCATTATTGACCAATGCGGTTGCCGTGCTGAGCTTTGAGTAAGAACGGAGCGTTCTGTACATACGGCTCTGCGATGTTTCTTCAGCAGTTGCTTTGCCGTTTTCGTCAGTTATATATTCTTCAGTACTGACTATTGCAACAAGCTGCGGGTATTCAATATCAATTACCGCACCGTCTGAATCGGTTCTGCCGGCATTTTCAGAAACAAAGTAGGCACCCTTTGCCTGAATGTTCATATTCGCAAGAGTTGCCAAATCAAGAGTACGCTCTGCAAGATAGAAGTCATCCATGAAGCATGCGCCGCTCATCTGCTTATCGAACATGCTCTGCTCAATGCTGCCACTGTTCGAGCCGATAAATACTGTTTTGATATCTGCTGCGCTGTCGCCGTTCATAACGTCAAACAGACCTGCTGCAAAGCTGCCGAAAACTGTTCTGTCGGCTTTGTTGATTGCTGCAAAGCTACCGATCTTCGGGGCAGCATTTTCGCCGTCAATCATAATGTTGCAACGAGTATAGCAGTTAGAAACTGAACCGTCATTTATGCCTACAAAACCAGCTACAACACCGGTGGGAGATGTGAGAATTATATCGCCCATTGTGAAGCTGTTCATGATTACACCGCTGTTTGTACCGACCAAGCCGGCTGCATCTTTTGCAGAACCGCTTATATCGCCTACTGAAGTGCTCATGCTGACGGTACCGTTATTGACAAGTGCGATACCTGCATATGAATCGGAGGCTGTGCCTGTGTAATTAAGGTTTACAACGCTGCCGTTTACAAGACCGCCAAGGAGAATTTCCTGAGCGATACCGGCTACATTGTTACCACTTGCGGTACCGAAAATATTGATACCGTCAACTTCACCGCCAAGCTCGCCGACAAGGCTTTCGCCCTCGCTGAATACGGTGTTCTCAAATGTTACATTGGTTATTGCTGAGTTTTCATCAAGCGACTGAGTAAGAGCACAGTCAAGATTACGTACAGAATAACCGTTACCGTCGAATGAGTAGCCGTTTAAAAGATTGCTGAAGCTTCTCTCATAACCGTCGAGTGTGATGTAACCCATCATACGATAATAAACTTTGCCCGCTTCCGGAGTTCCGTTTTCATTAAGAGGAGTATTCCACTCTTTATAAAGGCTGTCAGCAGGACAAGCGCTGAGCTCTGTTTCGCTCATTGCAACATGTGCAAGGTCTTCCTGCGAAGAAATCAGATAGGGATAACCTTCTTTACCAAGCATCTGAGCGCAGACACGTGAAAGCGGACGGCTTGCAATTGTGCTGTATTCAATTCCGTCAGAGTCCGCTGTTTCACTGTTAACTGCTTTAATGGTGATAATGAAGTTTGCCTGCTCCATTGTGTTGCTTGTACGCTGAACAGAAAGAGTATTTGTAGCTTCGTCAACGATTGATGTTGCTGAATTTGCCTGTGTAAGGTCAGCCTCAAAGCCATAGGTATAGGTTACACCGTCATAAGTGATACCTGTAGGAATGGTCATAGCCATTGATATACCTTCGCCTTTGGCTGCGGTAACATCAAGCTCGTTGAGCTGAATTGCAACAATACTCAAAAGAGCATTGAACATAATTGTTCTGGAAACATCCTCATCAAAGAAGTTTGTAAGATAAGGATATGCACCGGTTGTATAGCCAAAGGAAGAGCTGAGAAGCGAACTCATTGATGAACCGTCAGTCATAACCTTTGTGGTCTGGCTGCCGATGTTGTTTGTGCTGCCGCTGATAATCTTACCTACAGCATTATCGACAACCGATGTGTTAAGGTCAAAGAACAGGTTTGAACCTGCAGCACCGCCGGTGATAACACCGACTACACCACCTACACCGTAGTTTGCTGACGAATAATCGTTCGTTGCGGTTACACCGAGTGTAGAACCTGATGAATAAGCAGTTTCAAGTGTAGCTGTTGATACACCGACCACACCGCCTGCACCGACTGCTGTTGCCGATGTAACATCACCGAAGTTGGCTGCAACAGATGCACTGGAGTAAACGTCTGTTGTCTGGCTGCCGAGAATACCGACAAGACCGCCGACACCGAGAGTAATTGATGAGCATGCGGGAAGTTCGGTAATTTCCGTACCTTCAATAGAGCAATAACGCACGCTTCCGCTGGAGAATACAGTTGAAATGCCTGCACCGCTGCCTACGTAGCCGACGAAACCGCCGACACCGTGATCAACAGAAGGATTGTATTCCGCATCGCTTACGTCAACAGCGCTGCTGGAGAAGGAATAACGGATTGCAGCTGCACTGCCGGTCGATACGCCTGCAAGTCCGCCAATACCGCGGATTGAAGAAGAATCGGCACTTATGGTGGCGTTTACATCGCCTGTTGAATAGCTGTTATCAATTGCTGTTTCATTGTAGCCGACAAGGCCGCCGACTACATTGCAGCCATCAACGGTTACCTGAGTAAATGAACCGCTGACTGATGCGCTGCTGCCGCCTTTCGCTGTACCGATAAGACCGCCGACATTATTGCTGCCGGTTACACCGCTGCCATTCTTCTGAACAACAGAGCAGTTGACAATGCTTACGGTTTTGTTTGTGCCGGGTTCAACAGCACCAACAAGAGCGCCGACATTGTTTGCACCGGATACAGTTTCAATTTCAAGGCTGACGTTGCGCAATGCGCCGTTTGTCATCTTGCCTACAAATCCGACATTATCCGTATCGGGCTTATTGATGCTAAGGTTTGAAATTGTATAACCGTTACCGTCAAAGTAACCGGTATAATTCGCTATACCGTTAAATGTAAGGTCAGATTTGCTGAGTGCAATATTATCTGTGAGGGTATAGTTGCTGCTGTCTGTAAGTACAGCGAACTTTGTACCGGCTTGTGCACCTCTGGATACAGCGCTCAGCTGTCTTTCGGTTGCAAGCGGATAAACCCTGCCGCCGTCAGCATATCTGTTCTGGATAGGATAGATAACCTTACGGTAAAGCTCAACTGATGTTCCCTGTACCGATACAGAATTCGGCTTTGAAACAATAAAGTACGGTGTGTTGTCATTGAAGAACATTTCGCCGTTTTCATAAGGCTTACCTGTGTATGAACCGGTATCTGTTTTATAGATATTGGAGTAAACCTTAATGCCGCCGTCAACATCCTTGAACAACAGGTCTGTTCTCTTATTGCTGCCGTTTCCGTAAAACTCGACATCCATATCAGACGGGTATTCTTCGTTGTCTGACATATCCATTACCGAAGAGGTAAGAACAAAATCGCTGCCCTTTACTGTAACAGGATAGAACAGACCGCGTACGTAGAGAGTATCGTCTTTACGGTCGCTGATTTCCTTTTCACTCGGCTCAACCTCGAGAGCAACAAGTGACACATATGCCTGTGTATAGCTGTCATCTCCGGCGTTTGAAGCAAGAGCTACATGATCAAGCGAGAATTCACCTTCTGTTGCCTGCTCATCTGAACCGAGCAGTTTACCGAGCAGATCAACATCGTAAATTACGCTTGCTTTGTCAGTATCAGCACCGCCGGGAATACCGAGAACCGGATTAATAACTCTGTTTTCACTGGGCTGTGATACTGAACCGGCAATCGCAACCATCAGATTGCTTACCTGTACATTGGCTGTTGAACGGTCAGCAGAGCCGACAGTCAAGCCCTTGTAATAAACATCTTCTATCAAAGCTCCTCTGTAATCGGATACGTTTGCACCTACAAAGGAATTGTTGATATTGAGGTTAGAACCTGATGCTACATAACCTACCATTCCGCCGACTGTACCGCTGTTTTCTTCTCTGTCAGCACCAAGGCTTGCATAGCCGAATGTAAAGCTGCCGGTAATTGATGTTGAGCCGCTGACGTAACCGACAAGGGCACCGACATTTTTGGTTGCTGCAGACGGGCTTGCAGCAAGCTTGGAATAAGAGGTTGTTGATGTAAAGCAGGAATCAATTGTTGCACCTGCACTGCGGCCGATAAGACCGCCCAGAGCGGTATTGGCAATAACATTGCCCTTTACAACGGAACAGTTGGTAACTGTTGCTGCATTTACAAAGCCGGCAAGTCCGCCAACGCTTTCTTTGCCTAAAATGCCGCCGTTTATTGTTGATGTAACACCGGAGTCATTTGTAACAGCAAGCAGCGGAGCCAGCTCAATATGGATATTGCTGAGCTGTGCACCTGCACCTACATAACCGAAGAAGCCTACATAATTGGTATTTGCACGGTTAATGTAAAGGTTTGTGATAAGATAGCCTTTACCGTCATAGCTGCCTATAAACGGTCTGTTAAGGGTACCGATAGGCTCGAAGCCTTCGCCGTCCGCCCAGAGAGGAGCTGTAACTGTTTCGCTGTAGCCGTACTGCGGTTCAAGGTCGATATTTGCTACCTGCTCATAATAAGCATCCGGCAAAGCACGGATAACCGCAAATTGTTTCGGATTGCTGATAAGGAACGGATCCGTTTCTGTACCCTTACCGGAAATCTCCATGCTGATAAGCTGTACGCCTACCTTAAGTCCGTAAGAATATGTGACAACAATTTCACCGATAATATCTTCTGTTACATTACCAACGGTAAGTGTACCGTATTTATCGGCATAATCTTCCGATATTGTAACGGTTGCTGTTGTTGCACCGTCATCAATCACGATTTTTGCGCCGCTGTTCTTATCAAACGTAATAGCCTTTGAACCGTCACTGGCAAAGACAAGGTTATCGTACATAAGTCTGAAATGACGTGATGCACTTGCTGCCTCTTCGCTTTCAGTGTCTACGGGAATTATCGCAAGAGATGAATAGCTGTCCTGATCATAAGGAGTATTCAGATCAGTTGCACTGCCTATCATGAAGGAGTTGTCAACCTCAGTATATTCCTCTCCGGCTTCATCCGTATAGGTATAGGTTGCTTTATTGATATCCGTATAAGTTGCATCGGAATTATTCTGACCGTAGAAATCCATACAGCCGTAAGGAATAATATCCTGCGGATATGAAGAATAATAGATATTATTGAAATATGCAGTAAGATCTGTTGCAGATTCGGCAAAGTTACCTTCCTCAATAAGACTGCCGAGTATCATACCGACATTTGTGGAAATCTCATTGGGGTTAGAAATACCGCCATCAACCTTGGTTCCGGTTGAGTTATTGTAAAGGTTTACATCAGCAGCCATAACGCTGTGAGAAACCAGACCGCTGTCTGCTGCGCCGGAAGCGGTAGATCTGATTTTGCCGATAAAACCGCCTGCTGCACCAAGATAGGGTGCCATAGCCTCTGCTGTCTTGCCGCTGCGGAAACCTGAAACCTCGCCGGAAACAGTTGTATCAATAACCGAAACAGCAGAAAGATTGCTGAGTTGCTCAGAAATGCTGCCTATTACGCCGCCTGCGGTACAGTCCTTATTAAGGTTATCATAAGAATAGGTACCGACATAGCCACTGAACGAACAATCGCTTATATTGAGAGCGGAAAGATTATAAATCTGACCGACTATACCGCCCGCTGCAAGGTAGTATACACGGGCGTTGCCGGAAGCAAGGCTTGTTGAACCGAAAACTCTGACATCTGCACTGCTTGAGGGTGTTGCGAAATCTCCCACCGAGCAGTCGGTAACAGATACTGATGAATCTTCACTGTTTTCAATTTCACCGATTATGCCGCCTGCAATATCAAACGCACGTATTGTAACACCGGATACATCGACCTGATTAATGCTGACATCGCCGTAAGCATATGCGACTGCACCGCCTATACGGTCAGCAACAAGCTCATGCTCATCCTCAACCGCACTGTATATACCTGTCGCATTTCCGGTTTCCTGATCAATTTCTATTACACATGTAGCATCACGCAGTACCGTATTATTTACTGCTGCGTTTTCAATTTTACCGGTTGCCTTTGCAGCTATACCGCCTGCATACGACATGTATACATTACTGAATCTGTCATTGCGTTCAACCAGAATACGTGATGAAGCAACTGTTACATCCTTGATTGATTTTGAAGAATCGGCATCCGTATCGAAAACACCAACTATGCCGCCTGCATTTGCAGTATAAAGTGTTTGCGACAAATTACCGGCAAGTGTTGATGCAACTACATCAAGACCTGTAACCGAGCAACCGGAAACAGCCGTATTTTCGGCATATCCGATGATGCCGCCGACATTTGTTGATGCCGGTGTCATCTGGCGTATGCTCATAACATAGGCATCGCCCTGCTCACCGATAAGTTCAACGCTGGCATTTGTTACGGTTGCGTTAACAGCTGAACCGGCAAGAACACCTACGCTGTTTTCTTCGCCTCTGGAAGCGATAACCTCAATCTTCGGATTGACAAATGTGACACCTTCAACCGTTGCACCGTTAAGTGAATCAAAGAAGCCGACATTCTTTGCATCCGTACCCTGAGCCGTGACATTGACGTCATGAATCTCAAAGCCGTAGATTGAGTAGTACTCGCCTGCCTGAGTGGTAAGACCTGTGTTTACACCGTCAACCGCTTTGAGTACCTGATATGTTCCTGCAAAGTCAAGTGCAAAACGGTCAGTAGAATTTTCGTTGAAATCACCGTATTTGATTGCGGATATTTCTTTGACAAGTCTGCTGAGTGAAACGTTGCTTAAATCTGTAACGCCGAGATATTCTGAAATAGAAATATTCATTCTGTCTTCAGAATCGACCTCAGGATCATACTCAGGATTCGGATGCTTGGTATCAGCAATATCATCAAGCAAGCTGCCGTATACCTGAGAAAGTGTTACGCTTTCCGCATAGCTGTTTGCCGATGCAATAAGCGGGTTATCAGCATCTATAGCGCAGAAAATATCATAACACTGAATGATTGTTGCGGATGCATTGGCCTTTTCAATTGTTGAATAGAGGTTTGAAGCATTGAAAACATAATATGTGTTTGTTGCTTCATTATAGTAATAATCGTTACCTGAAACCTCAATTCTGAACGCAACAGCAAGCTCCAGTCCGTTTGAATAAACAAAAACAAGATTGAATACAAGCGTTTCTGTTAACGTAGATACAGGCTTAACCAAATAGCCGCTGCCGGAAGTTTCAACGGTAATTTTGGCGTTGTCTGCCTTTACATTCTCAAGCACTGCTGTAGTTGAACCTGCATTTTCGCCTGCACCGGCTACAGTGCTGAGCGTAAATCCGTCAAAACCGGCCTGTGAATCAAAGATATAGTTGCGTACTGAATCGTTTGACTGGGGTGAAACATCAAATGTGAGTTTTGATGTTTCGACAGTCATACCGTTGACAAATGCACGTGAATCTACAACCCATACGCCGTTTTCTTCGGGAGTTGTAGTCAGCGAATCAGTATTTGTTATACGGTACTGATCCGAGAATCTGAGAGCATGTGTCTGCTGATCGATTTCATGATTATTATTGCTGTTTGTATAGCTGTAGTTCATCTCATAGATGTAGTCAGTATAACAGGGAATTGAATTCATGGATACTGAATTATTTGAACCCGGGCTGACAACACCGAAGAGATAAGCTGAACCTGAAGAATAATTGTAACCTGAATAGTAAATATTGAAGAACGGCTGATTGGTCAGACCGTTGAACGAAGTATTGGTGCCGAAGTTGCCGGAGCTGCCGTTAACGGCTACATCATGAACATGACCGACAACGATACCTGTTGTGCTGTTATTTGCAGAAAAAGCATCAATACCGTCTGCTGTTTTAAGGTCAGCTGATATGACACAGTTTTCGGCAAAGTGTGAATCCATAGAGTTGAACTTTGCAAACGAAACAGCTGTAAAGTTCGTCCAGATTGCACCGATAAGTCCGCCGACAGCGGATACGCCGGAAACAGAACCGCCTATTGAACAGTTACGGATATTTACACCGCTGAGAACACCGAAGTTTGAGAAATAGCCGATAACACCACCGGCACCCATTGTATAGTAGGAGAAATCGTCGGAGGTTGATATGCTTATGCCGACAGTCATTATAACGTCAGCTTCCGATTTACAACCGTCTATTGTAATCTCATAAACATCTTCACGTGAAACAGCATTTGAATTAACGGGAGATTCGAATGTACCGAGAATACCGCCTACTGCATAGGGAGCTTTTACCTGAGTATCGGAATCAAGTGTACAGTCAGAAATACTGTGTGCAACACCAAGAGCATCTACACGTGCAAGAATACCGCCGGAAGCGATAAAGTATCTTGCTGTGCCAGCGGGTGCCTGAGTATGTGTACCCTCTATTTCCGTTGCGAAAATATCCACTGCACTGATGGAAAGTGAATCAGCCAGAATTTCTGCAGGAACTTCGGATGAAGGTGTGAATGCTGTACCTGATTCTGATGTATAGGTACGTACAACTGCACCCGCAGCAATTTCACCCTTGATGTGGCTGTTGGATACGCTGTTACGGTTTTCGCCGTTTGCAGCAATACTGCCTGAATATGCTACGGAGATACCTGCTGCACCGTTATCGTAGGTTGTGCTGTCAGTAGCGGCACCGTCAGGATCCTGAAGGATTTCACAGCCGTCTACAGAAACACCGCTGAGTGAAGCAGCGTTTTCATCTGAGTGTACAACAATACCTGCCGCTGCAAGACTGCCTTCAATTACGGTTGAGTAATTACCGTCTTCTGCTGTACCTATCAGCGAGGAATCAGTAATACTCCATGAATTTGTACTGTCACCGAACAGACCGCCGAACAAGCCTGCGGAATACTTGGCACCGCTGATTTTTGCGTTTTCTACGGTAACTTTATCTGCAGTAAGAGAGCCATTGACTACAGCTGCTACAGCTGCAGCATAATCTGATCCGGCTGATGATGTAACATCAGCAATTCTGAAATTGCTGAAGCTTGCACCGCTGACGTAGCCGAACAGACCGGATACCTTCTGCGTATCGCCTGCCGCTTTAAGCTGCAAGCCTGAAATTTCATATTGCTCACCTGTTCCGTTCGCTTTTGAACCGAATGTGCCGGTGAACGGTTTATCCGCTGTGCCGAGCGGTGTGAAACCGCCGGAATAGCTTTTACCTTCTGCAAACATTTCTTCGGTAAATACTATATCGTTTGCAAGCCAGTAATTGTAGCTTAAAGCATCACCTGTTATAAACCTGAAATCAATCGGATCGGTGATAAGATAGTAGGTTTTTCCGTTATATGTTTCTGTTTTCAGGTTAAGTGTTGCAGTTGATGAGAAAAGGAAACCTACGGGAAGACGTGCCTCATAGGACCAGCCGTTTGAATCGCTAACCTTTCCGATATAGTCAATGCTTACGTAAACGTTATTACCCGGTGTTTTGGGTGAAACTGTAAGATTGTCATATTCTGTATCAGAAACTGTTGCAACACTCGGATCAGAACCGACCCAATGTGGCATGTTACCGTCTTTATCGGCAACATCAAGTCTGAATCCGGTATTCTCGGGGCCGCGCAATGCAGCGGGTGCTGTCTGAGAAGCATTGGGAATAACATAATCCTCTGCACCGCCTGCAGGAGCTAACTGAGCAGTCTGGTTATCCTCTTTGAGGTTTACGTCAATATAGCAGGGGCGCAACATTGTACGTGCAACAGTATAGGTAGGATATCCGTTAGTAGCTGCAGTAACTGACTTGTTAGCATTTGCATAACCGAGTAACGGGAACTGATCGAAATCTATAGCCGTATCAAATGACGAGAAATAAATATCGTGGAATACCTTGGTAAGATCATCTGTGGATTTTGCCTGAAGATGATAAAGATAGGTAGTCGATGAAATTGTAGTGGAAATATACAAGTTGATATTACCGATAAGAACACCGCCGCGGACTTTTGTAGCGGCATTTGCGGTAACAGTTGATTTGAGTGAACCGGAAATTACTATGTTACAGAGCAAATCGGTGGGCAGATAGTCAGAAGTGCTCTTTCGACCGTATGAATTGATAATGGCACCGATAGCACCGCCGATACAGTCGGTAGAAACTATACTTCCGTCAAAAACGCTGTCCTGAACAGAGAGCTTGAACAGCTGCGCCGAGCCGGCTGACGCAGTTGCAGAATCACCGTTGAACATGCCGATGAATCCGCCTGTTGCAACACGTATGTTCTGATATTGCAGGTTTGATGCGTTGATAGTTGTTCCCAAATTCATATCTGCACGTGTATAAAGATATGCAGATACGCTGTTGTACTGAAGGAGAACCTGAACACCGTTAGCATACTGAGTTGTTGAACCTAAAATACCGCCGGTTACTGCATGGAAGCGAATAGTAGCTGTACCGTTATTATAAGGGATATAGTTGGTTACGGATGTATCAGCATCAACATCGCAGTAAGTAATTACAAGGTCAGTTATATATGCCTTGTTGCTGATACGGCTGGTACCCATAATGCCGCCGACACCGAAATAGTTATTGCCGTTAGCTGTAGCTGTTGACGCCAACGGGTAACAGGTTTCGGGAGTTGTTACGGTTGAACCGAAAACATCGCAGTTTGTGATATGCACAACATTGCCCGTTGCAACAACAAGGTTGATATTTGAACCGACTATACCGCCTGTAACTACGCCAACAATAAGGCTGTTTTTAACTGTACAGTCAAGCAATGTATCTCCTGTTGCAGGGCCGTTGATTGCACCGACAATACCGCCGACACTTGCATTGCGGACTTTGTTTGTAGTTGCTGTCTGCTTAAGGAGCGGATCATCAGTCTGTACAACTGCATTCTCAACAGAACAGTCTGTAACTGTACCGTAAATTGATGTAACAGCTGTATCAACAGCACCGTCAAGAGCGCTGCCAGCATACGGACCTACATAGCCGGCAATACCGCCTACATAATAGTCAGTAGTACTGAGAACCTTTGTACCCTGCTCTGTTGTACCGCGGACAGTTGCATTGGTTATGGTTGTTCTTGCGTTTGTTGTACCAATAAGACCGCCCGCCATACCGGCAGACATGATCAGGCTATCAGTTACGCTGATATCGTAACCGCTTTCTTCACTTTCCTTTGCAACACCTACAGTGAGTGTAGACGGAGAATATGTTACAAGGTTAAAGTGCTTATGATATGTACCGATAAGGGCACCGGCATTTACATCGGCATAGCTGTCTGAATCATCATCGTTATAACCCGCTACGGTAAGCTTGTTGATTTCAATTCCTTGTACGGTTACACTGTGTGAATCTGTAACAAGATCAACAACTGAACCGATAACACCGCCGATACCGCCTATTGCGGTTGCGTTCATAAAGTACGGCTCATTCGAGCTGTATTTTGTTCTGACAGAAACATTATCTAATGTAATATTATATATATTTACATTACTGTTGGTTGCACTTGCAAGAATGGCGGCAGCATTCTTGCCTGAGCTTTTAACCGTTGTATCAACAACGGTAATATCATGGATATTTGCAGTTGAACCTGAAACCGATGCAGCGATGACAGCTGCACTGTCAACACCGACAAAGGAAGAATCAGACACAGTAAGGTTATAAACACCTGATTTTACAGATTCGCCTTTAATTGTCAGATTAGAGGCAAAGCTGACTGCACCGAACAAAGCTGCACTGCCTGATTCCGGTTCAAGATTCATATATTTAATTGTGTGACCGTTACCGTCAAATATACCTGTAAACGGCATGGTTGATGTACCGATAGGTGTGAAAACAGCTGTTATTTCGCTCATATCGATATCGTTGACAAGCTTGTAGGGCTCGCCCAGGTAGCTTGAAGCATCGTTACCCTTACATGCATTTGAAAGAGTAATCAGATCTTCCGCACTTGCGATATGGAAATATCCGTCTTCCTCATTCTTCACAAAGGCAGATGATTTTACCTGATATTTCACATAGCTCAGGAAACCTGTTTCAAAATGATAAATCTTTACATATACCTCGTCACCAACCTGCGCTGATGATGAAGCAGCAACGTCGATATTGAGTGCTCCGTCTTTAACAACAACATTGTTCAATGTGAAAACGGAATCGGTTACTGCTGTTTCGGATTTATCAGCCGAAATATCTACAAGCGAAACAAGGAAATCAGCTGCACTTGCATCTTTGAATAATGTTATATTCTGAGGGATAGCTACAGAATAGCTTGCGCTGCCTGCGATTGAAACAAGCTTAACCGGAGTATCTTCTCCGCCCCATTTGCTGATATATTCCTGTTCGACAGCAGATTCAGTATTTGATGTGCTGAAATCCGGAGATGACCATACAAGGTTGTTATAACGGTTGTTAAACATACCCTTGTGCTCACCGATAAATACAAAGCAATTACCCTTGCCGATAATGCGTGCGTTTACAATACTGTTGAGAATATAACCGTTATTCTCTTTTGTGTTACCGATAAATGCTGCACGTGACAGTTTATCTGTTGCGCTGTCAGCAATATACACACCGACTGATGTAACAGAACAGTTATCAACATATACATTGCCATACACGAAACCGATAAATGCCGATGTATAGTTATAGTTACCTATTTCAACCGAAACGTCTGATGAACAGCCGTAAATATAGCTGTTTCCGATCGCGCAGTCAATAAACGGCGCAGCATACTGTTTTTGAACCTTGGCGATTTTACCTTCGTATTTCTGATCATAACCGTCATCAGGTGTGATATCACCGTCTGTAAGTGCAACTTTGAAAATTGTCGAATTATATACCGTTCCGAAAATTGATTCGCTTATATCGTCAGAAAATTCGATGTTGAGGTTTGAAACAGTGCCGCCGCTTCTGTCAGCAGGGTCTGCCTCGGGGTCTGACACAAATTTATTTATGTACGGACTTTCATCACGTGTGCCTATTACAGCATCAAAAATCGCTGTATCTGTAGCGATAATGTTATCGCCGCCGTCAATAGTACCGGTAAAGAGTGACTTGGTCCATAAATCGGCAGTTATTACAATATCCGTTGTGATTTTATAATGTCCGTAGGGAGCAAGATATATAAACTTAGCACTTGCTGTTGAATTGATTACAAGCGGATTGTTGAGATCGTCAGGGTCACCGTTTGCAGAAGTAATAAATACGTCCATATTCACGGCAACATCAAGATTCTGCATTGAAGCGGCACCGATTCCTTCAGGGAAAGAGAAAGTTGCAAGATATTCTTTGTTGACAACTGTGTTGTTTGAACCGGAACCGTTGATTGATAAATTGTTCGCAACACTTACAGTTGCAGGAGTTGTACCGGAAATAGGATTGAAAACATGCACGATTTCAGAAGCAGCTACGTTTAATACGCCGCCTCTGTTAACTTTTACACCGCGGTTTGAAGAAACAAGCTTACCTGCCGATGTTTCAAGCACATAAGGACGGCTTGCATCATTAGTATCCTCAAACACAAATGCTGTTACACATTTGGTTATTGCATCTGACCAGTAGCATCCTGTGGCAGTGTTTACATTACCGCCAAAGCCGATGATGGCACCGATATATTCTTTTGAGGGATTAGTCAACCTGACCAGCGAATAACAATCTGTAATTGCTCCGTCGGGAGTATTGGAATCTGCAATCGCAACAATACCGCCGGCATAACAATCAATATTTGAACTGGATATAAATGAACCTGATGCTACACAGCCTGTTATTGTTCCGGTTGTTCTTGCGGCAATACCGCCGTAATACCCAACATAAGAGCTTGATGACATATAGAAACCGATATCAGAAGCGGTAGTGCTTACTATCTCGCCTCTGTTTACACCGGTAATACCACCGTAATAGGCAACATTCTCACTTGCGCTTTCCGGTGAACACATCATATTGTAACTCGAAGCAGAGGGTGTATGTGCTGAATTAACCGAACCCTTAACAGTTGACTGATAAATATAACCGTCATTCAAACCTGTAAGACCGCCGACATATCCGCCGCCTCTGATATTTCTTGTTATTTTATCGGCACCTGCAAGATCAACAGAAGAATTCTGTATATCTCCATCCGTACCGTTATAACCTGCAAGTGCACCGATGTAATGGTTTTTGGAAGATACGGAAATGCTCACACCCGAAACAGAGCAGTAATCAACCAAACCGCGGTTCTGACCGACAAGAGCACCGACATAGTCGTTGTTCGCAGCATCGGGTAAAGTTGCTGTAAAGTTATTTACCTTAACATTAACCATAGCAGCTCTGTTATCAGCAACAGCCGCTGCAATACCGTTATAGAAGGTATATCCTTCCTGAGAAACGGAAGCGCCATCAGTTGACGATGATGAAAGAGATACGGAACAGTTGTTAATTTCACAGTTTTCAATTCTGCCCTCGTTCATGTATGAGATTACAGAAACACGTTTAGGCTGAAGTGATGTTACGGAAACATTTATGTTTTCAAATATAATGTTGGAAACAACAGAATTTGTACCGAGATATCCGAAAATTGCAAAACTTTCATGGTTGGATAAATTAATTTCAGCATTGGGATCTGAGAAATAGATCTTATGCTTAGCTTCTTTACCGTCTTCGGTTGTATAGCTGCCGTCAATATTGATATAAACCATATTTGAGGCTGCATTTCTGTAATCTGCGGAAATAAGATAAGCATTACCTGCTGCATTTACAAACGGTGATTCTGCGCCTGCTGCAAAAAGCACACCGATATCAATATCGTTAGCAAGCTTAAAGTATTTATCAGTATTAACGTGACAGAACTCACCGGTAACAGTAGCGTTGACAATTGTATTTACGGCAAGAAGCTGAGCTGCAGTTTCAATAATATAGGGATTTGTCTGGCTGCCTTCGCCCTGAAGTTCATCAGCATCCTGCAGTTCAGGTTCATTTTCTGAATCGGATTCGAGATTCAAGTCACCGCCCTGTACGGAAATATTGGGTTCAGCAGATGTATCGGCAGAGGAATCGGAGGCAGATTCAATGGCAGAAATAGAGTTGGCAACGCTATCCTGATTTGCATAAACCAGGATATTGTATGCACCTGTAGACGACAGCAACAAAGCCGTCGCCAATAGTATTACAAATGAGCGAAACGCAACTCTTTTCTTCATTATTAGTTAACCTCCGAAATACGGTTGTACCGATTAAGTTTTGTGTCTTTCTGCCACAGACACATTAAAGTTCAGATTGATTTACTCTGCTGATTTTACTGTTTTAGCCTTGTCGGCAGCCTTCTGTTTAGCGAGTTTTTCTTTCTCTTTTGCTTTTTGAGCTGCTGCCTTTGCTTTTTCCGCCTGTAAAGCTTTTTCCCTTGCAGCCTTTTCTTTTGCCTTTTGCTTTGCCTTGGCTGCCTTTTCCTTTTCAGCCTCTAAAGCACGCTGTTTAGCCAATTTTTCTTTCTCTTTTGCTTTTTGTGCGGCTATTTTTTCTTTTTCCGCCTGTAAAGCTTTTTCCTTTGCTGCCTTTTCTTTTGCCTTTTGCTTTTCAGCAGCATCCTTGGCTTTTTGTGCTTCAAGAGCTTTTTGCTTTGCTATTTTGTCTTTTTCTTTCTGTTTTGCCTTTGCAGCCTTCTCTTTTTCAGCTAAAATTGCCTTTTCATGGGCTGCTTTTTCTTTGGCTTTTTGTTTTTCGGCTGCTTCCTTTGCCTTTTGAGCTTCAAGAGCCTTCTGTTTTGCTAAGCGCTCTTTTTCCTTTGCTTTTGCCTTAGCAGCACGTTCTTTTTCAGCCTGTAAAGCTTTTTCCCTTGCCAGCTTTTCTTTGGCTTTTTGTTTAGCAGCACGTTCCTTTTCCTTAGCTGCCTGCTGAGCTGCAAGCTCTTTTTGCTTCTTCTGCTCAGCAATAAGAGCGGCTTTTCTTGCCTTTTCTTCTTCAAGAGCTTTAAGTTTTTCCTGCCTTGCTTTCTCTTTGGCAATTCGTGCCTTCTCTTTTTCCTTAGCCTGCTGTGCAAGCTCCTGCTCACGCAGTTTTGCTTTTCTGGCACGTTCCTTTTCCTTTGCCTTGCGCTCCCTTTCGAGTGCAAGTTCTTTTTCTTTCTTGGCTTTGAGTCTTGCTTTTTCTTTTGCTTTTCTTTCCTTTTCCAAAGCAAGCTCTCTGGCAATTTTTGCCTTTTCGCGTTCCTTGCGACGCTTTTCGATTTCCTTCTGACGCTGAATTTCAGCACGAATCTTCGCCTCAATTTCAGCCTTGCGATCATTTTCAGCCTTAAGTGCACGATCAATTGCATCATTAATTTTTGTTTCACCGGCTGTTTTCTTCTTGTTTGCTCGTTTAAGCTCATCAACAAATATGCGTCTTATCTCAGTTTCTTCCATGTCGTAATTGAGAACAAGCTCTTCTGCAAGACGCTTAAGAAGCTTCGGCTTGACTTTGCGCTTTTTGAGCTTTGCATCTTCTAATTCCTGCTCCCCTATATTTTTCTTGAGCAGCATGTAGTTTACACTGGCAAGCTTGAACAAATCGTTCTTGTAGTCGTCCGTAACCATTTCATTGGATTCTCTTGCGGTAATTTCATAACCAACCTCGTCATATGACGAAATGAACTGCCACAGATTAAGACAAGCACGGAAGTTCGGGTCCTTCTGAATAACGTTTGTACGCATGATAGGAGGACGAACCGGAGTACAGTGCACCAAATCACGCATGAAAGAAGATGAACAGAAGCCGTTTACAACACGCTTTATTCTTTCAATTCTTGCGAGGGCACTGACATTTTCATCGCCGGGCTTAATATCCTCAGCGCTCATGGTTGCTGTAGTCTGCGTTGCAACCTCTAATTTATATGTAATGGTCTCATGACCACGTTTGATTTCGCTGTTCATGCTGAGCGAGGACTTCTTTTCATCCTGCTCCATATTGAAAAGTACATTATATCGGGTATCGATAAAGTGCTGGAGATTTCTGAGAAGTGTGAAGATAAAGCGGTTTTCATAAATTTCAAAGCTCTCTTCACGGAAAACGTTAAGAATCTGGCTGGGAGTTACCCTGTCGCCGTCAACACGGGCGATCATATTGGTATGCTGTGCAAGGTGGCGCACAGATTCGGCTGTAATTTTTCTGGCACGTTCAATCGGAACAATTTCCTCTTCCTGAACGATGAATTTACGGGGGTTACGAACAATGGTATCGAGCGCAACTGTACACGCCTCTATTGCTTCAACCCATTTCAAGTCAATCTTCTTTTCAAAGAAACGGTTGAACATAGAAATTTCATGCTTGCCGCCTTCCATAGCTTCAAGCATATCACTATAGTAATCATCACTGCCAAAAAGTGATAATGTACCCGCCTGATATTCGTTGTAAAGATCTTCATATGAAGTTCCCATAGGTTCATTCCGCTCCTTAATATAGACTTTGCTTTGACGCACAAGCCTCCGCCCCGATTTACGGGACGGATTGCTTGATTTTTAATAAATAAAGAATTAATTACATCATCTTCTGGAGTCTCTCGAGATATTCCTTTGATTCGCCCATGTTTGACTTACCGAAGTGCTTATTCAGGTATGTGATAAGACCGGAAATTTCATCACGGATGAAGGAAAGGTTGAGAGATTCAAACTTACGAAGAATCTTATGACAGAGAACGAAGTCAAGACCGTCAATCTCTGTGCCACCGCAGCCGACATATGCGGGAACAAATTCCTGCAACTGCTTAACAATACGGTTACCGAATGCAAGACGGAAATGTTCAATAACATAATCGTCAAGCTCTGCAAGCTTACGAAGACTTTCTTCGGAAACCTTATATTTTTCTTTACAATCATTGAACATTGATTCAAGGTGCTTGTAGCTGAGTGTAAGGTTATCGGTCCAGGGAGCTTCAAAGAACTTACCCTTTGTATTGATATCGATCGGGATAGCACGGTCATAAACCTTATCAGTAACAGCGAAGGTCGAGTCGTCGTTATTGATTGTGCCGATATACCACATGTTTTCGGGGAGTTTAAGCTTACCGTCAAACAGATGCTTGGGGTCAGTCGGCCAGACAGAGGGAACAAGAGAAACAATCCATTCATCACGGCTGGGCATTTCAAGGATTGAAAGCATCTCAGCAAAGTAATACTCAACACGTGCGATATTCATTTCGTCAAGGATGGTAAGGTAGATATCCTCTTTATATGTAGCTTCGTACATCTTCTTGAGAACTTCGGTTTCGTTGAAGCGCTTGGTAAATTCGTTGAAGTAACCGAAAAGCTCGGTACGGTCACGCCATGAGGGCTGAACAGAAGCAATGGTAGCATCGTTCTGAATAAACTTACCGAAGGAGTACGGAAGTGAAGTTTTACCTGTACCGGAAATACCCTGCAGGATGATAAGACGGGTGGAAGCGAATGCAGCAAGGAAAAGGCGGAGAGTTTTGTGCTCATAGTAAAGACCCATTCTTGATGCTGCGAAATTACGGAACATATCAATAATGCCGGGAAGTGTAATTTCATTATTGTATACGGGCGGCTCATAGCCTTCCATTTCAATATCAACCTGAGTGAGCTTGTAGAAACGGCTGTAATCGTCTGCTGTTCTGTCGTCTGTGCCTTCAGCAGCTTCTTCGCCTTCAGCGCCCTCTGCAACGGCTGCTGCACCTGAGGAGCCGTCAACGGCTGACTCAAGGTAGGGATTCTCACCGGGACGAAGACCCAACTGTGAAACCTTCATAGCAAGAATCTTATCTTTTTCGATAGAAAGCTTCATAACCTCACGGTTGAGGGTGGCAACTTCGTTAAGAAGCTCTTCCTGATTGACAACTGTTTTGCGGAAACGTACGTATTTTCTGATAAGCAAAACAAGAAGAGTGATGATACCTGCAAGCAGTGCGAGCACCAACAGGCAGCAGAGTGCACCGAGGATAATGCCGCCTACACCTAAAGTGCCTGCATACTCTCTGAAAATGTTTACATATTTCGGAACATTGAAGATGTTGGCAATGCCAAGGCCGAAGCCCTTGATTATTCCCCAAAAGCCTTTAACAAAAAGCTGGTCAAGGAAATCGCCGAGGAATTGGAAAATACCGCTCATTTTGTAGCCACCTTTGCTGTATTTTTTAGAATTTATTGATTTTCACTGTCTGTACTTTTTGAAGCATCCGCTTCAGTCATTGTTTGCTGCTCTTCAGCAGCCTTTTGCTGTGCAAGGAATTCTGCAATAATTGCTTTGATCTTAGCTTCCTCTGCCTTTTCTTTCTCAGCCTGCTCAAGCTCTTTTTGCTTGGCAAGATACTCTTCAATAATTTGCTGCTTTCTTGCCTCTTCTTCCTGCTGTTTTCTCAGATATTCCTGAATAATTGCGTCTTTTTCGCTTTGAGCCGCAGGAGGGTAATACTGCGGCGCCTGATTGACTGCCACAGCAGGTCGCTGTTGTCCTTTTTTATCAAGGGCAAGTGAGCGAAGATAGCCGAAAAGCTGCCAGATAACTATCAAAGCAGCGGGCAACACGATGAGGAGCATGACCCCTTGAGAGGTAGCGGCGAAATCAAAGAATGCGCCGAGCTTTGCAACACGTGTGCCGTTATACTGACCAAGAATTTTGGAAGAGGTTACGTGCTTTTTATCAGGCTGGTCAGCATTATCACCTTTTGTAACATAGCTGACTGAGCCGTTACTTTCGATTACATCGTAAACCCTGTGGGTATTTATATACATTGAACCCGTTTTATCGTAAGCGATAAAGGAAATTATATCATCAACTTTATACTTATGGGTTTTGGGATAGCGTCTGATAATTATGAGGTCATCGGGGAAGAATTCATCCTCCATTGAGTCACTTTGTACTGAAAGGAATGAATAACCGCCGAGATTTGCTACACCCGTTGAAGATTTAACCGAAATTATAACCACAGCACAAATAACGATTGAAAAAACAAGAACGATTGATGAAAGCACATTCATCACAACGTGGAATATTCTGTTGTCCAAAATATTTCTTTTTTTCATATGCGTTTCCTTTGTGAGGGTTGGTTATGTAAAAACTGCTTAAACCTTAAGCTGTTGCGTCTTCTTCGCTTGTTGAACCGAAGGAAATCTTAGCTGAAAGGTGCTTAGCGGAGAGCTTTTCACCTGTACAGTCAGTATCGTTACCTTCAATCCAGATACGGACTACGATATCAGCGGAGCTTGTGTTGCCGGGAACATTGTCAAGAGGAAGTGTTGCCTCAAACTTTGTAGGATCGGCATCTGACGGTGTAAGCTCGGTTACTGTCTGTGCTGAAAGAGACACTGCACCTGAAGCTTCGTCTGAATCGATGATGCTGTTGTTATTTGAGTCCTTAACTGTAGCAGCAGGAATATTATCTGTTGTAACAGCGTAAGTGGAATCGCCTGCCATTGCGAAAACTGTTGTCTGACCGCCGTATGTGACAGAAACACGTGCAGCGCTGACAGCATCAGTATTACCCTGATCGTCACCTGTAAGAGAAATATTCATTGTTGCATTTACAGCTTCTGTTGTTGTGGAGCGGATTTTAATATTCAGCTCGTTGTAGTCAACGCCTCTTGCAGGATCAAGAGATGCGAAATAACCGCCCTCAAGACCGACCTTGGTAAAGGCTGAACCGTCAACACTTGATACAGGAGCATATTTGCCGTCCGCAGCAAGAATTTCATCTGCATTGAAGCAGTCACGTGTGAGGTATGCACCCCAATCGACAGAGGCAGTATCATCTTCACTGTTGTAAGCGTGACCTGCTGAACCCTGTACCTCAATACCGCCGCTTGCCTCGATTACATCAAAACCAAGGTCAAACAGCTCTGCGAAGCCGCCGACAAGGAACCAAGCGTATGTACCTGAAACCATTGTTGTTGCGGCAACGATAAGAACGATGATGGACATTCCTAATTTGCGTTTTGCCATTTTGTTTACCCTCTTTACTGAAAATTTTATTTCAGAGCTACTGCTCTTAAATACTGTTGTTGCAGAACGGAATTATTCGTTCCGTACGGTTTTTATTAATGTTATTAATAATATAAATATTTAAGTGTTATTATTCAGGACGTTGAAAATTCCGTTACCGGTGATTTTATTCTTCGGTATCTGTTGCTTTTTCAGCAGCTGCTTTTTCCGCTTCCTGCTGTGCAATATACTCAGCTATTGCCTGCTTTTTGAGTTCTTCCTCTTTAGCAGCCTTTTCGGCAGCAGCTTTTTCTGCTTCCTGCTGCGCAATATATTCTTCAACAGCTTTTTTCTTTATTTCCTCTTCTTCGGCAGCCTTGGCAGCGGCAGCTTTTTCTGCCTCTTGCTGAGCTTTATACTCTTCAACTGCCTTTTTCTTGATATCTTCCTCAGAATCTGCTTTCTTTTCAGCCTCAGGAGCTGTGGGCTTTTCTTCAGGAGCCTTTGCAGGAGCTGCACCGGTTGAACCCTGCTGTGCCTGAAGCTCTGCCATCAGGCGCTGCTTGATTTCTTCCTCAGCATCCTTAACGGCTGCGACTGCCTTTTCTTTCTTGGCATCCATGAGAGTGGAAATGAACTTGAACAGTTCAAAGAAGAAGAAGATTGCTGTAGGAATAACTACGCAGAGCATGAATCCGAGCTGTGACTGAAGGAAAGACATTACCGTGCCAAGGTGAGGAATAGCGGTACCTGTCCATTTAGCGACAATACGCTGGTTTGAAAGATAGTCTATGCTCAGATCGGCATTCATATCTATGTCAGGTGTATTATCACCCTTGGTTACATAGTAAGGTGTTCCGCCGTGAACCCAGATACCGTCAACAACCTCGCTCTGATTTGAATAGGTATCAGCAACAATTCTATGGGTTTCAAGATAAGCCTGATCCTCATAATAACGCCAGAAGGTTACGACATCGCCAACCTTATAGCTTTCCGTCTGATTGGGGTCAGTCAGTTCAACAATTATAAGATCACCTTCGTTGAAACCTTCTTCACTCATCATTGAGTCTGTGAGGACGTTGAAGATTGCCTTACCGAAAAGGTTTGGCAGACCCGATTCATCCTTTGTCGATGAGATTACGGATACCGTCATCAAAATCGAAAAAATCAGAATTAAAGTTACAAGAATATTACCCAATATTTTGCCGACTTTTTTCATTATATTACCTCTCGTTATGCATTTTTTGTGTTAACGGGAAAACAACTCATTCAAACATTGATACAGAATTCAATATTTGAATCAACTGATTTCACCTTTCCGTACGGCACGGCACAAACCGTGCCGTACGGTTAAGTGTAGGAGCTGTGCTAAACAGTCCTGCTGAAAAATTGTGTTTTAGCTAAATCACAAGTTATTTTTGTAGAGCGGCTTAGCGCCGCCCCTACCTTGGGGGAGAAAATGGGGGGATTCCGGGTCGGGTCAGACCCGACCCGGACAAATCAATTCAGAAAATTAAGTATCGGTAAAACTTAGACCTTTGTGAAGTTGAGAGCAACTGCACAAGCCTGAGAAGCGATGTTACCTACGCAAAGGCTGTCGTTACCTTCTGCCCATACATAGACAGTGATTGTCTGAGCCTGGTTAGCAGTAAGGTTAAGAGTAACTGTATCGCTTGATGTGCTGTTGACAGCAGCGCCGAGAGCATTGTACTCAGAAACGCCGTCAGTAAGGAAGTCAGCATCAGTCATGATGTTATCTGTGTTAACATCGATACCCTTTGTAGCAGATGTTACGGGAGTATATGTTCTCTGAGCTGTGTTGTAAACCTTGTAATCAGCTGTACCTTCAGCATCGTCATAGATAGCTGCATAGATGAACTGATATACAGAGCCAGCCATATCAGCAGCAACTGTTACTGAGCAGTCAACAGAAGCCTTGACATAGACCTTCATCTGGATGTACTTGTCGCTGTCGCCTGTTGCAAGAGCAGGGTTAAAGACAAGCTTGCCGAATGTAGCTGCGTCGCTTTCATCTTCGCCCTGAGCGATGCTACCGGCTACAAATGTGAGAGCTGTGGGGTTGAAAGAAACAGGTGCAAAGTTTGCGGGAGTGAAGTTACCTGTTACACCCTGGAAATCAGCAAAATCAAGTGTTGTTGAATAATCTGTGCCGTTAGCAGAGATTGTGATGTTACCTGATGAGTTGCTGACTGTTGCGCTGATACCGGAAACTTTAGCAGTTGTACCGGTTGCGAACCATGCGTAGGTTGATGATGTGAGAACAATTGCAGATACCATGAGCATTGCAAGTGCTGCCACGAGTGAACGTTTTTTCATAGTTTTTTCCTCCATTTAAGAGTTTGTGTTTTTAGGGATTAGAAACACATTTATCCAAAGTGTTTCGGACATTTGTGAAAGTAAATCAAACCGGGTAACAAAAAATCAGCTTTAAAAGTCTCCCCCAACTTATTCAGCTTCTTCTTTGTCAAGAACCTCAAGGTTCATCTTGAGTTTGACTTCACCTCCCATAATGTCGTTAACACATTCAGGATCTTCGCCTTCCAGCCAGACGACGACAGTATATCTGTCACTATCGTCTACCTTGAAGTCTTTGCGGACATATTCCATTACCACCGTATCGGAGACAAAGTTTTTATCCGCTTCGAATGTTTCCTTTTTGCCTTCGGTTCCGACCTGAGGTTTTGCATATGTAGTCGGTTTACCGTTTATGAATACCATGACGCGTATTGCTTCGTCAGCGCCCTTGTAGGCTGTGACTACTTCAAGATTTGCCATGTAATCAACTGTCGCATCCTCGCCGCCGGGAATCTGCTCACCTGCGTTGCGTACCGCAAAGGTATATGCGAGGTAGTTTGTACCGTTGTGGTCACCGTAGACCTTATCAATAGCTTCGTAATTCTTATAAACAGGGTCATCACCAAGCTCGCCGTTCTGGTTCAGGAGCCAATGCTTTGTGATGTTGTCCATATTTTCTACAGCTGAGCCGTAGAGCTGAAGCGTCGGGTTTTCAAAATCTTCATTGTCGGCAAGCTGTATACCGTAGAGGTTGCCGGCCATGCTGACTGTGAAACGGCCTGCGCTGTTGATAACCGCAGTACAGGCATATCCGATAGCAAGAAGAATTAACAGTATACCGACGATAATAGCAAGAATACGTATCAGCCAGTTGCGTTTATAAACCTTTTCGGCTGAAGTATTGACATCGTACTTATCCATATCATCGGCAAGAGCCGGTATGTAAGGACCGCTTGCACCTTCCACGAAACCGCCGCTGACGGGCTGCTCCGGTGCTGCCTTATCTTTTTTCTTTTTAGCCAAGTGTATCATCTCCTGTGTGAGATTGTTTTATTGTGGTTTGCAAACCGGGTTATTTGATTTTCTTTTCATCCCAGAGTTCTTTGCAGTATTCTTTACCGCGGAGTCTGTCTGCACCCATTTTTGTAAGCAGCGCTGCAAGTTCGGGAGTGTCTGCGCCGTCGACCACTGTTTTGACGCCGAGCTTTCTGGCAAAATCTATAATGCCCTGAACTACTATTCTCGGTCTGTCATCATCCTCGTAAAGTTCGGGATTGATGGGTTCAACCAGTTTGCGGTTGATTCCTATGTAATCGACCTCGTACTGTGAAAGGTTTGACATTGAGGTGTACTCCACTCCGACATCGTCGATTGAGAAGTAGTAACCTTCCTCACGCATTGCGGCAATGTTCTTTTTTACCTGCTCGCTGTCGCTTGCGTAGATGCTTTCGGAAATGTTGAAGCAGAACTTATCAGCTTCGACACCCTTCTTTTCGAGGATTTTGTTTATCTGGGTTACGAAATAGGGCTTTGAGAGATATCTGACCGAAATGTCAAGGATGAAGCTGTTGATGCTCGCATCTCTTGCTTCTGCTCTGTTGAGAACATCGCAGCACTCTTCAACAGCCCAACGGTTTATCTCACAGATGCGGTTGCTTTTTTCTGCAACGGGCACATAATATTCAGGAAGCATGACGCCTATCTTCAAATCGTTTATGCGGACACTTGCAGCATAGTCAAGAGCCATGTTCAGGTGGTTATCGAAAACGGGCTCAAACATAAGCACCATAGGACGGATTCTTCTGCCGCCGGTGTTCTTTTTTTTCTGAACCTCATCCTGCTCAGCGGAAAGCTGTTTGTTTTCTGCCATTTATGCCTGACCCCTTTATAAATTAATTATTATATAATTATTATATATGAAGATAAAAATACACAGTAGAATTGTATCACTCAAAAACAGATTTGTCAACCTTGTGATAAATCAAATTTTATTCATTTCGTAACTTTATGCAATTGCGCAAAACAAACGGTCAATTAATGTGTATTTTGTACAATAAAATAAAAAAATTAAAGGCAACCAACCGGCATTACCGGCTGATTGCCTTTGAACAAAGTTATTTGTTTTTGAAATACATATCAAAACCGTTTTCGCTCCAGTCCATTACAATAGTTCTGGCAAAATCCGGTCTTGATGTAATTATGCCATCGGGTGAAAAACTGATTGCCTTAACCGTAGCCAACAAATCATCCTCACAGTTGACCCACACAGACAGCCCCGCCTTTCTGGCACTGTCAAACAAATCCTTATCAATCGAATCGGGCGAAACAAGAATACCCGATGCACCCACCTGACAGAGCTGCTCAAAACTCATACGGCTGTCCTCCCCGTAATCGCACAGCACCTGCAGCTTGGGAAACGCATTTTTAACGTATTCAAATGCGTTTTCATTAACGCCCGTTATTACGCAGGATGTCTGAACATAGCTGTTGGAAAGAACATAATTGATAGCAGAAAGCCTGCTGTATTCACTAAGGTTTACTACAAGCATCTCAACCGAATCTTCGCTCATCTGTTTTATAACACGGCTGAGCTTAACCGGCTCTTCGCCTATTGATGCATATGAGCCTGCCAGCACAACATCCCCGGAATCAGCCACAGCAACCCTGACTTCTATACTGCCGGTACGGTAATCAATCTGATTCCTTGCACCTAAAAACTCCTCTGCCGCAAATCCGTCAATCTGTGAAGCAGCAGCAATATAAGGCAGAATATCTGCGCCGTCTTTACCCTTTTCAAAAGGATATGAGGAAAGATATTGGTTTATATACTGTCGCTGCATAAAAGTCACTTCGTCCCTGCCCTTATGCAGCACCAAAAAGCAGCAGCCGATAACAACAGCCGCAGCAACAAACGCAGCTATAGCTTTCTTCAGCAAAACGTATCCCCCGTTACTTTACCTGTTTGTAAATTTCCTGTGTGACTGCCATAAGCTCGTCATACTTATTTTCAATTTCCTCCACAAGCTTGAACTGTGTGCGGCAACGGTCCAGATTCTGCTCGGGATAGCTGATTCTGAAATACACATCACCTTTAAGGTAGTCCGTCAGGAAACGCATACCACATTCAAGTGCCATGAGCTTGCACGAAAAAGGAAGATAATAAACTTCCGCCTCATTAAGGCTGCACGCAGCAGCAGAAAGATAGCCCTCGGTATAGCTGCGGTAAAACTCCATGTTAAAAGTGACCTTTGAAAGGTCCTTTTCATCTTCGTCAGCTGTATTGCCGGCAAAACGCAGACTGTCGCCGAAATCGTAAAGTGACAAGCCCGGCATAACTGTATCAAGGTCTATAACACATATGCCTTCGCCCGTAGCCTTATCAAATCTTATGTTGTTGAGCTTTGTATCGTTATGTGTTACCCGCAGCGGCAGCTCACCCTTTTCAAGCAAATCCAGAAGAACTGCACAATCATCCTTACGTGCTTTTGCAAAATCAATTTCCTTTTGTACAGATTCGGCTCTGCACATTTTATCTGCTGCAACCGCTGCTTCAAAATCTGCATATCTTGAAACAGTATTGTGAAAATTGGGTATGGTTTCAGACAGCTTATCTGCAGGATAATCTGCAAGAAGCTGCTGAAATGCGCCGAATGCCTGACCTGTTTTTCTGCAAAGCTCAGCATTCTCCGGAACATCGTAGCCAACAGTATCATAAATATAATTTATAACACGCCAGTATCTGCCTTCATTATCAAGATAATAAGGCTTATTGTCGTTAGTATAGTATACCTTCAGCGATTCCCGCTTTACATCACCGCCAGCTTGCTTAACCTTGTCACGAACAAAGTTTGTTACGCCGATATAATTCTGCATCAGAATATCAGGGTCCTTGAAAACGCTTGTGTTTATCTGCTGCAGTATATAAACTTTTTCGGCACCGCCATCGTCAAACTTAAGCGCAAAAGTATTGTTTATATGTCCGTTGTTCATAACAGAATAGCCGCTGTAAGTTCCTTTGAATTTATAATTACCAAGGATTTCATCAAGATTGAACTGATTGGAATTCATGTTTAATTTATCCTTTCATCAACAAAATTTGCCGTACCGAAAAATTCCGGTCTGTGATAATCCGGCTTTGGAGTTTCTATATTGAAAAGCGAAGAATAATGAGGATATTCTGTTTTTTCTCCGCATTTATACACATTTAATTTCAACTGTCGGACAGTGGCAAAAGAAAACTCGGTTCCAAAAACATCCGCTATCAGGGCATCAGGCAAAAACAGCTCAACCGCCCAGCCTGTATCTGTTTCCGACACCGTTGTTTCACAGTATAAATCTGTTACATCTTTAAGAAAGATGCGATCAGAACGGCACGTTCCTATTTCACTGAGGTATACTCCGGCAGGATTGATTTCTACATTGATATAACGTGAATCCCCTTGTACAGGCTGCAAAAAAAGCTCCATACAGCTATCATTGTACACGGGATCGTCACGGTTGGTACAAACCGCTCTCGGCAACGGTTCCTCACTTTGGAAGCGGACAAAAAGCCCCTTACCCTCAACAGCGCAGAACCTGACGCACGAACTGTAATATGCAGGATACGCCTGTGGCCAGAGATGATTTGAAAGGCTGTATTCTTTCATATCTGACCAATCGGGAGCACAGGCACAAACCGGTATAGTAACACTTTTCATATACTTATGCTTCCTTATACATTGTCCAGAGCTGACCGAAGGTGTGACCTGTTTCTGTTTCCCAGAATGACTCGTTGTAGGCTCCGTTCTGCAGTGTTTTGTTCAGACGGTAAATAAAGTCCTTTTCAAGGTTGCTGTTAATCCACTTGAGAAATGATGCGCCGTAAACATCGCCTTCCTCATAAGACTTTCCTTCATATGAGTACGGAATTTTCCATTTGCTTTCCGGATTGTCTGAACCGTATTCTTCCCTGACACAGGCAGCAATTGAAGATGCAATCCATTCCGGATAATCAGACTGATACTCCTGCATAGTCTGAAATATCGTTGAAAGCAAAGCATCGCAGTCTTCGGAATGGTCAGCAAACCAATTGGGATTGATGTATATGTTTTTTTCGTTTGCGTGACAAGGAGAATCCGCAATATATCCTGCATCAATTATCAGGGTTATTTTCGGACAGTTATAGCTTATTCCGTACTTGGAGTACATATTTTCATACTTGGTTTTGACAAGATGTTCAAGCTTAGCGAAAACTCCGTCAGGAAAAAGATTCTTGTCACCGGTAAATTCATAGTACTGACTCACGTCTGATGTTGTTTCAATTTCAACAGCTATTTCGCCCTTGGCAAGATCATCGTAATATGATGCAAGCTCATCAAAACTGGTTGTAGCCTTGGTTTCATCGGTATCGGGAGCCTGGTTCCCGCAACCTGCCATGACTGAAGATATTGCAACAGTCAGAGCGCTTAGCAGAATAATTTTTCTGTTCATCTTTCGGACACACCTTACTATATGTAAAATTAGAACATCAATTAAAACACGGCATACCGTTTATCGGTTGGACAATCAGGTTCTTCGGCGGAACCGACAGTTTTGTGCTGCCGCCCATAGGCAAGTTCAGAATTCTCAAGCAACTTAATATTTATAAAACTGCTTTATCCGGCATCGCTTTATTCAGTGATGCCGGATTTGTTATTTATATATCTGTTTCGAGGGATCTGACCTCAGGACAGTCGATCTGCGGCAGCCTGTAGACGGGAGCTGCCCAGCGGACTGCATTTGTGATTATACGCTGGATTTCCGGGATATGGTAGGTCGGATTGCTTTCGTGACCGGGCTGGAAGTAAAAGACCTTACCCAGGCCTTTATTCCATGTGCAACCTGAACGGAAAACCTCACCGCCTCTGAACCAGCCCATAAATATGAGCTCATCGGGTGTGGGAATATCAAAACGTTCGCCGTACATTTCCTCAGCGGCAATTTCAATACAGTTGCCTATACCCTGTGCAATGGGATGGGAAGGCATGATATTCCAAAGGCGTTCTCTGTCCCCGTCTCTCCAGCAGAGAGAACAGGTCGTACCCATAAGTCTGCGGAACGGCTTTGAAAAATGGGCAGAGTGAAGAGCAATAAAGCCCATACCGCACATTACCTGATTATAAACACGTTCTGCGATTTCATCGGGCACTTTGTGGTGAGCCATATGACCCCACCAGATTAAAACATCGGTGTTTGCGAGAGCCTCATCGGTGAGCTCCTCAACAGTTGTCAGAGTGACTGTTTTCACCTGAATATCGTCATTCTTTCCAAGGAAATCCGCAATGCATGCATGAATACCGGCGGGATATACCGCAGCTATATTTTCATCTTCAATTTCGTGGAGATATTCGTTATAAACCGTAACATTGATCATAAAACAGCACTCCTTAAAGCATATTTACATTTATTTTACTTTAAAAAGCAGTTTTCGTCAACATTTATTTAAGCTTTATCAGAAAAATAATTATCCGGGCAATTCAGTCAACGGTTTAAACACGTAGCCTTGCGACAGAGCATAATCAATAATATCGCCCAGAGCCCCGGCATTGTCAGCCGAAACAGAGTGAAGCAGAATTATTGCACCGGGATGCAAGCGTGCCGTTACGGTATCAAAAGCGTACTGCTTGCCCTTTTGATTTGAGGTATCCCAATCGGAATAAGCAAGCGACCAAAAAATACATTTATAGCCGAGTGAGCCCACAAGGTCCAGCGCATTTTCGTTATATGCTCCTTCGGGGAAACGGAAGTACGGTGAAGTATAGCCGAAATTCTTCCTCAGGTAGTTATCCGTACTCTGTATTTCTTCTGCCATTTTTGTACGGCTGATTTTACTGAAATTCGGGTGCTTGTCAGAATGATTGCCGACTATATGCCCCTCTTTTATCATTCTTGCAATCAGTTCGGGTTCTGCCTTGATATGGTCAAGCGTACAGAAAAACGCTGCACTGACATTCTTTTCTTTGAGCGTATCAAGAACATTAAAAGTGTATCCGTTTTCATAGCCGCAGTCAAAGGTAAGATACAGCACCTTCTTTGCAGATTTCGTATCGTAAGTGACAGCGTTATAGCCCTTGCTTTCAAGAAAATTCTGTGAATCTATGCTTATCCGGTGCGGCTTGCCGTCCTTTGCGACACCGAAGCTGTGGTTGATTGCCGTTGTGGGAAGTCCTCTTGTATTATCAGGGTCATTAACCGTAAATTCAACTGCCGGCAAAGGCGAAAAGCCCGTAAATGTGCCGGCAGCAGCATCCGGCGCACCGGTTATGCTTTCAGGCTTGTATGACGGATTTGTGACAGGCGGTTTTTTAACCGTTGTCGGCGGTATTGCAGCAGACTGTGTTGTTTTTCCGGTTTTGTGTTCAACCGTTACCGTAACCTTGTTTCCGGCATTCTGAACAGTTTGCTGTTCAGCCAACCCTGTTGTGTCCCCGTTGCCGAAAAACATATCGGTATTGCCGACAAAAGCAGCTGATGCCACAAGCAGCAAGGCAACGCATACGAATACAAGTGCGTTTCTTTTCATTGTTCATTCCTCCTGTATGTTAGGCGACCGCACAGCAGATATACGGCGCCTCAGATTAACTGTACCGCAATTTACGGCAAAAATTATTTCATCATGGAATTCACTGTATCCATCATTGTGCCTACGGTTTTCATGGCTTTAAGGGTATTTTTACGTGTCTGCTTTTTAAGGCTCGGACTCATCATCGCCGTACCGATTGCTGCCGCACCGCCGATTGCAAGACCGATACCGAGACCCTTTACCATTGTCGATGTTGCTGTTTTCAATTTTTTCACCTCACACTTATCAAGTTATTATTATTCTTGTCAAAGTGCTGACAAAAAAACGGTTGAATTTAATGGAATGAGGCTTGATAAGCAATTGTGCTTTGTGGTATAATTTTAATGTTATTTTTGTTTTGAGGTGATAGTTATGCAAACGGCCAAGCGTGCCCTTGCAATACACGATATATCAGGCTTCGGCAAATGCTCACTGACGGTTGCCTTACCGATTATTTCAGCCTGCGGCGTCGAAACCGCCGTCATGCCGACGGCCGTGCTTTCCACACACACCGGCGGCTTTACAGGCTACACATGCCGTGATTTAACAAGCGATATGCGCCCTATGGCCGACCACTGGAAAAGCCTTGATTTAAAATTTGATGCAATTTACTCGGGTTATCTCGGCTCATTTGAGCAGATTGAAATTGTAAAAAGCATTGTAAAAGATTTCAAGACCGATAATAACTTTTTCCTCTGTGACCCTGCAATGGCAGATCACGGAAAAATGTATGCACTTTTCAGCATGGAGTTTGCCGGAAAAATGGCTGAGCTTTGTTCACTTGCAGATATTATTGTACCCAATTTTACCGAGGCTGCATTCATGCTCGGCGAAGAATTCAGAGAAGGTCCTTACGATAAAGAATATGTCGAACATCTGCTGAAAAAGCTTGCTGAGCTCGGTCCGAAAAAAATAGTCCTGACCGGTGTTTATTTTAACGAAAACGAACTTGGCTGCGCATGCTTTGACACCGAAAGCGGTGAAATTGATTACTGCCTGCATCCGATTTTAAAGGGCGTTTATCACGGCACGGGTGACACCTTTGCAAGCGCACTTTGCGGCGCACTTCTCAACGATCTGGAGCTTAAAAAAGCTGCCGAAATTGCAACCGGATTCACCTGCGGCTGCATTAAAAGAACGCTTGAAATCACGCCCGATGTACGCTACGGCGTAGCCTTTGAGGGCGAGCTGCCCAAACTCATGCAGGAGCTTGAAAAATATGGAAAATAAAGTGCTGAATATAGTTCTCATCGAGCCTGAAATCCCGCAGAACACAGGCAACATTGCACGCACCTGCGCCGCTACCGGTGCGAGGCTGCACCTTGTTGAGCCGATGGGTTTTAAGGTTGATGACAAAAAATTAAAAAGAGCGGGGCTTGATTACTGGCACCTGCTTGACATAACATATTATAAGGATACTTCAGATTTTTTTGAAAGAAATAAAGACGGTAATTTTTTCTTTTTTTCAACCAAAGCAACACACCGGCACACAGATGTAACATACCCGGACAACACCTACCTTGTTTTCGGCAAAGAAACCAAGGGACTGCCCGAAGAATTACTGCTCGCGAACCCCGAAAAATGTGTCAGAATACCGATGATTAACGATTCCGCAGCAAGAAGCCTCAATTTATCAAACTCCGCTGCAATCGGTGTTTATGAGGTTTTGCGGCAATGGGATTTCCCCGAGCTGTTGTGCGAAGGCAAATTAACTAAATATGAATGGTAAAAAAACACCGCAGATTTCAAAATCTGCGGTGTTCGTTTTTATATGTTACTTAATATCAAACTTTGTGCAAAGAGTACCTGTCAGTCGGTTGCTCACTTCGTCAGGCTGATGTCCGCCGACAAATAGTGATATTTTTCCGTCAGGCTCTGCCCTGCTGCCATCATCAAGAACAGCCTTTATCCAGTAGCGGTCAATTTCAACCGTAACATTCGCTTTTTCATCCGGCTCAAGCTCTACGGACTTGATACCGCAAAGCTGATAGTGCGGAGTTACTGTTCTGCTGTCGGTATACTGTGCATAAACCTGAACACGCTCGATGCCCTTCATTTTGCCTGTATTTGTAACATCGGCAGAGACTGTGATTTTATCGTCGCTTATATCAGCAAGTTTTACATTATCATATGCAAAGCTTGTGTAAGAGAGACCGAAGCCAAAGGGATAAAGAGCTTCACCCTCGATGTATCTGTAGGTTCTGCCTGCCATTGAATAATCTTCAAAATCAGGCACATTGTGCGCACCGTCATAGATTGTTACGGGTAGCTTACCTGCAGGAGAAACTTCACCTGCAAGGATATTTGCAACGGCAAGTCCGCCGAGTGCACCCGGATACCATGCGTGGATAATAGCCTTTGCGTGGTTTCTGACCTTTTCACCAAGGTCAATTGAGCTGCCGCACATAAGCACAACAACAACGTTATCACAAACATCGCATACACCCTCAGCCAGCTTCTGCTGAGTTTCGGGCAGATAGAGCGTTTTCTTATCACCTGCAGCTGTATAAGGATCGTCAAAGCCTGTGTCTTCGCCCTCAACTGAGCAGTCAAGACCGAGTACAAGCACGGTAACATCAGCTTCGGATGCTGCTGCCAGGCCGTCGGAAAGCATATTGTTGAAGCCGCTCCAATGGTTTTTCTGCTCAAAGCAGTAATTACAGCCGCGTTCAACGTTAATTGCAGCATTTGAGAACACTCTGCGTACACCGTCAGCAACGGTTACATATTCGGAAGCATAGCCGTTATAGTTACCCTCAAGAGCAGTTAATGACTGCGCATTGGGACCGACAACAGCAATACGCATATCTGTATTTTTATCAAGCGGCAGATAGCTGTCGTTCTTGAGAAGTACAGGACACTGCTGGGCAGCCTTGAGATTAAGCTCTTTGTGTTCCTTACAGTCAAGCTTATCGTAGCCGATGTAGGCATAAGGATTTACCTCTTCAAACTCGCCGAGCAAGAAGCGGATTGTATAAATATTTTCTGTTGCTGCAGTGATTTCCTCTTCAGTAATCAGATCCTGCTCATATGCATCAACAAGAGCTGAATATGTATCGCCGCAGTTGAGGTCACAGGTGTTTTTAAGAGCTACGGCAGCAGCTTCAGCTGCTGTTTCGGTATAGCCGTGATCTCTGTAAATATCGCCGATTGCGCCACAGTCGGAAACAAAATATCCGTCAAAGCCCCAATCACCGCGAAGAACCTTCTGCATCAGATAAGGATGTGCACAGCAAGGATCGCCGTTTGTACGGTTGTATGCACCCATAACACCTGCAACACCGGCCTCCTTAACAGTCTTTTCAAAAGCAGGAAGGTATGTTTCGTACATATCGTGCAGGTTTGATTTTGCATCAAAGCCGTGACGTGTTTTTTCGGGTCCGGAATGAACTGCATAATGTTTTGAGCAGGCTGCGCCCTTCAGAAATTCGCCGTCGCCCTGAATACCCCTGATAAAAGCAGAGCCGAGTGTTGCGGTAAGGTACGGGTCCTCACCAAAAGTTTCCTGACCTCTGCCCCAACGGGGATCACGGAAGATATTGATATTGGGCGCCCAGAAAGTAATACCCTTGAATATGTCAAAATCACCGAACTTAACGTGTTTATTGTACTTTGCACGTCCTTCGGTAGAAATTACATCTGCTATTTCGTTGATAAGCTCAGGGTTAAAGCTTGCAGCCATTGCAATGGTGTGCGGGAAAACGGTAGCTGTGCCTGCACGTGCAACACCGTGCGCACCCTCATTCCACCAGTTGTACTCCTTTATACCGAGCCTTTCAATAGCCGGTGAATTATAGAGAAGCTGGCTCATTTTTTCATCAGCAGTCATCTTTGCAACAAGCTCTTTTGCCCTTGCTCTTGCGGTTGTTTTATCCATTCCTTTACCTACCCTTTATGTATTTCGGGAATTTGATATTCCCGATTAAATATCGTTACGGATTATATCCTCATAGGTTTCACGCTTTACAACTACCCTTGATTCACCGCCGCTTACCATAACAACGGGCGGACGGGGAATTCGGTTGTAATTGGAGGACATCGAATAATTATATGCGCCGGTTGAGAAAACGGCAACAATGTCACCCGGTTCAACATGCTGAATCATAGCATTTTCCTGAATAAGGTCACCGCTTTCACAGCAGCGTCCTGCAAGGGTTATTTTGTAATCCTTAGGCTCGTTTGCTTTGTTTGCGCAGACCATTTCGTAAGTTGACTGATAGAGGATATACCTCGGATTATCTCCCATACCGCCGTCAATGGAAACATAGTTTCTGATGCCGGGGATTTCCTTGACTGCACCTACGGTATAAAGAGTTATACCGGCTGAACCTGCGACACTTCTGCCGGGTTCAATGATAACAAACGGGGTTTTCACACCGTGCTTTTCACACGCTGCTTTAAGCACATCCGCAACATTTGCCATATATTCGGAATATTCAAGCGGCTTATCGCTTTCAGCATACTTGATACCAAAACCGCCGCCCAGATCAAGCTCCTCCAGCTCAATGCCTGTTTCAGCTTTGATCTGTGCCATAAAGCTGACCATAACCTCAGCTGCATGCTCAAAGGGCATAACCTCAAAAATCTGCGAGCCGATGTGACAGTGTATACCCTTGAGGCAGATGTTTTCAGCAGCAAGCGCAGCCCTGACACCGTCCATAGCCTCACCCGTTTCAAGTGCAAGACCGAATTTACTGTCAATCTGACCGGTCATGATAAACGAATGTGTATGTGCATCAATACCGGGCTTGATGCGCAGAATAACATTGACTGTTTTACCCTGCTTTACAGCCTCTTTGCTCAGATTTTCAAGCTCATACATATTGTCAACAACAATTCTGCCGACGTTTTCTTTTACAGCAAAAGCAAGCTCATCAAGAGTTTTGTTATTGCCGTGGAAAAAGATTTTTTCAGTCGGGAAGCCTGCGCTGATTGCAGTATAAAGCTCACCGCCCGAAACAACGTCCAGACCCATTTTTTCCTCGTTGATGATTCTGCACATTTCCTTACAGTTGAATGCCTTTGAGGCATAGATTGCAAGACCGTTGCCTGCGTAATTATCATCAATGGATTTTACATAGGCACGGCAATTTTTTCTTATCTGGTCCTCATCGACAACATAGCACGGTGTACCGTACTGAGCAGCAAGCTCAACAGTATCTATGCCGCCGATAGTCAGATGACCTTTTTCATTTACCGATAAACAATCTGATACAAACATTTTTTGACCTTCTTATTTTTAAAATCATTCACACGCTTTTTCGATTTCGGCTTTGACCGCTTCCACACCGTCACCTTTAACGGAAGAACACGGAATTTTAACTATATCGGTATAATCTGCAAGCTCTGTTTCAAGCGCTGCGAGCCTTGCGTTATACTCGGTTTTATTGAGCTTGTCGCACTTAGTCAGCGCAATAATAAACGGATAACCCATTTCACGAAGAAATGAAAGCATAGTCATATCGTCCGCTGTAGGCTTATGGCGCATATCAATAAGCTGAACTACAAGGCGTATATCACGCTCAGTCTTAAAATAACCCTCCATCAGCTCAGCCCAGCGGCGTTTTTCACCCGGAGCAGCCTTGGCATAACCGTAGCCGGGCAAATCAACGAGTATGACATTACCGACAGAATAAAAATTGACCGTTATTGTCTTACCCGGCACAGAGCTGACACGGGCAAGCGATTTGCGGTTGAATATTTTATTGAGAAGTGACGATTTACCGACATTTGAACGTCCTGCAAAAGCCACCTCAGGTACTGTTGATCCGGGCAGCTGACGCAAGGTACCGAAGGCTGCCTCAAACTTAACATTCTGATAATTAATTTTCACGTCAGACACTCCTTACTGAGCATAGTCATGCACGGAAACTTTTTTATCCTCAACATGAGCTTTTGTTTTCGTTGCGGCTTTTTCAGCTTTAGGCATTTCGCAAAGAGCCGTTTCAAGCACAGACATAACATCTGCAACAGGAACAAATTCAACGTTTTCCTTAACAATCGCCTCAACATCGTCAAGCGACGGAATATTACGCTGAGGAATAATAACTGTTTTAATGCCTGCAAGGTATGCTGCCATTGTCTTTTCTTTAAGGCCGCCTATGGGCAGCACTCTGCCACGCAAAGTAACCTCACCGGTCATAGCTACACTTGATTTTACGGGTATACCCGTAAGCGCCGACACAAGTGCAGTTGTGATTGTGATACCTGCTGACGGACCGTCCTTTGGTACAGCACCCTCCGGGAAATGCAGGTGTATATCTTTAACTTTATAAAAATCGGGCTGAACGCCTAGTTTTTCGGCATTTGCACGGATAAAGCTGATAGCTGCGTGGGCTGATTCTTTCATAACATCGCCGAGCGAGCCTGTAAGCTCAAGCTTTCCTGTACCGTCAAGTACAGCAGCTTCAACATCGAGCATTTCACCGCCGACAGCAGTCCATGCAAGTCCCCTTGCGACACCGGTTTCATCCTTGATGAATTTATCTTCACGCTCATATTTGCGTGTACCCAGAATATCTTTCAGACTATCCGGCTTTACACCGTAGCTTTTTGCACCGCCGGCAACAGCAACAGCACCCTTACGGCAAACAGCGGCAAGCTCACGCTCAAGCTGACGCACACCTGCTTCACGTGTGTAGCCGTCGATAATTTCACGTATTGCGTTATCACTCACACGCAGTGTTCTGCCGTTAAGACCGTGACGTTTTGCCTGCTTTGGCAGCAGATGCTTTTTGGCGATATTGAACTTTTCTTCGGCAGTATAGCTGCCGAGCTCAATAAGCTCCATTCTGTCAAGCAGCGGCTGCGGAATTGATGAGCGATCGTTTGCCGTTGTAATAAACAGCACACGGCTCAGATCAAACGGCAGCTCAACATAGTGGTCACGGAATGTATCGTTCTGCTCGCCGTCAAGCACTTCAAGCAGAGCCGATGACGGGTCACCCTTATAGTCAGCACCGAGCTTATCTATTTCATCAAGCAGAATAAGCGGATTACAGCTTCCTGCTTGAGAAACTGCGTTGATTATTCTGCCGGGCATTGCGCCGATATAGGTTTTTCTGTGTCCTCTGATTTCAGCTTCGTCACGTACACCGCCCAAAGAAACACGGGCATATTTTCTGCCCATTGCCTTTGCAACGGAACGTGCTATCGAGGTTTTACCCACACCGGGTGGGCCGACAAGGCAGATAATCTGCCCCTTTATATCGGGCGAAAGCTTACGCACGGCAAGCATTTCTATCATGCGCTGCTTGATTTTTTCAAGACCGTAATGGTCATCGTCAAGCACCTTTTTTGCCTTTGTCAGATCAAGGTCATCGGTTGTATAAACATTCCACGGAATAGACAGGCAGGTTTCAAGGTAGGTTCTGATTACCATAGCCTCGGGCGATGCCTTTGATGTTTTATCAAGCCTTGAACATTCCTGCAGAAGCTTTGCTCTGCCGGCTTCATCAATATTGAGTGCTTCAATCTTCTCACGGAAAACGGCTGCTTCGTCAGCCTCTTCGCCGTCAAGCTCAACTGAAATTGCACGCATCTGCTCACGCAGATAGTATTCACGCTGGTTCTGATCCATCTGATCCTGAACCTTCATCTGAATACCCTCTTCAAGCTCAAGAATCTGAGTTTCGCTGCGAAGCAGAGCACAGAGCTTTTCAAGGCGTGTCAGCGGATTGAGTTCAGCAAGTATGGGCTGCTTTTTCTCAGCAGCTATTGCAGTGTTTGATGTGATAAAATCTGCAAGCTCGCCGGGGTTATCGTGCGCCAGAACATCGAGTATAAACTCGGTCGGCATATTAGGCACAAAGGCTGCATATTCCTGAAAATCATCCTTACAGACACGTACAAGTGCCTGAGCGTAGTCCTTATCCTCGCTCTTTATTCTGGTAGTATTACGCTGCTGTACAAGGGTAATAAGATACGGCGATGTGCGCTGAATTTCAACAACGCTGCCACGGTAAAGACCCTCAACCGCAACACGCAGGTTTTCGCTGTTCGGTGCGCTGAGAATCTGCTGAACATTGCAGATAACACCCATTGAATAAAACTCTGACGGCAATGTGGGTTCTTCTGTGCGAAGATCCTTTTGCATCACCAGAAAAATTTCACGGTTACCTGCCATTGCAGCCTTGAGTGCAGCTATAGACTGTTTGCGGCTGACTTCAAAGTGCAGCTGCATATTCGGGAAAACCGCCATGCCGCGTATTGCGACGCTCGGTATTGAACGGATAATAATCTCTCTTGCCATTTACTTAAACTTTTCCTTTCGCTTTCTTAATACAGCCTTACGCTGTATGTACAAATGCTGTCGAAAGCTGATATTATAGCTCATTATTTTATCATAAAGACCTTTTTTAGTCAACTTAATTTGTATTAGTAATATATTGCAGTTACGCAAAGGTACATGTAAAGCTGATATTCTTTACAGAATTAACCGTAAGTGTATATTTTTATCGCTACTTGGCAAAACAAAGAAACAATACTTTCATCCGTTGATAAATCAACGGTTTTCGGTTTTACTGTTATTGTAAAAAGCTGCTGAATAAATAAAAAAACAACCAACGAGGCTATATGTAAAGTATTTATTCTTTACACATTGCCTTTAGCTACATACAAAAGACGGCTGTCGCAAAAGCACGGCAGCCGTCAGAATTTTTATGAAGTTTTATTGTTTTCAGCCGATAACGCGTACTCTGTATACGCCGTCAACTGCGCTGAGCTTTTCTGCTACACAGTCGCAATCCATATCAGCAACTGTATAGGAAACACCCTTCTTTGATGCTGTTGTTACGTTTGCTGTGTGACCATCCATTGCTGCTGCAACAGCTGCTGCGGCAGATTCTGCATGGATAACACATACACGCTTGCCGTTAAGAGAGCCGAGACGCATACCGGGAACATTGACTGAGTTAATGATCTCACCCTTTTCAAGGTAAGCTGTAAGCTCATCAGCAGCCATAACCGCACAGTTATCCTCTGATTCGGGTGTGGATGCACCCAGGTGGGGAAGAGCAACTACGCCGTCAACACCGATCTGCTCGTCAGTCGGGAAATCTGTAACATAAGCCGATGCCTTGCCGCTGCCGAGTGCTTCGATAATGCTTGCGTTGTCAACAAGCTCACCGCGTGCAAAGTTGAGGATACGGACACCGTCCTTCATCTTTGCAAAGGTTTCTGTATTGATCATGCCCTTTGTGCTGTCATTGCAGGGAAGATGCAGAGAAATGTAATCACTTGCTGCATAAACCTCATCAAGACTGTCAACAACCTTTATATCGGAAGAAAGAGTTGCTGCTGCCTCTGCGCTGAGGAAAGCGTCAAAGCCGACAACGCTCATGCCAAGTGCAACAGCTGCGTTTGCAACCTTAGCACCGATAGCGCCAAGACCGATAACGCCGAGTGTTTTGCCCATAATTTCAGGACCGACAAACTGTGACTTACCTTTTTCGACGAGCTTTGAAACATTTGCACCTTCGCCCTTGAGAGTTTTGCACCAGTCCATTGCTGCAGGAATTCTTCTTGAAGAAAGGAAAAGACCGCAGAGCACAAGCTCTTTAACAGCGTTTGCGTTTGCACCGGGTGTATTGAAAACAACAATACCCTGCTCGGTACACTTATCAAGCGGAATGTTGTTGACGCCTGCACCTGCACGTGCGATAGCAACTGTATTTGCTGCAAACTCCATATCGTGCATTGCTGCGGAGCGGACCATTATTGCATCGGGTGCTTCAACAGAATCGGAGCAGACATAGCCTGCAGGGAATCTGTCAGTACCACATTTTGCGATTTTATTGAGAGTAAGGATATTCATAACTGTTTATTCACCTCAGCTGTTATTCTTTTCAAACTCTGCCATAAATTCAACGAGCTTTTCAACGCCTTCATAAGGCATAGCATTGTAGATGGATGCACGCATGCCGCCAACGGAACGGTGACCCTTAAGGTTGACAAAACCTGCTTCTGTAGCTTCCTTGACAAACTTTGCATCAAGGTCAGCATCACCTGTAACGAAAGTGACGTTCATCATTGAACGGTCTTCTTTCCTGACGCCGTTTTTGAAGAGCTTGCTGCTGTCAAGGAAATCGTAAAGAACCTTTGCCTTAGCTGCGTTGCGTTCCTTCATTGCTTCAAGACCGCCGATGCTCTTAATCCACTCAAGAACGAGCTTGCAGATATAAATTGAATAGCAGGGCGGTGTGTTGTACATTGAACCGTTGTCTGCCATTTCTTTGTAGTTGAGCATTGAGGGGGTGTAGTCGCGTGCGTTGCCGAGAAGATCCTCACGTACGATAACTACTGTAAGACCAGCGGGACCGATATTTTTCTGAGCACCGCCGTAGATAAGACCGAACTTTGTAACATCCATAGGCTCTGAAAGGAAGCAGGATGAAACATCGGCAAACAGCGGAACATCGCCTGTATCGGGGATATACTTGTAGGTTGTGCCGTAGATTGTGTTGTTGAAGCAGACATAAACATAATCTGCCTCAGGGTCGAAATCAGCCTTTTCAAGGCGGGGAATATAAGAGAATGTATCCTCCTTGGAGCTTGCAACTACACGGACATCGCCGTACTTGCAGGCTTCCTTATAAGCCTTTGTTGAAAACTGACCTGTGAGAACGTAATCAGCCTTTTTGCTGCCGTTCATGAAATTGAGTGGGATAGCTGCAAACTGAGTTGATGCGCCACCCTGGAGGAAGAGGACTTTGTAGTTATCGGGGATGCCCAGAACCTCACGGAAAAGTGCTTCAGCTTCGTTGATGATACCTTCAAATTGCTTTGAACGGTGGGACATTTCCATAACGGACTGTCCGCAGCCTTTGTAATCAAGCATTTCTGCCGCTGCTCTGTTGAGAACAGATTCAGGAAGCATTGAAGGTCCTGCTGAAAAATTATATACTCTTGCCATAATATTACCTCCCGCAAGATGATTTACAAAATAAATATACTTGAGTATTATATGCTTTTTAATGAAAACTTGTCAAGAGTTTTATCGTTTTTCATAAAAAGAGTAATGAAATTTTGGCAATGTTAACAAAATTTGTAATTTGCTAGCACTAAATAACAGAAAAATACATGATTGAAAACCGCTGAATTTTGGTATAAAATATGCAATGTAGGTTTTTACCGTATATAAATTAAATGATATATTATGAAAGGATGTACCGAAAATGAACGCACTCAACAAAAAAACAGTTGAAGATATCGACGTAAGCGGCAAAAGAGTTCTCGTCCGCTGCGACTTCAACGTACCGCTCAAGGACGGCGTAATCACAAGCGACAAGAGAATTGTTTCCTCTCTCCCCACAATCAAATACCTTCTTGACAACAACGCAAAGGTTATTCTTTGCTCTCACCTTGGCAGACCCAAGGGTGAAGTTATGCCCGAGTTCTCACTTGCTCCCGTAGCAGCCCGCCTTTCCGAGCTCCTCGGCAAAGAAGTAAAAATGGCAGCAGACGTTGTCGGCGAAAGCGCACAGGCTCTTGCAGCTTCCCTTAACGACGGCGATGTAATGCTCCTTGAAAACGTACGTTTTGAAAAGGGCGAAACAAAGAACGATGTAGAGCTCAGCAAGGCATTTGCTTCTCTTGCAGATATCTTTGTTAACGATGCTTTCGGTTCCGCTCACAGAGCTCACTCCTCTACAACAGGCGTAGCTGACTACATCCCCGCAGTTTGCGGCTACCTTATCCAGAAGGAAATCTCCTTCATCGGCGGCGCACTTGAGAATCCGCAGCGTCCCTTCGTTGCAATCCTCGGCGGTGCAAAGGTTTCCGATAAGATCGGCGTTATCACAAACCTCCTCGACAAGGTTGATACACTTATCGTCGGCGGCGGTATGGCATACACATTCATGAAGTTCCTCGGCCACAACATCGGCACATCTCTCCTCGAGGCTGACAAGGTTGAGCTTGCAGGCGAAATGATGCAGAAGGCTAAGGACAAGGGCGTTAACTTCCTTATCCCCGTAGACAACAAGGTCGGTAAGGAATACGACCCCAACACAGAGGCTATGGTAGTTGATTCAGACGACATCCCCGAAGGCTGGATGGGTCTTGACATCGGTCCCAAGTCACAGGAAATATTCGCAAACGCTATCAAGGGTGCAGGCACAGTTATCTGGAACGGCCCGATGGGTGTTTCCGAGTGGGAAAACTTTGCAGCAGGTACTGTTGCAGTTGCTAACGCAGTTGCAGAAAGCGGCGCAATCTCCATCATCGGCGGCGGCGACAGCGCAGCAGCTGTTCAGAAGCTCGGCTTTGCTGACAAGATGAGCCACATCTCCACAGGCGGGGGCGCTTCCCTCGAATTCATGGAGGGTAAGGAACTTCCCGGTATCGCAGCTCTCAACGAGAAATAATTGACCAATCATAAATTCATTGCCCGTGTATTTTCCGGTACACGGGCAAGCTTATAGTAAACTAACCGAAAGGATGTTAATAAAATGGATAAGAATCTCCGTAAAGTAGTTATCGCAGGTAACTGGAAAATGAACAAGACTCCCGATGAGGCTGTTGCACTCATCAATGAAATCAAGCCCCTCGTTGCAGATGCAGACTGTGATGTTGTTGCTTGTGTTCCCTATATCGACCTTTTTGCAGCTATGGAAGCAGCAAAGGGCTCAAACGTTAAAATCGGTGCTGAGAACTGCCACTGGGCAGAAAGCGGCGCATTCACAGGCGAAGTTTCCGCAAAGATGCTCAAGACAATCGGCGTAGAATACGTTGTTATCGGTCACAGCGAACGCAGACAGTTCTTCGGCGAAACAGACGAAACTGTTCAGAAGAGAGTCAGAGCAGCACTTGACAACGGCCTTAAGGTTATCCTTTGCGTTGGCGAGCTTCTCAAGGAGCGTGAGCAGAACGTTACAATGGAAATCGTACGCATGCAGACAAAGATTGCACTTCTCGGCGTATCCGAAGCAGAGCTTGACAACATCATCATCGCTTACGAACCCGTATGGGCTATCGGCACAGGCAAGACAGCTACAGCTGAGCAGGCTAACGAAGTCAACTGCGCTATCCGCGCTCTTGTTTGCGAGCTTTACGGCAAGGAAGCAGCAGATAAGATTGTTGTTCAGTACGGCGGCAGCATGAACGCAGCTAATGCAGACGAGCTTCTTGCTCAGTACGATGTTGACGGCGGCCTTATCGGCGGTGCTTCACTCAAGGCTCCCGATTTCGCAGCTATTGTTAAGGCAGCAAGCAAATAATTTCGATTTTTACAGAGGTTATAAAAATGAAAAAACCTATTCTTCTTTGCATAATGGACGGCTTTGGCAAGAACCCGAGTGACTACGGCAACGCTATCGTTTCCGCCAAAACTCCCAACCTTGACAACCTTTTTGCCAACTATCCCCTCACCTACATCGGTGCATCAGGTCTTGATGTCGGTCTTCCCGACGGTCAGATGGGCAACAGCGAGGTCGGCCACACAAACATCGGCGCAGGCCGTGTTGTTTACCAGGAGCTTACAAGAATATCAAAGTCAATTTCCGACGGAGATTTCTTCACAAACGAAGCATTTATGAGCGCAGTTGAAAACTGCAAAAAGAACGGCTCTGCACTTCACCTTATGGGTCTTGTATCCGACGGTGGTGTTCACAGCCACAACACTCACCTTTACGCTCTGCTTGAGCTTGCTAAGCGCAACGGTCTTGAAAAGGTTTTCGTTCACTGCTTTATGGACGGACGTGATGTACCGCCCACAAGCGGCAAGGATTTCCTTGTTGAGCTTTACAGAAAGTGCGGCGAAATCGGTGTAGGCACCATTGCAAGCGTAATGGGCAGATACTACGTTATGGACCGTGAAAAGAAATGGGACCGTGTTGAAAAGGCATACCGTGCAATGACAGCACTCGACGCTCCCAAATTCACCTGCGCCAAGGAAATGATGGAGCAGTCCTACGCTGACGGCGTAACAGACGAATTTATCGTACCCTGCGTAAACGAAAAGGCAGAGGCAGTAAAGAGCGGCGACAGCGTAATTTTCTTCAACTTCCGCCCCGACCGTGCAAGAGAAATCACCCGTGCATTTGTTGACGGCGAGTTTGACGGTTTCAACCGTGAAGAAAAGCTTGACCTTTACTACGTCTGCATGACACAGTATGACGAAACAATGCCCAATGTTGAGGTTGCATACAAGCCCGAGCGTATCACAATGCCTCTTGGCGAAGTAATCAGCAACGCCGGCATGAAGCAGCTGAGAATTGCAGAATACACAAAATACGCTCATGTTACCTTCTTCCTCAACGGCGGTGAAGAAACCGTTTACGAGGGTGAAGACAGAAGTCTTACCGATTCCCCCAACGTTGCAACCTACGATATGCAGCCCGAAATGAGCGCATACATTGTTGCTGACAAGGTTGTTGCAGCAGTTGAAGAAGACAAGTACGACGCTATCATGCTCAACTTCGCTAACTGCGACATGGTTGGTCACACAGGTATATTTGATGCAGCCGTTGCAGCAGTTGAGGCTGTTGACGAATGTGTCGGCAAAGTTGTTGACGCTGTTATGGCTAAGGGCGGTATCGTTCTTATTACAGCTGACCACGGTAACGCTGACAAGATGTATGAGGATGACGGCTCACCGTTCACCGCACACACCACCTACCCTGTTCCTTTCTGCGTAGTCGGCTACGACTGTGAGCTTAAAGAGGGCGGCAAGCTCTGCGACATTGCTCCGACAATGCTGCAGATCATGGGCCTTGAGCAACCTGCACAGATGACAGGTTCATCGCTTATTAAATAAGATATTTTATCATTAATATCCCCACTGTATCGATTACCCAACCATTACAGCGGGGTTTATTATACACGCAGCCTTTTCTTTTTTCATAAATTAATATTGATTAAATAAATAATATATGTCATAATGCATAACGCTTAAAAAAACAATAATTAAAAAGAAAGGAAATACAAATTATGCTTGAAGCAATTTTTGCATCAAAAGTATTCATTAAGGTTCTCACTTTACTTTCAACTTTCCTGATGCTGTTCCTCAGCCCCGGCGGTGCTATTCGTCAACCCGCAGCAGCAGACAAATGCCCCCCATTCATGGGTGAAGTTGCAGTTGCAGACAAAATGGATGAAATCGTCGTTCCACAGAACCCCTATCTTGCAAAAGAGGGTACAAACGGTATGCACGGTAACTCCTACAACACAGGCTCATATAACCACATGGGTCCTCTTGGTGTTAACCCCGTTGTCAAGAGCCGTTCAATGAACGTATTCGGCGGTCTTGTTGCAACATGTATGTTCGACAGCAAGGGCAGAATCATGTGCATCAGCGGTAACGTTGTCGGCTTCCGCCTTCTTCTTATCGACCCCGATACACTTGAGATTCTCGCTGAAACACGTCTTCCCCAGCGTCCTTCTACAATCGAAGCTATCAAGAGATTTGACTTCGGCTCAATCTCAAGCGATACTTCCGGCGGTGCTTATTGCCACCTCCTCGCAGGCGACAGACCGATTATCGGTAACTCCGAAAATATAATCCAAATTTACAGAATTGAAGAAGCCGACGGAACACCCGAATGGGTAGTTGAAAAGGAATACAATGTAAGCAGCTACCTTCCCGAAGGTTCATACCTTACAGACGCTGTCCCCGACTATGAAGGCAACATCTGGTTCGTAACACGCCCCGGCGAAATCGGTTATATTGAGCCCGAATCAGGCAAAGTTCACCTGACAAAGCTTACAGTTGACGGTAAGGGCGAAGAAATTCAGAACACCTTCGGTATTTCCGAAGACGGTGTTTATGTTGTTTCCGACCACGCTATGTACCGCTTCGACATAAAGGAACACGGCGATCCCTACTATACCTGGAGAACATCTTATGACCGCGGCACAACACTCAAGCCCGGTGCAATTAACCAGGGCAGCGGTACAACACCCACACTTCTTGATGTTCCTTGCTCCGACGGCAGCATCAAAAAGGTTGTTGCTATCACTGACAACGCTGACGAACAGGTTCATGTATGTATTTATGACCGCGAAAACGGCGACATCATTGCTGAAGTTCCCGTATTCACAAAGGGTAAGAGTGTAAGCGAAAACAGCCTTATTGCTCACGGCCGTTCCTTCATCGTTGAAAACAACTATTCCGAAAGCGGTTCAGGCTTCCTTGTAACAGACCCCACAAGCGAACCCGGCGTTGTAAGAATTGACCTCAACGCAGACTGTACAAACGCATTCATCGCATGGGAAAGCCAGGAAGCTTCCTGCACAGTTGTTCCCAAGCTTTCTACAGAAAATGGTCTTGTTTACCTCTACACAAGAGAGTATGACGATGCAAAGGATACCGATGACGATGGCATCCCCGCCAACAAAGTTGCGTGGTATCTCACAGCTGTTGATTTTGATACAGGCAAAACTGTATTCAAGGTATTCACAGGTATCGGCAGAAACTGGAACAACAGCTACGGTCCGATTACAATTGGTCCCAACAACACACTTTATGTAGGCGTATTCAACGGCCTTATCTCAATTAAGGATGCTCCGGCACCTGCAAACTAAAATACATAACTACAGCCCAACCTTTACGGTTGGGCTGTTACTTTTTTAAGAACTTATAAAATTAAAATTACAGCAAAACTTCCTTGCCTGTTTTTGCGGATTCGTAGATAGCACAGAGGATTTTAATCATATCAATACCCTGCTGAGGCTCGAAAATGGGCTTTGCACCGTCAATAACAACATCATAGAAATGGCGGAGATTATTCATATGGCCGTGCTTTTCGTTCATATTTGCAGGAGCTATATCAAGCAGCTCACCATCCTGCTCGGTGAAAATTTCAAGTGCGCCGTTTCTCCATTCAAGGCCTGATTTTGTACCTCTCAGTTCAACAAAGCGGTTTTCCTTTTTGATATTTGATGCCCAGCTGAATTCAATCTGAAGCACTGCGCCGTTATCAAAGCGAATCATACCCATTGCAAGGTCCTCAACGTCGAATATGCCGTCAGCCTTTTTATCGCCGAAATCGGAATTTACGGAATCGCTTGAATCGTTATCGGCAAACTTGCGGTATGTATTACCGGAAACAGCAACCGGTGTGGGATTGCCCATAAGCCAGATTGAAAGGTCGATAAGGTGAACACCAAGGTCAATAAGCGGACCGCCGCCGGACTGCTCTTTTGTTGTAAACCAACCGCCCTTGCCGGGTATACCTCTTCTTCTCTGCCAACCGCAGCGGCCGCAGTAGATTTCGCCCATTTCGCCCTTATCAATATATTTTTTAGCGTATTTTGATGCGGCAACAAAGCGGTTATTTCTCATAATCATAAGAGTTTTGCCCGCTTTTTCAGAAGCCTCATTCATGCGTACAGCCTCTTCAACGCTTACAGCATCAGGCTTTTCGCAGAAAACGTGCTTACCTGCCTCAAAAGCTGCAACAGCTATGATTGAATGCAGATAGTTGGGTGTACAGATATCAACAGAATCAATGCTTTCGTCCTTCAAAAGCTCTTTATAATCTGTATAAACATCCGCATCGGGAAAATAATTATCCTTCAAGTACTGTGCTCTTTCTTCGATAATATCGCAAAGAGCAACAACCTCTATTCTGTCATCGTTAAGGTATTCTTCAAGGTGCGCACCCTTGCAGATACCGCCATTGCCGATAATACCTACTCGCCATTTTGCCATAACTCTAACCTCCGTTATTTTATTAAATTTACAATATCACGGTAAAATGATTATGTCAATATTTCTCTGAATTACTTTCCGGCTGTGTAACACTACACCCAATGTCGCTATTGTTAAATCAAGGAACATATGTTATAATATTTAAAAATAAAGCCAAGGAGCATATACGAATGAATACAGTAAAAAAAGTTCTGGCATTACTCCTTTGCCTTACTACGGCTATCGGCTGCACGTTCTTTGCAGGTGCAGAAAGCGAAGGAAATAATACCGCAAGCGGCTTTACCGAGAATGATTTTCTCACAACCAAGGGACAGAAAATCGTCAACCAAGACGGTGAAGAGGTTCACCTCAAAGGTGTTAACCTTGGCGCATGGATGATTTGGGAGGGCTGGCTTTGCCCATATGAGGATGACCTTGACCACTACACTGTACTGACCAAGCTTGTAGAGCGCTTCGGCAGAGAAAAGGCATATGAGCTTTTCAATACATATATGGACAACTGGATTACGGAATATGACCTTGATGAAATAAAAAGTATGGGTTTCAACGCTGTGCGTGTTCCGTTCTGGTTCAGAAATTTCTATTATGATGATAACGGCACAAAGATTCTTGACGAAAACGGAAACTGGGATTTTTCACGCCTTGAATGGATAGTGAATGAATGTGCTGAGCGTCAAATTTACGTTGTGCTTGATATGCACGGTGCAGTCGGCTATCAGAGTGATGCACCGCACAACGGCAAGGCGGATTCCTGCGGACTTTATGACAACACAGAACAGGGCGAAAGATACCGTGAACTGACTGATGAGCTCTGGACAGAAATTGCAACACGTTTCAAAGACGAACCGGCTGTTGCGATGTACGATTTGCTCAATGAGCCGATGTGCGATGTTGACTGCGGCGAGATTGAGCGCAGAATCAACAATGAATTTATTTACACACGTCTTTACGATACTGTGCGAAAGGTTGACGAAAGGCACATAATCACAATGGAAGCTATCTGGACAGCGATTGCGTTGCCACACGCATTCACAAAAGGCTGGGACAACGTAGTTTATCAAGTGCACTTCTACAACAATTCAAACTTTATTTTTAACATATTTTCATTTTTTACCAAAATAATTTTCTTTGATGTACCGATGATGATGGGTGAATTCTTCCCGCACCAGGATACAACCTGGGAAAATTGTTTTAATACTATGGACACTCTCAACTACAGCTGGTTCTTATGGACCTACAAGGCAACGGGACACGGTATGTGGAGTTCGGACTGGTGCCTGAGAGGCAGCAAAAACGGGTTTGAGAGAGTTAACGTTGAACACGACAGCTACGAAGAAATTGCACGCAAATGGGGCGAATGTATCCGCACCGAAAACGGATTCCAGGATTCAGGACACTACGACGGAAATGTAAAGAATTACCTTTAACATAAATTATAAACGGAGGAAAATTTTATGACAACATTCAAAACCGCAATCATACTTTTCTGGGCAATATTTATGTTTGTTTACAACGGTATAACCGCCTACATTCCCGGCATTATACCCGCACCGCTAAGTGAGCAGGAGCTCAGCGAAATTCTTTACGATTTTGACACCAAACCGCTTGCAGACGAGATAGTTGTAGTCAACGGACTGAGCAAGGATGAACGCGCAGCTGTCCAATGCCTTCAGGGTCTTGTAAGCAGAGATAAGCCATCAATTTTCATCAATTACGGTATGGATTCAGCTACCGAACTCAAAGAGCTTGAAGCAGCAGGCTACACCCTGCTGTACAAGGACGAAAGCGGCAACAACTGGGACCTTACAAGCCTTATCAACCGCTATTCTTCACACATAAGCGATAAAGGCTATGTTCTTTATTCCGATTCAGACACACATTCTCAGATTAATCTTGCATTCAACTACGCTACGGTTAACGGTTGGCTTGCAGTACCCGTTTCATCAGAAAGTAAAGCAATAGCCGCAGGGCTTGAAAAGAAAACAGACCTGAGCACAACTGTGCTTGATTTTACACACGAAGAAACATTTTATGACCAATACAAGGACGAATTCCGCAAGGACTGCCTTGTTCACCTTTATGCCGACGCAAGCGGTCTGCGTGACCTTGCAGTACAGCAAAAAATATTTATAACCTTTGTTGAAGACGATGACTATGTTGCACGCGCTTTCCGTGATAAGATTTACGGCGACCTTGAACCCGCTTCGATGATACTCGGCTGGTGCAAATACGAAATAAAGCACACAGAATGCGCCGGCAGATTCGGACACTATGTTATTCCGTCAGACCACAGTTTCAATATGAGCCTGCTCACCTGCAACAGAATTGAAACAGGCAAAATCGGTGCAGAAAATGTAGCTGCACCTGAACTTGACCCTTCAAAGCACTACATTGCAATCGTATGGAGCGACGGCGACAATGCACAGTGGATTTCCAACGGATATAATGAATTTCACACCTGGCAGAACTATGATATAGACACACCCATCACATGGACCTTTGCCCCTCAGATGTATAAATTTTCAACTATAGCTGTAAAAAAAGCACTTGATAACAAAGATAAAGAGGATTCCTTCATTACGGGTCCTTCAGGTGCGGGTTACGCAAGAATTTCAAAAATGTCCCCTGACGAGGTAAGAGCTTATTCTGACCTTACTGCGGCAACAATGCTCAAATCCGGAATTACCACAATGACCTTGCTTGATGAACTTAATACTGAAATTGACTTTGCTTTATACGCCAACAAGCTTGGCTACTTTGCAAGATACGATAACATCAAAGGCGGTGTGCTTCAGATAGACCCCGATGAGTACACCGGCGGTTACGGCGGTGGCAGAGGCAGAGTTTTCTTTGCAAACGACAAGCCCTTTGTTTCGGTAAGATTCTCACTCTGGCACCCGAGCGGTGACGCAAGCCAGGTAACACAGGAATGGCTCAAAGCACAGGCAGAAATTATCAACACCTACCCTGCAGATATCAATACAATCAACGGCTACAGCATAATCAATGTACACCCGTGGACAGTAGGACCGGATGATCTTGCGTATTTTGTAAGCCAGCTTGATGACGGAATAGAAGTAATTTCGGCTGACGAACTTATTGCCGCAGTAACAGAAAATATTCCACACAAAGATGCCAAACCTGATACAGCTAAATAAAACAAATAACTGAAACGGAGGAACAACAATGTTCGAAAAATTTTTAACAGAAGTTCTTAAGCTCGCTCCCAGACAGATGTGGGGCGTTGAACAGCAGAAAATCTATCTCAAAAAGCTGTTCACTGCAAAAAGCTTCAAAGCTGCTATCGCCGCTTTGATTGCAATAGTAGAACTTTTCGGTCTTACACTTCTCGACTACCCCACGACCCCCAGAGGCGAAGAACTTGACCTGACGGGCTACAGTCTGGTTTTTGAGGATGAATTTGAGGGTAACACACTTAATACCGATGTATGGAAATACTGCAACACGGGTGTCCGCCGAGGCGGCTACCGCACCCCCAGCCAGGTTGAAGTCAAGGACGGTAACTGCGTTATAACAGCTGAATACCTCAAAGACGGTCAGTTTGGCGAAGGCTGGTATGCCGGCGACCTTGCACTCAAAAAATGGTACAAGCAAGGCTATTACGAGATACGCTGTAAGGTAAGTGACGGCGGCGGATTCTGGAGCGCATTCTGGATTATGGCTGCACATCCGTATGAGGCTGAATACTCACAGGGCGGTATCGGCGGCGCTGAAATCGATATTTTTGAAGCACCCTACTACGGTAAAGGTGTTTCAGAAAATGCTGTTACACAGACAATACACTGCGCAGGTGTTGACGGCGTGAAGGAAGGTTACCAGTCACGCATGCTCGGCGCATTCTACGGCAACGATATCTATAACGAATACAACACTTACGGTGTTAAGTGGACAGAAAATGAATATATATTCTACATCAACGGCGTTGAAACCGCACGCACTTCTTTCGGCAACGGCACATCACAGGTAGAGGAAGAAGTCAGAGTTTCGCTCGAAGTACCCGATGCGGAACTTCTCGCTCCCCTTGATAAAGAAACATACCACAGCGAATTTGTTGTTGACTATGTAAGAATTTACCAGACCACGCTTACACCGGTTGAATAACATACAAAACAAGAAGGAACTTCAGCTGAAGTTCCTTCTTGTTTATTTATTATTTGTTTTTTAAAATTCTTTTCAGATACTGACCTGTATAGGATTTTTCACATTCTGCAACCTCTTCGGGTGTACCGCAGGCAACGATTTCGCCGCCCTTGTTACCGCCCTCCGGTCCGAGGTCAATTATATAGTCTGCTGTTTTAATTACGTCAAGATTATGCTCAATAACAAGCACTGTATTACCGCTGTCAACAAGCTGCTGGAGAACCTTTATGAGCCTTGCTACGTCAGCTGTATGCAGACCTGTTGTAGGTTCATCGAGTATATAAATTGTTTTTCCCGTTGCGACTCTTGCAAGCTCTGTTGCGAGCTTTACACGCTGCGCTTCGCCGCCCGAAAGTGTTGTTGCAGGCTGACCGATTTTGATATAGCCCAAACCGACATTATAGAGAGTTTCCAATTTTCTCTTTACTTTAGGTACGGCTGAGAAGAAGTTCATGCCCTCCTCAACGGTCATTTCAAGTACATCGTAAATTGATTTGCCGCCGTATTTCACCTCAAGCGTTTCACGGTTATAGCGTGTGCCGTGGCAGACCTCACAGGGCACATAAATATCCGCCAGAAAGTTCATTTCTATTTTGACTATACCGTCACCCTGGCAGGCTTCGCAGCGGCCGCCCTTGACATTAAACGAAAAGCGGTTTGCTTTATAGCCTCTGACCTTGGAATCGGTTGTAGCGGCAAACAAATCACGTATATCGGTAAACACGCCCGTATAGGTTGCGGGATTTGAACGGGGTGTTCTGCCTATTGGTGACTGGTCGATATTGATAACCTTATCAAGGTGTTTGATACCCGTTATTTTATCGTGCTTACCTGCATAGCGGCGTGCGCCGTTAAGCTCAGCGGCGAGTTTTTTATTGAGAATCTCGTTAACAAGCGAAGATTTTCCCGAACCCGAAACACCGGTGACGCAGGTAAGTGTACCCAGAGGAATTTCAACATCAATATTCTTTAGGTTATTTTCTCTTGCGCCGGTTATTTTCAGCTTTTTACCGTTACCTTTTCTGCGTTCTTCGGGTAATTCAATTTTCTTTTTGCCGCTCAGGTACTGACCTGTAAGCGAATTTTCATTTGCCATAATTTCTTCAGGTGTACCGGCAGCGACTATTTCGCCGCCGTGTATACCGGGACCCGGGCCGACATCGACAATATAGTCAGCGCTCAGCATCGTTTCCTCATCGTGTTCAACAACGATAAGGGTATTATCAATATCTCTTAAATGGCGCAGAGTTTCGATAAGGCGGCTGTTGTCACGCTGATGCAGGCCGATACTCGGCTCATCAAGAATATAAAGCACACCCGTGAGTGACGAGCCTATCTGCGTTGCAAGGCGAATACGCTGACTTTCACCGCCCGAGAGTGTACCTGCAGAACGTGCAAGAGTCAGATACTCCAGACCGACGCTGATTAAGAACTGAAGTCTTTCCCTGATTTCACGCAGGATGAGGCGGGCAATTTTTGCATCACGCTCGGAAAGAACAAGATTTTTGATAAATTCAAGTTCCTGCGAAACAGGCATCTGCGTAAACTCGTTTATATTTATTCCGCCGACGGTAACGCAGAGAATTTCTTTTTTCAGCCTTGCGCCGCTGCATTCGGGACAGCACTGTTCTGACATGTACTGTTCTATTTCGTTGCGTGACCATTCGCTTGAGGTTTCGTTATATCTGCGCTGGAGATTGTTTATAACACCCTCAAAATCCGTGCGGTAAGTGCCCGTCATAAACTGGGTGTTTCGCTCCATGGTAATCTTTTCGCCGTTTGTGCCGTAGAGGAGTATATCAATTATTTTCCCGGGCAGTTCTTCTATCGGCGTATCAAGCGAGAACTTATAATGCTTTGCAAGACCCTCAAAGTACATTTTTGCTATGCTGCCGCTGTCGCCAAGACTCCAGCCGCTCGCCTTTATTGCACCTTCATTTACTGAAAGAGTACGGTCAGGAATTACCATATCCTCATCTATTTTCATAAACACGCCCAAGCCTGAGCAGGTATTACACGCACCGTAAGGGTTATTGAACGAGAACATTCTCGGCTCAAGCTCCTCAATGCATGTACCGTGATCGGGGCAGGCATAATTCTGCGAAAACAGCTGCTCTTCGCCGCCGATTACATCGAACAGCACTAAGCCCTCTGCAAGGCTTGAAGCAGTTTCAACAGAATCTGCAAGACGTGAACGGATAGATTCTTTGACAACAAGACGGTCAACGATAATCTCAATATCATGACGTTTGTTTTTATCAAGTTTTATTTTTTCGCTCAGGTCATACACGTTTCCGTCAACACGTGCTCTTACATAGCCGCTCTTTTTGGCAGATTCGAACACTTTCACGTGTTCACCCTTCTGTCCTCTGACAACGGGTGACAATATCTGAATTTTTGTACCCTCATCCATTTGCAGGATTCGGTCAACAATATCATCTACCGTCTGCTTTTTGATTTCTCTGCCGCATTCGGGACAGTGCGGCACACCCACACGGGCATAAAGCAAACGCAGATAATCGTAAATCTCCGTAACAGTGCCTACAGTTGAACGGGGATTTTTTGAGGTTGTTTTCTGGTCAATTGAAATTGCAGGTGACAAACCCTCGATATAATCAACATCGGGCTTTTCCATCTGCCCCAGAAACTGCCTTGCGTAACTGGACAGCGATTCGACATAGCGACGCTGACCCTCTGCGTAGATGGTATCGAAAGCCAAAGATGATTTTCCCGAGCCTGAAAGACCTGTAAAAACTATCAGCTTATCTCTCGGTATTTCAAGGTCGATGTTTTTTAAATTGTGCGCTCTTGCACCCTTGACAATTATTTTTTTCTCTCTCATTTACTTACCCCGTCTGAGCTTTTCTATTCTGTCACGCAGGTATGCTGCGTGTTCAAACTCAAGTATCTTGGCTGCTGCCTTCATTTCGTTAGTCAGCTGCTTAATCAGCTGCTCACGCTCTATGCGGCTGAGCTGTCTGTCTGATTTTTCTTTGCCCTCTGCCTTTGACGATATTTCAAGCACATCAGAAACATCCTTGACAATGGTTTCAGGCACTATGCCGTGTTCATCGTTATACGCCATCTGCTTTTCACGGCGACGCAGCGTTTCCTCAATGGCACGCTCCATAGACGGTGTAACACTGTCGGCATACATTATAACCTGACCGCCCGAATTTCGTGCGGCTCTGCCTATGGTCTGGATAAGCGAAGTTTCGCTTCTTAAAAAGCCTTCTTTATCGGCATCGAGTATTGCAACAAGTGAAACTTCAGGAATATCAAGGCCCTCACGAAGCAGGTTAATACCGACCAGCACATCAAACTCACCCAGGCGAAGTCCACGGATTAACTGCATACGCTCAATGGTATCAATATCGTGGTGCATATAACGCACGTTGATGCCCATATCGGTCATATAATCAGTCAGGTTTTCAGCCATTTTTTTGGTGAGCGTTGTGACAAGCACACGCTCTTTTTTCTCAACACGCTTATTTATTTCACCGAGCAGGTCGTCAATCTGTCCGTCGGTACTGCGCACAGATATTTCGGGATCAAGCAGACCTGTGGGACGTATAAGCTGCTCGGCAATCTGCTCACTTTTGCTGCGCTCAAATTCGCCGGGAGTTGCGCTGACAAAAATACGCTGATGTGTCCGTTCATAAAACTCATCAAAATTCAGCGGACGGTTATCGTAAGCCGAGGGCAGACGGAAACCGAAATCAACAAGATTCTGTTTTCTTGCTCTGTCGCCGCCTATCATTCCCCTGACCTGCGGCAGAGTAACATGCGATTCATCGACAAAGAGCAGGAAATCATCAGGGAAATAGTTGAGCAGCGTAAACGGCACAGAACCGGGCGGCATGCCCGAAAGCACACGTGAATAGTTTTCAATACCCTTACAAAAGCCTGTTTCACGCAGCATTTCAATATCGTATTCTGTGCGCTGTTTTATGCGTTGAGCTTCAAGCAGCTTACCCTGCTCCACAAAATTTGCATAAACAGTTGTCATTTCGTCAAAGATTCTGCCTATGGCTTCTTCCATTTTCTCCTGCGGAATTACGTAGTGCGATGCAGGATAGATAGCCGCATGGTTAAGCACGGCTTTAACCTCACCGGTCAGAACGTTAATTTCGCTGATTTTGTCTATTTCATCACCGAAAAACTCAACACGTATTGCCGTATCGGACGAATATGCCGGGAATATCTCCACAACATCGCCCCTGACACGGAATTTATTACGGATAAAGTTTATATCATTGCGTTCATACTGGATGCTGACCAGCTTTTCAATAAGCTCCTCACGGCTTTTTTTCATGCCGGGGCGCAGAGAAATAAGCATGTTTTTATAGTCAAACGGGCTGCCCAGGGTGTAAATACACGATACACTTGCAACAATGATAACATCTCTTCGCTCAGCCAATGCACAGGTTGCTGAATGACGCAGTTTATCAATTTCGTCATTGACTGCAGAATCTTTTTCGATGTAGGTATCAGTTGTGGGCAAATACGCTTCCGGCTGATAATAATCGTAATAAGAAACGAAATATTCAACCGCATTTTCGGGGAAGAACTCCCTGAATTCGCTGCAAAGCTGTGCGGCAAGGGTCTTGTTGTGTGCAAGGACAAGCGTGGGACGGTTGACTTTTTCGATAACATTTGCCATGGTAAATGTTTTACCCGAGCCCGTAACGCCGAGGAGTGTCTGCTCCGCATAGCCCTTGTTTATTCCGTTTACGAGAGCCTCTATCGCCTGCGGCTGGTCACCTGTCGGTTTGTATTTTGAATGGAGAACAAATTTGTCCACGGCTTTTTCACTCCTTGCTTAATTCGGGTTTATGTGATATTATAACTACATTAAAATTTAAGGTGATAATATTTGAAAAGCTTTACAATTAATCAAAACGATGCCAATCAGCGGCTTGACAAGTTCATAACCAAAGCTGTACCGCTGCTGCCGCAGGGGCTGATGTATAAATACATACGTCTGAAACGAATTAAAATAAACGGCAAGCGTGCCGAAATATCAACAAGACTGCAAAAAGGTGACCTTGTTGAAATGTATATCAACGACGAATTCTTTGCGCCTGCACCCGAAAAATACGATTTTCTGCGTGCATCAACAAAGCTCGATATAATTTACGAAGATGAAAACATAATTCTGCTTGATAAAAAGGTCGGTCTGCTGAGTCACCCTGACGAAGGCGAATATGTCGACACGCTGATAACACGTGTTGAACGCTACCTTTATGAAAAGGGAGAATACGACCCGAAGGACGAAAGCAGCTTTGCGCCTGCACTTGCCAACAGGATTGACCGAAACACAGGCGGTATAGTCATAGCCGCAAAGAATGCGGAATCTTTGAGAATACTCAACCAGAAAATCAAGGACAGAGAGCTGAGCAAGATTTACCTTTGCATAGCTCACGGCTGTTTTGACAAAAAACAGGCAACACTTACGGGATATCTGAAAAAGGACGAAAAGAAAAACAAGGTTGCTGTTTACGATAAACCTAAAGACGACGCAAAGGAAATACGCACACGCTACAAGGTGCTTGACGAAAAGGATAATCTGAGCCTTGTACGTGTTGAGCTGCTCACAGGCAGAACCCACCAGATCAGAGCGCATCTGGCTCACATCGGCCATCCCCTGCTGGGCGACGGCAAATACGGCACAAACGCACTCAACAAAGCAAAGGGCTACAAAAAACAATGCCTTTATTCATACCGTTTGCAGTTTACGTTCACAACAGATGCAGGTATACTGAATTACCTGAACGGCAAAGCGTTTGAGGCTAAGGATGTCTGGTTTGAGCGTGCATTCAGGGACGGCTCACTCTGATACCATGGCTTTGAACTGCTCTTCGTCAATTACGGTAATACCAAGGTCATTTGCCTTTTTGAGCTTGCTGCCTGCTTCCTCACCGGCAAGAACATAATCTGTTTTCTTAGATACGGAGGAGGAAACCTTGCCCCCGAACTTTTCGATTATTTCAGCTGCCTCGTTACGGGTATAGGTCGGCAGAGTACCTGTAAGAACAAAGGTTTTACCCTTGAATTTATCATCTTCAATTTCACGAAGGGATTTCATGTTAAGACCGAGTTCGGTTAATTTTCCGATAAGTCCGGAAGTCTGCGGCATTGCAAAATACTGCGCAACGCTCTGTGCCATAATTCCGCCGAAACCTTCAATTTTTGAAATATCTTCTATGCTTGCTTTTTGCAGAGCATCCATAGTAATGAAATGCTCACTGAGCAGCTTGGCGGATTTCTGACCGATATGACGTATACCCAGACCGAATACAAGCTTATATAAATCATTCTGTTTTGAATCGGCTACAGCCTTGACAAGGTTGTCAGCCGATTTTTTTGCAAAATGCTCTAAGTTAATAAGGTCTTCAGCTTTTAGCGTATATATATCCTCAACGCCTGAAACCAAGCCATTATCAACAAGCAATTCAACAACAGCTTCACCCAGGGATTCTATATCCATAGCATCACGTGAGCAGAAGTGAATAAGCCTGCGTTTGAGCTGTGCGGGACAATCGGAATTATTGCAGCGGATCGCTGCCTCTTCGCCCTCTCTAACAGCAGGAGCGCCGCAAACGGGGCAAACATCGGGAATACGGAAAACCTCGTTGCCGCAATGCTTTTCAACGGAAAGCACCTCGGGAATTATATCGCCGGCTTTGCGCACAACAATCGTATCACCGATTGCTATCTGCTTTTCATCAATAAAATCCTGGTTGTGAAGTGTAGCACGGCTGACGGTAGTACCTGCAAGCTGAATCGGGTCAAAAACAGCTATAGGTGTCAGGACACCGGTTCTGCCGACATTTATTTCTATCTCACGTAAAACAGTATTTTTTTCTTCGGGAGGATATTTGAAAGCAACTGCCCAGCGGGGGAATTTTGCGGTGCTGCCGAGCATTTCACGCTTTGAAAAATCGTCTACCTTTATAACTGCACCGTCAATATCAAAGGGCAGCGTTCCTCGCATTTCGCCGATTTTGCGCACCTGCTCAACAGCAGAATCAAAATCGGAAAAGCGTTTATAATCGGGCACGGTTTTAAAACCGAGTTCACCGAGAAAATCAAGCGATTCTTTATGTGATGTAAGTGTTTTGCCCTCAACCTGCTGAATATTGAAAATAAACATATCAAGACCGCGTGTTGCGGTAATCGAGCTGTCCTTTTGTCTGAGTGAACCTGCAGCAGCGTTACGCGGATTTTTAAACGGCTTTTCCCCTGCTTCATCCTGCCTTAAAATAAGTTCCTCAAAGCTTGAGTGAGGCATATAAACCTCGCCTCTGACCTCAATAAACGGCAGGTTTTTATTAAGCTTTTTGGGCACGGAAGAAATTGTCAGAATATTGTGGGTAATATCTTCACCAACATCGCCATCACCACGGGTTGAACCACGGACAAGCTCACCATTGACATATTCGAGCGAAACGGAAAGTCCGTCAATTTTAGGCTCAACAACATATGCTGCTTCACCGGCACCCTGCTTCACACGGTTGTCAAAAGCATACAACTCGTCTTTACTGAAAGCATCAAGCAGACTTTCCATGCGCACGGAATGCACAACCGGCGCAAAAGCGCTGCTCGCCGTACCGCCGACACGCTGAGTCGGTGAATCTGAGGTTATCAGCTGAGGGAACTGCTCTTCAATTTCCTTTAACTCACGCATGAGCATATCATACTCATAATCGGAAATTTCAGGAGCATCCTCGTCATAATACCGTTTTATATGATAATTCAGCTGCTCTTTCAATTCAGCTGCTCTTTCACGCATCAATTCAAAATCCGCCACAAAAAACACCCCGTTAAAATCACTTGTATATATTATTGCTGTTTTAATCCGTTCCAAAACATTATAGCTTTCGGTAAACTCAACAGCGGGAGCAAGCCCCGCTCTATTTCTATTTATTTTATCAAAAATAATTATATAAGTCAACACCAAAGCGAACAAATGTTCATGACTTGAAAATAAAAATTCCTGCTTCCTGAAACAGAAAGCAGGAACATTAGTTGAAAGGTTATTGCTTAGAATGTAACAACAAAAGATGATCTTGTGCCAAGCGGAATAGCTGCACCCATCTTATCAAAGTTGATTGTCCACTGAATATCGTATTCAGCTGTCTTAACGTTGCCTGTAGCAGCGTCAACGGTGATAACTACCTTACCCATGGGGTAGTTAACAGTAGAAAGACCTACAAGGCTTGTTGCAATGCCGGGGATATTATCGTTGATAACACCGGGAAGAACAACGTTGAATGCCTTGGGGCAGTGACCCTCGCCGTGCTTAACGCTGTCAGACTTGCCGTCAGCCTTTGCAACAACTGTGATTGTGTAAACACCGTTGGACTCTGTGCAGGTAGCGGACTTAACATCGTCTGCTGTGAGCTTGGATGCCCATGATTCACCTTCTACAGGGAACTTAGCAACGATATCAGCCTTTGTGGAGTATGTAGCAGCACCCTGGCTGTTGTCTACAAGCATCTTGTCAAGCCACTCATCTTCACCGAGGATTTTGTAGATGCCGCCGATTGCACTGGGAAGTGTCGGAGAAGCTGCAAGGTAGTTTGTTACGTGGTTCTGCTTTACGCTCTTAGCGTCAGTCTTGATCTTATTAACTGCTGTGTTGAAGTAAGCAACGATTTCTGCTGTGCCCTGAGGAGCTTTTGCAGCCTCTGTAGCTTCTTCGGAAGATTCTTCTTCTGCAACTGTTGTTTCTTCAGCAACTGTGGTTTCCTCTGCTACTGTTGTTTCTTCAGTAACTGTGGTTTCCTCAGCTGCTGTTGTGTCATCTTCTACAGGAGCATCAACTGCTGTTGTTTCCTCAGCAACTGTTGTTTCGTCTGCAAGAGCTGTGGTTGTTTCCTCAGCATCGCCGTTGCCGCCGCATGCTGCGAAGGAAAGGCAAAGAACTGCTGCAAGGAGAAGAGCAATAAGTTTTTTAGCGTTCATTTTAATACATTCCTCTCAATAAAAATTTTTCGCTTATTCGCATTATATAATAGTAAAATGAAATTATTTTTCTAAAAAAGAATTTTCACAGAAGTTTAACATATTTTTGTCGAAAAATTATCAGCTGCAACACCGTTATCGGCAATTATGCTGTCCAACAGCTGTGCCGTTTTCTTCAAAAACTCAGTTTTTTCATCGTCGTTACCGTCAATTTCTTTATTGAAATCCTCACAAATAACATCGTATCTGAAATCAACATCTTCCGGCTGCACGCTCTCAACAAAGGCTTCGACACCGTCTGCTGTTACGGTAACCTCAAGCGGTAAAAAGCCATTTTTACCGGCAGATATGCTCAGTGCTGTTATCTCCTGCGGCTCACCCAAGCCTTCTGCAATGCACTGTGCAGTAGCTTCAGCAGCTTTTTGCATTTTTATTTTCAACATTAACATGCTTTGGATTTTTTCTTTTGTTTCATTATTGCTCAGTGCTTTTATCAGTTTTATTTTATCGGACAAAGATGCCACCCGATTCACCTCCTGTCAAAATTTAGTCTGAACTTATCAACAAGAAACAGCAGCAAAAAAAGTTTGTGTTTCAAAAATTTTATACGCAGCTGCTTGGCAAAACCGAATTCATCAACGCTGTACATTTTTATTGCTTTTTTAAAGAACGGCATATCCGATATTTTTCTGTATTCCTGCTTTTTTTCAGCATAGCTCATATCGGTAGCGGTAATTTGCAAAGCCGTATCGGCTGCACGGCGCATAAAAGCTGTATTAAGTAAAAGCTGATTTTTTTCAGTTGCTATGCCGTACTCTTCAAGTTCCGCCCAAAGAACAGCTCGTGATTTTACAAATTCTTCCATTCCGTTTTTATTATAGCCGGCAGTAATTCCCGAATCGTTGGCTCTATAGCTGTAAAGCACATCAGGTATATAGCTGATTTTTCCGGCTTTGCGAACAAGTGACAGCGACAAAAGCAAATCCTCGGAATTGAGAAAACCTGCAAATGATGAAATATCAATTCCGTCAAAAAGGCAGCGTTTTGTCGCCCTGACAACAAGCGAATTAAGCGCCGTTTTTATAACATTGACGGCAAGGTATTCCGCTTTTGTAACTGTTTCCTTTTCTTCACCGAAAAAGTCAGCACAGGGCATTTCGTTTTTCACAAGACGGAAAACAAGCATATCACAGCTGTATTGAGCTATTTTATCATCAATTTTTTCGAGTGAACCGGACAGCAGCCAGTCATCGCTGTCAAGAAAAAGAATATACTCGCCACTTGCAGCATTTGCTCCGTTCATACGTGCGGTGATATGCCCCTGATTTTGCTGATGAATTACCTTTACTCTTTCATCCAAAGCGGCAAAGCGGTCACAGATGTGACCGCTGCTGTCAGGTGAACCGTCATCCACAAGAACAAGCTCAACATCAGCAAAGCTCTGTGAAAGAACGGAATTTATACATTCATCCAGATATTTTTCTGCGTTATATACGGGAACAACAACGCTGAAACGGGGCATAAATCACCACTCCATAATCTGCTCGGGATTGTCGCATATATCCTGAATTTTTCTGATAAAGCCTACAGCATCTCCGTATTCGCACACACGGTGATCAAACATAATTGTCATAGGCATAATCTGACGGATTGCAATTTCCTTTTCGCCCTTATCGTTGACAACAACGACCGGTCTGTCTGTTGCTGCCCAGATAGCGATAGCAGCAGTCTGCGGCGGAATAATTTCAAGCAATGCAACAAAGCCGTGTCTGTTGCGGTCAACCGAACCGAGGTTACTGACGGTGATTGTACCCTGCTCAATATCGCTCTTTGTGATTCTGTCGGTTTTAGGAATGCTGTTATATTCCTTTTTTGCCTTGCCGCTGAGAGTTTTTATTCTGTGCTTACCGAGCTTTGCACCGAAAAGGCGGCAAAGAACAGTCTTGATTTTACCTTTTTTGAGTGCGGTAATGGTATTATCCATTGAAACCTCAAACATAGCCTCAGTGAGGTTTGTTTTTTCAAGTCTGCGGCTGACATCAAGCATATAAGCAGACATTTCATCGAGTGTCTTATTTTCAAAATTGTGGCAGTTGATTGTCATCATTTCGCCGTTGGGGAGCTGCATGGGGACAGAAAAATGCACCTCATCAAAGTATTTGATTTTGCCCTTTACGAAATGACGGTTGAATTCGAGATGTGCATTAAGCTTGGGTGATTCCTTAAGAGCAATTGCAATAGCCTTGAGCATAAGTGTGTTAATGCTCAGCTTATACTGCAGTTTGCCGGAATTACGAAGCTCGTTGAATTTTGCCATAAGGTCCGTTACATCAAACTCAATAACGGGACCTGCGTGAGGAATTTCCATCCATGACTGTGTGGTCATGTTGGATACAATTTTTCTCTGAATACCAAAATGTTCAACTTTTACGGGGTTCATGAATTTACTCCTTTTATATTAAAATTCGATTGACATGGAATCATAGGAAACGAGGAAGCCTATTTGCTCAGCAACGGGAACAAGCTCATCATAAGTATAGCTGCCGTTATGTGAAAAATGGTGAAGGCAGAATACGGTTTTTTCATCGGCACAGCCGATTTTCAGCATTTCTTCTTTGGTGTGCTTGCATGCACCGAGGTTCATATGACCGTCCGGCTCATCGCAGACATCGTTGGTGCAGGTACAGTCAAGCGAAACGTAATCAAAACGTATCCCGCTGTTTGCAAGGTAATTCCAGGTTTCTTGCGGAAACCAGCCCGTATCGTTGCCGTAAAGCATGGTTTTTTCACCGTCGGATATAACATATATAAACGGAGAAATCCGGCTGTCGTGATTAGCCTTAAGCGGTGTAACGGTATAATTTCTGATTTTCATCGGCTCGAACGCCTTTAATGTGTGCACGCAAAGATACTGCTCGTCCATCACCCTTGAAGCAACAGCGCCGTGCAATACAGCAGCAGAAGAAGCCTGAGATGCGTAAACATTTACAGGACCTGCATCAGGCAGTCTGTGCGCAAAAGGAGGACGGATATTGCCAAGCTCCAACGGATAAAGGTGATCCTCATGTGAATGAGTAATAAGGATATGCTCTATTCTGCGCAGGTCAAGCCCGTAGTTAATCATATGCATATATGTATCGGGAGGCAGGTCAATAAGCAAATCGTCATTGACAAGCGCCTGTGAACGTGTGCGTATATTTTTTCCGCCCGCTTTTCTGGCTCTTTCGCAATGCTCGCAATAGCAGAACAGTGCAGGCATAGCCTCTGCCGCAGCAGTACCGTAGTATGTAAGCTTCATTTCTTTCTCCTTTCAGTATTACACATGAATCGCTATTGTAATGTTACCACACGAAAACGTCAATGTCAATTTCTGCAAGATAAAAACAGACAGATATATAATAATTCAAATCAGTATATTTTAATATTTTTAATTTAAATCACTTTACTAATTTGCATTTTTGGTGTATATTTGTTATTTGTGATATGTTATATTCAAACGAAAAGGACGGTGATCAGCCATGAATTTTTCAATTAACCCGCAGGTAATGTTCGGGCTTTCATTCAGTATACCCGCAGCTGTTGCGGACAAGCATCTGAAGCTTGCCGGTGCAGCTCAGCTTAAAGTACTGCTGTGGCTGTTCCGCCACGCTGCCGAAAATCCGACAAGCGAAGATATCAGCAAGGCTCTCAACATGCAGCACGCAGATGTTTGCGATGCCATGCAATACTGGATTGAGGCCGGTATAATCCTTGCAGACGGTAAGGCTGCACCTGTTGAAGAAACGCCTTCTTATGCAAAACCCGAAAATCAGAACACGCCGATAAAAATTCCCGTTACCGTTACACCTATCAAACCCACCAGCGAACAGATAGCAAAGCGGGCAAAAGAGGACCCCGAAATACGCTTTATGCTCAATCAGGCACAGGAAAAGCTCGGCAGAACTATAGGCTACGATTCTCAGGCAACGCTGCTCATGATATGCGACACCTACGGGCTGCCCGTAGAAGTGCTGCTGATGCTAATTGAATACTGTGTATCAATAAACAAGGGTTCAATCAGCTACATAGAAAAGGCAGCAAAAAGCTGGAGCGAAAGAGAAATAGATTCCATTGAAAAGGCAGATGAGCAGATTCAGATTCTGCGCCGCTGCGAGGGACTGTGGAAACAGCTGTGCGCAATGACAGGCATCAGCACACCGAGGCCGACCGCCTCACAGAGTGCTTACCTGCGCCAATGGAACACAGAGATGGGCTTTGATATTGAAATGATATATTTAGCCTATGAGGAAATGGCAAACCGCACGGACAAAATCAGCTTTCCGTATATGAACAAAATCCTTGTCAACTGGCACGAAAGTGGAATCAGAACACCACGGCAGCTTGAAGAAAGCATTGCAGAAAAGAAAGCTGCAAAGCAGACTCCGAAAAAGAAAAACAGTAAAGGCTACGATGCCTCATACGATATAGACGAATTCAACCGCCGCTCACTTGAGGAGCCGCTGGTTTATAAGCCCAATAAAAATTGAGAGGTGTTACACCGAAATGAGTTATAGCAAGAACATATATCTTATTGCTCAGGCAAAGCTGGACCGCAGGCAAAGGCAGGCACGTGACGAGCTTGATATAAGACGTGAAAAAGCATATTCAGCCATTCCGCAGCTTGCAGAAATCCAGAGCAGAATTGCTGCGTGCGGCGCACAGGTTATAGGTGCATTCGCCAAGGGCTCGGGTGCACAGGGCAGAGCTTTTATCGAAAAGCTGGCAAAAGAAAGCCTTGCAGCTCAAAAAGAAAGAAAAGAGCTTTTAACTGCAGCAGGCTTTCCCGAGGATTATCTCGAGTCTCAATTCGTCTGCAGCATATGTGAAGATACAGGCGTAACAGAAAACGGAATATGCTCTTGTCAGCGTGAACTGCTTATACAGACAGCCAAGGAGGAAATAGAAAAATCCGCTCCGCTCAAGGCATCGACCTTCGATAAGTTTTCGCTTGATTTTTATCCCGAGGCTGCAGATGCAAACGGCATATCATCTAAAAAGCGTATGGGCGAAATCGCTCAGTTCTGCAAAGCCTATGCAAGCGATTTTTCGCTCAGTTCCCCTTCCCTTTTTATGCACGGTGCAACCGGACTTGGCAAAACTCACCTTTCGCTTGCCATTGCAAACATTGTAACAGAAAAGGGCTACGGTGTTGTGTACGGAAGTGCCCCGAGCATTTTCGGTCAGCTTGAAAAGGAGCATTTCAGCAGGCAGAATCCGCTTGAACGCACATACGAGCAGGAACTGCTTGAAAGCGACCTTGTTATTATAGATGACCTCGGTGTTGAGTTTTTAACGCATTTTACTGTCAGCTGCATTTACAACATCATCAACTCCCGCATTTTAAGCGGCAAGCCGACAATTATCAGCACCAACCTCACCCCGAACGAGCTTGAGGACAAATACACACAGCGTATCACTTCACGAATCATAGGCAGTTACGTATCCCTCAAATTCACAGGCAGGGATATAAGACAGCTTAAGAGATATTAGTTTTACAGCAAAAGAGGCAAAGACAAATGAAGGCAATTAAAAAATTTCTCAACAAGCTTTTTATTGACGGACTCAGCGGCATGGCATTCGGACTTTTTGCTACGCTGATTATAGGTACAATCCTGCAGCAAATCGGCAACGCCATTCCTCACGCAATCGGCGGCTACATATTTACTATAGGTAAAATCGCTGCTTCCCTCATGGGTGCAGGTATCGGCTGCGGTGTTGCTGCAAAATTCGGCGAAAAGCCGCTTGTAACCCTTTCATCTGCCGCTACAGGTATGATAGGCGCTTTTGCCACAAAAATCATAGCCGGCACAATGGTTGACGGTGCTGTTGTTTCTTATGCAGGCCCCGGTGAGCCTATGGGCGCATTCGTTGCCGCCTTTGTAGGCATTGAAATCGGTCACCTTGTAGCAGGCAAAACAAAGCTTGATATTATTCTCACTCCCATTGTTACCATAGGCAGCGGCTCTGTTGCCGGTCTGCTTATCGGCCCGTACATATCAGAATTCATGACATGGCTCGGCAGCCTTATCAACTGGGGCACAGAACAGCAGCCTATTATAATGGGCATTGTTGTTGCCGTGCTTATGGGTATATTCCTGACTCTTCCCATCAGCTCTGCTGCAATCGGTGTTGCGCTGGGCTTAAGCGGAATCGCCGCAGGTGCAGCTGTTGCAGGCTGCTGCGCAAACATGATAGGCTTTGCCGTTGCAAGCTACCGTGACAACGGCTTTGGCGGATTTGTTGCACAGGGTATCGGCACAAGCATGCTGCAGATGCCAAACATTGTCAAAAAACCGATAATATGGCTGCCTGCAATTATTGCAAGCGCAGTTACAGGTCCGGTTTCTTCTGCTCTGCTCGGCATGGTAAACAACGCAACCGGCTCAGGCATGGGCACAGCAGGACTTGTCGGTCAGATTATGGGCTACCAGGCTATGACCGAAGCAGGCGTCACACCTACGGTTGCACTGATTGAAATGTTAGCTATACACTTTATCCTGCCCGGCATTGTTGCATTCGGTGTTTCCGAAGTTATGAGAAAGCTCGGCTGGATTAAAAAAGGCGATATGAAACTTGAAGCATAAGGAGACACACTTTTGGATATCATTTTAACTTTAACCACAGAATTCGGTCTGCAAAAGTGGCAGGTTGAAAACACTGTCAGCCTTCTTGACGAGGGCAACACTGTGCCCTTTATTGCACGTTACCGCAAAGAGGCTCACGGCACACTCAACGACCAGACCATACGTGAAATCTCAGAAAGACTTGAATACCTGCGCAACCTTGACAAGCGCAGAGAAGAAGTCAGAGCATCTGTTACCGCACAGGAAAAGATGACAGATGAGATTGAGGCAGCACTTGAAAACGCAAAGACACTTGCCGAAATTGAAGATATATACCGTCCCTTCAAACCCAAGCGCAAGACACGTGCAAGCATTGCAAGAGAAAAGGGACTTGAGCCGCTGGCTGAACTGATTTTTGCTCAGGAACAGATGAATGTGTCCGCAACAGATGCCGCAGCAGAATACATCGACGAGGAAAAAGGTGTAGCAACGGCAGAAGATGCTTTACAGGGCGCAATGGATATTATCGCAGAGGATATTTCCGATAATGCTGACATACGCCGCAGAATACGCAACCTGTTCACTGTTGTCGGTATAGTCAATTCCAAAGCTGCCGACGAAGAAAAGGACAGCGTTTACGCACAGTATTACGATTATTCCGAACCTGTAAACAAAATTGCAAACCACCGTATACTTGCCCTTGACAGAGGCGAAAAAGAAGGCTTCCTTAAGGTAAGCGTTACACTCGATATTGTCAAAGCACTCGGTGTTATAACAAGCGTTACACTCAAAAACACAGGCTCTTTGTTTACAGACACCGTACGTGATGCAGGTGCTGACAGCTATACAAGGCTTATCTTGCCGTCAATAGAGCGTGAAATCCGTTCAACGCTAACAGAAAGAGCTGACACGGATGCAATTAAAGTTTTTGCTGCTAACCTGCGTCCCCTGCTGTTACAGCCGCCCGTAAAAGGCAAGGTTGCGCTCGGTCTTGACCCCGGATACCGTACAGGCTGCAAGGTTGCCGTTGTTGACGGCACAGGCAGAGTGCTTGACACAGGCGTTATTTATGTCACACATTCCGCTGCACAAAAGCAGGCAGCAAAGCAGACCGTTGCAAACCTTATAAAGAAACACAACGTAGAAATAATTGCAATCGGCAACGGCACAGCATCAAAAGAAACAGAGATATTCACTTCCGAGCTGCTCAAAGAAACAGGCAGCAACGCAAAATACATGGTAGTCAGCGAAGCAGGTGCTTCCGTATATTCAGCATCAAAGCTTGCGGCAGAAGAATTCCCGCAGTTTGACGTATCCTTAAGAAGTGCCGTATCAATCGCAAGACGTTTGCAGGACCCTCTTGCAGAGCTTGTTAAAATTGACCCGAAAGCTATAGGCGTCGGTCAGTATCAGCACGATATGCCTCAGAAGGAGCTTGGCAACGCACTTGACGGTGTTGTTGAGGATTGTGTTAACAACGTAGGTGTTGACCTCAACACAGCATCACCTTCACTGCTTACAAGAGTTTCAGGTATAAACTCAACAGTTGCCAAAAACATTGTTCTGTACAGAGAAGAAAACGGCGCATTCACAGGCAGAGCACAACTCAAAAAAGTGCCGAAGCTCGGTGCAAAGGCATACGAGCAGTGTGCAGGCTTCCTCAGAGTTGCCGAGAGCAAGAATCCGCTTGACAACACAGCCGTACACCCCGAAAGCTACGATGCAGCAAAAGAGCTGCTGAAGGCTTGCGGATATGAGCTGAAAGATGTCAAAGACGGCAAAATTGCTGATCTTGCACAGAAGGTTGAAGAAGCAGGTGCAGAAAAGCTTGCTGAGCAGCTTGGCATCGGTGTGCCGACGCTTAACGATATAGTTAAAGAAATGCTCCGTCCCGGACGTGACCCGAGAGATGAGCTGCCGCCTCCGATGCTGCTCACAGATGTTATGGACATGAATGACCTGAAGCCCGGCATGGAAATCAAGGGCACGGTACGAAACGTAATTGATTTCGGTGCGTTTATTGATATCGGTGTGCATCAGGACGGACTTGTACATATTTCACGCATTACAGACAGATTTATAAAGCACCCGTCCGAGGTGCTGACAGTCGGTGATATAGTTACTGTCTGGGTGCTCGGTGTGGATGTTGCCAAAAAACGTATTTCGCTGACAATGATTAAACCTAAGGAGGCAGAAAACGTTGGCTGATAATTTCAACAAAGATTTAACGCAGGGCAGCGTCAGCCGTCAGCTGATTAAGTTTGCTACCCCGTTCCTGCTTTCCAACCTTCTGCAGGCGCTTTACAGCGTTGCAGATATGATAATTGTCGGTCAGTTCTGCGGCAAATCAGGTATAACCGGTGTTTCAATCGGCAGCCAGATAAACATACTTGTCACAGGTGCTGCAATGGGTCTGTCAATCGGCGGCACCGTACTCATAGCACAGTACGGCGGACAGAAACTATTCAAAGAACAACGCAAAACAATCGGCACAATGACCACACTCTATATGATACTTGCCGTTGTACTGACTGTTGTAATGATGTTCCTTTGCGACCCGCTGCTGACTCTTTTGAACACCCCGGCATCAGCCTACAGCGAAACAGCAGACTACTACCAGATCTGCATGGGCGGTATGGTATTCATGTTCCTGTACAACGCAATAAGCGGTGTACTGCGAGGAATGGGTGACTCAAAAAGACCGCTTTACTTCGTACTTATTGCCGCAATAACCAATGTTGTGCTCGACCTTATACTTGTAGGCAAGTTCGGTATGGCTTCCGCAGGTGCTGCATGGGCTACAATCACTGCACAGGCACTCAGCGTTGTTATTTCGCTTATTTACCTTGTAAAGAAAAAGTTTTTTGCAGAATACAAGCTCAGCGATTTTAAAATCAGCAAGGACAAACTCGGCCCGCTCATGCGAATCGGCTTACCCTCATCTGTTCAGAGCCTTGTTGTATCCCTTTCATTTCTGACTCTTACCGCACTTGTCAACTCCCTGCCCAATGCTGAGGTTGCTTCAGCCTGCCAGGGCATAGGCGGTAAAATCAACTCATTTGCCATTCTGCCCGGCCTTGCAATGAGCAGCGCAATTTCCTCAATGGCAGGACAGAATATAGGTGCAGGTGAATTTGACAGAGCAAAAAAGACAATGAATATAGGTATGATTATGGCCTTTATCATTTCGATAGTTGTTTTTGCTGTGGTAAACATCTTCCCCGAATTCCTTATAAGGCTGTTTGACAGTGAGCCTGAGGTTATAGAAACAGGTGCACGGTATATTCAGCTTATTTCCTTTGACTATCTGTTTGCAACCATAATGTTCTGTATGAACGGTCTTGCAATTGCTGCTGGCAGCACATATATTGCCCTTATAAACGCAGTCTGCAACAGCATAATTATCAGAGTACCTCTCGCTTATTTTCTGGTAAAAGTTATGGATTTAGGCTTTGACGGCATTGCATTGGCAATGGGCTTCGCTTCAATCGGCGGCATTATAATAGGTGCGATTTATGTTCGCAGCGGCAATTGGAAAAAGAGCATGATAAAATAATGTATTAATAATTATAAAGGAGGTAATACCGAAAATGAAAAGAGCATTTGATTTTGCATCATCGCTGGTTGCCTGTGTTTTGCTCACTCCCCTGTTTTTGGTAATTGCCCTTATCATCCTTATTACAGACGGTTCACCTGTGATTCACAAGCAGGAAAGAATCGGCAAAGATATGAAAAAGTTTACAATATATAAATTCCGCACCATGAAAAACGGTACAAGAATTACCGCTACAAACGATCTCACGGAATCGGATGAGCAGATTATTGCCTGCGGCAAACTGCTGCGCAAAACAAGCCTTGACGAATTACCGCAGCTGTTTAATATCCTCCGGGGCGATATGAGCTTTGTCGGTCCGCGTCCGCTTATTACAAATGAGGGTGAAATACACAACCTTCGCAAGCAAGCCGGTGTTTATGCTGTGCGTCCCGGACTTACCGGCTGGGCACAGATAAACGGCAGAGATACAATAAGCGATGAAGAAAAGGTTAAAATGGACAAGGAATATATTGAAAAGCAAAGCCTCGCGTTTGATATAAAAATCATGCTCGGCACCGTAACAAGTGTGTTAAAAATGAAAGATGTCATCGAAGGTGGACATGAATAATATACCTTAAAATCGCCGATATATACCGTAATCCGGTATATATCGGCTTTATTTTGTATAAAAACACAAAAATTATGTATATTCCGCTCCAAAAATACATGATATTGCAAATAATTTTATGCTTGAAAAAATGTCAGAAATGATATACAATAATATTGATTAATTGGAAATCGCCCTGAAATTCCTACACTACCTGAGGGGGGGTATTTAATGACTGCAGATTTACATTGTCACACCAAACTTTCAGACGGTTCAATCGGAATTGATGATCTCGTTGTTCTTGCAAAGAAGAAGGGCATCGACACAATTGCAATTACCGACCACGACTGTCTTGCAGGTACGGTCAGAGGAAAAATAATAGGTGAACGTCACGGTGTTAACGTAATACCGGGAGTTGAGCTTTCTGCCTTTGACAAAGAAACTCAGACTGAGGTTCATCTTCTCTGCTACTACCCTGACAGTCCGGACAGACTTGAAGGGCTGTGCCGCCGCAATTCTCTCTCCAGAAAAAAAGCCAGCCAGTATATGATTCTCAAAGCTGCTCAGCGTTACCCCATCACGGGTGACCTTGTGCTCAAATGCGCTCAGGGTTCAACCAACGTATTCAAGCAGCATATTATGCATGCATTAATGCAGTGCAATATAACTACCGAGCTTTACGGTGAAATATATCACGAGCTGTTTTCCCCTGAAAGCAGCACAAACATAATTGTTCAGCCCGAATTTCCGGACCCCCGTGAGGTAGTTGAGCAGATCCGTGCCGCAGGAGGCATTGCCGTGCTTTCACACACGGCACATTCAAAATGTACTCACCTTGTAGATGACCTTATTGAAAAAGGTCTTAACGGACTTGAAGTCTGGCATCCCTGCCACAGTGCTGAGGATATCACCGCACTTTCAAAGCTTGCCAAAGAAAAAGGATTGCTTTTAACCGGCGGCAGCGATTTCCACGGAATGTATTCGCCTGCTGCAATAGGTGTAGGCGGAATTGAAATTCCGCAGCAGCACCTTACAGCATTCCTCGGTTACAAAGCAAAAATAAAACGTATGCAGAAAAAAGCCGAAAAAGTATAAAGCCGGAAAGAGGTACTTTAATGCACGACGACAGCGATATTAAAATTTTCAAAAGCAAAGCAGAAGACGCGGACAGCAACGACCTTTTTGCATTGGCAGAAGAAATGCGCCGTCACATTGTCAACGGCAATTCACCCAAAGCAAAGGAGCTTGGCGCAAGGCTTGCAGACATTTCGCCAGACAGCGAAAACCTCGGCGAAGAGCTTAACAAGTTTTTACGCAACAGCGCAGTTGACGAGCCTGTAAAAATACAGCTCAAAACGCTGATGCTCTTTTGCGCAGAGTACACACTGCTCAATGAGCTTTGTCCGATACTTTCAACAAGTGCAACAGAGGCAATGTACAATACAATAAAAGCAAATGCACCCGATTATTACAACGGCATTTCCAACGGTGCAGCGGTCAGCTTTTATTACCTTGCAGTAAAAAGGCGCAGCGATATAGCGAAGGCTGTAGGCGAAAGCTTTGCGATGCTGTGTGAAGCAGAAAACAGCAAGCTGATGTCAACACTGGGCGAAAACGTATTCACCCTCAGCTGCGAAATAATAAAAAGTATCATAGCTGAATACAGCTTTGAAAAGTAATAAATCTTTGTATATTAACAATAAAAGGGGTTTTTTCTTGAAAAAAGCAAAAATAATATCGATTATTGCGGTTATAGTGTTAGTAATAAGCCTGCTTGGCTCAAGCGCCATTCTTTATTACAATCTCGAAAGCAGTCCGTTGCCCAAATTATATTTTGAAGGCAATATATCTGAGATGCATGAAAAAACGGATATAAGAAATATATCAATCAAATACGAAAGTAATAGTGTTTCATTTTCTGGATATGCTGAAATAAAAGTACAAGGAACATCCAGTTTAGCTTACGAAAAAAAGAACTACACTATCAACTTTTTTCAAAATGATACACATACAGACAAGCTGAAGATTGATTTAGGTTGGGGCGAACAAAGTAAATATTGTTTAAAAGCAAATTGGATTGATAAAACACATGCCAGAAACATTATTACTGCTAATTTGGCAACAGAGATACAAAGTAAATATAATGTTCTTCCCGACACTCCCGCCAACGGTGCAATTGACGGTTTTCCAATACAAATATACTCTAATGGAAAATTCTTAGGAATTTACACTTTAAATATACCCAAAGATGCATGGATGTTTAATATGGATAAAGACAATCCTGATCATATCGTCGTGTGCGGTGAAGGTTGGGAAGATGCAAATTTTTTCAAAGCTATGCCTACCTTTGAAACGTGGGCAGTTGAAGTCGGTCCTGAAAACGATGAAACATTAAATAAACTATCCGTATTATTCGACTTCATACAAAACAGCAGTAATCAGGAGTTCAAAACTAATTTTGAATCTTATATCAATTTAGATTCAGCTCTTACATATTGTATAATTTCAGATTTCGCATATCTGCGTGACAATCAAGGCAAAAATATGCTTTTAGCCACTTATGATGGCAAAAAATGGTATCCATTGTTGTATGATCTTGACACAAGTTGGGGAACTAACTTTGACGGAAAATCTTTGTTAAACTATCATAAAGAGCTTAACAGCTTAACTGAAAAAAGCTTGCTTTTTTCAAGATTATCTGAATGCTTTGGTGATGAACTATCTCAAAGATATTTTGAATTACGTCAAGATATTCTTACTAAGGATAATATTCTGAACCAATTCAATGAGTTCCTTAACAGTATTCCTTCCAGCGTTTTTTTGTGTGAAAAAATAAAGTGGGGTTTGGATATACCCGGATATGACTTAACACAAATCGAGGAATATTTGGATACTGCTATTGAAATGTTAGACGAGAAATATTCTAATTTGTCCTGAATATTTTTCCGAATAAAAGCTGATGTCAACCCTGGGCGAAAACGTATTCACCCTCAGCTGCGAAATTATTAAAAATATTATTGCAGAGTATGAATTTGAAAAATAAATAATTACACAAAAAAGGAGCTGTCCGGCCGGACAGCTCCTTTTGTATTACATATGTTCAATTGTTTTATTAACAGCCTGTTCGATATCAAGCGTACCGATACCGAAAATTGAGGTATGTATTTTACCGTTGACGGGCTTTTTCCAGTATTCATCAATTCCGTCGATTGAATTCCTCATGCCCAGAACCGAACCTACAGTCGCACCGTTGCAGTCAGTATCAAATGCCATGCCGACAGCAATACAGATTGATTTGCCGAAATCTCCGCCACCGTAAAGAAGAGCCGCCGTAACAATCATTGCGTTTGAAATTGTATGGCACCAGCCATGGTCTGTATGCTCATCGTAAGCAGCATGAATAATATCAAAGCATTCGTCAACACTTACACCGTTTTTATATCCGTCAAGAATCTTCATAACCGCTTCATAAAGCCTTGAGGTTCCGGGAATCTGGGAAAGACCGCCGAGAATTATATCCTCGATGCTGTCTGTAACGGCGGCGCACGCAATCATCGCCGAGGCAAACATTTCGCCGTAAATGCCGTTTTTTACGTGGGATATTCTTGCATCCCTGAATGCCATTTCTGCCGCTTCCTCGGGACTGCCGGGGTTGATATAGCCGAAATAGTCTCCTCTTATCTGTGCACCTATCCACTCACGGGCAACATTCTTATATATCGCCGACGAAGGCGGGAGAATACAGTTCATCAGGTTGGCAAATGCAGTTCTTTCAGCCGTGAAATAAGAGAATACTGACTGATATTTCATCCATGCCATCGCAACATCCTCAGACTCGAAATCTCTGCCGTATTCCTCAATTATTTTCTGAGCCAGCGCAACATAGTTCGTATCGTCGTCAACGGGCATACCGTCAACCGTGTCGGCATAGCACTTATTCCTCAACCAGAATTTATAATGCGAGCAAACCTCATCAGTAATATCGGAGCTGAGAATATATCTGTGCATAGGATAATTTCCAGTTTCTTTAAGAAGAGGAATCAGCTCATCACTTCTGATACATTCAATCGGTTTGCCGAGAAGACATCCGCACGCCCTGCCCGTCCATGCTCCGAGAAGCTTTTTTCGCAGCGTTTCTTTATCGGGCATAACAGCCTTGAAATCGTACGGCTTTCTTAGCGCCTTAATTTCTTTAAGCTCAGAGGGTTCGTTGTATTTGTAATCTTTTCTGATCTCCGCATTGAGAACCATATCAAAAAGAACATCGCTCAACCTTGTTTTATATTCTCCGTTTTTAAGCTGAGAAACGGATTCAAAAAGACTTTTATATTTTTCAACGTCAAGACCTTCTTCGACTGACTGAACATATTCCTTCATCAAATCAGAAGGGTAACTGTTGAAACCGTCAACATTGTTATAATCAATTTTTATTTTCGACGAATTTTCGTTTTTGAGCATAATCAACACCTATGAGTTTCATAATAGGACATTAACGCAGATTTAAAAACAGTTGTGCATGCTTTTTTTCTTACACTCAAAGCAGAGCCAATCGTTTTTATTGTGGCGGGTAATGACCTCAAAGCCATTTTTCTCAAAGGCTTCAAGCACTTCGGGTTCGCGGGGTTTGATAATACCCGAAGCGATAAATACGCCGCCGTCGGCAAGGAATTCGCCTACCTGAGAGGAAAAAAGAATGATTATATCCGCAACGATATTTGCGGCGATAACCTGAAATTTGCCTGTAACCTTATCGGTAAGGTTGCCTTTATAAACGGTATATTTCGGCTCTGTGAAGCCGTTTACCTCACCGTTTTCCCGTGCGGTTTTAACTGCCAGAGCATCAATATCCACGCCGACTGCTGTTTTTGCGCCGAGCAGAAGTGATGCTACGCTTAATATACCGCTGCCGCAGCCGACATCGAGCATATCGGTATCGGGTGTGATATACGGCTCAAGTGCCTCAAGGCAAAGGCGTGTTGTTTCGTGCGTACCCGAACCGAAAGCAAGACCGGGTTCGATAGAAAGAACCGCTCTGCCGTTAGCATCGTAATCATCAATCCACAGCGGACGGATCAGCAGACGCTCACCTATTTCCATAGGCTTGAAGTATGCCTTCCAGTTGTTCTCCCAATCCTCGTTGCGGCAGATATTTGTTGTCATTTCATAGTTGATTTTTTCAGCTGCAAGACGTTCTGTGAGGAAAGCCGTAGCTTCAGCAGGATTATCCTCGGGCGAAATATAAATATGTATCAGACCCTTTGTACGGTCCTTTGCAAGCAGATCTTCATCAATCAGATCTATGCCTGCAATTTCAAACGCCTCCTGCTCCAACGTACGGTAATCTTCAATATATACTCCCGGTACGAGCACCTGCGCAATGGCAGCGGCTTTGTCAATATCCTTAGCGTCAACGGTTATAATAATTTCTGTCCAGTCCATAATTACCTCTTAATATTTATTATGTACATCTTCTGCAAAGCAGAGAAGATCTTTAATTTCAAGCACGGTGCCGTCATCAAGCACAGCTTTGCCGCTCATTCTGCCGAAGACCTGATGCTGATCAGTAACGATGATTTTTGCATCAATTTTTGCAGCCCTGTCAATAATCGGCACAAAATCCATTTCAAATCTGCCATCGCTTGACGTAAAAGTCCATGGATCTGTGTATCCTGTTTCGGGAATGTTGAAAGCAATTTCGTCAAGCTTATGTGCTACGCCGTCGTAGAAAAGAACGTTTTCCGTTGCTGCACTGTCATCCGCAAAGCCGTATCCGATATTAAAGCCGAAAGGCTTGCCGTTGACTACGCCGTTGCCCGAACCCCAGTACCACGTATTATCGTAAGTCCAGACACCTCTGCCCCAGTCAAGCGTACCGAAATCGGTTTCGGGGTCAAGGGTAAATGTCCTTCCGTCAAACTCAACCGTACCGCTTGCTCTCATGCAGTTGATTTTCTGGTTATAGTAAAAGGCGGTTTTCTTTTCTTTCCACGGCTTTACGATTACCATTGAATCCATTGGCGGTTCATCAAGCACAATATCGCATTTAAAAGTTTTTCCGTCGTTGAAATTCTTGAAGTTGCAGACTATTCTGCGCTTACCCTCTGTTTTGAGAAACTCCATATCAAGGCGTTTGTTGTGAAATGCACAGTCGCCCTTTCCGGAGGTTGAAGGCATGTTCATTTTACCCATAGGGAAAGGAACAAGAATTGTTTCCGTATGCTCACAGGGGACAGAAAAATCAAGCAGTGAAACGCTCTGCAAGCCGATATATCCGTCATCGGAAAGGGTAAAGGCAAAGCCTGCGTTCTCCTTTTCGGAAATTACAAGATAGTAGTCCCACTCCTTTATACGGAATTTCGGAGCTCTGATAGCGTTACGGTCATAAACCTGAACAAGCTTACGTGCCCAACCCGGCTCAACCGGGCTGCCGTTTTTATCCAAAAGCGGTTGAACAGCTGTTAACTCGTGATTTCTCTGCGACATAAACAATACCTCGTTTTCAACTTATTTATTAAAGGCCCAAATCAGTTTCCCTGTCTGTATCCACTCTGCCGTGGTTGTAGAAAGATCGGTTGTCAAGTGCCCACTGACGGCTTGAAAATGTACCCTCATCAATACCGTTTACTGCACCGTTTATTTCAACAATACGTGCATCCAGTCTGTCAAGGGCTGAAAGAATATCCGCCTCAATAAACAGCGGACGTACAGCTGCACCGAATTCGGGATCACCGTGATGCGAGATAAGCATATGCTCAAGAAGCACGGCTTTCTCACGGTCAACATCAAGCTCTTCAGCTTTTTTATCAACAAGCATTGCACCCTTGACAAGATGACCGAGGAGAGTTCCCTCAACGCTGTAGCCTGAGGCTATACCGGTTTCGTTAGCTACAAGCTCTTCGAGCTTTGCTATATCGTGCAGCATTGCACCGCCAAGCAGCAAATCCGCATCAACAAAGGGATAAATTTTGCAAACACTCTGTGCAAGGCGGACAATTGACAGGGTATGCTGCAGCAGGCCGCTGCGCATTGCGTGATGAAGCTTGAACGCTGCGGGGTAATAGAGCAACTTTTCTTTATTTTCATTGAGAATTGTTTTTACAAGCAGAGCTATCTCCGAATCCTTGAATCCGTCGATAATTCTGATAAGCTCATCAAACATCATTTCGCCTGTATATACGGCTGAGGAAACATAGTCCTCAATCTTTACGCCGTCGGATTCAACAACGGGACGGATTCTGTCAATACGGAGCTGGTCAACATCATTAAACTTATTTATAGTGCCCTGCACCTTCACAAGGGTATTGGGCTGATAAGTGCCGTGGATTGACTCATCGTAATTCCAGAGCTTAGCGTTGATTTCACCGCTGCGGTCGCTGAGGATAAAATCAAGATATGCTCCGCCATTTTTGTTTATTTTTTTATCGCACGATTTTACAAGGCAGAAGCCTGTATGTGTACCGGATTTTTCGTGATAACTGAAATTCAATGCACTGATCTCCTTATTAATTTATATCTGCGTCAATTATACTATGCTTTTATTTTTTTTACAATAAAAAAGCATTAAAAAATAAATTAATAAAATTTTTATAATATTTTATAGATTATATTAAAATATGTGGTATAATAACTGTAATTGTATTAAAATAGGTTATTGTTTTCAAAATCAAAGCTGAAAGGATTCGTGCGTAATAATGAATTATTCGTTCAACCTTACTACCCCTGTAAACGGCATGCGCTTTTGCAGCGTTGACACAAAATCAAATTTCAAGCTGGCTATAATTACGGCTAATTTTGCTTTGCCGCTGGGTGAAAATGCAGCGGTTAATGCACTGCTGCCGGGACTGCTCAAACGCACCTGCAAAAAGCACCCGACACTTACCGATATGAACAAGCACCTTGCCTCACTTTACGGAGCAATGGTTTCCGCAGGTGTTTCAAAGGATGGCGAAAGCCAGATAATCACACTGCGCGCAACGGTGCTTGAGGACAGATTTTCGCTTTCAAACGAAAAGATTTCCGAAGCTGCGGCAGACCTGCTGCTTGATCTGATTTTTGAGCCCAATTTTGTTGACGGCAAATTCGCTCCGGAGGATGTTGAGCGTGAAAAACGCCTTATGATTGAGCAGATTGAAAGCGAGCTTAATGACAAGCGTTACTACGCACTCAAGCGCTGCACACAGATTATGTGTGAAAACGAGGTTTACGCACTCAGCCGCACAGGTGAAATTGAAGATATAAAGAAAATTGACTGTGAAGCTGTGACAAAAGCATGGAAAAACATGCTCGAAACAGCAACAGTTTATGTCGGTATTACAGGCAGTATGGACGCTGCACCGATTGAGAAAAGATTTACTGAAAAGTTCAGCACAATCGACCGCACCAATCTTGCACCGCTGCATACAGAATTTATCACAGCGGCAAATGAAGTCAGAAAAGTACGTGAAGAAATGCCCGTTAAGCAGGGCAAGCTCGTAATGGGCATGCGTGCCGGTATGGTTGACGATGAGGACAATTACCTTGCAATCAAGGTTATGTGCGATGTTTTCGGCGGCGGTGTTTACTCAAAGCTGTTTAACAATGTCCGTGAAAAGATGAGCCTTTGCTACTACTGCTCCGCAGGCTTTAACCGCAGCAAGGGACTTATTATGATACAAAGCGGTATCGAAAACGAAAACGAGCAGAAAGCAACTGACGCTATACTCAGCGAATTTGAGGATATGAAAAACGGCAATTTCGCCGACAAGGACCTTGAATCATCAATCAAGGCGCTCACAAACCTTTCGCTTGTAAACGATACCCCCGAAGGTATCGACCGCTGGTATGCAGGACAGATGCTCGACAAAGACGTAATCACACCCGAGGCTTATGCCGGACAAATCAGCAAGGTTACACGCGAGCAGGTTATTGCCGCTGCACAGAATGTAACGCTTGACACGGTTTATATGCTTGCAGGCACAGCCACGGCAGAAGAAGAATAAGGGAGGGAGAACAACATGGCTGATATTAAAATGAACGTTATCACAAACGAACTGCTTGACGAAAAATGCTACCATATAGTTCACCCGACAGGACTTAACATTTACGTCATGCCAAAGGAAGGCTACTCGGGCGCATACGCTGTTTTCGGTACAAACTACGGTTCAATCGATACAAAGATACTCACAAAGGACGGTACAGTTGCCGACATACCCGAGGGCACTGCACATTTTCTTGAGCACAAGCTGTTTGAAAGCGAGGACCTTGATGCATTTGCACGCTACGCAGAAACAGGCGCAAACGCTAACGCATACACATCATTTGACACTACCTGCTACCTTTTCTCATGCACAGGCGATTTCAACGCATCGCTGAAGATACTGCTCGACTTTGTTCAGTCGCCGTATTTCACAGAACAGACCGTTGCCAAGGAGCAGGGCATCATCGGCCAGGAAATTACGATGTACAAGGACGTTGCAGACTGGGAAGTACTGTTTAATCTGCTGCGCGCGCTTTACCACAGCCACCCTGTAAGAATTGATATAGCAGGCACTGTAGAATCAATATCCGAAATCACAGCACAGACTCTTTACGACTGCTACAACAATTTCTACAACCTCAACAACATGGTGCTTGCAGTTGCAGGTAATGTTGATGTGGATGAAATAATAAAAATCTGCGACGAACTTCTCAAGCCCAGCGAAGAATTCAGGTTTGAGCGTAAGCCGCATGAAGAGCCTGAAGAAATAGTTCAGAACTATATTGAAGAAAAGCTTTCCGTTGCTGCACCGATATTCTCGCTCGGCTTTAAAGAAAGCTACGGTCTGCCCAAGAAAACGCTCAAAGACAAAATTGCAACCGATGTGTTGCTCGAGCTGCTTGCAGGCACAACCTCCGAGCTTTACAACAGCCTGCTCGAACAGCAGCTTATAAACACAAGCTTCGGCTTTGAGCAGTTTGCAGGCTTTGGCTACAGCGCAACGATATTCAGCGGCGAAAGCAAGAATCCCGAAGAAGCCGCAAGACAGATTAAAGAGGCTATCCGAAAGATGCGTGAAAGCGGCATAAACGCTGAAGATTTTGAGCGCACACGCCGCAAGCTCTACGGCAGAACAGTTATGAGCTTTAACGATATTGATGAAATAGCAAACGACCTTGTCGGTGCGCATTTCGACAAAATCGGCGTATTTGACGATATTGACGTTTTCCGTGAACTTAACGTAAAAGATGTAGAAAATATTCTGAACAACACTATGCGTGAGGATTATTCAGCTCTGTCTGTAATCAACCCGATAGAGTAAGAAACAAAAGGAAGTGTAAATAAATGGATTCGACAACCGTATATTTTTCGCTTTTCGAAAAAGGAATTGAAGTCAGCTCGATTTTGGCGCAGTTCAACCTTTTCGGCAAAGATATAACAATCCGTTGGTACGGTGCAATTATAGCCTTCGGCTTTTTGCTTGCAGTCCTCTGGGGCGGCAGAATGGCATACAAGTGGAAGATGAACCTTGATAAAATGATTGACGTGCTGATTGCAGGCACCTTCGGCGGAATTGTAGGCGCAAGACTTTATTACGTAATCTTCCGCTGGGAATACTATGCTGAACACCTCAGCGAAATACCGCAGATATGGAACGGCGGTCTTGCAATTTACGGCGGTATCATCGGCGCACTTATTGCAGCATTTATCGTCTGCAAATTCAACAAGCTCAACTTCTTCAATCTTCTTGACTGTGCAGGTATGAGCCTGCTTATCGGTCAGGGTATAGGCAGATGGGGCAACTTTGCAAATCAGGAGGCCTTCGGCTCAAATACAGATATGCCCTGGGGCATGATAAGTGAAAAGACAACAATTTATCTTGTTGACCACAAGGATGAGCTTGCAGAACTGGGCGTAACAGTTGACCCTTACTCCCCTGTTCACCCGACGTTCCTTTACGAATCGCTGTGGTGCATCGGATCATTCTTCGTTCTTCTTTTCATCTACAAAAAGTGCCGCCGCTTCAGCGGTCAGCTTTTCCTCACATACGGCTTGCTCTACGGCACAGGCAGAGCAATCATTGAAGGCTTCCGTACGGACAGCCTGTACATCGGATCAACAAGCCTTCGTGTTTCACAGGTGCTTTCAATCGTTGTTGCGGCTATTTTCCTTGTTGTGCTTATTACACTGACGCAGAAATACAAGAAGAATCCGAAGCCTATTGAGGGTGTAGACTTCTTCCCCGAAGAGCCCAGGAAAGAAAAGAAAGCTAAAAAGAACAAAGCCACAAATGCTGACCTCAAAACTCTTGCACAGAAGAGAGAAGAAAAAATGCTGGCAGAAGAAAAACAGGAAGAACCAATAACAACAGAAACAGAAGAATAACAGACAAAAAGCAACAGCTGATTTACTCAGCTGTTGCTACCACCTTTTCAGCTATTCGTTTTATATCGTCAACTACAGAAAGTTCGCAGATTTCACGGCGCAGTGCTGCCGCACCTCTGATTCCTTTCATGTACCACGCTGCGTGCTTTCTCGCTTCGAGCATACCGACCTTTTCGCCTTTATATTCACAAAGCCGCTCAATATGACGGAGCATTACTTCCATACGCTTTTCTACGGGCGGCTCGGGTATTATTTCGCCACGCCCGATATATGCATTAATCTGTTCAAATGTCCAGGGTCTGCCGAGTGCACCTCTGCCGACCATAACGGCTTTGCAGCCCGTTTCCTGCATCAGCTTATGTGCTGATAATCCATCAGTAACATCGCCGTTTGCGATGACATCAATTTTCACAGCGTCGGCAACCGCTTTAATATGCTCGGGATAAACGGGCGGAGCATACATCTGCACCTTTGTTCTGCCATGAACGGTTATGGCTGCAGCACCTGCGTTTTCGCAGCGTTTAGCCAAATCAACGCAGTTGATGCTTTCTTCATCCCAGCCGATACGCATTTTTACCGTTACGGGTAAATCCACCGCATCAACAACAGCCTTTACTATTTTTTCGGCAAGCTCGGGGCTTTTCATCAGCGCAGAGCCACCGCCGTTGCCTGCAATTTTCGGAGCAGGACAACCCATATTAATATCAATTGCATCGGGACCAAATTCAAGCGCTTTCACCGCAGCTTTTGCCATAATTTCGGGATCATCACCGAAAAGCTGTGCAGCTGCAGGTCTTTCAATATCTGAAATTCTTAAAAGTTCTCTGGACTTTCTGTCGCACATACAAAGCCCTTTTGCGCTGACCATTTCGGTCACGGTATAGCCCGCACCGAATTCGCAGCATATTTCACGGAAGGCTCTGTCCGCAACGCCCGCCATAGGTGCAAGCGCCGCACAGCCCTTCCATTCCAAATTACCAATCAACAAAATTATCACCTGAAAAATAATTCTAACGATTTTATATATTAGCATATTTGTTTCTCACAGTCAAACGGAGGATTTAAAGCTATGAAATTAATGGTTATTGACGGCAACAGCATATTGAACCGTGCTTTTTACGGCATAAAGCTGCTGACAACTAAAGACGGAAAATTTACAAACGGAATATACGGCTTTATGGCTATACTGCTGCGTTTGACCGAGGAAGTGAAGCCCGACGGTGTCGCGATTGCCTTTGACGTTAAAGCCCCTACCTTCCGCCACAAGATGTATGACGGCTACAAGGCACAGCGAAAAGGCATGCCGCCTGAGCTTGCTCAGCAGATGCCGACACTTAAAGAATTACTCAGAGCGCTCGGCTATACGCTGCTTGAGTGCGAAGGCTGGGAGGCTGACGATATACTCGGCACGCTTGCAGCTAACTGCAAAGATAACGAATGCTTTATTGCTACGGGCGACCGTGACAGCTTACAGCTTGTTGAAAAGAATGTAAATGTACTGCTGACCGCCACCAAAATGGGTAAGCCCCAGACTATAAGATATGACGAAGAAAAAATAATGGAAACCTATGGTGTAACTCCGCCGCAGCTGATTGAAATCAAGGCTCTGCAGGGTGACAGCTCGGACAACATCCCCGGTGTTGCAGGTGTCGGTGAAAAAACTGCAGGCGAGCTTATAAAGAATTTCAAAAATATTGATTATATTTATGAAAACATTGATTCAATTGAAATAAAGGAATCGGTACGCAAAAAGCTGATTGACGGCAGAGATATGGCATTCTTAAGCCGTACTTTGGGCACAATCAGCCGTGAGGCACCGATTGAAACAGATTATAACAATTATACGGTAAAAGAGCCGGATGCATTTGAATGTGTGAAGATTCTCAGTGAGCTTGAAATGTTCAGCATGATTGAGCGTTTACACCTTGACCCCAAGGCTGCACCGACAGTAAAAGCAGACGCACCGAAAGAGAAATATGCTTGCGTTGAGTGCGACAATGTTCCGGCATTAACCGCAGCAATAAAACAAAGCGGTAAAGCATATTTCACGCTTGAAGTTCAGGACGGCGAAGTAACAGGAATCTATATCAAAAACGGCAATGCTGTTGAGCATATCACCGCACTTAACCTTTGCTTCATGAGCTTTATTGAAGAAATATTTGAAGACGAAGAAACTGAAAAAATAACGGACGATTCAAAGGCGGCATATGCTTTTGCCATAGAATCGGGAATTGAACTTAAAAATATCAGCTTTGACACGCAGCTTGCAGGCTATATACTCAATCCGTCAGCCAATGAATACGGCGCCAAGCGCCTTGCCATGGAATACGGTGTAGCTTTACCGGATGAAGATGATTCCCCTGCCGTTAATGCATGGCTGCTGAATAAGCTTGAAGAAGTTTTAAAAGAAAAGCTTAAAGAAAACGGACAGATGACGCTGCTGCTTGAAACAGAGATTCCGCTTGCACAGGTGCTCGCCTCCATGGAGCTTACAGGCTTTGAGGTTGACAGAAACGGTATTGCAGAGTTCGGAAAAAAATTAGAAGAGGATATAGAAAAAATAACCGATGAAATATATGAAGAGGTCGGTTATCAGTTTAATTTAAATTCACCTAAACAGCTTGGCGAAGCACTTTTTGAAAAGCTGGGTTTACCTGCAAAGAAAAAGACAAAAAGCGGCTGGTCAACCAACGCTGAGCAGCTTGAAAAGTTGGCACCCGACTACCCCGTTGTGGCAAAGGTGCTTGAATACCGCACCTGGGCAAAGCTCAAATCAACCTACTGTGACGGACTTATTAAGGCAATAGCCTCTGACGGCAGAATACACTCAACGCTCAATCAGACAGAAACCAGAACAGGCAGAATCTCATCAACTGAGCCGAATTTACAGAATATTCCCGTAAGAAGTGAGCTTGGCAGAGAGATGCGGAAATTCTTCAAAGCAAAAGCAGGTTGTATTCTTGTCGATGCTGACTATTCGCAGATTGAGCTGCGTGTGCTTGCTCACGTTGCAGATGATGAAACGATGATATCTGCATTCAACAGCAACGATGATATTCACACTATCACCGCTTCGCAGGTTTTCAACATGCCGCTTAACATGGTCACTCCGCTTATGCGAAGCCGTGCAAAAGCAGTCAACTTCGGTATTGTATACGGTATCGGCGCATTTTCGCTTGCACAGAATATCGGCGTTACAAGGGCAGAGGCAGATGCATATATAAAGGGCTATCTGCACCACTATTCGGGCGTTGACAGCTATATGAACAGAGTTGTTGAAACCGCTAAGGAATGCGGCTATGTAAAAACACTTTTCAACCGCCGCAGGTATTTACCCGAGCTTAACAACTCAAACGGAATGCTGCGTGCATTTGGCGAAAGAGTTGCACGCAACATGCCCATACAGGGCACGGCAGCAGACATAATCAAAATAGCAATGGTACGTGTTTACAGCCGCTTAAAAGCTGAAAAATTAAAGGCTAAGCTTATAATGCAGGTACACGACGAACTGATTATTGAAGCACCCGAAAACGAAAAAGAGCAGGTTTGCAAGCTGCTCAAGGAAGAAATGGAAAACGCAGTATCACTAAAGGTAAAAATGCTTGCCGATGTAAATGCAGGCAAAACCTGGTACGATGCTAAAGGATAAAGGACAACACAAAATGGAACTTGAACTTATTACAAAACAGGCACACGCTGCCGCAGAAGAATTAATCACACGCTCGGGAATAAAAAAGGGACAGATACTGCTTATAGGCTGCTCTACAAGCGAAGTACAGGGCTTTGACCTCGGCTCACATTCGGGTCCCGAAATAGGCAAAGCCATACTTGACGGCATACTGCCTGCCGCAAAGGCACACGGTGTTTACCTTGCCGCTCAGTGCTGCGAACACATCAACAGAGCCGTTATTATTGAAGAAGAGGCTATGGAAAAATATAATCTCACGCAGGTTAATGCTGTACCTCAGCCCAAAGCCGGCGGCTCATTTGCAACGGCGCTTTACGGTGCCCTCGAAAGCCCTGTTGCAGTTGAGGATGTAAAGGCACATGCAGGCATTGATATAGGCGGTGTACTTATAGGTATGCACCTTAAAGAGGTTGCCGTACCCGTACGCCTTGAAACAAGAAAAATCGGCGAGGCTATTATTATAGCTGCACGCACAAGGCCGAAATTTACAGGCGGCGAACGTGCAGTATACAACGACGACCTCAGATAAGGATTTGATAGAATGAAGCTTGTTTTTGTTTGTACGGGCAACACCTGCCGCAGTCCCCTTGCAGAAGGTCTGATGCAAAAAAAGCTGAAGGAAAAAGGGCTTGACGGTATTGAAGTGACAAGTGCAGGTCTTGCGGCCTTTCCCGGGGACGAAGTTTCGGTCAATTCTGTCAATGCAGCAAAAAAATACGGAGCAGATATATCTGCTCACAGGGCAAGGCAAATCAGCCCATATATGCTTGATGACGGATTATTTTTCTGCATGAGTGAATCGCACATGGCAGCGCTTTTACCGTATGTCGGCAAAGAGCGTGTGTTTCTGCTCGGCGGCGGTATTTCCGACCCGTATGGTGGAAACCAAGACATATACGACAAATGTGCGGCGCAAATTGATGCTGCACTTGATGCTGTAATTAAAACAGTAGTTTCACGCTTTGTTCAGATTATACCCATGCAGGAAACCCACATTGAACAAATAGCCGGGATAGAAAGGCTGTGCTTTTCTTTACCGTGGAGCGAAAATGCTCTTGAAGATGAGCTGACAAACGAAAATGCACATTTTCTTGCAGCTGTAGCCGGCAAAAAAGTGCTCGGATATATCGGTATAATTGAAATTTGCGGTGAATGTGATGTTACAAATGTTGCCATACACCCGGATTTCAGAAGAATGGGTATAGCCGACAAACTGCTCAAAAAAGCTGAAAGTGATGCCATGGAGCGTAACTGTATCAGCATTACGCTTGAAGTCAGAGTCAGCAACGAAGCGGCAATAGGGCTTTACACATCAAACGGATATAAATCACAGGGTATCAGAAAGGGTTTTTATGATAAACCCAAAGAAGACGCCCTGATTATGACAAAAGTTTTTGAAGAGGAAAACAAAAATGAAGATACTTGCAATTGAATCCTCATGCGACGAAACCGCAGCAGCAGTTGTCGAGGACGGAAGAAAGGTGCTTTCAAGCGTTATTGCTTCGCAGGTTGATGCGCACATAGTTTACGGCGGTGTTGTGCCGGAAATAGCTTCCCGCATGCATGCAGAAGCAATAAGCAACGTTGCAGCGCAGGCCCTTGAACAGGCTGAATGCACAATGAATGATATTGAGGCTATAGCCGTTACATACGCACCCGGACTTATAGGTGCGCTGCTTATCGGCGTAAACTTCGCAAAGGGGCTTGCAATGTCCTCGGGCAAGCCGCTTGTACCTGTGCATCATCTGCGCTCACACATAGCTGCAAACTATATAACACATACAGAGCTTGAACCGCCGTTTTTATCGCTTGTTGTTTCCGGCGGTCACAGCCATATAGTTAATGTAAAAAGCTATACCGAATTTGAGATAATAGGCAGAACGCTTGACGATGCTGCCGGCGAATGCATGGACAAGGCTGCACGTGCATTGGGGCTGCCGTATCCCGGAGGACTCAACCTTGACAAGGCTGCTAAAGACGGTAACCCGACAGCATACAAATTCCCCCGCCCCAAGGTTGACGGAAGTGAACTTTCTTTCAGCTTTTCGGGACTTAAGACTGCCGCAGTAAACACAATACACAACGCAAAACAAAAAGGTGAAGAAATAAATATTGACGATTTCGGTGCATCATATATTTCCGCCGTTGTACGCTGCTTGACTGAAAACACACTTAAAGCGGTAGAAAAAACAGGCGCAGAAAAAATTGTACTTGCAGGCGGCGTTTCCGCAAATTCGGTACTCCGCCGTGAATTCGACAAACTTTGCAAAGAACATTCTCTGGAGCTTTATTATCCCGAACTTAAACTCTGCGGAGATAACGCTGCAATGGTCGGTGCGCAAGGATATTTTGAGTACAAAACAGGTATAAAAGCCGGTTCTGACCTCAATGCATACGCAACAATGCCCATAGATAAGGCCGATTTTTGATAAAAATCTCCGTAAAAGCGTAAAGCAGTATACTTTACACCACTTTATTTTGTGTTTTATCAAACAATTAAACTAAATATTGAAAAGCCAAGAGCCAAAGTGTAAAGTATATCTCTTTACATTTTGGCTCAAATAAATTTATTTTTTAACCCTATTGACTTTCGCAGGCTTACTGCAAACTACACAAAAATGTGTAAATTTTCTTTGCAAATCATACACTTTTTCCCATGACTGTATATTCCTTCGTGCCCAGAGATAGACAGAAAAGTTTTTTATTCACTGTTTTCTGAATAAATACACTTTTATGCAGAAATCCATTTGTTTTTCTGTAATAAAATGTAAAATGTGATGTAAAGTTTTCATCTTGCCCTTGTGGAAAAAAGAGTGGAAAAAGTGGAAAACACGCCGTTTTTATTCTTATTCAGAATTAAATTTGCTGCTGTATGACAAGTTTCAGCCTTTCTTCACCTTTTTCACCGCTTTTTTGACAAAAAATAACAGAGGATGAATATACAGCTGTATATTCATCCTCCGATGATTAAATATCCATGAGATAACTGTCCTCTGCTATAGTGCGGATGACGGTAATTGCCTCTTCGGGGCTATCCGAACCAAAAACCGCACTGCCTGCAACGAAACAATTTGCGCCTGCCGCAGCTGCTATTGCAACCGTCTTTTCACCTATACCGCCATCCACTTGCAAGTGTACGGAAAGGTTTTTAGCTTTACACTCGTTATAAATCCCGGTCAGTTTTGGACAGGTATCCGCCATAAATGACTGACCGCCAAAACCGGGTTCAACTGTCATAACAAGCACCATTTCAATTTTTTCGAGATATGGGAATACGTCTTTTGCAGGTGTACCTGGCTTTATTGCAAGACCTGCCTTGCAGCCGCAGGAATGAATCAGGTCTATTGTGCTGCCAATATCGCTGTCACACTCAGTATGGAATGTGATTATATCTGCACCCGCTTCAGCAAACTCTTCAACATACCTGTGCGGCTCACTTATCATCAGGTGAACATCAAAATAAAGGTCTGTTCTTTTACGAAGCGCTTTAACAACAGGCGGTCCGAGTGTGATGTTCGGCACAAAGTGACCGTCCATAACGTCAATATGAAGCCAGTCTGCTCCCGATTCTTCCATCCGCTTGGCTTCATTACCCAAAGCCGAAAAATCACTTGCAAGAATTGACGGAGAAATAAGCATATTCATATTTATTAATCCTTTCTTCCGTTTGATTTACGTTTACATTCTAACGTATATATAAAAAAATATCAATATTTTATAAAAAAGTATTTGCAAACAGACAAATTTAAACTATAATATACGTTATAAGAAATAATAATCCGTATAACTATACTATAGTAGAGATGTATGTGAAATGAAACTGAAAACAAAAGAGAAAATTGAAAACAGAAAAAAGAACATCAGACTTTTCAAAAGGTTTTTACCTTATCTGCTCAACCATAAAAAAGAATTGGTGTTTGACCTTTTCTGTGCTGCACTCACTACCGTTTGTGAGCTGGCTCTGCCGCTGATAGTACGTGAAATAACCGATGCCGCTATAGAAGATATTGCATCTCTCACTGTGCAGAAAATTCTGTCGGTTGCCGCATTCTACATATTCCTGCGTATTATTGATGCAGCTGCCAACTACTACATGACAGGCGGCGGCCATGTAATGGGTTCAAAAATTGAAACCGAAATGCGTAACGATTTATTTTCGCATCTTCAGGGTTTATCTTTCTCATTTTACGACAACACAAAGGTCGGTCAGCTTATGTCAAGGCTTACAAGCGACCTTTTTGATGTAACGGAGTTTGCACATCACCTGCCCGAAGAGGCATTTATTGCGGTAATCAAAATTGTCGGCTGCTTCATTATCTTTGCCGATATGAATATATGGTTCACGCTTATAATTTTTGCGATGTTCCCGCTTGCACTCGTAATGACAAAACACAACCGCCAGAAAATGCGTGATACATTCAAGGATTCACGCCACCAGATCGGCGAAATAAATGCTATTACAGAGGACAGCTTGCTTGGCATACGTGTTGTACAGTCCTACGCTAATGAGCCGATTGAAAAAGAGAAGTTTGACAAAGGCTCCCTCAGCTTTCTTAAGCTCAAGCGTCTTTCATACAAGTACATGGCCAACTTCCACACAACCGTGCGTATGTTTGACGGACTTATGTACATCCTTATTTTAACCGGCGGTGCCCTGTTCATGAGGGCCGGTCAGATATCTCCCGCCGACCTGACAGCATACCTGCTTATGGTTTCTACACTTATGGGCACAATCCGCAGAATCATCGAATTCAGCGAACAGTTCTCACGAGGTATGACGGGTATTGAACGCTTTGACGAGGTTATATCGGAGCTCAGCGAAATCAAGGAGCTGCCTCAGGCAAAAGAGCTTGATGTCATCCGCGGTGAAATTACCTTTGATAACGTCAGCTTCAGATACATGGGTACTCAGAATAATGTTCTTGCCAACATCAGCTTTACTGCAAAGGCAGGCGAAAGCGTTGCGGTTGTCGGTCCGTCCGGCGGCGGCAAAACCACGCTTTGCAACCTTATCCCCCGTTTTTACGAGGTTTGTGACGGTGCAGTAAAAATTGACGGTCAGGATATAAGGGATTTCACTCTCAAATCCCTTCGTTCACATATCGGTGTTGTTCAGCAGGATGTGTATATGTTCTCCGGTACGGTTAAAGAGAATATTGCTTACGGTAAGCCGGATGCAAGCGACGAGGATATAATCAGAGCTGCAAAGGATGCAGGCGCACACGAATTCATTACTCAGCTGCCCGACGGATACGACACCTATGTCGGTGAAAGAGGTGTCAAGCTTTCCGGCGGTCAGAAGCAGAGAATTTCAATAGCCCGTGTATTCCTTAAAGACCCGGAAATTCTCATTCTTGACGAAGCAACAAGCGCCCTTGACAACGAGAGCGAAAAGCTTGTTCAGCAGTCACTTGAGAGATTGGCAAAAGGCAGAACAACCATCACCATAGCACACCGACTTACAACCATACGCAATGCTTCACACATACTTGTGCTGACCGAGGACGGCATAGCCGAGCAGGGCAGCCACAAGGAACTTATCGAAAAAGGCGGACTGTATGCGGATATGTATTCGCTTTATGCAGTCTGATTATAAAACAATTTATTGGAGGTTTATCAGATATGCTCAAAAACATTTCCCCTATCATTTCCCCCGAACTTCTTAAAATCCTTATGGAAATGGGTCACGGCGACGAAATAGTTATCGGCGACGGTAATTTCCCTGCTGCATCCATGGCTCAGCGTCTTGTAAGGCTTGACGGTCACGGCGTACCCGAAATTCTTGACGCTGTGCTCAAGCTCATGCCGCTCGATACTTATGTTGAGTGCCCTGTTGCTCTTATGGACAACGGTGCAGACGGTGACGAGCCGCCCATCTGGAACGAATACAAAAAAATCGTAACAGCCAACGAAGGCGAAAAGAAATTCCAGCTTGAAGAGCGTTTTGCTTTCTATGACAGAGCCAAAAAGGCTTACGCTGTTGTCGCTACCGGTGAAACAGCAATTTACGCTAACATCATCCTCAAAAAAGGCGTTGTAATCTAAGGAGTGAAAATCTTGAAAAAAGTACTCGCTATTGACTTCGGCGCATCAAGCGGCCGTGCAATCATCGGCAGCTTTGACGGCGAGAAGATTACGCTTGAAGAAATTCACCGCTTTTCAAACGACCCTGTAAGCGTCAACGGCACAACCTACTGGGACGTGCTTCGTCTTTTCCACGAGATTAAGCAGGGCCTTATAAAGTCAAAAGGCTGCGGCGAAATTTCATCAATCGGTATTGACACATGGGGCGTTGACTTCGGTATGATTGACGAACACGGCGACCTGCTTGAAAACCCGATTCACTACCGTGACCTGCGTACAGCAGGCATGATTGAAGAGGCCTTCAAGGATATTCCCAAAGAAAAACTTTACGGCATGACAGGTATACAGTTCATGGAGCTGAACACCGTTTTCCAGCTGCTTTCCCTGGCTAAAAACAGACCGTATCTGCTCGAAAAGGCCGATAAACTGCTGTTTATGCCCGACCTTTTCGGCTACATGCTTACAGGCAAAAAAACTACGGAATATTCAATCGCAACCACCTCTCAGCTTGTTGACATCAACACAAAAGATTGGTGCGGCGAAATATTTGAAAAGCTCGGCATACCGCAGAATATCATGTGCGACATAGTTGAAAGCGGCACGGTACTCGGTGAGTTATCCGACTACGTTTGTGAAGAATGCGGACTACCGAAAATAAAGGTTATTTCCGTTTGCGGTCACGATACACAGAGCGCTATTACCGCCGTCCCCTGCCCTGACAAACAGTTTGCGTTTATCAGCTCGGGCACATGGTCACTTTTCGGCACAGAGCTTGACGAGCCGATTGTAAACGAGCAGGCGCTTGAAATAAACGTAACAAATGAAGGCGGCTACGGCAATTCAACAGGCTTCCTCAAAAACATAATCGGTCTGTGGCTGATTCAGGAGAGCAGACGTCAGTTTGCACGTGACGGCAAGCAGTACAGCTACGCTGACCTTGAGCGTGAAGCTCTTGCAGCAAAGCCCTTTGCCTGCTTTATCGATCCCGATGCTCCCGAATTTGTACCGCACGGCAATATTCCCGAAAGAATACGTGAATTCTGCCGCAGAACAAACCAGTATGTGCCCGAAACAGTCGGCGAAATCATGCGCTGCATCTACGAGAGCCTTGCAATGAAATACAAGCTCACATTTGAAAAGCTGCGTGAATGCACAGGACGTGATTACGAGGTTATCAACGTAATCGGCGGCGGCACAAAGGACACACTCCTTTGCCAGCTTACAGCCAACTCCTGCAACCGCCCTGTTACCGCAGGTCCGATTGAGGCAACGGTACTCGGCAATATTGCAGTACAGCTCATGGCAAGCGGCGACATCAAATCAATCAAAGAGGCAAGAGAAATTGTTGCACGCAGCGAAAAGGTAACAAACTACACACCTGTTGACACAGAAAAATGGGAAGACGCATACGCATCTTTCCTTAAAATTGTTAAATAAAAATTATACATAACGAAAGGAACGAATTATCATGGCAAAAAGCAGATTAATCGGCGATTATCCCGTAATCGGTATTCGCCCCGTTATCGACGGCAGACGCGGACCACTCAAGGTCAGAGAAGGTCTTGAAGACCAGACTATGGGCATGGCTAAGGCTGCAAAGAAACTCTTTGAGGAAAACCTCAAGTACTCAAACGGCGAGCCCGTAAAGGTTGTTATTGCCGACACAACAATCGGCCGTGTTGCAGAGGCTGCCGCATGCGCAGAAAAATTCAAGAAAGAGGGCGTTATGATCACTCTTTCTGTTACACCTTGCTGGTGCTACGGTTCAGAAACAATGGATATGGATCCGATGACAATCAAGGGTGTGTGGGGCTTTAATGCTACAGAGCGTCCCGGTGCAGTTTACCTTGCATCCGTTCTTGCCGCTCACGCACAGAAGGGTCTTCCCGCATTCGGCATCTACGGTCACGACGTTCAGGAAGCAAACGAATCAGAGAACATTCCTGCCGACGTTGAAGAAAAGCTTCTGCGCTTTGCACGTGCTGCTGTTGCAGTTGCAACAATGAAGGGCAAGAGCTATCTTCAGATCGGTTCAATCTGTATGGGTATTGCAGGCTCATCAATCGACCCGAACTTCCTTGAAGAATACCTCGGACTTCGTGTTGAGTCAGTTGACGAGGTAGAAATCATCAGAAGAATGACTGAAAACATCTACAACGAAGAAGAATTCCAGAAGGCTCTCAAGTGGACAAAGGAAAACTGCAAGGAAGGCTTCGACAAGAACCCCGAATTCGTTCGCAAGAGTGCTGAGCAGAAGGAAAAGGATTGGGAATTCGTTGTTAAGATGATGGTTATCATCAAGGACCTTATGAACGGCAACGACAATCTTCCCGCAGGCTGCGAGGAAGAAATGGTCGGTCACAACGCTATTGCAGCCGGTTTCCAGGGTCAGAGACAGTGGACAGACTTCTATCCCAACGCTGACTTTGCAGAAGCACTTCTCAACACTTCCTACGACTGGGAAGGCGCACGTGAGCCCTACGTTCTTGCAACAGAAAACGACGTTCTTAACGGTATCTCCATGCTCTTTATGAAGTTACTTACAAACAGAGCACAGATGTTTGCAGACGTTCGTACATACTGGTCAACAGACGCTGTCAAGCGTGTAACAGGCTACGACCTTGAAGGCTACGCTAAGGAAGCAGACGGCTTTATCCACCTTATCAACTCCGGTGCTTGCTGCCTTGACGCTTGCGGCGAAGTTAAGGATGAGAACGGCAACGCAGTTATCAAGCCCTGGTACGAAATGACTCAGGCTGATATCGACGCTTGCAACAAGGCAACAGAATGGTGCCCTGCTGACAACGGCTATTTCCGTGGCGCAGGTTATTCTTCACGCTTCCTTACAAAGAGCGAAATGCCCGCTACAATGATCAGACTCAATCTTGTCAAGGGTCTCGGCCCCGTTGTACAGATTGCAGAAGGCTGGACTGTTGAGCTTCCCGACGAGGTTTCTGACACAATCTGGAAGAGAACAGACTATACATGGCCCTGCACATGGTTCGCACCCCGCTGCAACGGCGAAGGCCCGTTCAAGTCAGCATATGACCTGATGAACAACTGGGGCGCAAACCACGGCGCAATTTCCTACGGCCACATCGGCGCAGATATCATCACACTCTGTTCCATGCTCCGTATCCCCGTAACACTTCACAACGTTCCTGATGAAAAGATTTTCCGTCCCGCTTGCTGGAATGCATTCGGCACAAAGAATCTTGAAGCAGCAGACGTAAAGGCTTGCGAAACCTACGGCCCGCTTTATAAATAAGATTTAATTTAAACCCGCTGTCGCCTGCAAAAGATGACAGCGGGCTTTTGTTAATAGCGTTCAAACAATCAGACACCGCCTGAATCAGGCGGTGTCTGATTGTTTATTGTTTCACTTTGATTGTTACGATTTCAAAGGGCTTAACGGGGAATGTTACTGTATTATCAACCACCTCAAGCTCTTCAATTTCGTTTTCAAGCAAGTCGCAGATAGCGGCATGCTTAATATCAAATCCGAAGGTGAGCTTTGCATTATTGACTCGCTTGTTCCAGCTTTCGTACATACGTACAACTGTTGTGTCACTGTCCTCAGCCTTCTTGACGGTATCAATTACAACGTTTTCATCTGATACACTTACAAGGCTGAAGCTTTCAGGCAGAGTGCCGTCCTGAGCTGCTACCTTAACGGCAGTCATCGGGTTATTCAGGTCATAAGCAAGCTTTACTGTGCCTGCCTGAGTGTACGAACCTGCATGGGGACGAAGCGAGTAAATAAACTCGTGGTGGCCCTTATCAGCCTTGGGGCTGGGATGGGTTGCACACTTGAGAAGTGTGAGTCTCATCACACTGTCATGTATATCGTGACCGTACTTGCAGTCGTTAAGAATACTTACACCGTAATCGCATTCGGAAAGGTCAGCAAACTTGTGGGCGCAGACCTCGAACTTTGCTGCATCCCAGCTCGTGTTGGTGTGAGTCGGACGCTCAACGCTGCCGAACTGAATTTCGTAGGTTGCCTTGTCTGCATTGATGTCAACAGGGAAAGCTGCCTTGACAAGGATATGCTCCTGATACCATTCGGCTGTTGTTTCAAAATCTACTTTATCAATATCGCCGTAGAGCCATACCTTCTGCTCAATTACAGAATCGAAGAACTTGCGTGTAATCTTAAAGCCTTTTCTTACACCCTCATCGAGTGTTTCTACTGCGCTGACATCGTTGATTTCCCAACGTTTTTCTTTGTAGTATACGGAAATTTCCCATGCGTCATATGCTCTGGGGAAGTCCTCATATGCTTCAATTACGTTTGCACGCTCGCCGTTTTTGAGAACCTCTCTGCCGCTGCGCTTGTCGTAAATACGGCTGATTGAATAGTCATCGGCAAACTCAACAACAAAGTATGCGTTTTCAAGCTTCTTGTCGCTTACTTCAACGCTGCCCTTGCCTTCGTTACCCCTGACAACCTTCCAGCCCTTTGCGGGAATGTTTTCAACGTAGAGCTTTTCGCCCTCAACATCGACTACGCCGCTGTTGCAGAAGGAGTTGGGATTGAATACAAGCACACCGCCGTCAGTTTTAATATTCTTGGCAATATCTGCCTTAGCATCATCAAGCATGGTATCGGCAGATTTGCTGATAGCTTCATACTGCCTTGTACTCTCCTCATAAACCTGATAAATTGAGGAGCCCGGAATAATATCGTGGAACTGGTTGAGAAGTATACATTCCCAGCCTTCATTAATCTTATCCTGAGGATATACAGCCTTGTTGAAAAGGCGGTTGATTTCGCTGAACAGCTCAACATTCTGATATAGGAACTCGCACTTTCTGTTGTAACGCTTGTTGATTGCGTTTGAAGTATATGTACCTCTGTGATATTCAAGATAAAGCTCGCCTGTCCAGTTGGGCATTTTGGGATTGTTTTCGCAGCGCTGTTTTGCCCTTTCAAGGAAATCGCCTGCAAATTCAATTTTTGTATTGGGCATTGCAGGAAGTCCGTACTTAAGACGCTTGTGTGTTTCAAGGTGACCCTGAGTCGGACCGCCGCCACCGTCACCGTGGCCGAATGTGAGCAGAACCTCGTTATTGAGGTGCTTTTGCTGATAGCGGTTCCAGCAGCCCTTGACAAGACGTGCTTCCAGCATTGCGTTATAGGTTGTGTTGTTATTTACGGTGCGTTTTTTGTCAATGCTCTGTGCTGTAAGGAAATGAGTGAAAATTTCCGTTGAGTCAATACCTCTCCACATAAAGGTATCAACAGGCAGCATATTGTATTCGTTCCAGCTGATTTTGGAGGTTACAAACTTATCAACACCGCTTTTGCGGAGAATCTGCGGCAACGCTGCGCTGTAGCCGAAAACATCCGGCAGCCAGAGCACCTTGCTGTCAACACCGAATTCCTTGTTGAAGAAACGCTTGCCGAAAAGCACCTGACGCACAAGGCTTTCACCGCTTGTGAGGTTACAGTCAGCTTCAACCCACATTGCGCCTTCAACTTCCCAGCGGCCTGCCCTGACCATCTTTTTGACCTCTTCATAAACATCGGGTGCTTCTTCCTTGAGGTACTTATAAAGCTGAGCCTGGGATGACATAAACTTATATTCGGGGTACTGCTTCATAAGAGCAATAACTGTTGAGAATGAGCGCACTACCTTTTCTCTTGTCTGATCAAGAGTCCACAGCCATGCAACGTCAATATGAGTGTGACCGATGCATATACAGTTTACATCCTGCTCACGGCAGCACTTTCCGTAGAACTCTGATTTGAGGTAATCCAGAGCCTGCTGACAGGTTTTTCTGCATTCATCTGAGCCGGGAACACGCATATCAATCATGTTGAGTGCGTTGTTCATATGTACAAGAATATCTGTGTATTCTTTTTCATGCTCGTTGAGCAGGCAAAGTGTTTCGTGAGGTACCTGCAGGTCGTAATAAAGCTCTTTGTAAAGCTCGTCCACTACAAACAGATTGCTGACAACGCTGTGTCTGCAGGTGTTCATACCGGTATATGCATAAACGTAAATTTCGTATTCATCGCTGCCCTCAAGCAGGGTAAAACGGTGGTTTGAGTCCGCACCGTTCATCAGCTTGCCGTTTGCGTAAACGGTAAACTGTGCATCACGCTCAACGTTTGAATTATATGCAGCTGTTTCAAAATAAAATTCAACAGGCTTTCCCTTCATACTTTCGGGAAGAGTAATCTTTTTATAGAACCATGCGTGAGAATCCTTTTCATCACCCCAGCGGTCATATCTGCCGAAATCCTGCCATTCATCAGTAACAGCGGGCGGCATGCTGCCGTAAGGCTTGTAGCCGCAGGGAAGCATTTTAAAGCCGGTTACGTCTTCCTTCTGAGAAAAAACAAGCTTTTCTATTTCAGGCAGAAAAACACGCAGCTTTTCAAGTAAAAATTTCAAAGGTATATCCCCCTTTTTTGCAAAATATTTGTTACTAAGTTTAGCACATTAAACTGCAAAATAAAAGAGGTAATATAATCTTTTTTAATTTTTTTCATATATATTTTATATCTTTTATGAAAGGGGGAAGTTGTTTGAACCACTGCATAGCAAACCTGAGGATTAAAGAAGTGATAAATAAAAAAGACGGATGCCGTCTGGGGCATGTGTGTGATGTTGAAATAGATGCCTGCACCGGCTGCGTGGTAAATCTTGTTGTGTGCAGGGGCGGCAGAATGTTTTCTCCGTATGCCTGCGACGCAGATATACGTGTACCGTGGTGCGACGTAGAGGTTGTAGGCGACGATATAATAATCGTCTGCTACACTCCGCCGCCTGCACCGCCCAGAGGTTGCTCAAAAAGAGGAGGATTCTTCCGTTAATGTAACCTGCGGCACGGTTGTTCGCACCGTTACGGTAGGTGCTGCGGTCGGATTAAGGCGCAGACTGTCAATTAACAGGCATACACCTGCTTTGTCAACAGTAAAGGAAAACAGATAGTATTCGCTTTCGCACCGGGCAACACCCATTGTGCTGTCCGGCAGCGGCTGCGAAATACCCAGCGTTTTCATTATTTCGTCTGCATGTGCATCATCAAAACCGCAAAAGCTCATAATACAGCTTTTTACTGTGTATAAAAAGTCTTCCGGCGCTTTATCGGCATATGTTAAGGTAAGTTTGTACAGCTTGCCGTTTTCTTCGGAATAAACCGATATTTTACCGCTGTTTACATAGTAACTTTCCTTTAAACCTGCACCGCTGCTTATTTCTTCAGCAGCCAAATCAAAGCCGTATTTTGCCATGGATGAAACAAAGTCCATGGTGTCCTTTTCCCCTGTGCGTGTACATGAGCAAAGCATAAAAAAGCACACAAGCAAGGTGAGCGGCAAAATCAGATTTTTCATCATTTTACACTCCTTTATTTAATGGTTATAATAACCAAAATGCTGTAGTTGAGGGTAAATATATACATATATATGTAGAATTTTAAAATTATATTACTTTTACTCTTGAAAAAATCCACCGAATACTTTAAAATAAGAGTATCTTTGTATCGGGGGTGCATCAAGCATGATAAAGTCATTCCGCTTTCATACTGCTACATGTTGCCCTGCCGAAGTATGTAAAAAAGTAAAATAGCAAGGGGCTGTTGCGCTTAAAGTGCGACAGCCTTTAATCATTTTTCAAAGGACGGTACTTAATTAATGAAAAAAGTTGCAATAGTCATGGGCAGCGACAGCGATCTGCCCGTAGTAAGCAAAGCTATCAAAAAGCTCAAGGAATTCGGTGTTGAGGTTGAGGCTCACGTTATGTCTGCCCACAGAACACCCGATGCAGCTGCTGATTTTTCAAAGAACGCTGCAGCAAACGGTTTTGGTGTTATCATTTCTGCAGCAGGTAAGGCTGCTCACCTTGGCGGTGTGCTTGCTGCTCACACTACACTTCCCGTTATTGGTATTCCGATCAAGTCCTCCACGCTTGACGGACTTGATGCACTTCTTGCAACTGTTCAGATGCCTGCCGGCATTCCCGTTGCCACGGTAGCGATTGACGGAGCAGAAAATGCAGCTATCCTTGCTGTGCAGATGCTTGCACTCAGCGAGCCTGAGCTTGCTGCCAAGCTTGTTGCAATGAAAGACGATATGGCAAAAAAGGTTCTTGAAAAGGATGCAGCTTTAGCTGCACAGGTTGCCGGGCTTTAATCCGTTATATCCACGCACTTCCACAGGAGGTAAGCAACTATGTCTTTACATGAAGAATGCGGCGTTTTCGGTATATTCAACCGCAACCGTGAACACGACGCCGTACAGGAAACATATCTTGCCCTTTATGCTTTACAGCACCGCGGTCAGGTAAGCTGCGGTATAGCCGTAAGAAACGGTAAGCAGGTAGACTGCATCACGGGCGCAGGTACAGTACCCAATGTTTTTACAAGGGAAACTCTTTCTTCTTTAACCGAAAACGGCAAAGGCGATGTGGCACTTGGTCACGTACGCTACTCCACACACGGTGAAGAGGACGAAATAAACAACCAGCCAATGGTAATGAACTATGCCAGAGGTTCAATTTCAATTGCAAACAACGGCTGCCTGGTAAATACTGCACAGCTGCGCGAAAGACTTCAGAGCGAGGGTGCGGTTTTCCAGACCAACAGCAACGCAGAGCTTATTGTTCACTGCATTGCACGCCACAGGCTTGAAACGGAAAACATTGAAAAAGCCATTGTGGAAACAATGAAAGAAATTGAGGGTGCATATTCGCTTGTTATCATGTCACCTAAAAAGCTCGTTGCCGTGCGTGACCCTAACGGTTTCCGTCCGCTTTGCATAGGAAAGCTCGGTGATGCTTATGTTGTGGCATCCGAATCCTGTGCAATCCAGAGCATCGGAGCGGAATTTGTACGTGATATTGAACCCGGCGAAATCGTTGTTATCACTAAGGACGATGTTTACAGCAACAAAACACATTGCGGCAAAAAAAGCTCGCTTTGTATTTTTGAACATGTTTATACAGCAAGACCCGATTCTGTTATAGACGGTGCAAGCGTTCACCGCTCAAGGCTTAATGCAGGCAAGTTCCTTGCACAGGAACACCCGGTTGAGGCTGATGTAGTAATCGGCGCACCGGATTCCGGACTTGATGCGGCTATCGGCTATGCCACCGAATCGGGGATTCCGTACGGTATCGGTCTTATCAAAAACCGTTATATCGGCAGAACCTTTATTCAGACGACACAGAGTCAGCGTGAACGCTCTGTTCAGATAAAGCTCAATCCTCTTGCAAACGAGATTGAGGGAAAGAGAATAGTACTTGTTGACGATTCAATCGTCAGAGGTACAACCTGCGCAAAGCTCATCAAAAGGCTGCGTGCAGCAGGTGCAAAAGAAGTTCACATGCGTATATCTTCACCACCCTTTGTAAATCCCTGCTACTTCGGCACAGACATCAGCTCAAAGGACAAGCTGATTGCCTGCCAGATGGATATTGAGGGAATAAGAGAGTTTATCGGTGCGGATACACTCGGCTTTTTAAGCCTTGAGGGCTTACACAAGGTTGCGGAGAATTCCAAGGTAACCTTCTGTGATGCCTGCTTTACCGGCAAATATCCGATTGATGTTTCCGGTCCCAACTATGTTGATAAATTTGACTATAAAATCAAGAAATAAGGAGAGCTTAAAGAGATGGAAAACAGTTTTTCAAAGAGCTATAAGGATGCCGGCGTTGACGTAACAAAAGGTTACGAGGCTGTCAAACTTATGAAAAAGCATGTTGAGCGTACACGTATCCCCGGTGTTGCTGATGAAATCGGCGGTTTCGGCGGTATGTTTATGCCCGACCTCACAGGTATCAAGGAGCCCGTTCTTGTTTCCGGCACAGACGGTGTAGGCACAAAGCTCAAGATTGCGTTCATGATGGATATTCACAACACAGTCGGTATCGACTGCGTTGCAATGTGCGCAAACGATGTTGCCTGCTCAGGTGCAAAACCTCTTTTCTTCCTTGACTATATTTCCGTTGCAAGGAATATTCCCGAAAAGGTTGCAGCTATCGTCAGCGGTGTAGCAGACGGCTGCGTTCAGGCAGGCTGCGCACTTGTCGGCGGTGAAACAGCAGAAATGCCCGGTATTTACACAAACGACGAATATGACCTTGCAGGTTTCTGCGTAGGTCTTGCAGACAGAAGCGATATCATTGACGGCTCAAAGCTTCAGGCGGGTGACGTACTTATCGGTGTTGAATCCTCAGGTGTTCACTCAAACGGTTTCTCGCTTGTCAGAAAGGCATTCAACGTATCTCCCGAAAGACTTAATATGTATGTTGATGAGCTTGGCAAGACACTCGGTGAAGAACTTATCACACCCACAAAGATTTACGTCAAGACAGTAGCAGCTATTAAAGAGGCTTGCGAAATCCACGGCATTTCCCATATCACAGGCGGCGGCTTCTATGAAAACATTCCGAGAATGTTCAGCACAGAAGGTCTGCGTGCAAAGGTTGAAAGAGCAGCCGTTCCCGTAAAGCCCATCTTCAGGCTCCTTGCTGCTGAGGATATCCCTGAAAGAGATATGTTCAACACCTTCAACATGGGCGTCGGTCTTTGCGTTGCAGTTTCAGCAGACAAGGCAGATGCAGCCGTCAGAGCAGTTAACGCTATCGGCGAAAAGGCTCATATCATCGGCGAAATCGTCAAGGGCGACAAGGGTATTGACATATGCTGAACATAGTTGTGCTTGTATCGGGCGGCGGCACGAATCTGCAAGCGCTGCTTGATGCGAAAAAAAACGGCAAAATCCCCAACGGCGAATTTGTTAAAGTCATTTCGAGCAAGGACGGCGTTTACGCACTTGAAAGAGCAAGAAACGCAGGCGTAGCAACAGCTGTTGTTGAGCGCAAAGGCAAAACCGCAGAAGAGTTTGAAGCTGCACTTCTTGCAGAGCTGAAAGCTGCAAAGGCTGACCTTATAGTACTTGCAGGTTTTATGACAATACTCGGCGAAAACGTAATCAAAGAATACCCCGAAAAAATAATAAACGTTCACCCTGCACTTATCCCCTCTTTCTGCGGCAAGGGTTTCTACGGACTTAAAGTCCACGAGGCTGCGCTTGAATACGGCGTTAAGGTCACGGGTGCAACGGTTCATTTTGTTAACGAGATTCCCGACGGCGGCAGAATAATCGCACAGAAGGCGGTTGAAATTCCCGAGGGAATCACCGCCGATGAACTACAGAAAAAAGTAATGGAAGAAGCAGAGTGGATAATACTTCCTCAGGCAGTTGCCACGCTCTGCGACGAAAGAAAATAAACGGAGGAAAAAACGATGAAAAAAAGAGCACTTCTCAGCGTTTCCGATAAGACCGGAATCGTAGAATTTGCAAAAGAGCTGAATGAACTCGGCTTTGAAATTGTTTCAACAGGCGGCACAGCAAAGGCTGTTGCAGATGCGGGCATCCCCTGCACACAGGTTTCCGACATCACAGGTTTCCCCGAGTGCCTTGACGGCAGAGTCAAGACTCTTCACCCAATGGTACACGCAGGTATCCTTGCAATGCGCTCCAACCCCGAGCACATGGAGCAGCTTGAAAAGCTTGAGGTAACACCGATTGACGTTGTTGCAATCAACCTCTATCCCTTCAAGCAGACAATTCTCAAGCCCGACGTTACACTTGAGGATGCTATTGAAAACATTGACATCGGCGGTCCGACAATGATCCGTGCAGCAGCTAAAAACTGGCAGGACGTTGCAGTTATCGTTGACCCCGCAGACTACAAAACAGTTATTGACGAGTACAAGGCTAACGGCGCACCCAGCAAGGAAACAAAATTCATGCTTGCAGGTAAGGTCTTTGAGCACACAGCCAACTACGATTCAATGATCAACACATACCTCAGAAAGCAGAGAGGCGAAGATCCGTTTGCAAACTGCTTCACAATGACCTTTGAAAAGGTTCAGGATATGCGCTACGGCGAAAATCCGCACCAGAAGGCAGCCTTCTACACAGAAGTCGGTGCAGCTGACAATGTTCTTTCCGCAGCAAAGCAGCTTCACGGCAAGGAACTCAGCTACAACAACATCAACGATGCTAACGGCGCACTTGACATCATCAAGGAATTCGGCTTTGACGAGCCCGTTGCAGTCGGCGTTAAACACGCTAACCCCTGCGGTGTAGGTATCGGCGAAACAATTCACGAGGCATACCTCAATGCATACAATGCTGACCCCGTTTCAATCTTCGGCGGCATTGTTGCCCTTAACAGAGAAGTTGACGAGGCTACAGCTTCCGAGCTTGCAAAGATTTTCCTTGAAATTATCATTGCTCCCTCTTTCTCCGAAAAGGCTCTTGAAATCCTCACAGCTAAGAAGAATATCCGTCTTCTTGAGCTTCCGAACCTTGCAGCTCCCAACAAGAAGGGTCTTGTTGATATGAAGAAGGTTGCAGGCGGTTTACTTGTTCAGGAGCTTGATACAGAGCTTCTCAACGAGGAAGACATCGTTTGCGTAACAGACAGAAAGCCCACAGAGGAAGAAATGAAGCAGCTCATGTTCGTCTGGAAGGTTGTAAAGCACACCAAGTCCAACGGCATTGCGCTTGCAAAGGACAACGCTACAACAGGTATCGGCCCCGGCCAGACAAACCGTATTACAGCGCTTGAGCTTGCTATCAAATACGCAGGCGACAAGGCTGCAGGCAGCGTAATGGGCAGCGATGCATTCTTCCCGTTTGATGACTGCGTACACGCAGCACAGAAGGCAGGCATCACAGCTATCATTCAGCCGGGCGGCTCAATCCGCGATGAGGATTCAATCAAGGCTTGTAACGAAGCAGGCATTGCAATGCTCTTTGTCGGCATGCGCCACTTCAAACACTGATTGCATCAGACGCAACACCTCAATAAAGTCGATATTTCCAATCACATTGAGGCAACGAGATAGAAACTATATATCATAAGTAAAAGAGCGATGAAACCGTAAAAGTTTCATCGCTCTTGTTTTTATTTAATTACATATTCTTCATAAACGGGGCCATCAAAAAGTGCTGTAAAAAAGCGAGATGTCAGATTTTTTACTGATACCAGCATAAATGCTCCTATAACCATTCCAAAGCCCGGTACTAAAAGCAGCACTGTACCAAACAAAGCATATAACGGTGTACGCCAATCAGTTGCATTACTAAGGTTCTTTGAATATGCATCATTTTCGCTCAGAACATCAATCTCCAATATTCTTGTTGCAATATCGTCAAACTTCAACTCAACAACATATCTGCCAGGCTCTTGCGGTACAAATTCGTTGGAATTTATTTCGACAGTTCTTTCGTTTACGGTACATGTAGCTGTTATTTCGCTGAACCATACCTTTCCATAATCACCGTAGCCAACTATTTCTACAGGCTTTCCGACTGTTGTGTAATAGCAAGTTTTACTTGTTTTTAAATCTATACGCTCATCTGCTTCAAACGCCTCAATTTCACAAGACACATCAAAGTCACCGCGCTGAATTATTTTGTTATTTTGTATATTTACCTTACCGCTTATTTCACCGGATTCTGTAACGAATACACCTTCGCTGATTTCAATACCGGTTATTTCGTCTATATCTGCTTTTGTATTTATAAATAACTGAGGATATCTTTTACTCTCATACTCAAAAATTTTCAACGTGATTTCATCTTCTGTTATAGAAAGTGTGTCCGAACCGTTACAAAGTTGTACCTCGGGTTTTTCGCCTATCATAGAATACTTACTGTTAAAGGTAACAACAATAAAATCCATTGAATAATAAAAATAACAGGTATAACTCTTTTCGAAAACTTCCTCCACTGCAAAGGCTACGCTTGCGGTAGTAAAAAGAAGTAACGCACAGAGAATTACGGAGAGCAGTTTTTTAAAATTTTTGTTCATGGTTTTACCTCCTTTGATTTACATTTTTCTGGTTATCACCCTACACGATTGGGTTAAAACAAATTTGCAAAAAGCTCTGCAATGGGTGCAATAACAAAATGCTGTATAGCGATATACGGCGGTGCAACAAGAAGATTAAATAGAAAAGCCGCATCAACAGAAATAAAATCGCTTAAAGAATTGAAAGCGTTATTGAGAAAATCAAAAATTGAAATTGTTATCATATTTTAACGCTCATCACTCTTAATTATTTTGCATTTCTGACCAATTCCCTGATAGTCAAAAAGAGATAATACGGAGAAAATACCACGCCGATAATCGGAATAAGAATACCATAAACAAAGGTAAAACCTCCAAGAAGTATAGTGCCTGCCCAAAGCTCTTCCATAGTATCTTTTATTTTTTCATTAAGCGGTCTGTTATCAATTGCGTCATTTTTTATGTGACAGTTTTCAGAAGAGGCAATAACACTTCCGTCAGCAGCGACAAGGTCTGCCCTAACATACAGTTCGCCTTTTTTAGCCTCAGGTATAACCACAGTTGTTTTGTTATCTTTGCCAACGGCAAATTCAGAAATTATCTCTTCTTTGCCGTCGTTGATAGAATACATAATAATTTTTTCTGCTTTATTTCCGGCTGTGTAATAGTGTGCATACACTTCTATCTCCTCTCCGGGAGAATCTATATTTCCCTGTGCATTATATATGTGACAAAATGCTTCGGGCTTTTCTCCGTTAAAATACATCCTAGCACAACTGCCCATAAATTCCTGAAAAAAATCCGGCCCGAATGTCACGCTATCAGTGTAATTTAATAATTCAACCTTACTCCAATCCTCTTCTGAACCTGCGTAACACACAACAATTGTTTGACCGTTAGTATCTGTATATTTTTCAATTGGGGTAACAATCCTGAGACTCTTAGGAAGATTCACAAGATAGGTTCTGCTGTATTCCTTACCACTCAAATTAGCATACAACGCCCACTTAGCTAAAGATGTTACACCCTCTTCCACGGTGATAACAGTAATAAATGAATAGTATTCTCCCCATGGCACTGTTTCTTGAGCCATCTCACCCTCACCGCTGATGACGAGTTCGCCGTCGGAATAGAGTGTCCATGTGAGGTTTTCGCCCTGCGCACCGCAAAAGCCTGAATCAACTACTGTTCTTTCTTCATCTGCCGCAAAGGCAACGCTTGCGGTTATAAATAGCATAATTGCACACATAATGACGGATAAAAGCTTTTTAAGTTTTTTGTTCATAAAAAATCCTCCTTAATTTTATGTACTCTTTAAACAATTTGCTGACAAGGAATTCGTTATGTTACTTTTGTCCTACGTTATAAAAATAGCCAAAAGAACTTCTGAGCTATATGCACTCCACTTGCAGCGTTACGCTGCAGAACAGTTGCTATGTTAATTATATCACGTGCAAATTCGTATTCAACAAAGGTTACAGAATTGTAACTATTTGTAAACACTTGTAATCTTTAGTGCCGAAAAAGAAAAACGCACAGCTTTTCATTCAAGCTGTGCGCTGATTTTATTCAACAAATAATGAATTCAGATATATTTTTCATTAAAATCGAATTCGACTCTGTCGCCGTTTTTCTGAATATGAAAACATCTTTCGCCAAGGGAAAAAATCGGCTTATCGCTTTTCAGGCTGTCTGAGCTTACATTTATGACACGGGTCGGCTCAGTTTCTTCATAAAAACGCCTTACCTTTTCTTCTCCTTTACAGTTAAGCCCGGTTATCTCACCGGTTTTTCTGTCATGACGTGTGCAGATGAGCTTATCAACAGCCAGTCTGTTACAGATTTCTTCGAGCAGAAAATCAGGACTTGCGCTGATAACAACTGTATAACGTTTACGGTTTTCCGGCTTGAACCATTCAAAAACCTTGCTTTCGTACTTATCCCAAAAAGCCTTTACGTTCTTTTCAAGGTTGATAAGCCGTACAAAGCAGAAAAGTCTGTTTTTGGCATAGGTCAGATTTTTTATTTTAAGCAAAAACGGAATTGCGGCAAAAATCTGCAACGGCAGGCACACAATAATCCACGGATTGCGAATCAGGCAGTAACCCCAGAATTTAGAGCCGCTGTCAAACGGCACAACTGTTTTATCAAAATCAAAAACATCAATTTCTTTCATAGCAGTGTACCTTACATTGAAAATATTCCTTCATAACGTACGGGCAGAACAGTATTGTCCAGACTGCCGCCGTTTGAAAGGAAGATATCGTAAAGCTCTTTTTTTCGCTCAGGAGTATAAGTATATCCCCACAGACGCTCGATTTTGCCAAAATCCTCAAAGGTTTCATCAGGTAGCTTTTCAATTGTATCAAGCGACATTGGCAGCGGAATTTTAACCGTACCGTCAGAGGTGATATAATATTTATCGGCAAGCTCTATTGCGCGGCGGTTTGCTTCAATCCTCGGGTATTCCTCATCAAACTTGATGCGTGTAATCGGAAATACAGCCACGGATGCATTGAGCAGCTCATACGCATCCTTAAAAAGTCCGTTGTGACCGTGATGTGCCATCTGCACGACATCGCACCTGAGCGTTTCACCGTAACGCTTTACAAGCTCAATACTTGCAAGATTGCTTGCATCGCCCGGAATAAAGATGCGTGTGCCCTCAGCAGTGAGCATAACCATGCACGATGAATCGTTATAATCCCTGACAGTCTGCGGATAAATATCCTCATGAGTACCCATGACATCAAAGCAAAGGTTGCGGATATAAAAACGCTGACCCGTGTGTATTTTGTATATCGGAATATCTGTTTCATCCAGCATTTTAAAAAGTTTGCGTGAAAGAAGGTTTTCTTCAATATCCCAGAATTCACGTGCAGAATTATCAACGGGAATAAGGTTTGAATATATACCTTCAATTATTACATCCTCACGGTTGTAACGCAGGAAATCCATAAACTTTGAAATATGATCGGAATGAGCATGGGTGAGCAGCCAGCCGTTAACAATCACCTTCTGACCCTTCGGAGTACGTTCACGCATAAATTTACAGATGCGGTCGTTATCGTTCATTTGCTGATAATGTCCGCTGTCTACAACAAAAAAGCTGTAATCGGGACATTGAACAAGCAGACACATACCGCAGTCAATAAGTGCATGGTCATTTTCAAAGCCGTAGAAAACGGTACCGCAGTCCCCTTTGCAATCTGTTTTTTCAAAATTGGGAACACGCTTATTCATGCTTGCTGCTACGCGCAGAATACCGTCGCAAGGTGTAAAGAACGCATTCACGGTAACTTTGCCTTTAAGGCAGGTATAAAGATTCCCGTTATTATCAGTCTGCTGGAGAGTTTCAAAGCCGTCAGCAACGAGCATATCAATCCACTCGCTGTACTGCGCAGCATTAACATTGCGATACAGATTCATATAGCAGCCTTCACGGCAGTCGTATACGGGCTCATCGGCAACGTCACGAAACTTTCTGAACTTATCAAATATATTTTCCATAGTAAGCTTCCTTGTTAATTTGTAAAAGGCAAGGTAATCAAATTTAATTACCCTGCCTTTCATCATTTTTAATTATTCAGCATCATCAGGGTTTTCCCAGTTATGCCATACTTCCTGAATATCGTCGTTATCCTCGAACATTTCAAGCATCTTGTTCATGTTCTTGATATCGTCCTCATTTGTGAGGGCTGTGTATGTTGAGGGAACATACTGAACCTCTGCAACAGCAAAGGAATAGCCTGCAGCTTCAAGTGCATCACGCACTGCACCGAGGTCATTGGGAGCTGTACGGATTTCGAATACGCTCTCATCCTCGGTAATAAAGTCTTCTGCACCTGCTTCAAGAGCAGCATCCATAAGTGTTTCCTCGTCAACATCCTCTGCCTCAACAAGGATAACACCGCAGCGTGTAAACATAAAGGAAACGCAGCCGCTCTGGCCCATGTTTCCGCCGTATTTATCAAAATAGTGACGGACATCGCCTGCGGTTCTGTTGCGGTTATCTGTAAGAGCTTCAACAATAACAGCAACACCTGACGGACCGTAGCCCTCGTACATTATGGACTCGTAATCTGCACCGCCAGCTTCGCCGCTTGCTTTTTTGATGATACGCTCGATATTGTCATTGGGTACGTTTGCAGCCTTAGCCTTTGCAATAATATCCTTCAGCTTTGAGTTTGATGCAGGGTCGGGACCGCCGTCACGTACTGCAACTGCAATCTCTCTGCCGATTTTTGTAAATACTTTTGCACGTGCGCCGTCAGTCTTTTCTTTTTTGCGCTTAATCGTGCTCCATTTGTTATGTCCTGACATGAATTTCACCGTTCCTTAAATCTTAATCTTATATACTATATCACAAGAAATCGTATTTTTCAACACCGTTTAAATATTTTTAGCTCAATAATCATAATACATATTTACAGTCTGTTCAAAAAGCTTGCACCGCTGATATTCCCGCCGCCAAGGAAAATTTCTTCTATAGTTTTACCTATACAGCAAAATCCGTTCAGCGTACCGAGATTTGCGGACTTTACATTCCTGCCCCAAACAAGCAGCGGAACATACTCACGTGAATGGTCGGTGCTCGGTGTGGACGGATCACAGCCGTGATCAGCCGTAATTATCAGCAAATCGTCCTCACGCATTTTTGATAAGAATTCCGGCAGCCATGCATCAAATTCCGACACAGCTTTTGCATAGCCGTCAACATCGTTGCGGTGACCGTAGAGCATGTCAAAATCGACAAGATTTGTAAAACAAAGACCGTTAAAATCCCTGTCTGCCATTTCAAGTGTTTTTTGCATACCGTCAGCATTGCCTGAGGTACGGTAACTTTCAGTTAAGCCGACACCCGCAAATATATCGTAAATCTTACCTACTGATATTACATCAAAGCTGTTCCCTTTCAGCTCTTCAAGAACGGTTTTTCCCTTAGGCTCAAGCGAAAAATCGTGTCGGTTTGAGGTACGTGTAAAGGGATATCCGCCCGTAAACGGACGTGCAATAACTCTGCCGACAGCAAGACTGCCGACCAGCATCTTTCTTGCAGTTTCGCAGTATTTATACAGCGTTTCAAGCGACACAACATCCTCATGTGCGGCAATCTGAAAAACGCTGTCTGCGGAAGTATAAACAATCAGAGCTCCTGTTTGAATATGCTCTTTACCGTAATCGGCAATTACCTGAGTGCCGGAATACGGCTTATTGCAGATACATTTTCTGCCCACAGCCTTTTCAAATTCAGCAATAAATTCCTGCGGGAATCCGTTTGGAAAAGTCGGCATGGGCTGTTCGCTTACAAGGCCGGCTATTTCCCAATGGCCGATGGTCGTATCCTTGCCGCCCGAAAGCTCTTTAATTTTTCCGTAAATAAAAGCAGGTTTATCACATTGTTCACCGCATGCTGCACCGTCAATATTAAACAGCCCCGCTTTTTGCAGATTGGGTACACTGAAACAAGGTGATGAAGCAACCGCAGCGAGCGTGTTGCTGCCCTCATCACCGAAAGTGGTGCTGTCAGGCATTTCACCGATACCAAAGCTGTCAAGTACAATCAGAAACACACGTTTAAACATAAGAAAACCTCATAAAAATACAGGCTGAGAAAACCTCAGCCTTACTGTTTAAATAATTTTTTCAATCTGTTCAGAAACAGAATAAAGCAGTTCTGCCCTTGTCGGATCAGCACAGCGCATGCTGTCTGCATCACGTGAAAGGCGGAAAGCAAGGTTTGAAAGATATGTTCCGGCAAGGTCGGTTTTACACTGCGGAATTTCGCCGTAATACCCGTAATGCGGCGGATATTCACGCACTTCACCGCTGTAATATACGCTCATTGCGCAGTAAAGTCTGCCGGCATCCTCACAAACAACTTCTTTTTCAATATAATAACCGTTGCTTACAAGGAATTCGCGCAGCACTTCAGGATGGCTCTGCGGCTGAAGAACGAGGTGCTTAGTCTTATCCTTTAACCACTCAGCCTTTTCAACAAGCTGTGCAATAAGTATACCGCCCATACCTGCGATTATAACATCATCCGCTTCGTCAGAGCTTACCTTATCAAGTCCGCTGGCAAGGCGCAGCGAAATTTTATCCTCAAGCCCTGCAGCTTCGACATTAGCTTTAGCATTTGCAACAGGGCCCGGACGCACATCCGATGCAACCGCAGAAACGCAGATACCGTTTTCAACAAGATAAATCGGCAGATGCGCATGGTCTGTGCCTATATCGGCAATTTTTTTGCCGCAGCGGACCATATCCGCTGCGGCCTTGAGTCTTGGTGAAAGTTTCATTTTTATTCAGCAAGTGCTGCATTGAGCTTTGCAACAAGCTCGTCAACGTCTACGCCGTGTACACGGCAAGCCATTTCAACGCTTTCACCTCTTGCAGAGGGGCAGCCAAGGCAATGCATACCCATTTCAAGGAAATAGGGAGCAAGCTCACGGTGAGCATCAAGAACATCGCCGATAGTCATAGTTTTATCAATAGTAGTCATTTTGAAAATCTCCTTTATTTTATATACTATAATCATTTTATCAGCGTTTATTCCGTTTGTCAACATTACAACACTTGACAGCTATATAATTATAGTGTTAAAATTTTCAAGCATTAAATTTTTACGGAGATATATACTATGAGTGAAAAAAAGCTTGAATTTAAAAACGGAAAATTTAAAATCCTGCAGGTCAGCGACCCGCAGGATATGCACTATGTGCGCCATTCACTTATAAAAATGCTCAATAAAGCATATGATGATTTAAAGCCTGACCTTGTTGTTTTTACGGGTGATAATGTGCTGAGCAATCACCTGCTTGATGCACGCTTTGGCAATAAGCAATCGGGTGAGGGCTGGTTTGACACAAGAAAGCGAATGAAAAAAGCGCTTGAGTTTATTCTCAAGCCCCTTGAGGACAGAGGTATTCCGTTTGCCATGCATTTCGGCAACCACGACGATATGTGCTGCATGACAAAGGAAGAAATAATTGAGCTTTACAGAGAATACAGCTGCTTTGTCGGACTTTGCGATACCTATGGCAACGGTGACATCGGCACGCACAATATTCTCATATACTCAGGCGATACTCCGAAATTCAATCTGTGGATGATGGATACGTCCCGTCAGAACAAAGCAGAAGACAAATGCTATGAAGGTGTTACCGAAAAGGCTGTTGAATGGTACAAAGCAACAAGCGACAGGCTCGGCAGACTCCCTTCCCTGATGTTCCAGCACATACCCATGAGCGAAATAAGCGAATGTGTTGAGGAGTGCAGCAAAAATGATGAGGGTGCCGTAAAGCTTTATGAGGAAAACAAGTATATTCGCTTAAAGCCCGAAAAGGTAAACAGCGGCAGACTGTTTGAACCAACACCCGGTTGCAAAGAAAACTACGGTCAGTTTGAGGCTGTGAAGCAGCAGGGCGATGTGCTTGCTGTTGTATACGGACACCACCACATGAATAAATTTGATATTGAGCACGAGGGTGTGCGCATGATCCAGACTCCCGCTGCATCCTTCCGCTGCTACGGCAACGAAAACAGAGGTATCAGCCTGTTTGAAATTGACGAGGCAAACCCGAATGAATTTACATATCAGCACCATACTTACTACGATATAGTTGGAAAAACACCAATTAATCAACTCGGCTATTTTATTGATGCAGACGAGCTTGAAAAGCCAAGACGTACTGCCGGTGCAGCACTCGCATTAGCTTGTGTTGGCGCAGCAGCAGCGATAATTATCAAAGCAATCAAATGTAAATGTTAACAAATTGTAAACAATATGCTGTTTGGTAAAAATTTCAAAAAATGGCTTGAATTTTATAAAAAATGAGTTAGAATATACATTAGCACTTGAACTTGTCGAGTGCTAAAACACAGTGAATAAACTTTCAGGAGGAGTTATAAATGACAATCAGACCCCTTGCAGACAGAGTAGTTGTTAAGGCATCTGCAGTTGAAGAAACCACAAAGAGCGGCATCATTCTTGCTGCTTCCGCACAGGAAAAGCCCCAGTTTGCTGAGGTTGTTGCTGTCGGCCCCGGCGGCGAAGTTGACGGCAAGACAGTTGAAATGTACGTTAAAGTCGGCGAAAAGGTTATCGTCGGCAAGTACGCAGGCACAGAGGTTAAGCTCAACAAGGAAGAATATACTATCGTTCGCCAGAGCGATATTCTTGCAGTAATCGAATAATTAAAGGAGAAAATGAAAAATGGCAAAACAGATTATTTACGGTGAAGATGCCCGCAAGGCTCTTCAGGCAGGCATTGACAAGCTTGCAGACACAGTTAAAATCACACTCGGCCCCAAGGGCAGAAACGTTGTTCTTGACAAAAAGTACGGCGCTCCCCTCATCACAAACGACGGTGTTACAATCGCTAAGGAAGTTGAGCTTGAGGATCCCTTTGAGAACATGGGCGCACAGCTTGTAAAGGAAGTTGCAACAAAGACAAACGACGTTGCAGGTGACGGTACAACAACCGCTACACTTCTCGCTCAGGCACTTGTACGTGAAGGCATCAAGAACGTTACTGCAGGTGCAAACCCGATGGTAATCAAAAAAGGTATCAAGATGGCAGTTGAGGCTGCTACAGCAGCAGTGAAGGAAAACTCCAAGCCCGTTACAAGCTCTGCAGACATCGAGATGATTGCTACAATCTCCTCTGCTGATGCTGAAATCGGCAAAATTATTGCTGATGCTATGGATAAGGTTTCTGCAGACGGCGTTATCACAGTTGAAGAGAGCAAGACAGCTGTTACCGATTCCGACATCGTTGAGGGTATGCAGTTTGACAGAGGCTACATCTCCCCCTACATGGTAACTGATACAGACAAGATGGAAGCTGTTATTGACGATGCATTCATCCTTATCACAGACAAGAAGATTGCAAACATCCAGGAAATCCTTCCCCTTCTTGAGCAGATTCTCAACGCAGGCAAGAAGCTTGTCATCGTAGCAGAGGATCTTGAAGGTGAAGCTCTTTCAACAATTCTTGTTAATAAACTCCGTGGCACATTCACCTGCGTTGCAGTCAAAGCTCCCGGCTTTGGTGACAGACGTAAGGAAATGCTCCGTGACATCGCAACACTCACAGGCGGTGAAGTTATCACAGAAGAACTTGGCCTTGAGCTTAAGGACACACAGCTTGCTCAGCTCGGCCGCGCACGTCAGGTTAAGATCAGCAAGGAAAACACAATCATTGTTGACGGTGCTGGCGACAAGGCAGAAATCGCAGCAAGAGTTAACCAGATCAGAACTCAGATCGGCACAACAACATCCGACTTTGACCGTGAGAAGCTCCAGGAGCGTCTTGCAAAGCTTGCAGGCGGCGTAGCAGTTATCCGTGTAGGTGCTGCAACAGAAACCGAAATGAAGGAAAAGAAGCTCCGCATCGAGGACGCACTTGCAGCTACAAAGGCAGCAGTTGAAGAAGGCTGCGTAGCAGGCGGCGGTGTCGCACTTATCAACGCTATCCCCGCTGTTGAGGCTCTTCTTGACACAGACGATGCAGACATCAAGACAGGTGTCAAGATTGTGCTTAAGGCACTTGAAGCACCCGTACGTCAGATTGCTGCAAACGCAGGTCTTGAAGGCAGCGTTATCGTAAACGAAATCCGCTCAAGCGGCAAGCTTGGCTACGGCTACAACTTTGCTGCTGACGGTTATGTCGATATGGCTACAGCAGGTATCCTTGACCCGACAAAGGTTACTCGTTCTGCTCTTGAGAACGCTTCTTCCGTTGCAGCAATGGTACTCACAACAGAGTCACTTGTTACAGATAAGCCCGACCCCCAGGCTGATGCAGCAGCTGCAGCAGCAATGGCAGCACAAGGCGGCGGCATGTATTAATTTAGTATAATTTAATACAATAAGATTTCAGCTCCGTTGATGATTTCAACGGAGCTGTTTTTTAAAATTTTTCCATTGTTATTTTCAATCTGACGGCACAAATTATATCTGCGGCTTACTTTTTCTCCTTTTTGGAGGTGAGTTATGCAAAAAGCAATTAAATCTGTCAGCGTTGTTTTTTCTTTGGTTTGTGCTTTGGTTTTTGGCTTTGTCGGTTACGGTGCGGCATATCTTCCCGAGTCATTTGTTACTACAGATGCTCGGTATGCAGACACGGGTAATTTGCTGTTTACCTGTGAATGCGATGAAGTTGTGTCTGCTGTTGACAATGATTTTGCGCGGAGTTATCCTGCCGAAATCAAGCTTTGGGGCACAATACCCGTCAAAAATTCGACTGTAACGGTGGTACACCGACGGTATGTTACCCTTGGCGGAAACGTATTCGGTCTGCGCATTTTTGCAGACGGTGTGATTGTGGCAGGTGTAGGTACACTCGCTTCAGGCAGTACAACTGTTGCACCTGCAAAAAAAGCAGGCATTAAGCAAGGCGATGTAATCAAAGAAATTAACGGTACGACAGTAACCTCCAATCATGATGTTTCACGCACGATAGAAGAAAGTAACGGTGCAAAGCTCAGCGTGAAACTTGTTCGTGAAGGTAAAACAAAAACGGTTGAAGTTGTACCTGCAAAGGATACTGCAGACGGTAAATACAAGCTTGGTATGTGGGTTCGTGATTCATCTGCAGGTGTAGGCACCATTACCTTTGTTGACAACAATACCGGTACGGTCGCAGGCCTTGGCCATGCGATATGCGATGCAGATACGGGCGATATAATTCCGATTAAAAACGGTGATATGTTGAATGTAAGTATCAGAGGCTGCGTTAAAGGAACATCCGGAACGCCGGGTGAATTGTGCGGAGTTTTCGGCAACCAAAAGCTCGGAGAGCTGTATGTGAACGGTTCTGACGGAGTATATGGTGTTATAACCGAAAAGGACAGCACAGCGAAAAAAATCCCCGTTGCACTGAGCAGCGAGGTTGAAACGGGCAAGGCACAGATTGTTTCTACGGTGAACGGTAACGGACCTGAATATTTTGATATCGAAATAACAAAAATACACCGTAGCGATGATGGCGAGAAAAATATGGTAATAAAAGTTACTGATGAAGATTTGATTAAAAAAACAGGCGGTATTGTGCAAGGTATGAGCGGAAGCCCTATTGTACAGAACGGTATGCTTGTGGGTGCGGTGACGCATGTTTTCGTCAACGATCCGCAGCAGGGCTACGCTATATTTGCCGAGACTATGATTGAAACCGCCGAAAAGCTTGAGAGCAAACTTGCCGATAAAGCAGCCTGATTCAATAGTACTGACCGAGTTTTAAGCCGCATCGGTCATTTAAAAAGGGATGTATCCGTCAGGATACATCCCTTTGCTTATGTTGTTTTATTTTACTTTACTTATTTGCCGAGAATCATAAGAATGAGGTTGTAGATAAGTCTGAGAGGAGCAACTATAACCATAAGCCAGTTGGGAATGCCCTTTGTAACAGTTACCTTACACTCGTCGGTGTAGCTGCCGTCTTCAGTTACGATAGTGATTGTTGCAGTACCTTCAGCAACGCCTGTAACATTACCGTCAACATCAACTGTTGCGATTTCGGGGTTGCTGGAAATGAATGTTACCTTGCTGTTTGAAGGAGCCTTACCGTTGTCGGGAAGAGTTTCAAACTTGTATGTGAGTGCAAAGCTCTCGTTTGCTCTTACGCTTGCTGTGTGAGCATCAAGTGTAACACCCATAACAGATGTGTAGTTGTCGCTGACTACAACTTTGATTGAGTTGGAGAGAATCTTATTACCATCTTTATCGTAAAGTGTAACCTTAACGGTTGTTGTGCCGATACCTGTTGCGGTAATTTTACCGGCCTCAGATACTGTTGCAACAGCTTCGTCGCCGTTTTCCCATTTAAGTATGCCGTCAGCAAGGTTTGTTTTAGCCTCGATACCTCTGTATGCGCCTACGCCAAGCTTGAGGCAGTATTCGTCGCTTGTATCGAAATAGGGGTTAAGGAAGATGTTAGCAGGGATAGCCTTGATTGTGCAGGATTTTGTAAGCTCTGCGTTGCCGTAATAGATAACAGCCTGTACCTTGATAGTTGTATCGCTTGTGAAGGAGGGGTTTGTCATCTTGATTGTAACAAGACCATCGGGTGTGACGGAAGCAACTTCGTTTTCGTCAATCTTGGTTGCAGGGTCGTCAAATACTCTCCAGTAGTAGTTGAGGTTTTCAACTGTGCAATCGGAAAGCTCAAGCTGGACACTTTCACCGGATGTGAGCTCTGCTTCTTTCTTGTTGATGTTTACGAAAAGCTCGGGCATCTCGTCACATGTTACGCTGAAATAGAACTCGGTAACTGTATCTGCATCAGTTGCAGCGCCTTCGGGAGTGCCTTCGCCTTCATCTTCGCCTTCGTTATCTGCAGGTGCTTCAACATAGTTTTTAATTGTGATGAAGTAGTAACCGTCGCTGAGGATAACGGGTGCATCAAATGAAGTGTTGTTTGTTAAGGTTGTTGAATAAGTTCCGTCGGAATTTTCAATTGTGATTTCAACCTTTTCACTTGATCTGAGCGAAATCTTGGTGTTTTCAGCTTCTTCAGCAAAGATTGAGTAGCAAGCGATTTCGTCTTCTGCGATTTCGCCGTATACTGTTTCGCCGAAAGCAAATTTGGCAGCAGTACCTTTTTCGGAGCCTGTTGCAAGGATGAGCTTGCCGTCAGTGAGTGAGACATCGGAATCAGCAGCTGCTGCCATAACTGAACAAACGCTCATTGCAAGAACAACAGCCATAATGATGGATATGAGTTTTTTCATTTCGGTTCCTCCCGTAAAAATATTTTTGGTAGCAGATTAGCCGCTTGCCACCGTATGTATAGTATAATACCAATATTTTATGATAAAGTCAACTGATTTTACCTTATATATACCTTAACTGTGCATATTGCACTTGTGCAAATTGCCAATGGATTTGTTCTCGTTTTTTGCTGTACTTTTAAGCAATAAATACAAATCAGACATTTGTTTTTTTGCAACTTTACGAAAAAAGACAAAAAATATCGCAAAAACTATTGCAAAAAGATAAAAAATTGTGTAAAATGTACATTGTCATTATGGGCACTTTAGCCAAAACATCGTTATGGAGGTTTTCCGGATGTCAAACAGACTTTTTCAGGGTATGATTCACCAAATGCGTGACGTTATCGGCAGGTCCGTAGGCGTTATAGACGAAACAGGCACAATTATTTCCTGCAGCGACCTTGGCAGAATTGGCGAGGTTTGCTCGTTCTCACTTGAGGAATATCTTGTGCGCAACGAAATTTTCACGGTGGACAGTCAGACTTATAAGCCATTCGGCTCTGCACTTCACCCTGAGTATGTTGTCTTTGTCGACGGTAACGACGAGCTTTCAAGGAAATATGTCGATGTTATCGCTCTTTCTCTCGGCAGCGTCAAGACACTCTATGACGAGAAATACGACAGAGGTAACTTCATCAAAAACGTCGTGCTCGACAATATCCTGCCCGGCGATATTTATCTCAAGGCAAGGGAACTTCGTTTTACTACCGATACTTCCCGTGTTGTCCTTCTTATCCGCATTCCCGAGCATAATGATATCTCTATATTTGATATTATTCAGAATCTCTTCCCCGACAAGAATAAGGATTTCGTTATAAATATCAACGAAACAGATATAGCTCTTGTCAAAGAGGTCAGATCTAATATTGAAACACGTGACCTTGAAAAGCTCGCGCGCTCTATTGCCGATTCTCTCAACAGTGAAGCATTTATCCACTGCCTTATCGGTATCGGTACCGTTGTTGACGGTATCAAGGAGCTTGCAGGCTCATTCAAGGATGCTCAGGTTGCTCTTGAGGTAGGTAAGGTATTCGATACAGAGAAGGAGATTGTCAGCTACGATAATCTCGGTATAGCTCGCCTTATATACCAGCTTCCCACCACACTGTGCGAAATGTTCTTGCGTGAAGTGTTCAAGCGCGGCTCTATTGACACGCTCGACCACGAAACACTCTTCACAATCCAGAAGTTCTTCGAAAACAACCTCAATGTTTCCGAAACATCACGTAAGCTTTTCGTTCACAGAAATACACTGGTATACCGCCTTGAAAAGATAAATAAGCTCACAGGTCTCGACCTTCGTGAGTTTGATGATGCTATCGTATTCAAAGTAGCTCTGATGGTTAAGAAGTACCTTGACGCTAACCCCGTCAAGTATTGATTCTCAGCCGAATCTGCGAAGCGGCACGCGAAGATGTCGGCACGCAAAAAAGGATAGGAAAATACTTTGATCGAATTCAAAAATGTATCTAAAAGTTACAGTAACGGCACAAAAGCCCTCGACGGAGTAAATCTGCGTATCGAGCAAGGCGAATTTGTGTTTATTGTTGGTGATTCGGGTGCAGGTAAAAGTACCTTGCTCAAGATAATGATGCGCGAAGAAGTTGCTTCCGAAGGCAGTGTTGTTATCAAAAACCGTTCACTCAACACGATGAAAAAACGCGATATCCCTTATTTCAGGCGTCACCTCGGAATCGTTTTTCAGGATTTCAGGCTGATACCTAATATGACAGTTTACGACAACGTTGCGTTTGCAATGCGTGTTATAGGTGCAAAAGAGAAAAAAATCAGTAACAGAGTCCCTCATGTTCTCGGCCGCGTCGGCTTGGCAGAGAAGGCAAAGTGCCTTCCCAACGAGCTTTCGGGTGGTGAACAGCAGAGGGTCGCTTTAGCGCGTGCAATTGTAAATAACGCCGATATTATTATCGCCGATGAGCCTACCGGTAATGTCGATACAAAGCGCTCTTTTGAAATCGTTGAAATGCTCAATCAGATCAACGCATCGGGTACAACCGTTATTATGGTTACCCATTCCGAGGAGCTTGTGCGTCGTTTCGGTCGCAGAATAATTACAATAAAAGACGGCAAGATTGTGTCTGACGATATTTCGAATATCAGTGTAGAGCCGGTTGCCGATTCTCAGGTGTTCGGTGATCTGGATATCGCAGGTAAGCGCGCGATCCGCGAGGCGGATGAGTTTATACGCAGCTATAACAGCACAATTGAAGACAGCACACCTGAACAGCAGGGAGGTGAGACCGATGAGCAATAAATCCGAAAGAGGAGGCTCAGCGAGCCTCACGTACCTTACTAAAGAAGGTTTTCGCAATATCCGTTCAAACAGCCTGATGTCACTTGCGTCTGTCGGCGTATTGATGTCATGTCTTATTATGATTGGTGTTGCATTTCTTCTCTTCGTAAATATCGACAGTATGCTTGGCGATATCTCTCAGGAAAATGTCATTATGGTCTTTATTGAAGATGATGCGACTGACGATGAAATTGTCGAAATGGGTCGCAAAATCCGTGATATAGAGAATGTTCAAGAAGCTGTGTTTGTTCCTAAAGAAGAGGCTTTCCCTGAGGTTATGGAATCCATAGGCTCTGCTGCTGCTCTTTTTGAGGGAATGGAGTCTGATTTGCTTCCTGATGCTTACGAAATCACGCTGAACGATATGGAAAAATATGATGCAAGTGTCAAGGAGCTTGAGAAACTTGACAACGTCATACAGCTCAGACATAACCGTGAGTTTGCAAGTCAGCTTACCAATATCCGTACAACAGGCGGATATATCAGTATTGCAGTTATACTGATGCTGCTTGTCGTTTCACTCTTTATTATTTCAAATACGGTTAAGGTTACAATGTATAACCGCCGCCTTGAAATAAAGATTATGAAATCAGTCGGCGCAACAAAGTGGTTTATCCGCTGGCCGTTTATTGTCGAGGGTATCGTGCTCGGCGTTATTTCCGGCCTGATTTCTCTTGGCATAGTCTTTGTAATCTACCACTTTGCATCAGATGCTGTTGCTGATATCAGCGGTGTATTTGCAGTAAAACCCGTACCTTTCAAAGATCACGTACTTGTTATGCTAACGGCATTCGTTGCTACAGGTGTTATTACGGGTGCATTCGGCAGTATAGTTTCAATGAATAAATATTTGAAGGAGCAGGATTATGACAGTGACAATGTCAGTGAATGATTTGCGCCGCCGCCTGCTTAAAGTAATTGCGCTTATAATTGCCGTTTCTACGGTTTTTGGCGTTACAGCTTATGCAGAAGACGGTGCGACTAAAGCTGCACCTGCAACCGAGTCGCTTGATGAGCTGCAGAGTCAGTACGATAAGCTCGAGGAAGAGATGTCGCAGAATCAGGAAAAGCTCGACCAGGTGCAGGATGATATGGATGCTCAGGAAGAAGTTGTCGATGATTTGGGCAATAAAATCGACGACACACAGAGTCAAGTGAATCTTCTTCTTACACAGCAGAATTATCTCAATAACGAAATAAATAATGCAGAAAAGCAGATAGGTGTTATCTCTTCTCAGCTTACTTCTTTATCTGAAGAGATTGAATCCACCGAGAATTATATCAAAGAAAAGCAGGCTTTGCTTGATGCAACTTACGACCTGCTCAAGATGCGAATCCGTGCAATGTATATGGCAGGTAACGGCTCAACACTTGAGTTTCTGCTTACGTCGGAGGATTTTTCAACGCTTCTTACAAGGGCTGAGCTTCTTGTTCGTGTAGCAAAGCACGATAATGATCTTATGAATTCTCTTTCCTCTGAAATTGATGTTCTTGCTCAGCTTGAAAAAGAGCTTTCAGCTGATATAGCTGCAGAAAAAAAGAAGCGTGACGAGCTTGATACCAAGACTCAGAACCTTGAAAAGAACAAGGCTGATATTGAGGAAAACGGCAAAAAGCTTGCAGAGAAGCAGGCGGAGCTTGAGAAAGAGATGAATAAAGCGGAGAAAGAACTCGCCAATCTCGATAAAGAGAGTGACGAGTACAAGGCTATAATAAGCAAACAGGAAGATGAGCTTATTGCACTCTCTGCACAGATGGAAGAATTCATCAAAAACAACGGTTCTTCAACTACAGACAAGCCTTCAACCGATACAGACAAGCCGGAGGGCGGAGAGACTGACGGCGACGAAGAGAATCCGAAGGACAATCCTTACCTTGACGGTAGTGAGGCTGTATCTTCAAGCGGAATGATATTCCCGCTCAAGTGCAGCGGTGTATATATTTCTTCACCTTACGGTATGCGTACTCATCCTACAACGGGTGAATATAAACTCCATACAGGTACTGATTTCACTGCAGGCGGCATTAACGGCAAGAACGTTTACGCAGTAAAAGACGGCAAGGTAATTTATGCTCAGAAGCACAAGGCATACGGTAACTTTGTTATTATTGACCACGGCAACGGCGTTTCATCCTGTTATGCACATATGCAGGACGGTTCGATGAAAGTTTCTGTCGGTGATAAAGTGCTGCAGGGTCAGCCAATAGGTAAGGTCGGCTCAACAGGTTATTCAACCGGTCCGCACCTTCATTTTGAAATTCGTATCGACGGTTCAACGACCAACCCGATGAACGGATATATCAAGCTTCCTTGATGATAAATCCCATGCAGAAAGGCCGGTGTGACGGCGAATGAACAAAAAGATTTCTTTAGGGCTTACAATCGCCCTCATATTTATCAGCATTACTGCAACTTTTGCGATTACTATGACTGTTTCGCAGAATATTTACAATGGTCTTATCTCGAGGCTTTCCAACCGATTTGAGCTTTATGACGGCTTTTCTGCGATTGATAACTATGTCCGAACAAACTTCTACGGTGAATTCGATGACGATGCTTTGCTTGCAAGCAGTGCACGCGGATATCTGAAAGCATTAGACGACGCAGGCAGCTTCTATATGACTCCTCAGGAGTATATCGAGTATACACGCCGTATGAAAGGTGAGGGCGGTATAGGTATCGATGCAGCGTACAATGCTGAAAAAGGTAAGCTCATAATAACCGAGGTTTACAGCGGTTCTTCTGCAGAAAATGCCGAGCTTAAGAAAGATGATGTAATTACTGAGGTCGACGGTGAGAGTGTTACTGCTGAAAATGCTGCAACCGTTATAGATTCGCTTCGTTTCGGCAGACGTTTTGAGTCGGTAAGTCTTACTTATTTGCGTGACGGTGCCGAAAAAACGGTAACCGTAATGCGTGGCTTTGCAAAAACAGTCAGCTCGTCATTCTTAGGCGATGTAGGTTATGTAAGAATTACAGGCTTTTACGAAAACACTGCCGAGCAATTTGCGTATGAAATGGATGCCCTTAATGCGCAAGGCGTTACATCGCTTATAATCGATGTGCGCGACTGTAAAGACGGCTCTGTCGATTACGCTTCTGCTGTTGCAGACCAGCTGTTACCAAGCGGCGTTGAGAGCGCAGAAGCAATTGCAAGCGCTGTAAAGAAAGACGGTACTAACTATAAAAACTTCACTTCCGATACAAAGGCGCATACATTCCCGGGCGGAGTCATCGTACTTGTCAACGGCGGTACTTCAGGCGGTGCAGAGCTTATTGCGGCACAGCTCAGGGATTTCTCAAAAGCACAGATTGTCGGTACAACAACTGCCGGTGAAATGACCATTCAGGAGATTTATACACTTGAGGACGGCAGTGCAATATCGCTTACTGTTGCCAAGGTTGTTTCCTATTCAGGTAACGCATACTGTGACGGTAAGGGTATAGAGCCCGACGTTGTATCCGAAATCGATTCTTCGGTAAAGCTTGCAATTTCACTTGATGGGCTTGAAAAAGATTCGCAGCTTAAGGATGCTTACTCTGCACTTACACAGTAAAATCAAATAAAATTCAAACGGCTTGCTCAGGTTTTGACCCGGGCAAGCCGTTTTGTTATTTGCTTAACTTGTTTACAATATCTCGGTCAGGTGTGACATACAACGTGTTATAGACGTGGTATATAACTTTACCGGGTTTTGCACCTTGCGGCTTTTTAAGGTTTCTCACCGGTGTATAATCGACAGGTACGCCTGAGCTTTGCCTTGCCCTGCTGTGATATGCAGCGATTATAGCTGCTTCAATAAGCGTATCTTCAGGTACTTCTCGACCTTCTGTTACAATTATTGTATGCGAGCCTGGAAAATTCTGCGTATGAAGCCACAGGTCATTTTTTGAGGCGGATTTGAGAGAGAGTCTGTCATTCTGCTCATTATTTCTGCCTACAAGTATCATAAATCCGTCAGATGATTCGTATTCCATCGGACTTAAAGGTTTGGGAGCTTTGGTGCCCGGCTTTTGTTTGAATTTCAGATAACCTGTATGGCTTAATTCTGTGCGGATTTCAGCAATCTGTGCCGTGCTTTCGGCACGTGAGAGGGCATCGGCAACGGTGTCAAGATAAGCTAATTCATCTTCACCCTGAGCGATAAGAACCGTCAGCATCTGCTCAGCGGTTTTGGCTTTGCGGTATTCTTTGTAATACCGCTGTGAGTTTTCGTTGGGAGTCAGTGCAGGGTTGACGTTAATTCTTATCATATCGTTGGTATAATAATTGTATACTTCATAGAACGGTGCACCTTTTTTCAGCTGATAGATGTTTGCCGCAATAAGCTCTGCGTTGATTTTAAGCTGTTCACGGTCGGCACACTGGCTGAGCTCCGCACGCTGAAGGTCGAGCTTTCGGGCTGTACGCTGTATGAGGTTTGCAACGAGCTTTTGAAGCTCTGATGAATTCTGCTTTGTGCGTTCAATTCTGTCCTTTTCATAGTAGAAGTCATCGAGCAAAGCAGAAAATGTGTCAAAGAATTTAAGCTGTACATTATCGCCGTACTGTGTGATTTCTCTGAATGAAAAATCCAGCGGTTTACCGCTTGGGTCAATTACGGCACAAGGCTTGATTTCGCAGTTTTTGAGTGCGTCAAGCTCTGCAGCAATGAGTTTTATATCGTTTTCAGTCAGCAGTTCTGCATGTTTATCCTCGCCGATTGCTCTGCTTACAACCTCGCGGCAGACAATAGGGGAGAGACCCTGTACGCTTGCAAGTATAGCACTACTTGCGGTTTTGCCGTCTTTTTCCGATGCACTGACAGCTGCATCAAATGAGCTTATTTCCGTAAGGTCGGGCTTGTTTTGCTTTGGCGGCATTTTGTACAGCATACCCGGCAGAATCTGCCTGAGTGAAGATGTTTCGCTGTCTACACGCTTTACGGCATCAAGTATTATTCCTTCTTCATTTATAAGAATTATATTGCTGTACTGTGCCATAATTTCAATGCAAAGAGTGAATTTTACGGGATTGCCGATTTCATTTGTTGCATCAAAATCAAGGAAAAGTGCACGCTCGAGGCCTTCTTGTCTGATGTTTGTCAGCAGTGCCGAAGTCAGATGTTTACGAAGAAGCATACAAAGCATAGGCGGTTTTGCAGGGTTTTCGGGCGGAAATGCCGTGAAATGTATTTTAGGTGAGTTTGCACCTGCGTTCAGAAGCAGCTTATGTGCTCCGTTTCTGCCGCGCAAAACAAGCACCAACTCCTCGCGGGAGGGTTGGTGCACCTTTTCAACACGGCAACCTACTGCCGTGTCTGCAATTTCTTTTCTTAAAAAGCTAAGGGTAAGTCCGTCAAGTGCCATTATTATTCCTCAAAAAGCTTTGCGATTTTCATAAGGTCATCTTTATCAAAGAATTCAATTGTAAGCGAGCCGCCTTTTTCGCCGCCTTTAACGCTTACTTTTCTCGCAAGTGTTTCGCAGAGTGAAAGCTCAACCTCTGTGAAATACTTGTCTTTTTCAGCTGCGGGCTTTGCAGGCTTCTTGGGTTTAAGGAAATCCTTGACCCATTTCTCTGTCTCTCTTACGGAAAGTCCTTTTTCTATAACTTCTTTTGCAAACTGTGATATAAGCGCTGCATCCTCAAGCGGAAGAAGAGTTCTGGCGTGACCTGCAGAGAGAGTCTTGCTTCTTACAAGCTCAAGCACGTCTTTGGGGAGGGCAAGCAGACGCATAAGGTTTGCAACGGCTGAACGTGATTTACCGACTTTCTGTGCGGCTTCTTCCTGCGTTACACCGTATGTTTCCATAAGGTATTTATAGCCCTCTGCCTCTTCAATCGGGTCGAGGTCCTCGCGCTGCAGGTTTTCAATAAGTGCAAGTGCACTTGCATCAGCATCGCTCAGCTCTTTTATTACAACGGGTACTTCCGTAAGACCTGCCATTCGTGATGCACGCCAGCGTCTTTCGCCTGCGACAAGCTGATAAGTGCCGCCGGGAAGAGGTCTGACAAGAAGCGGCTGTATAACACCGTGCTTTTCAATGCTTGCGGCAAGCTCGGAAAGAGCTTCGTCATCGAAATACTTACGGGGCTGGTTTTTATTCGGTTCAATTTCGTTGAGCTTAAGTTTTACTGCGGAGGATGATGAGGTGTTCTCGATTGAGTTGTCTACAAGGAGCGCGTCGAGTCCGCGTCCGAGTCCGCCTTTTTTAACTGCCATTGTGTTTGTCCTCCTTATGTAGAGCTTTTGCTGATAAGTTCAGCTGCAAGATTATCGTAGGCTATAGTGCCTTTTGAATTGCGGTCGTAGTACATAACGGGCTGACCGAAGCTGGGTGCCTCGGAAAGTCTTACTGTACGGGGAATAACCGTGTTGAATACCTTTTTGGGGAAGAATTTCTTTACTTCGTCAACAACCTGCTGTGTGAGGTTGAGTCTGCCGTCATACATTGTAAGCAGTACACCTTCGATATCAATGAGAGGATTGTAAAGGCGCTTGATATTGCGTACTGTTGAAATAAGCTGTGAAAGGCCCTCAAGTGCATAGTATTCACACTGTATCGGTACAAGTAATGTGTCAGCTGCGCACAGACCGTTGAGTGTAATAAGACCGAGTGAGGGCGGACAGTCAAGGAAAATAAAGTCATACTGTGACTTTACAAGTGCAAGGCAAGTGCGAAGCTTTGCCTCGCGTCTTTCAACATCTACAAGCTCAAGCTCTGCGCCTGCAAGGTCCATAGTTGACGGAATAATGTCAACATTCTTGAAAGGAGAATGTATTATAGTTTGTGAAGCAGGTGTTGAGTTGATTATGTTGTCGTACGATGAAAGTCTTACATCACGCTTGTTAATGCCAAGTCCGCTGGTTGCATTACCCTGCGGGTCAATGTCTACAAGCAGTACTTTTTTACCGTGTGCGCCGACTGCGGCTGTGAGATTTACGGCTGTAGTTGTTTTACCTACACCGCCTTTTTGGTTTACTATAGCTATTATTTTACCCATTATTTTTTCCACCTTTGAAGGAATAAAGTTTTTATTGTTGTTTTTACTTTCAGCCTTCGTCGGCTTCAAGGGTTCTTGCAAGCAGAAGGGCTGCGCGTGCAACGTATTCACCGCAGGGACGGCGGCGGTAATATTCTGCCGTGCGCTCTTCCGGTATGGGAGATTCAGCACCCGGTAAGTTTAGTAATTCACGACAGATAATGCTGCCGTTTTCCTTTTTGTATTCTGCGGCAAGATTTTGGATGAATGCGTAGTGTTTTGCTTTTTCGTCTGTTGCGTTAGGGTTGTTGTAACCGCGGACAATACCTGAAACCATAAACATACCGCTTACGGCACCGCATACTTCACGCAGCCTGCCCATACCTCCGCCGAAAGAGGAGGAAAGTGCTGCGGCTGTTTTGATATCGAGGTTAGTTATATCTTCAAAAGCAAGCAATACTGCCTGAGCACAGTTGTAGCCTTGTTCAAACAGAGCTTTTGCCTTTGCTGAGTATTCTTCGGGTGTGAGGTTAAGTTTCATATTATCATTCCTTACTATAACATATTCCAGTCGGGCACATAGCTGCTGTCGGCAGATTCGTGCTCCTGCATATATCCGTTTTCAAGTCCGAGCAGCATCATATAGCTGCTGACCGTATCGTATTCTTTTTTTGTGATTTTCCTTTTAAGCTCGCTGTGCTTTTCGTTACCTGTCGGGAAATACTGTGCCATAAGGCTGACATAGATATCCTGCGGCAATTCGTCAGCAATCATATCAAGCACACCGAGCGAATTTTCGACGTTGTCAGGCAGAATAAGATGTCTTATCATAACGCCTTTTTTCATCATACTGTTGTCACCGTGTACCGGTGTGCCTACCTGCCTTACCATTTCTTTGATTGCCGCAAGAGCGACATCGGGATAGTCTGGGGCGGCGGAATATTTCTTTGCCGCCTCGGCTGATGAATATTTGAAATCGGGAAGATATATATCAATATATCCTTCGAGTTTTTTGAGCGTTTCAATCCTCTCGTAGCCGGATGTGTTGCAGATTATCGGAATAGCGGGTCTGTAAATGTCGAGAGCTTCTGTAATTACGGGATAGTAGGGGGTGGGGCTGACAAGATTTATGTTGTGGACGCCTTCACTCTCAAGCCTTTTGAAAATCTCGGCAAGCTCTTGCGCGTCAACTGTTTTGCCGCAGCTTTGTCTTGATATAACGCTGTTCTGGCAGAATTCACATCTTAGTACGCAACCGCTGAAAAATACGGTACCCGAGCCTTTTTCACCGCTTATATCGGGCTCTTCCCACATATGCTTTTCCGCACGGCAGATTCCGGGCAGGGCAGGCAAGCCGCAGAAGCCGTTACCTTTACCCGTGAGCGGCCTTTCGGCGCCGCACATACGGGGGCAAAGCGTACAGTTATCCATCGAAGCGTACCTTGAGAAGAGAAATAAGTGTGTCGGTCAGACCCATTTCTTCGCTCTTGTTCATCTCTCTGTAATCCTCACAAGCTGTCTCTTCGCTGTCGTCGGAAATTTTGCGTATGCTGAGTGACTTTATGCCGTATCTGTCGCATACGCTCGCAATTGCACCGGATTCCATGTCGAATGCCACAATGCCGAAACGGCTATGGAAATCAGCTTTCTTCTCACTGCTTGTAAGGAACATATCTCCTGTGCCGAGTGCTCCGACTTTAATGCCGAGACTCTTGCACTGCTCGACAAGCTCTGCATCAGTTTCATATACATACTTCTGGTCGGGCTTTACGCCAAGCTCAAGACCGAGAGGAGTGAGGTCAAAATCGCATTCTGTGCAACTTGTGCCTGCTACAAGATCACCTCTGCGTACACCCTTGACAGCACCCGAGAAACCGATGTTGTATATCTCTTCAACACCGTATCTGAGTACAAGGTGTGTTGCAGCTATAGCGGCATTTACCTTGCCGATGTTAGTAAGCATTGCAATTAGTTTTACGCCGAAAAGCTCACCCTCGAGCATATTCATACCGTTTTCGGTAAATGTGCGTGCACCGTTTGCTGTTGCCCATTTGCAGAAAGGATTGTATTCGTGTACGTCTGCGATAAGTACGCCTATTGTTTTCATTTTATATCATCCTTTTCTTTGTCAATTTATGCCATTGCGGCATAGTATGGTTTTGAGAGCTGACCTCTCAAAAAACGCGGTGATTAGGTTTGCGGTGGCGGTGTGTAACTGCCCTCGGGGAGCCGCAGAGTGTTGCACCGCTTTATATATAGCGTGCTCGGTATCAGAGCACTTGTTTGCCTTTAATAAATACGTGCCTGAGCTGAGCATCGCTGTCGATAACGGTGAGGTCTGCTCTCTTACCAACCTCGACCGAGCCGGTAACGTCAAACACACCTATAGCCTTTGCAGGGTTAGCCGTGCAGGCTTTGAGGGCCGACTTAAAATCAATTCCGAAACGTATAAGGTTTTTGAATTCGTCAAACACGTTTGTTGTACTTGCAGCAATCGTACCGTCGGCAAGCGTTGCCTTGCCGTCTTTTACATATACTGTCTGACCGCCGAGCTCATATTCGCCGTCTCCGTTGTCTGCCGCAGACATCGAGTCGCTTATGACGCACACTCTGTTTTCACCGAGCTCACGGAATGCCATGCGGATGATTGCAGGGTGATTATGGAAACCGTCACATATAAGTTCTGCCGTAACACCTTCGGAGTCGAATACAGCAGTCGGCACACCCGGCTCACGGTTTTGTATTGGTGTCATAGCATTGAAAAGGTGTGTTGCATGAGTAAATCCGTTTTCAAATCCGCACTTTGCTTGGGCAAAGGTTGCTGCTGTATGTGCTGCGGAAACTGTGCAGATTTCACTTGCCTTTTTCGCAAAGTCTACTGCACCGTCGGTCTCGGGAGCTATATCGACGAGTTTAATCGGGCATATTGAGTTGAGCTTACTGAATTCATCAAAGTCTGCAGCGCGGACATGCTCTGCCGCCTGAGCACCTTTTTTTGCAAGTGATATATACGGCCCTTCCATATTGATGCCGTGTATATATGCGCCCTCTTCGTTGCCCATATAATCTGCAACTGCGTTGAATGCTTTTTCGAGTGTGTCTGCAGGCAGAGTCATGGTAGTAGGGCAGAATGAAGTTATGCCGTGTTCGGCGAGTGCTTTACTGATTGTTGCTATTTCATCGGTGTTACCTGATGAGCTGTCAGCAAGCCTTGTACCGTGAATGTGTATATCGATAAATCCCGGAAGCACGGTAAGACCTGTGTAGTCTTCACCGTCTTTTTCAGTTTTGCCTATTGCTTTGATTGTGCCGTTTTCAATTTCTATATCTGTTACGGCAGGCTCGAAATCAGCACCGTAAACAGTAGCGTTTTTAATAATCATAGCTTATACCTCGATTTAAACCTTTTAACCCATTATCAAGGGTAACCCTTATTATACTTCTTTTCTATTATTATTTCAATAGATATAATAATTTTTAGAATTTCTGTAAAATTTTATATTTATACCCTTTAACTTGTTGCACAGTTGTGTTATAATGCGATAGATAATATTGTGATAATATTGCTCTTTGCTTCCGGGCAATGGGCAGGACGGAGAATATGCAGATGGACAGGATAGGATTTGACAACGAAAAATACCTGAAAATGCAGTCTGAGTGTATCAGACAGCGTATTGACCAGTTTGGCGGCAAGCTGTATCTTGAATTCGGCGGCAAGCTTTTTGACGATTACCATGCCGCAAGAGTACTGCCCGGCTTCAAGCCCGACAGTAAGCTTAAGATGTTGCTTGAGCTTAAGGACCAGGCTGAGGTCGTTATTGTAATCAATGCGGCAGATATTGAAAACAATAAAATCCGCGGTGACTACGGCATCACTTACGATGTTGACGTACTCAGGCTTATCGACGAATTCCGTGAGATAGGTCTGTTTGTCGGCAGTATTGTTGTGTCACAGTTTTCAGGTCAGCCTTCGGCAGAGGTATTTACCGAAAGAATGAAGAGTCTCGGTGTGAAAGTCTACCGTCACTATAAAATTCCGGGCTATCCGTCAAATATTCCGCTTATAGTAAGCGATGAAGGTTATGGCAAGAATGAGTATATCGAAACTCAGCGTGAGCTTGTTATTATTACCGCACCCGGTCCCGGTAGCGGTAAGATGGCTACCTGCCTTTCTCAGCTTTATCACGAAAATAAGAGGGGAATCAAATCAGGCTATGCCAAGTTTGAGACTTTCCCGATATGGAATCTTCCTCTCAATCATCCCGTTAATCTTGCATACGAGGCTGCAACAGCTGACCTTAACGATGTCAATATGATTGACCCGTTCCATCTTCAAGCTTATGGTGAAACAACTGTCAACTACAACCGTGATGTTGAAATATTCCCTGTGCTTAATGCTATTTTTGAGAGCATCTACGGTTCGTCTCCCTATAAGTCACCGACTGATATGGGTGTTAATATGGCAGGTTACTGCATATTTGATGATGAGGCTGTATGCCAGGCAGCTAAAAACGAGATTATCCGCCGTTATTATACCGGACTTTGCGAGCGTCGTGACGGCAAGGTTGACCAGAATGTTATTTATAAGCTTGAACTGCTTATGCGTAACGCAAAAATCAGCAAAGAAGATCGTCCTGTTGTTTCTGCGGCACTTGCAAAAGCAAAGGGATCAGGATCTCCTGCAGCTGCAATCGAGCTTGATGACGGCAGAATTATTACGGGTAAGACCTCTTCTCTTCTCGGCTGCAGTGCGGCGATGCTTCTCAATGCACTCAAGGCTTATGCAGGTATAGCTGATGAACTTCACCTTATATCTCCGGAGGTTATTACTCCCATTCAGCAGCTCAAGGTTGAGCATATGGGCAGTAAGAATCCTCGACTTCATACAGACGAAATTCTGCTTGCTCTTTCTATCTGTGCCGCAACAGACGAAAATGCGGCTAAAGCTATGGCACAGCTCAAACGCCTCAAAGGTTGCGAGATGCACGTCAGCGTTATGCTTTCTCATGTTGATGAGAGCCTTCTCAAAAAGCTTGGCATAAACCTTACAAGCGAGCCTGAGCATCAGGATCAGAAACTTTACAGAAAAAAATAATTTTGATTTATAAAATAATCCAAATATAAGGAGTGTATAACAATGTTGAATTTTATTCTCTCCGGCTTTGCGGACGAAGCCTCCAAGGAGCTTGACGGTCAGATTGCGGCACTCAAGCGTAACAATATGTCTTATTTTGAACCCAGAGGTATCAACGGCAAGAATATAGCTGATTTTACCGTTGAAGAGGCAAAAGAGCTGAAGGCAAAGCTTGATGCAGAGGGCATCAAGGTTTCTTCAATCGGTTCTCCTTACGGCAAAATCGAAATTGATGATGATTTTGAGCCTCATTTTGAAAAATTCAAGAACACTGTTGAGGTTGCAAAAATTCTTGAGACAAAATATATCCGTATGTTCAGTTTCTTCTTCACAAAAGGCCAGAGCTATGAGGATAACCGTGAAGAAGTACTCCGCAGAGTAAAGGCTCTTGCAGATTATTCGGCACAGCACGGTATTTATTGCTGCCTTGAAAATGAGAAGGAGATTTACGGTGACACTGACGACAGAAATCTTGAGGTGCTCCGTTATTGTGCTCCCAATCTCTATGCGATTGTTGACCCTGCAAACTATATTCAATGCGGTGTCGATCCGCTTAAGGCTTACGAAAAGGTTGCAGGCTTTGTAAAATATCTTCACGTCAAGGATGCTTACTTTGAAAACGGTGAGGTTGTGCCTGCAGGTAAAGGTGACGGCAGCGTTGCTGAAATTATCAAGCGCTTTGCACGTAACCACGGCGATAAATTCCTTTCTCTTGAACCGCATCTTACAGTATTTGACGGCCTTGAGAATCTTGAACCCGACAACGGCACAATCAAGTCAATCGAAAAGAAAAAGAGCTACGTATATGCAAGCTCCGATGAATCCTTTGATGCAGCTGTAAACGCACTCAAGGAGATACTCGAATCTCTTTCAAAGGGCAGTATCCGCCTTGGTGTTATCGGTTGCGGTAATATGGGTACAAGCCATATGCAGAATATTCTTTCAGGCTGTATGCCCGAGTTTGAGCTTACCGCTGTTGCTGACCTTAAAGAGTCACGCCGTCAGGCAGCTCTCGAAATGTTCCCGAATGTAAAGGTTTACAACGACGGCAGTGAGCTTATTGCTTCAGGTGAAGTCGACGCTATCATTGTTGCTACACCTCACTATCTGCATCCTACATACGCTATTGAAGGTCTCAATGCAGGTCTTCACGTTATGATCGAAAAGCCTGCAGGCGTATATACAAAGCAGGTTGAAGAGATGAATGAGGTTGCATCAAAGAGCGACAAGTCATTTGCAATTATGTTCAATCAGCGTACAAATCCTTGTTATATCAAGCTTCGTGAAATGCTTCAGAGTGGTCAGTACGGCGAAATCAAGCGTGTTAACTGGATTATTACCGATTGGTACAGAACACAGTCCTACTACGATTCAGGCGACTGGCGTGCAACCTGGTCAGGTGAAGGCGGCGGTGTGCTTCTTAACCAGTGTCCCCACCAGCTCGACCTCTGGCAGTGGCTCTGCGGTATGCCTTGCAAGGTACGCGGTTTCCTCCACGAAGGTAAGTGGCACAACATTGAGGTTGAGGACGATGTAACAATTTATGTCGACTATCCTAACGGTGCAACAGGTGTGTTCATCACCACAACAGGTGACTATCCGGGCACAAACCGTCTTGAGATTACTCTTGATAAAGCAAAGATTGTATGTATGAACAACAAGCTTGAGGTTATTGAGCTTGCTCAGTCTTGCCAGGAGTTCTGTGATACAGCAGGCGAAGGCTTCGGCAGAATTGATACAACAACATATACAATCACTCCTGATCCCGCACCGTGGCCGCAGCATGTTCAGGTAATGACACAGTTTGGCGACAACATTCTCCGTGGAGGCGAACTTGTTGGCAGAGGTGAAGAAGGTATCAACGGCCTTACAATTTCCAACTGCGCACACCTTTCAAGCTGGCTTGATAAAACCATTGAGCTGCCTATAGATAAGGAACTTTATTTCAAACTGCTTCAGGAAAAAATAGCAGGTTCGAAGTTTGTTAAAGTCACAAAAGAGGTTGTTCAGGCTGATATGAGCTCGACCTTCGGAAACTGATTTTAAAATAATTTTTTGTAAAACACTTGACAAACTAACTTATACCCTATAAGATAAAAGCGCAATCAATCTATGTTAATAAGTTATTCACAGTTTAATTAAAGTAAGGAGGAGAATACTATGCCTTTCGAACAGGTACGTGAAATCATCTGCAAGCAGCTTGAGCTTGAGGAAAGCGATGTCACCATGGATACTAATATTAAAGACGATCTTGGTGCAGACAGCCTTGACCTTGTTGACCTTGCAATCAGCCTTGAGGACGAGTTCGAAGTCGAAGTCCCTGACAATGCTCTCGAGAAGTTCGAGACAGTCGGCGATATCGTAAGATACATTGAAGAGCTTTAATCAATATGTATTAAAGAGCGTGGGCGTTTGCGCACGCTCTTTTTATTTTGTCTTTTACTTGACGATTGCGTTTTGTCTATGGTAAAATTTTCACGATATATATTCCGAAGGAGGCTGTTATGAGTAAAATAAAGCCTGTCAGTAATCAACGCCTTATGTATCTTGATTTGCTTAGGGTAGTGATTACTTTTTGTATGATTATGCTCCATGCCGCAAGCGTCGGTCTGG
>JAZSND010000024.1:0-17019 GCA_045536235.1 Acutalibacteraceae bacterium | reverse complement strand
GGCATTTAAAAAAAATGGCGACCCGGAACGGGCTCGAACCGTCGACCTCTAGCGTGACAGGCTAGCGTTCTAACCAACTGAACTACCGGGCCATTTTTTTGGTGGGAACAATAGGGCTCGAACCTATGACCCCCTGCTTGTAAGGCAGGTGCTCTAGCCAACTGAGCTATGCTCCCACGATATTTGCGCCGCCGTTTATTACCGGCGACGCAAATTAATATACTACATTTCTTTCAACTTGTCAACACTTTTTTAAAAATTTTTTCAAAAAATTTTTCATATTAATTTATAACGAAATTGTGACACCGAAAATCTTTAAAATATATGTGAAAAACAAGCTGAGATATTCCATAATTTTTGAGAAGAAATCTGAATATTTTCCGAATACATCCCCTATTGTGCTTTCAACGCCGTAGCCGGGAAGCGTGCCGTGGTTATCGTTTACGCCGTCGCTGTCAGATGTAAACTCATAAAGCAGCGGAGAAGCAATAGCAAGCAGAAGATATTCAACTGCTGTCGCTCTGCCCATAAGCTGAGTGCAAAGCTGCGTCATCTCAGTTGTAATACCGTCTTCAAGGCCGAAAAGCTCATTTACAAATGAAAGAATAACATCATCGGCAATACCTGCAAGGTCATCACGCAAGATAATAGCAACGATTTTAAAGAATGCGGAAATCGTCGGACTGTCAAGCGGGTAGTCTTCTTCACCTGCATAGTGTGCACCTACAAGGTCAGTTGCAAGATCCCAACCGGTTCTGTAATCAGTTGCCGGAAGTTCAACTCCGTATTCTGCTGCAAGCGCCTGAACGCTGTTATCAGCACCGTAAAGGGGCATCTCCAGAATATCAGTAAGACCTGTTACTGCTGTGTTAACGAGATTATAGAAAGGCTCGCCCTCGGCAATACCGATCTTTTCCATTGAAAGAGAAAGTGCAAGTCTGTACTGAATACCTGCCTTAAGGAATCCCTTTGCATAATCGTTAAAGCCTGCATTCATGCGGTCAATATGCTCCTGTGTATAACCGCTGACAGTAGCAGTAAGAGCATCAGTATCTATTCGGTCAACTGTTCTTTCTTCATACTTGATTTCATCCTCAGTAAGAGTGAAATATCTGTACTGTGTGGGATACATTGTAAGAGAAGTTGTAGCAAAATCGTAGATTTTATTGCCCAAAGTGCTTGTATAGGTCGCAGCGTCACTGCAATGCTCATGACCTGAGAAAACAAGCTTAATGCCGGCATTTGCGAACATTTCGGCAGTTGTGTAGTGGAAGCGGACAATAAAATTGCGGCTTAAAATACGCTGCACAGGAAGATGATCAAGGAGATTGTGATGCATCATAAGAATAGGTTTCTTGCCGTCTGCATATGCTTTTTCAGCCTGATCACAAACCCAAGTAAGCTTTTCAAGGCTCATGCCGTCCTCTGTAGATACAGTGGGATCACAGCTGTCAAGCGCAATAAGGCGGTATTCTTCATTGAGCTCAGCAACATAGGAGCAGTTGCCTTCCAACGTTGCAATAGCTTCGTCGTAACCGAACTGATAATAATTCTCGATGAAATCATCATATTTGAAATCGTTTTCACCTGCACCGTTATCGTGGTTGCCATTGATAACGTAAATCTGCTTGCCGGTTTCATCTTCAAACTTTTTAAATTTTGCGGCAACGTCGAGATGCTGCTGAACAACGATTCTGCCGTCATTTACAATATCGCCTGAGATAAGGACAAATTCAACGCTATCATCTTCTGCACACTGACGAAGGAATTCATCAATAATAAATCCGCTTTCATCTTCAAGGGCTGCACGTCTGTTGGCATACCAATAGATGGGATCATCAATCGGTCCTTCAAGTTCATCTCGGGGCACTACATAATGCAGGTCAGATGCTACAGCAAAGCTTGTCGCTGCTTCATCAGCTGACGCTGTAATACCGACAGCAACAAGCGAGAACACGAGCGCTGCCGTAAGAATAATGCTGATAAATTTTTTCATATTTATTCTCTCCTATTTTTTAATAAATAAAGTATTAACATGTATAATTTTACTTTCAATGTTAGATAACAAAGCAAAACGCTAAAATAGAATTAATACTTTACACGTAAGAAAGCAATCTAACTAAAGTTGCAACCTCAATAAATGATGCGATTTATTGCAAAGATTAACTTGATAAAGTAAATAATTTTCCAAAACCAACCCGCTCTGGATGTGACTGTAATTTCATCATATATCTCAAAGCCATCGGCATCTTGAATAGCATTACCATTTTCATCAACTACTTTAACTAATACCGTAACTGTACCATTATCAATCGATGTCACTCGGCATTCCATTCCGTCCTCAGACGTTATAACAGAAACACCGTTTCCAATCACGAGCCAAGACAGACTAAATCTATCAGGTAAATTAGCAACATCCGCATTCAGAACCAATGTATCCCCATAATTAATCACCGTTTTTGAAGGGGTTAAAATACCAAGAGAAGGTTTTTGATAAACTTGTACCGAAACAACAGCTGAAGAATAACCATACTTTACAGTTACCGTTTTCATACCGGTTTCAGTAAAAATAGCAGGCTCACAAACAAAACCTTCATCGATTATCTTACCATTACTAATCAATTTCAAGCCACGTGGATCGAACACTTCGCCTTCAATATAATCTAATTTATCAGGTAAAGATTCAATTTCCAGCGGAATCGTGTCGCCAACCACCGCATACAAGCTAAAATGATTAGTCTCAAAAACAAGATATTCTCCCTCAATATGTGCATCCAGAACTGACCATGAATTATCATTTTCTTGTCTGTAAACCTTACAAGTTTCACTTTGCATACCATCCGGAATAGGAATATGTACTTTCACTTTTCCATTTGGCTGAACCGCCTCATCGTTCTTAACAAAACAAATGTTATATAGCTCATGCTTTTCCAATGGATTGTCACTGTCTAAAATCACTTCAACCGAATCGTTATTTGAAATTCTAAATACTTGAAGTACTGTTTCATTATCAATATTTCCTTTTGTATCAATAACAACTCCATGTGGATTTATATAATTACCATTTGCAGTAAAAACTGTCACATAAGTTTTATCAACAGATCTAGCCAAATCAAGCGCCTGATACAAAAGATCCGTGTTCTCATTAATTGCAAAGCAACCTTTGAGTGCCAAACCAGCAGGACCGGATAATGCAGTAAAAATAGACTCACCAACACCTGTAACCGTTTTAAACAAATGTTTCCAACTAATATCTGCAGCTGAAAGCATATTCTCAAACAATCCAGACAAACCTGAAAAGGCAATATCCACATTTCCATCTAATATTGATTTAGTGTAATTTCTTATTTCTTGATCTGCCGTTTCAATAAATGTTTTATAAAACAGTTCCCTTGTTACTTTTGAATCAGTAATTTCATTGGCAATAAGTTCACTGAAAGAACTGACATCCAATGATGAAGTAGTAATCAAGTCAATAGCGTTGGATGCACCTTTGTAAATAATTTCACAAGAATTATATAAAAAAGTTCCAACTGATTCAGCAAAGTTATTTGATATAGTAAAATATCCACCATCAGGAACAGTAATTTCTATATGCGTACGTTTGGCAAATGAAGCTTGTTCGTAAGTTATTAATTTGCCGGTAAATAAATCAGAAATAAGGTAATATGCTTGTTCGCCAGTATCCCAAAGGCTGGAAATATTACTGAATTTTTCAACTTTCTCACTAGAAACCCAATTACCATTTTTATCAAAAACGTCTATAGAACCACTGTGATGCAAAGAATTATATACATCAAATGAGACATTATATGCATTATCCGTCTTCTTGCAACTATATTTATTAACGTATAATCCATTCAAATTATAAATGTTTGTGGAAATATGATTTTCCCATTTATTATTAGGATAAAACATTGATACATTATCAACTATATATGAAGTGGATTTTACATAAGAATTGGATACCGTAATAGTAATATCAGTATTCAATCCGGTTAATGTATCTGTAATTACAACATTAGTAGAACCACATTTTTTACCTGTAACCTGAATAGAATATCCATAATCAGTCACTTCATAATTTGATAACGAAATAATACTTGGGTCGCTGACAACAATAGCCATTTTTTTCCATTTTTCATCAAACTTTCCGTTTTCCAACAAACCAAAAGCTATATCCATCCTGTCGCCGAGTTCAACGGTCAAAGAACGCTCTGTAGTAAGAACAGCTATTGCATAATCATAAGGATCGTAATTACCTGACAAATAGGCTAAAACGCCAGAATCAGATTCACGCCACTTTGTTCCGCACGAAAAAACCTCATATTTTCGTGCTGTAATTCCCGGAAAACTATTTCCGAATCCGAAAGACCAAGTCAAAGAATTTAATCCTAAACTATCAAAAGTTCTGTCAATTTCTTCGGTAAGGGAAATAAAATCCTTCGGAACAGGTCCACCATCATTTGCAGAATTATTAATAACCGTCTTGTCATTGTGAGTAACGGTAACACGACCGAATGTGCCATATGCACATATTATTTCTTCAGCCAAAACTAAATCATTATTGTAATTAATCTTAAACGCCATAAATCTTCTAACCTGCGAACTACTGGTAGAAACAGCGCAATAATGGTCAGTTATACAAAGATAACGCTGATTATTATTATCATGTACGAAAACATACATTTCTTCTCCGGCATTATCAAACTTGTCGGTTTCATATATTAAGCCTTGATAAACAACTTTCATTGAAGAATCAAGAGAATACAGCTTTACAAAAACATTTGAAATATCTTCATCGTTTACAGAAACTTCAACAGTTATCATTTCGGGAATATTATCATTATTAAAATCTTCAATAAAAACTGAAGAAAGACCTTTTAATTCACCAACCTTATTAATTATATCCCGTTCTGAAATTCCGTAAAACACTTGTCGATAATTCTCAGAAACTCCGATACTTGGCAGTACTTTATTTTTAATATAAGAGTGATAGATACTTCTGTAAGTCATATCACTAACCATGTCGCTCGCATTAACATCTATACTGAATGGATCAAAACCAAAATAACAATTCATTGGTATAACAGCTAGCATTAAACAAACAGACAATATCACCGATAAAAACTTAACAAAAAACCTTTTCATAAAAACAACCCCTCTCAACTAATTACTTAATTCAATTAGTCTTTTTTAATAGCCTGGAGCTTATCGTTAACCCAGATTTTGACATCGGGTGAAAGGTTGCTGCCTGCCATATCAAAAATCTTCTCGATTGTAAAGCCTTTAGCCATTGAGAGCATACCCTTGCTGACGTTCATGTTCATCTGCTTGCTGACCTTATCAATCATTTCGGAAACAAACTTGTCGCCTTCTTCCGTTTTCATGATATCGCCAAGCTTATCCTTAACACAGAAATAGCCCTCCTTAAAGGTCATTTCACCACTTGTTTCAAGGTCATCAAACCAGTTTTTGCCCTCATTTCCGCCTGCCTGTGCTTTAAGGACATATGACTCATTGGGTGTATCGGTAAGCTTAAGCACCATTTTATCGGTCAGGTTGCCTGATTTAGCTTCGATAGTATTCTCCCCTGTTTTAAGCTGTACACCTTCAAAAATGAAGATTTTATCAGCCTCAAGAGTTGCAAATTCAGCACCGTTCACATAAAGAGTAACCGATTTCTGATTTGAATAAGCCTTGATTTTGACTGTGCTTTCTGTTCTGTCAACATAGCGAGAAGAACAAAGGTGGACGAACGGATCGTTGCTCCACCATGCTTTGTAGACATAGAAGCTGTCCTTTTTAATCTTACGGTCGTAGGTTACAAGACCCTTGTTGTTTCTGCCCTTTACGCCGCCCTCATCACGCATATCAGAACCGAAGTCAAACATATTCCAGACATGAGTGCTCCAAAGATACGGTCTTGTATCAAAGGTTTTGAGCATTTCCTCGTGATAATAGGTCTGATATTCTTCAGAGTAGTCAGAACGCTTCGGGTCATCGTTATGGTACATGAGGATACCCTCACAGCCGTATTCGGAAACACCGAGTGCACGTGCAGGATTGAGCTGATGGAATTCATCAAGCCACGGACCGTTATCCGCAACCTCACCCATATACCAACCGAAATAATGGTTATAGGAAAGTATATCTGTAATGAAGTTCATGGGGCTGTCCATTTCAACCATTGTGAGGTTTGCAAGTGTTGTAAGTCTTGTCGGGTCAAGCTCATGGCACAAATCGTTGAGTGCTTTGAGATTTGAAATAAGCGATTCGCTTTCGCCGCCGATTGAAATTTCATTTGCTATGCCCCAGCATACGATTGACGGATGATTGTAATTCTGAAGAACAAGCTCTTTCATCTGCGACAATGTGTTTTCACGTGCTTTGGGAGTATCGACAAATACTGAAATAAACGGAATTTCAGCCCATACAATCATACCGTATTCATCACAAAGGTCGTAGAAATACTGTGAGTGCTGGTAGTGAGCAAGGCGGATAGTGTTGGCTCCGACCTCTTTAATCAGCTCCATATCTTCCTTATGCTCTTTTTCGGTAATTGCCCAGCCCATATTCTCTCTGTCCTGATGGCGAGAAACACCACGAAGCGGATAGGATTTGCCATTGAGGAAAAAGCCCTTTTCAGGGTCGACAGAAAATGTTCTGATACCGAAACGTGTGCTTACATCGTCAACAGCCTTGCCGTTTTTAAGCAGAACCGCTCTGACGGTATAGAGATACGGGTCATCTACACCGTTCCAGAGATGCGGCTTGTCAAAACAGACTTCAGCTGTTGCGGTGTTGTTTATAACATCAGCCTTTACTTTTCGACCGTCAACCTCAAATTCAACAGCATTACCGCCGTTGGTATAAGCGGTAAAAGTTACGTTAGCGCTGCCATCATCATTTACCTTCGGAGTGGCGGTAATACCGCTTGTGCCGAGATAGCTCAAATCAAAATGAGTCTTATCGGTAATGATGAGGTTAACATTTCTGTACAGACCGCCAAAGAATGTAAAGTCAGCAGTTGTGGGATAAATATCACGGTTTTTGTCGCCGTTATCAACCGCAACGGAGAGCTTGACCTTACCGCGCTTCATATACGGCGTAAGGTTTACTCTGAAAGTAGAGAAACCACCTTCATGGTGAGCAATTTTTTCACCGCCTGCATACACATCGCAGACAAGGCTTGCGCCTTCAAACTCGACAAACACATCTTCATCGACAGCTGTGCTGACCTTGATTTCACGGCAGTACCAGCACTTGTCCCGGTAATACCCTGCTCCGCCATCCTGACCGTCAAGATTATTCCAGGTATGCGGCAAATCAAGCTTTTCCCAATTGCGTTTTCCTTTTTTGGGTACTTTATCTTTCTTTACCGGACCTTTATGAAAAGTCCAGCCGTCATTAATTCTGATTATTTTACGCATTTTTTTTCATCCTTTTTAAACCGAAATGCCGACCGTATCCAACGGTCGGACTTCGGAAATTTATTATCAATGATACTTGGGCATCCAATCGCCGTGAACTTCAATAAGCTCATCAACCATCTTAACTATATCGTCAAGGCTGAGTTCTGAACCCGTGTGCGGGTCAAGCATTGCAGCCTGGTAGATATGTTCCTTCTTCCTGGTAACAGCAGCTTCGATTGTAAGAAGCTGAACATTGATATTGGTCATATTCATTGCAGCAAGCTGAACAGGCAGTCTGCCGATGTGGCAAGGTGTTACGCCGCTTGAATCGACAAGGCATGGAACCTCAACACAGGCATCAGCAGGAAGGTTATCGATAAGACCGGCATTGAGAACGTTACCGCCGATTTTGTAAGGATTGTTTGTAACCATAGCCTCCATAATATAGGAAGCGTACTCATGGGAACGGTTGTGTGTTATCTGACCGTTATTGAAAAGTTCTTCCTTTTCTTTTGCCCAGCGACCAATCTGATTAATGCAACGGCGAGGATATTCGTCAAGCGGGATCTTATAATCCGCAACAAGGTTCGGGTACTTATCCTTTATGTAGAACATATTGTACTCAGAGTTGTGCTCACTGGACTCTGTGCAGTAGTAGCCAAGGCGTTTGATATAATCAAATCTGACCATATCATCGTGCTTCTTTTCGGGATCGTTGGTAGCAAGTGCAGCAGCATTGATTTCTGCAGCTCTGCGTTTGATTTCGGGATAGAGGTCGTTGCCGTCCTTATCGTGAATTTCAAGCAGCCAAGCCATGTGGTTGATACCGGCAATTTTATCGTATCTGCCTTCAATCTTATCATCCATACCTACGTGATGGAGCAGGTCCCTGGAGCAGCCCTGAACGCTATGGCAAAGACCGACGGTCTTTATGCCGGTATATCTCTGCATATAGCCGGAGAGGATAGCCATGGGGTTGGTGTAGTTAAGGAACCATGCATCGGGACATACCTCCTGCATATCCCTTGCAAAATCTTCAAGAACGGGAATTGTACGCAGACCGCGCATAATACCACCGATACCGAGGGTATCTGCTATAGTCTGACGCAGACCGTATTTCTTAGGAATTTCAAAGTCCGTAATTGTACAAGGATCATAAAGACCGACCTGAATAGCGTTTACAACAAAGTTTGCACCACGCAGAGCATCCTTACGGTTTTCAACGCCGAGATAAGTTTTGATTTTTGCTTTGCCGCCGTTGACATTCTTATTAATAGCGCTGAGGATTATCTCAGAATCTTCAAGGCGCTGCTTGTCAATATCGTATAAAGCAATTTCAGATTCGCAAAGGCTCGGTGTACACATACAGTCACCAAGAACATTTCTTGCAAAGACCGTGCTGCCAGCACCCATAAATGTAATTTTCATAATACAGTTCTCCTTTATAAATATGTTTTCAGCTGTTAAAGCTGTCAGATTCAAACCAGAGGTATTGTGTAGTCATATGCTGTATACCAGACGTTACTTGAGTAGCTTCTTCCTCTGATAACAACTTCATCTTCATAAACTTCAAATACAAAACCTGTACCACTCATATTCTGACCAAGTGCGTTGAAATACATATAGGAAGGAAGATTGATTGATGTGATATTGCCGTAAGTTTCAATACTTTTATATCCCGCATATTCGGATGTAAACTTATCGCCAAAGCCGCTGTGAATATGTCCGCTGATATAGAATACATTCTTATATTTCTGCAGAACAGCCTGAATATTATCGGACTGTTCGCCGATGCCGCCGGTGAAATCATCATAATCTTCATCACCCCAAGATTCGGGAAGACCGTGAGTCATATTCATCGGCTGGTGGAATACAACAAATATAGGCAAACCGCTTTCAGCTGCCTTTGCCATTTCGGCATCAAGCCACTGAACCTGTTCATCAGATACGGTTGCGCCTACATGGTCGCCCTCACTGCCAAGCACAATAAAAGTGTAGCCGTTAACCTGAGTTGAATAATACACATTGTCAATTTTTCTGCCGGCAATACGGTTATTGTAACGGATAAAGCGTTCTTTGGAAACCTCAAACGATGTTTCATCATCTGTAGCCCATGTATCGTGATTACCTTCGGCAAAAATATACTCGCGTGCAGGTGTATAGCCTACAAATGCTTTTGCGCAGTTTTCCCAATCTTCTTCATAAGCGTGGTCAGTAACATCGCCTGCATGAACAAGCGCATCCAACGGATACTTTGCATCCTGCATATCTGCAAGACCCAACTGCATCATAAATACACGCAAGGGCGAAGAATTAAAATGTGTATCGGACATAGTTGCAAAATAAAGCTTAATATTTTCTTCATCCCGCGGTGCAAAATCGGCAGAAATATTGCCGGCAACCGGGAAAGCAATCAGAGTAGCAATAGCCATAAATATGGCAGAAATTGCCCTGAAAACGGAAACGAACATAATTAATCCCCTTGTTAAAACAAAATATTTGTTTTAATTATACAATTTATTGTGCTAAAGTCAATAAATTTTGACAAATTCATAATATAAATAATTAGATTTAATAATATTTTTTATTAAACTATAACTTTTTCGATTTTACAATAAAAAACTGTCCTGCTTTTTTCACAGGACAGATCAGTTTAAAGAATCGTTTTATTAAGCTTTTTTGCCGTATTTTTAACAATCAAATATACCGTTACATAAACAGCAGCGTATACAACAATAAAAATTATTGTAAAAGCAAGCAACACCTCAATTTTAAACGGAATCCAATTATTAATCAGATAACAAAATGAATATGATATATAAAGCGATAAAAAGTGTATTCCTACAGATTTTAATAGCGGCCAATGTTCAATCTGATTGAATATTGTTGAGCCTGCCTGTATAAAAGCAAGCAGATACCCTGAAAAAACTGCAACAAGCATATCCGCTGCATTTAGTGAAACACTTTCGAAAAAAGAAATAACGAATATTACTATTGCAACAACAATCGGACCGAAGCCACCAAACATCAGCCCTCTTAATAAAAAGTTTTTCAAATATTTATTCATAACCCAAAACTCCTTTTCACCTTTGTAAGTTCACGCCTTGAAACATAATCTTCAAAGCCGTTTTTCAGGCATACTTTAATCGAACCGCCAATGGAAACCTGAAACTTCTTAACATAATTTTTATTGATAATACAGCCCTGATTAATTTTAATAAAACTGTCATTTGCAACATTTTCAATATTGCAAATACGCTGTTTAACCATTAATTTTTTATTATTTGTACTGATATAAACCTTTCCGGAATACGTAAAAAAACAGTAGATTTCATCCATCGGTATACAGAAAATTTCATCCTGCCCATAAGCTGTTATTTCACTAATCCCCGGATTTATCAATCGCTCAATATTATCTACAAGAGCAGTTCGTTCATGTACCGATAAAACAAGTGATTCGGGACTGTTTTTATCAATATTCAATATATATTCCATTGGTAACACCTCCTTTCAAGCTGAATATAGCATTATATTTTTTATTTGTCATAAAATTTATTCATTCGGTATTATAAAAGCAAAATTCGGCATAAAAAAGCGGATTCCCGTTCGGGAATCCGCATGAAAATCAGATTTTGGATTAATACTTGAAATCTGTGTAGATGATATGAGTTGTAGCTGTTGCTGTACCCTTACCGATTGTAATATCAAGAGCAACGTTGATATCGAACTCAACAGTGAGCTTCTTGAGGTTGCCTGTAGTTGCATCAACAACTGCTGTAACCTTTGCATTGGAGTAGCTCTCTTCAATGGAAGCACCTGCATATGTACCTGCGATTGCATCGTAAATAACTTCGCCTGTCTTGTGGTCGTAATAGCCCTTATCCTCGTTACCTACGCAGATACCGCACTTGTCGATAGGAGCGTTTGTGAACTTCTGGTCCTTTGAGCCCTTGGAGTTACCACCCTTAACGTTAAGAACGATTGTATAATCGTTGCCGTTGAGTGTGCACTTAGCAGCTGTTACGTCGCCTGCTGCAAGTGTGCTCTTACGAAGGTAATATCTCTTTGTATCGGTGTCCCAGTTACCCTTAGTAACAGTTTCTGTGTATTTGTTGTCTGCGCCAACGCCCATAAACTGATAGACAAGGCCCTTGAATGCCTGAAGAGCAAGACCTGCATCCATAACTTCGTTGTCAGTTGAACGTGACTTGTTGAAGCCTGCTTTTGCATTGTATGCAGAGTTAACAGCATCGTTATAAACCTTGATAATATCAGCTGTTGCTGTGGGAGCAGCTGCCGGCTTTGTTGTTTCCTCAGCTGAAGTTTCTTCTTCAGCAGCAGTTTCATCCTCTGCGGAAGTAGCTTCTTCAGCAACTGTAGTATCAGCTTCGCCTGTGTCAGCCTCAACATCAGCTGCTGTTGTTGCATCGACAGCTTCATCAGCAACAGTTGTTTCTTCGGCTACTGTTGTTTCTTCAGCTACGGTTGTGGTTTCAGTTACGTCGGGTTCATTCTCACCGCATGCAGCAAAGCTAAGGAGCATTGCAGCGGCAAGAACAAGTGCAAGAAGTTTTTTCATTGGTGGAATTCTCCTTTCATATTTAATGCCTGTTAGCCGGCATTGATAACAATTCTATTTGTTAATATATTTATTAACATTAGCGGAATGTTCATTCCATGTTACGGCATAATGAAAATTCATTTCTGAATCAGTCAGGAAGAAATAATAATCCGTATCAGCGGGGTAAAGAGCCGCTTCTATAGCGTTTGTGCCTACATTTGTAATCGGTCCTGCAGGCAGACCCGGACGTTTGTAGGCATTATAAAGCTCGCTGTAAACTGAAACATCATCAACATACGGTGCTACAGATTCATTGAGATAGAATATAGTGACATCACATTCAAGCTTACCGTAAGAAGAATTAAGACGGTTATGAAGAACGGAGGATACCTTCTTCATTTCGGGGTCAAGTGCTTCCTCCTGAATAATAGATGCTATGCATAAAATTTCGTCCATTGTGTAACCGAGCTCAGCAGCTCTGCGCACATATTCATCAGTTATTTTGTTTTCATAATTTTTCAGGAACTTGTCCAGAACAGCCTGCGGGTTCATGTTATAATAAAATTCATATGTATCAGGGAACACATATCCCTCAAGCAAAAACGGACGCTCCGTAGGATTTTTGATACCGGTCAGAAAGCTGAACTGAGTTACAGGATTATTGGCAGCAGCCATAAAGTCAGCAGCAGAACAAACTCCGTTCTCCTGCAGAAGCTGTGCGGTTTCGCTGACAGTCAGCCCCTCTCTGAAAGTAACGGTAACTGTAGGAATGGCAGTAGTTGTGGGCGTTACGGATTCTTTGATTTCTTCAACTGAACAACCAAACAAAGAAAAAGCAGCCGTAAACACAAGCAAAGCAGCAATTACTTTTTTCACACTACACCTCCATACAAACAATAAAGTAAGTATACATTAAACTGTATAATATTTCAAGTACAAAAAAGAACACCAAAATTAAGCACATTGCATAAACAACGTGCATTGGTGGACCTGAAGAGGATTGAACTCTCGACCTTTCGGATGCGAACCGAACGCTCTCCCGGCTGAGCTACAGGCCCATAATACAGTTAATATTATAGCTGTTCAACAAATAAAGTCAATAAAGCAAATAATTTGTTTTCTGTTATTTTATATTTGAACTATTGATTATTTTCAGTTTTGTGTTATGATGTATATGGAAATATTTTGTCAAACGAAAGGAAGCAAAATTATGGCTAAATATCTTATTGTTAACGCAGATGACTACGGCATGTGCCATGCAGCCAACACGGCAGTCAACGAACTTTTTGAAGGCGGCTGGCTTAAATCCGCAACCATCATGATGCCCTGCCCCACAGCGGCAGATGCAGTTGAATTTTCAAAGGCTCACCCTGAGCACGCTATCGGCATCCACCTTACAATGACAAGCGAATGGGGCAAATACCGCTGGAAGCCTCTGACAAACGGCAAAAGCCTTATAGATGAAGAAGGCTATATGTGGCACGAAAGTGATCAAGTCGAAAAGAATGCTTCTTATGCTGACCTTGAAGCTGAAATCCGTGCACAGATTGACCTTGCACACAGCATGGGTATGAAGCCCTCACATACAGACAACCACATGGGTTCACTCTACGGTCATTATACAGGCAGACTCGGTCTTGCTAAAATGACTCTTCGCATCTGCGGCGAATATGGCTACGCATACCGCCTCTACACGAAACACGACAAGCGCATCTGCCCCAACGGCACACCCTACTTCCTCTATGCAGCTATAACTCTGCTGTCCAAAAAATGGGGTAAAAAGTATAATGTTGTTATCCCCGATTATCTTCTTTTCCCGGATTGGAACGATGATATGCGTGTAAGCTATGAGGTTTACAGAGATACAATTCTTAAAATCTGGACAGATATTCCCGATGGCGTAACAGAAACCTTTGTTCACCCCTCTGTTGAGAGCGATGAACTTAAAGGCATCACTGCAAGATGGCAGGACAGAGTCTGGGAATATCAGCTTATGAAAGACCCGTATGTACATAAGTATCTCAAAGACCACGGCGTTGAGCTTATCAGCTACAGAGAGCTTATTAAAATGAAGGGCGGCAAAGTAATGGGCTAAAGGCTCATTTGCCACTAATTCAATTTTTCATGTTTGTAAGCTTACAGTTTAAGATTCTTCGCTTACGCTCAGAATGACATACTTTTTTACAGTAGATAAAAATTAATCAGCACCCCCGATAAATGCGTTTGGCAAATATCGGGGGTGCGTTTAGTTAGGTGTTGTCAATCACAGAACCGTCCCTTGATAGAATATAACTTGATAAATTTCCCGCTACAGTATTTTTCATATTAGCAAACTCATTATCCCAAGGTACAAATTGAGTTTTGAAATTGTTATCCCAATCGTCATCCGTTACTGAACCTCGGATAGTAACAACAACTAAGTTTCTTGAGTTTGTTAATTGAGAGCTCCCCGTATCGCTGCTAATATTATATAAGCCAGCATATTCAGTTCCATAAAGAATAGTTCGATATACTCCAGAATTATCATTAGAAATTATCTCCTCTTCTGTTGTGTTTTCTTCTTGTGTGATATATTCAATATTACGATAAGCTATTGTATGAGCACCACAGTACGCATATGTATAATTACGCTCAATAATATTACCGTATCTATCAGGGGACGGTTCTATCTATCAGGGGACGGTTCTATGATAGTTGCGTCCTCTGTTAGTTTTATTTAAGGGTATGTGTACACAAGAGGATAGAAAAGTATTTCCTCTTGACTATATTTTATCAGCACAAATTCAGTTTGGCAATACTTTCAGACGATCTGTAAATATTTGTAACTTTTTACAATTTTAAAATAGATGTAAAAACACAGCACTTTTTACAATGCTGTGTTTTAACTTAACCTAGCATATTTAAAAGTATGTTTATATCCGTTTTCCAAACATCATTTATTATTTCATCCGCATCGCTATATGCTTTTGCACCGGATTCAAACAGAATATAAAGCTGACCGTTTTCGTAATCCATACCCTCCATTAGGGTTGGCATTTTAATTTTTGCAAGCTGATTCTCGTTTACAGGGCAATAAAAATCAACCGCAGAATTCATAACTTTAATTGAAGATTTGTTCCAAGACAAAAAATCATCAAAAACATAAAGTGCAGAATTATTGTGTCTGCCGTAAGATGTGCTGAAATAAACAGTTCCGTCATCATCGGTTGCCATTCCCTGAACCTTATCGGGAATTGAAAGCACAACATCGGGCAAAAGCGGAGCATCGACCGAATAATCAACATCAAGCGGCAGTTTATAGCCGCAGACTATGGAATGATTGTCACCGTAGTAATGTGCGGGGTTAACTTCGTTATCGCCGCCGGATGTATAAAACTCGCCTACCCAGAGCATATCTTCACTCGCATAAGCAAACGAGCCTTTGGCTTCTGTTTTAAATTTGCCGTCAAATGCAATAGCAGAAGCGTTTTCGGCATTTTTAAGCACATCAACAGTCAAGTGATAAACCGTACCGTAGTTGTATGTGTTATTCTCCTTATCAAAACCTCCGCCCGATGAAACCCATATATCATTGCCGTTTGAAGCAATACCGCCCGCATGAGCATAAAAACCCTCCAGGCAGACATATTTATATTCACCTGTTTTAGGGTCAACAATATAAATTCTCGATTCCCCTGTTTTATCATACATATAGCCGCTGATTGCAAACATTTCAAGTGCATCAATATAGCACAATCCCTGCGGCACAAAATCAGTATCAAGTCCGGGTACTGCAAAAGCATCTCCGGTAAACTGCGATATATCGACATCAGTATACCCTATGCCAAACAGACTGCATATAAAATTATATACACTGTCAAAAGCAGACTTTAGTGCGTTTATAATATCCGCAAAAAATCCCTCTATCTTTTCAATCGCATCATCAAATGTACTGTCTGCGCAATATTCATGCCGGATATCATAAGAAGATGCTGAAAAACTCAGACAGGAAAAAGCCAAAACAATAGACAAAAATAAAGACAAGCATTTTTTTGAAACGGTCATACAATTCACCTCAAAGTGAGTATATCATACATAAAAGAAATTGTACACAAAAATAATTTTTTCAAAACTTTTAAAAAAGGCTTGATTTTTTTTGAGTTATATAGTAAAATATCGACTGTTGACTTATGGAGAGTTGTCCGAGCTGGTCGAAGGAGCACGATTGGAAATCGTGTAAGTCGCTAAAACGGCTTCGAGGGTTCGAATCCCTTGCTCTCCGCCATGAAAAAGGAACAGATACCCTTGTGGTGTCTGTTCCTTTTTTGTTTGCAGAATGTAAGAGAGGATTCGAAGGACGAGCGGTACAGAGCAACAGTCCGGTGGACTGATGTGACCGCAGTCGCGCGAATCGAACCCCTTGCTCTCCGCCAGAACACCATAGAAGTAATAGCTTCTGTGGGGTTTTTCTTATGCTTTCACGCACAGTAAAGTATACCCGAAATCCACTTTCGGCGACCAAAAGACGACGACAGACTGAGCATAAATATTCCTATGGTCGGCAACAATATCCGTCACCGTTGTCGTATGAAGTTTTCATAGTAGATTTTTTGGTATAGATATGGTATAATTCAGTCTAACAAACTTGAATTTGTAAAAATATAAGGTGAAAAAATGGTAGGAATAATTGATGTCGGCGGCGGTTTAAGAGGAAACTATGTAAGCGGTATTATTGATTACCTCCTCGATAATTCTATTGATATTGAATATTGTTTGGGTGTTTCTGCAGGAAGTGCAAACCTTATAACATATATAGCAGGTCAACGGGGAAGATTAAAAAGCTTTTATGAGGAATATTCATTTGAAAAACAATATATGAGTATAGGTAACTATTTCAGCAAAGGAATGTATATCAACCTTGATTATATTTATTCCGATATAACAAACAGTTACGGCAAAAATCCGTTGGATTTTGATGCTATTACAAAATCAACCAAAAAGTTTGTTGTTGCGGTAACTGATGCACAGACCGCTGAACAAAAATATTTTTATAAAAACGATTTC
>JAZSND010000025.1:0-58817 GCA_045536235.1 Acutalibacteraceae bacterium | reverse complement strand
ACTTTTACAACAACGAACGAATCCAATTAAAAACAAAACTGACTCCGCTTGAAAAACGAAGTCAGTATGTCGCTTAAAATTTAATATCGCCTACCATAGGGGGCTTTTTTGTGCTGTCCGTACAATTTGGGGCAGTTCATTTTCCTGATGCCGTGTTTAATACTGTCAGTTCTTAAGGCTCTGTACAGGTGCGGGAATACGACCGCCGCGTGAAATGAACTTAGCCGGAGAAATCATGCTTACATCCATGACAGGGCCGCCGCCGAGCAATCCGCCGAAATCGAGCTCATCGCCTACGGTTTTGCCGATAGCCGGTATGACACGCACAGCCGTAGTTTTGCTGTTTATCATGCCAATTGCAGCTTCATCAGCAATAATTGCGGCAATAACCTCTGCCGGTGTATCACCGGGAATATTAATCATATCAAGACCGACTGAGCAAACTGCCGTCATAGCCTCAAGCCTTTCTATGCTGAGTGCGCCGCTGCGTGCTGCATCAATCATGCCTGCATCTTCTGTCACAGGGATAAATGCGCCCGAAAGACCGCCGACGTGTGAAGACGCCATAATGCCGCCTTTTTTGACAGCATCGTTAAGCAAAGCAAGGGCTGCGGTTGTGCCATGGCAGCCGCACTGCTCAAGACCCATTTCTTCCAGAATATGTGCAACCGAATCGCCGACTGCCGGTGTGGGAGCAAGCGACAAATCGACAATGCCGAACGGCACGCCGAGTCTGCGTGATGCTTCCCTTGCTACCAGCTGACCTACACGTGTAATTTTGAAAGCAGTCTTTTTAACAACATCTGCAACATCCGTCAGGTTACCGTCAGGAATCTTTTTAAGTGCTGTGCTTACAACACCGGGGCCTGAAACGCCGACATTGATTACGCAGTCAGGCTCACCTGCGCCGTGGAATGCGCCTGCCATAAAGGGGTTATCCTCCGGTGCGTTGCAGAACACAACAAGCTTTGCAGGACCTATGCAGCCTTTGTCTGCCGTCGCCTTTGCTGCATCGACAACCGTCTGACCCATGAGGGCAACTGCATCCATATTAATGCCTGCCTTTGTTGAGCCTATATTAACGCTTGAGCAGATATGCTCTGTAATTGCAAGTGCTTCGGGTATGCTGCGTATAAGTGCTTCATCACCTGCGGCAAAGCCCTTCTGCACAAGCGCTGAATAGCCGCCGATAAAGTTTACGCCTACTGTCTGCGCAGCCCTTTCAAGCGCCTTTGCGTATTCAACCGGGTTACCGCCCGAGCATGCAGAAATCATTGCAATCGGTGTGACGGAAATGCGTTTGTTTATAATCGGAATACCGTATTCTTTTTCTATCTGCTCGCCTGTGCTGACAAGGTGTTCGGCTTTACGTGTAATTTTGTCGTAAATCTTGTCGCAGCTGCGTTTTATGTCACTGTCACAGCAGTCAAGCAGGGAAATGCCCATTGTAATGGTGCGTATGTCGAGGTGTTCATCCTCAATCATCGAAATAGTTTCAAGTATATCGCCTGTGTTCATCATAAGTCATTTCCGCCTTTTCAGATTCTGTGCATGGAGTTGAAAATATCCTCGTGCATTACATGGATTTTAAGTCCCTCTTTTTCGCCGTATGCTTTTATGTTGTCTGAAAACTCGGCAAAGGGCAGCTGCATTTTGGATGCATCAACCATCATAATCATGCAGAACATATCGTGAAGTATTGTCTGCGAAACGTCCATAACATTAACGCCATTATCGGCACAGAAATTTGATACCTTGGCAACGATACCCATTGTATCCTTACCTACTACAGTTATAACAGCTCTCATTTTATAATTACCTCCGGGTATAATTTATTCAAACAAAGCTTTGATTTTATCCATGTTTTCCATGGCAAGGTCGTGACCGAATTTGTATATACGCTCAATTTTTTCCATATCACCCTCAAGCGAGCTTATCTGCACTTCCTCTGTCGGGCGAAGAATTACAGCCTTACCTTCTTTTTCAAGCTGATTGCAGAACTCAACCTCTTTGTTATAACGGGTGTGCCGTGTAAGCAAAAGCTCAGAAATTTTGGGATACTTCTTCTTTAAAAGCTTTGCGGCAATTTTGTATGCCGTTGATTCTTCCTTTACATAGTCCTTTGTCCGTGTGAGGACTATCAGCATTTTTTCATGGCCTTCTTCAATGGCTTTTTTAGCCGGGATTGAATCAGCAAGACCGCCGTCATAATATTGCGTGCCTCTGTAAACTATGGGCGGAAACACAATCGGCAGTGCGCACGTTGCCTGCAAAAGCAGATAGCCGTCCTGCGCATATTTTTCGTTTATGTATTCTATTTCGCCCGTTTGGGCATTGGTTGCACCTACAACAACGTCAGACTTGCTCTTTTTATAGCTTTCAATATCAAGAGGGATAAGAGTATCAGGAATATCCTGATATATGAATTTTCTGCCGAAAACAGATTTATCCTCAGTAAAAAGATTTCTGAAACCGAGGTAGCGTTTATCGTTGCGGTATTTCTGCATTATTTCAAGGTTTCGCCCGACCTGCTTTGAAACGTACGAAACAGAATTGGATATGCCGGCAGAAACACCGATTATGTACGGGAATTCTACACCGCTTTCCACAAGTGCATCCATTACACCGCAGGAAAACATCGGGCGGAACGTACCGCCTTCTAATACCAAAGCGGGCATTGCTTTCATCTCCGGAAATTTGATTAAAAAGTATTTTATCATATTTTTAATGTATTGTAAACAAATTAAAAGTAACATTGAAAATTTTGATTAAAGTGATATAATTACTTTCTGAAATATATAGTGAGGTATACAAAATGATAAACAAAATTGTGCGCTACATAATCAGGTTTATTCCGGTTTTGCTTTCGACCGTTGTAACGTTTTTTTCACTTTTCGGTGAAAACCTTGAAGCCCTCGAAAAAGAAATAAGGCAGCAGCCTGAGCGGATAGCAGCCCTTGAAAAAGCCTATGCCGCAGGCGAAATTGCACCTGTTGATGAGGCGGCTTTTTTTGCCGGTGACCTGCAGGCAGAGCTTGACAGCGGCATAAAATTCAACGAAATAATATTCCTCGGCACACACAACAGCTATCAGACTCCGAATACCGCAATCACAAAAAAGCTGTTTCGCAACCTCTCCGAGCTTACTTTCGGCCTGGTTTCTTCTGAGGCACTTAAATTCTACAGCCCGACACTCACCCAACAGCTCAACACCGGCATACGCAGCCTTGAAATGGATATAGAAACCTTTGACCGTAACGGTGAGATTTCCTTCACCTGTATGCACAGTCCCTATTTTGAAATGACAACCTCCTGTTACGATTTTGAGCTTGCGATGAAAGAGATTGTCTTGTGGTCAGATAACAATCCGAATCATCTGCCAATAACAATAATCATTGAGCCCAAAACCTCTTTCATTCCGCTTGAGGATATGAAATTCTTCAACCTCGGTTACGTGAAGGAATTTGAAAATGTTCTTCGTAAAAGCCTGGGCGATAAGCTGTTTACACCTGCGGATATGCTGCGCGATTACAGCAGCTTCGGTGAAATGCGTGCAGCGGATGACTGGTGCAAGGTTAAGGATATGCTCGGTAAGGTCATTATACTCCTTCATGAAACCAACGTTACCGAAAACTATATCAACCTTGATCCGTCAGTCAAATCCCAGCTTATGTTTCCCATGCTCAGAGAAAAGGATATTGACCGTGACTGCACTTCGTTTATTCTTTCAAACAAGCCAAATGAACTGCTTGAAATCAGCGACGAAGTAATAAATGAAAAGAAAATTATAGTACGCACAAGAGCGGACAAGTTTACAGAAATAACCGAAGATAGACTCGAAGGTGCACTCAGAAGCGGTGCGCAGATAGTATCAACGGACTATCCGTACAGAGAAGACCTTAAACCCGGTGAATACTTTGTATCATTCGGCGGTTACACAACAGTTAAAAGCGGAAAATTAACGGCAGCTTCGTAATGAAGCTGCCGTTCAGATTTTTGCTTATAAACCCTGAGGGTTGTTTTTCTGCCAGTTCCAGCTGTCGGCACACATTTCGTCAATGCCGAACTTTGCCTCCCAACCAAGCTCTGCCTTGGCTTTTGACGGGTCGGAATAGCAGGTTGCCACGTCACCGTCACGTCTGGGACCGATAACGTATTTGATTTCTACACCACTTGCCTTTTCAAATGCCTTGACTACATCAAGCACGCTGTAGCCGTTGCCTGTACCGAGGTTATATACGTTACAGCCTGTGCAGGAACATGCCTTTTTGAGTGCGCAGAGGTGGCCCTGCGCCAGATCAACAACGTGAATATAGTCACGTACACCGGTACCGTCGTGCGTGGGATAATCGTCACCGAATACGCCGAGGTGGTCGAGCTTACCGATAGCAACCTGAGTGATATAAGGCATAAGGTTATTGGGTATACCGTTGGGATCTTCACCGATAAGTCCGCTCTTGTGTGCACCGATGGGATTGAAATAACGGAGAAGAACCACGCTCCACTCATTGTCGGAAGTGTAAAGATCCTCAAGAATACGCTCGATATAGAGCTTTGTTGTGCCGTAGGGGTTTGTTGTGCCGCCCGCAGGCATATCCTCACGCAGGGGTGACGGATTGTTCATACCGTAAACTGTAGCAGAGGAGCTGAAAACAATTTTTTTGCAGCCCGCATCACGCATAGCCTGACAGAGAGTAACTGTACCGCCGATATTGTTTTCGTAATATTCGAGCGGCTTGCGGCAGCTTTCGCCTACAGCCTTAAGACCTGCAAAGTGAATAACTGCTTCAATATTATTTTCTGCAAAAACCTTGTCAAGTCCTTCCTTGTTGCGGATGTCACATTCATAGAATTTGAAATCGCCACCGGAAATTTTTTTTATTCTGTTTAATGCTTCAGGCTTGCTGTTGTAGAAATTATCGAGTATAATTACATCGTAGCCCTCTTTGATAAGCTCAATTGAGGTGTGCGAGCCGATATAGCCGGCACCGCCTGTTACAAGAATTGCCATAGTGCTTTACCTCGCTTTTTAAACTTTTATCTTTCTGAAACTTAATTATATAACGATTCAGCGAATAAGTAAAGACAATTTAATTAAAAACAGGAGCGTATTATGCGAAATTTATCCGATGTATCCGTTATCAAAGATATACTGTCACGCCACGGCTTTACATTTTCAAAAGCACTCGGTCAGAATTTCCTGATTAATCCGAGTGTCTGCCCGAGAATGGCGGAAACATGCGGTGCAGACGAAAATACCGGAGTTATTGAAATAGGTCCCGGTATCGGCGTGCTGACCGCTGAGCTTGCAAAGCGAGCAAAAAAGGTTGTTTCAATAGAGCTTGACACCCGCCTTTTGCCTGTACTTGAAGAAACACTCAGCGATTTTGACAACGTAAAAATAATAAACGCAGATGTGCTCAAAACCGACCTCAAAAAAATTATCGAGGAAGAGTTTGCCGGAATGAAGGTTGCCGTATGCGCCAACCTGCCGTACTATATTACATCCCCCGTTATCATGTACCTGCTTGAAAGCAGACTTGATATAGAAAGCCTGACAGTTATGGTACAAAAAGAGGCAGCTCAGCGCCTTTGCGCAGCAGTAGGCAGCAGAGATGCAGGTGCAGTTACCGTTGCGGTAGATTATTACTCAAATGCGCAAAAGGTATTTGATGTTTCCGCAGGCTCGTTTATGCCTGCACCCAAGGTTGACAGCAGCGTTATCCGCCTTGATGTAAGAAAACAGCCCCCCGTCGGATTAAAAGACGAAAAGCTGTTTTTCAGAATGGTAAAGGCCGTCTTTGCCCAGCGCAGAAAGACTGCATCCAACTCAATCAGCGCAGGCATGTCACTGCCCAAATCAACCGTACTTGATGCTATAACAAACGCAGGCTACAGCGAAAATGTAAGGGCAGAAAGCTTTACACTTGACGAATTGGCTGCACTTTCAAACGAAATTCATGCACTTATCCGACAATAACAGCAATAACAGTTATATCGTCAGCATGCTTGCCCTTATTACCTGATTTTGCAATTTCAACGACCCTTTCCGCAAGAGCGGAAGGGTCTTTTTTGTTGAATTTACGCAATTCTTCGGCTACAAGTGAATATGCGGCCGTGCCGACGCCGTCAGACATCATCAGCAGCACATCACCTTTATCAAGAGTGGTTTCTTCTTTGCTGAACTCAATTTCACGCAAGATACCAAGCGGCATCGACGGCTTGCCAAAGCTGTAAACCTTTTTGCCTTTACAGATAAAGCTGTTGCTTGCACCTGCTTTAAAAAATTCGGTTCTGCCTGTGTGCAAATCAATTTTCACCGCATCAATGGTTGCAAGCGATTCATCCTCGGATTTTACTATCAGAGCAGAGTTTGAAAGGCGCAGCGAGCTGTCAAAACTGAGGCCGGCAATGAGCAGCTTTGCAAAAAGCCATGCAGCAACCGCACCGTCAACTGCCGCCTTGGGCCCCGTACCCATACCGTCGCTGATAACTATGATCTGATTTCCGTTTTTATCAAGAAAGCTGTCACAACTGTCGCCGCACATTTCACCGTCGTTTGCGGTAAACTGAGCTTTGCCTATCCGAAGATTCAGCTGCGGCTTTTCAACAAAGGTCATCATTGTTTCGTTTTTCTCCTCTCTGACAGTAGGACTGTTGAGCTTGTATCCGCAAGCAGTTTCCATATCAGCCATCAATGCGCTGCGGCTGAGCTTTCCTTTAATTTTTTCGGCACGCACTTCAATCCGTGAGATACCTGCAGTACAGCTGCATATAATTTCTTTCGCAGATATGCCGTAACTTTCCAGAACACATGAAATCCTCGCAGCAGCAGCGGTGTCAAAGCGTGTTTCCTCACAAACAATTTGCGATATATCGCCAAGCGCCATCGATAGCACGGAAAACTGGTCACGCACAAGCTGCTTTATTTCGTCGTGCTGTGAGTCTTCTTTTCTGCCGTCAAATTCCGCAAGCCTTTTTGCTATCTGTTCAACAGCATCAGCAACCTCTTCAAGTCCGTGGCGCACACCGATCAAACGAAGCAGCAATGCATTTTTCATTGTTTCAAATTCAGGCAGTTTTTGTCTTCCCGTGAAGTAAACCGAAGCTGCGGAAAAAAATTTATCTGGCATCATAACAAAGCTGACTGTGGCAAGCGCCGCTTCAAAAAGCGGCGGCCACAAATTTTGCTGTCCCGTATTCATCAGCACAATTACAGCATTGCAAACAGCAAAAGCGCATGCCTGCGCCAATCTGCCCAGAGGTGACAGCAGCCCTGCAAGCATACCGCCGAAGGTGTATGCACTGCCGAGAAACGGCATGCCGCTGCCTATGCTCATTGCAAAACCCATAGCTCCGCCGCTGATGCTTCCGCCTGCAACGCCCATCCATTTTGCTGCGCACAGCACGAAAAAAACTGCAAGCCCCCGAAACGGCGATATTCCTGCAAATTCAATATTTTCAAGTGATATGAGAAAAATGCATATACTCACAAGCAGCGCAGAAAGCTGCTTTTGTGCGAGCGGTTCTCTTTTCAGCACAAAGCTTCCGGCCGCTATAGCTTCATTCAGAAAAGCGGCTGAGGCTGCAGCAATTACGCTTTCGCATATGTACAGCATTAATCCGTCCGCATTAAAGCCTTGTGCAGCAAGGACAGTAAGCCCCGTGAGAAGCATGCAGACCCCTGCATTAAGCGGCACCGAAACGGCACGCAGACGCAGCTTCGTATATTTATGTGTAAGGAAATTCACCGCAGAGCTTGCCGTAACAACAGCTAACTGCCTTGCACTCCACACCCCGTCAAAACGCAGCAGAAAGCCTGTCGCCGCACCGGCAAGCGCAGCAGGGCCTGTTGTCCCCGAAACAGCAGCGCAAAGAGCCGCCGCAAAGGGTGATATTGCTGAAAGCAGTCTTGCGAGGCTCAGCACAAAGCCCGAAGCAAAAGCAGTACCAAGCGCAATAATACGCTCCTTCTCAAAAGAAATTGCCGATGCTTTTATTTTAAATTTAATCGGTTTAATCATGAATGGCTTGTCCTTTCCGTACAGGTGCTTTCATGCTACCATTCATGCAACAAAAAAAATGTCATTATCTTGTGTCTTTTTTTGAAAAAAGCTTTGTTTTTTACAATATATATGGTATAATTAATCGATATTAATTACTTTGAGGATGTTTTCATTATGGAAGAAAAAAACAGCGACCTTATAATCGGCAGAAACGCCGTTTTTGAAGCACTCAAAAGTGAACGTGCAATAGATACGCTGCTTGTTGCAAAGGGTGACAGAACGGGCAGCATAGGAAAAATAATTGCTGAATGCCGCGAAAAAGGCGTAGTAGTAAAAGAGGTTGACCGTAAAAAGCTCGACTTCATGTGCGGCGGCAGCAGCCACCAGGGTGTTGCTGCATACGCAGCAGCCCACGAATATGCCGATGTTGACGATATTTTCGCCGCAGCTGAAGCCAAGGGTGAAAAGCCGTTTATCATTGTCTGTGATGAGGTTGAGGATCCGCACAATCTTGGTGCCATAATCCGGAGTGCCGATGCAGCCGGTGCACACGGCGTTATCATTCCCAAGCGCCGCAACGCTTCACTCAGCTACATTGTCGGCAAAACCTCAGCAGGTGCTGTTGAATATGTACCTGTTGCACGTGTACCTAATTTACCTGCTCTGCTCGATGAGCTGAAGGAAAGAGGCATATGGGTTTACGGAGCAGATATGGACGGTCAGAGCTGGTGCGAAACAGATTTTACAGGCGGCGTTGCGCTTGTAATAGGCTCCGAGGGCAAGGGACTTGGCAGACTTGTCAAAGAAAAGTGCGATTTCATTGTTTCTCTGCCCATGAAAGGCAAGGTAAACTCGCTTAACGCTTCCGTAGCTGCCGGAATACTCATGTTTGAAGTATCCAGACAAAGATAAATATGCATTTCTGAAAACTCATTGCACAAATTCAAAATGATTTTTCCGTCATATTGCCCGGAATGCCTGTTATACACAAAGCTCTGACTAAAAGCTCTATACTGTTTTAACCCTGAGTTTTCAGAAACGCCCATAAATCACTTCATTTCGGAAGGATTGAACGCAAAGAATGGATTTAACTAACCTCACTTTAGACGAACTGCTTGAGCAGATAAAAAGCGGCAGCTTTACGCCGACGGTAACTCAACCGACTGTTGAAGAAAAAGCAGAACCGAAAGCTGCTGTTGAAGAAGAAATCTATCAGCCGGTTCAGCCCGAAACAGCCGTACCGGAAGTCCTCACGGTCAATGACACCGAAGCAGTATACAAACCGCTTGCAATTGACGTTCCGGAGGAAATTGAACCTGCTGCAACAAACGAAATTTTCACTCGGGAATTTTTCACTGTAAACACACCCGAAACTCCGGATGAAGAAACGGCACACGCTGACGAGCCGGAGGAAAACACGGTTTACGTTCCGACTTTTGATTTTGAACCGATTGACGACCCCGAAGAGGATGAGACAAGCCTGCTGAATTCTCTGGAGGAAGATCAGAAGTCAGTTGTACCGCCTGTTTTCTACCGTCCTCCCAAAACCAATGAACCTATTGAAATAATTGATGAGGATGAAACTGACGAGCCTGTTCCTGCATTTTCAGCAGCTGTTTACACTCCGCCTGTTGATACCGAGCCGACCCCGCTTGAAATTGTCGATTCCGGTGATACAGAAGAGCCTGAGTTTGTTTTCGCTGCACCTGCGATTGACTTTCCGCAGACAGAAAAGCCTGAAGAAAATCCGCAGGACAGCTTTAAAATTTTCGGCAACATAAATATAGAAGCGGATATAAATTCCTTCTTCCCCGATGTTGCGGATGAAACAACCGAGACATCTGACATTGCCGACGGAAAGACACGTGAAGTCGGTGAACTGACTGAGAAAACGACTGTATTTGAACGTCCCGGTATCATAACCGGTCAGAAGATGTTCGATAAAACCGGCGACCTCAGAGCTATACCGGCAATACTTTCCGCCGACGACATGCTCAGCAGCGACAGCACGGCAGAAGAAAAAACCTTTATCCGTACAGGCAGCATTCCGATTGTAGCACAAGAAAAGTCACAGGCGCTTCAGCACGATGACGGTCAGATGATACTGCCCGGTTTTGCCGTGCCGGAAGAGCCTGAGGTACACGTAGAAGAAAGTACGGTTGAAAACGAGCTGCGTAAAAGCCGCAGCAAAAAAGTAGATTCCTTCAAGCTTGAAGGTGTCGAAGAAGAGCCGCCTCATATTGATGAAGAAACATACGAAGAAATAAGCGATAATATAAAAGCAAAACCCAAACGTTTTTCATCCACCAAAACAAGAACCAGACTTAACAGGCAGGATATTGAATACCGCAAGAATTCAGACCGTGCCAAAGTCAGTGACTTCATCGCACGCAAAAAGCTGACTTCATCCATAGGAATGGCAGTTACCGCAGTTTGCGCCGTTGCATTGCTGATAACAACAGCAATACCTTCTCTTGCACAAAGCATCAACCGCAGCTCTGCCGATTTCAGCGTTACTGCCATACTTTCACTTGTGTTAGCAGTCGTTTCTTTCGGCGCTGCTATACCGTGCTGCAAAAGCGGAATCACCTGCTTCACATCAGGCTCAGGCAAACCCAACACACAGACTCCCGTTATCCTTGCTGCCGCAGCGGCAATAATTCAGTCTGTACTGCTGATAATATTTGATAAAGCAGGCAATATCCCCTCCTTTGCCGCAGCTGCTGCATTAGTGCTTTGCGCATGCTGCACAGGCAAATGGATATCCTTTAAACGGATTGAGCAGAATTTTGCTTTCCTTTCAGCAACATCCAAAAGCGGACTTTACACAGTACGCACCGTTGACAACATGAGCGATGCCAATAAAATCGGCAAAAATGTTGTTATGGGCGAAGCAGATATACGTTACAGCGGCAAAACAAATTTTGCAACTAACTTCCTGGCTTACTCAATGGCAAGCGACGCAACTGACGACCTTTGTGCCAGGCTTGTGCCGATAGTTTCCGCAGCAAGTGCTGTCATAGGAATTATCGCAGGCATAGCGACAAAAAATGCTGTATGCGGAATCAGTCTTTTTGCAGGCGCAATGTGCATAGGCGCACCCGCTTCCGCAATTATTTCAGCTAACCTTCCCCTACTCCACGCAAACAAAAAATCTGTCGCTGACGGCGGCATCATCACAAGCTACGCAGGCGCATTCGAATATGAATCCACTAATGCTATTGCGATTGACGCAGCGGACCTTTTCCCCGGCAACTGCTGCAATATTCACGGTATGAAAACTTTCTACGGTGTGCGGCTTGACGATGCTATTCTTACAGCAGCATCAATGCTCATTACCGCCGGCGGCCCGATCAGCAGCCTTTTCAACGAGGTTGTTATGGGCAGAAAAGAATTACTGCTCAATGTTGAAGACCTGGTTTACGAAGACAGGCTCGGACTTTCAGGCTGGGTAAGGGGCAGACGCGTGTTTGTAGGCAACCGCAAGCTGCTTGAAAACCACAACATTGAAATACCAATGAGCATTGACGAAGCTAAATACAGGCACAAGGGCAGACGTGTTATATACCTTGCCGATGCAGGTAAGATTGCAGCTATTTTTGTTGTAAGCTACGGCACCGATGAGCGTATAGCCGAACACCTGCGAAAAGTTGAAAACAGCGGCATAAATCTGCTTATCCGCACGACCGATTCAAATATTACCGAAGAATATGTTGCAAACTGTTTCGGTCTTCCGCTCAATTCTGTCAAAATTGTAAGCTCCAACGCAGGTGATGTGCTCAAAGACTATGCTGATATGGTGCTCCCGAAATCCGAGGCAACTCTTGTTCACGACGGCAGCGCAAAGGGCTTCCTTCACTGCGTAAGTGCGGCAGGCTCGCTTTGCAGCGCAGCCGGTGTAATCACAACACAGCAAACCTTCTGCTGCACAGCAGGACTGTTGCTTATGGCTATAATTGTTATTTTCAGCGGTGCGCACAATGTAAACGCTTTGCAGATCTGCATTTGCCAGCTGCTCTGGACAGGACTCGGAATACTTATTCCAAAAATCAACAGAAACTGATAAAAGCAAAAATGACGTCAGCCCGTTTGAGCTAACGTCATTTTTGCTTTATATTATATCTAAAAAATATCTAAAAATTATTTTCATCATTAAGCACAGCTTCTGCGCAACGTATACCGTCAACACCTGCGGAAACTATACCGCCGGCATAACCGGCACCTTCACCGCAAGGATAAATACCGCCGATGTTACATTGATAGTATTCATCTCTCGTAATCCGCACAGGTGACGACGACCTGCTTTCCGGTGCAGTCAGCACAGCATCCGGCAAGGCAAAGCCTTTAAGCTGCTTATCCATTTTAACAAGCGCATCTGCTATAGTGTCCGTTACCTTTTGCGGAAGGCAAAGCCTTATATCGGACGGCGTAACACCTGTAGGACAGCTCGGTCGCACACTGCCGAGCTTTTCAGACGGCTGATTTTTAAGAAAATCGCCTACCAGCTGTGCCGGTGCTTTGTAGTCACCGCCGCCGAGCCCGAATGCTTTGCTTTCAATTTCACGCTGCAGATGCATACCTGCAAGCGGATGCTCGCTGCCGAAATCCTCGGGATTTATGCCGACAAGTATGGCAGAGTTGGAATTTTCTCCGTCACGTGCATACTCGCTCATTCCGTTTACAACCATTCTGCCCTTTTCACTCGATGCTGCAACAACCGTACCGCCGGGACACATGCAAAATGTATATGCGCCTCTGCCGCCCTGAGGATGACAGGACAGCTTGTAGTTGGCAGCGCCAAGCCTTGGGTGATTTGCAAAATCGCCGTACTGTGAACGGTCTATCATTTCTCTGGGGTGCTCAATACGTGTGCCGACGGAAAACGGTTTCTGCACCATCTTTATACCTTTTTCATACAGCATTTCAACAGTATCACGGGCAGAATGACCGATAGCCAGAATCAGCGTATCTGTTTCAAGCTCTTTTGTGTCGCCGTTCTCATCCTCATAAACAATGCCGTGAATAAAGCCGTTTGCAACTATAAGGCCTGTTAATCTGCAGCGGAAATTCACTTCGCCGCCGAGAGCAATAATCTCTTCACGCATTGACCTGACAACACCGCCGAGCTTATCCGTACCTATATGCGGAGTGGCAGACCATAAAATTTCCTGCGGTGCGCCGTGACGGGCAAACTCAAGAAAAACCTGACGGCAAAGCGTATCTTTTATACCTGTAGTCAGCTTACCGTCAGAAAACGTACCTGCGCCGCCCTCGCCGAACTGCACATTACTGTTTTCGTCAAGCTCCTTTTCTTCCCAAAAGGTTCTGACAGCCTTTGTGCGCTTTTCAACGCAGTCACCACGTTCAAGCACTATCGGCTTCAAGCCTGCCCTGGCAAGCGTTTGTGCAGCAAAAATGCCAGCCGGACCGAAGCCGACTACGACGGGGCGAAGCGATGATGTGCGTTTATTTTCAGGCAGTTCATACTTAAACGGTGTATATTTTTCTGCCTTGCCGGGTTTGGCACGGGCAATAAGCACATCCTCATCACCCTCAACGGTTACGTTCAGGTGATAGACAAAATGCACCTCATTCTTCTTGCGGGAATCAACGGCACGCTTTGCAAACTCAACTGCGGTAATTTTACGTACAGGACAGCGCAAGACCTTTGCCGCTGCGGCAACAAGCTCATTTTCACCCGCATCAAGCGGCAGCTTAATCTGATTAAGTCTTATCATTTTAAAAATCCTCAAAAATTAATTCAACGATATTGTATTATATTTATTTTCATTTTTCAATAATATTTTCACATAAATATCGGCTGATACTGCTTACCCTCAAGTGCAGATATAATTGCAGGCTGAGTATAAGCAAAATCTGCGACAACGGAACGGGGCTTGTTCACACAGTTATCCTGACGCATCGGCACAAAGTAAATGTTTTTATAATTGAGAAGCTTGCCTATATTCTGTGCGGAATTGCTCAGCGCATCGTTGGTTGATACCGCAAGCACAAGTGGACGGCTGTTTCGCAGATGCGATTTGCAGGCCATAGTGACAGCTGTGTCAGTAATGCCCAAAGCCAATTTGCCAAGCGTGTTGCCCGTGCACGGTTCAACAAGCAGCACATCAAACATCTTTTTAGGGCCTATAGGTTCTGCATCGGTAATGGTGTGTATTATTTGTCCGCCGCACACTGCCTGAATTTTTTCGTTTATTTCTTCTGCCCTGCCAAAGCGGGTATCTGTTGTGTAAGCTGTTTCAGACATAATGGGGGTAACATGAGCGCCTTGCGCAACAAGAGCGGCCATTTGCTTTATTGCGCTTTCAAAGGTACAGAATGAACCGCAAAGCGCAAAACCGATTGAAATATTTTTCATTGCTCATTCTCCTTTATCGAGTTAAGAATTGTTCTTGCAATTGCTTCTCCGGCACTTTTGGGGGCACATCTGCCCGGAAGTGACGGAGCCTTGACCGTGCGCAGCCCCCTTCTTTCGGCTGCATTGAAGTCTACACCGTACGGCGCTGAAGCCACCTCCACGACAAGGCAGCTTTCCGGCAGGTTTTTGATAAATTCTGCCGTCACAACCGGAGCGGGAACGGTATTTATAACCACATCAAAATCCACATTGCACTCTGACGCTTTGTTAAGGTGTTCAGCTTTACACATATCTGCTTCAGCAGCTGCCCTGCCCTTTTCGCTGCGTGCGAACACCCATACCTCAGCACCCAGTGCCACCATACGCCGTGCAATTGCGCTTGCAGCCTTTCCATAGCCAAACAGAGCCATTTTACTGCCCTGAATATTAATTTCCGTCGAGGCTATAACCTCATGAATCACGCCCTCTGCCGTTGAAACTGAGTTCAGAATAGTCAATGCCTCATTTTCATAATAATCGTAAAGCAAAGCACCTTTACATATCAGCTTTTCAGCAAATTCCTTATCCGGCATACCGGCAAAGACAGTTTTGCCGCTCCCGACCGCCCGGATTACCCTTTTAAGCGATACCGGTGCCATACTCAGCGGCGAATTTACATTTATTCCGTCACGGCTTACGGGCAAGGGCAGCACGATACAATCCGCAGCGGCTACCATCTTCTCAAAGTCTGCACAGTCCTCGGCAACAGTAACATTATAACCTGCTGCCTGAATATACTGTGCTGCATACCTGCGGCGCTTATCACCGCCGATAAAAAGAAAGCTTTTCATTTTACTCTTCCTCCGTATATAAAACATAAAAAATAGGTTAAAACAGTTTGCCCTGCCACATAATATGTGATATAATATTTATTTGTGATAGAAAACATAAGGAGTGATGAGTGCTTTGAAAACTATAGATGAACTCTTAAAGGAAGTTAAACGTGTACATTTCATAGGTATAGGCGGCAGCGGCATGTGCCCCCTTGCAGAAATTATGCATGCTGAAGGTTATGAAGTCAGCGGCTCGGATGTCAACGAAAGCGAGCCACTCAGCAGAATACGTGCTCTCGGCATACCTGTCAGCATGCCGCAAAAGGCGGAGAACATTGAGGGCGCTGAAATGATAGTTTATACCGCAGCCCTTTTGCCCGACAATCCTGAACTTTGTGCCGCAAAGGCATCAGGCATACCGACCTTTGAGCGTTCAAAGCTTTTCGGTGCGATTACAAGAATATACGACAACGCCGTATGCATCAGCGGTACGCACGGCAAAACAACGGTCACATCAATGCTGACCCAGATTATGATTGAAGCCGGCGGTGATCCGAGTGCGGTAATAGGCGGCAGGCTGCCGCTCATACAGTCCAACGGCAGAGTAGGCAAAAGCGAAAACCTTGTTTGTGAGGCTTGCGAATTTGTCGACACCTTTCTGGATCTTTCGCCCGATGTTGCGGTTATACTTAACATAGACGAGGACCATATGGACTATTTCAAGACTATGGATAACCTCATTGCTTCATTCCGCAAATTCTGCAACCTCACAACACACACGCTTGTTATAAACAAGTCTGACCCCGAAGTACTCAGGGCTGTTGAAGGTATTGATGATAAGCGGATAGTTACCTTCGGCAATACGCCGGACTGTGATTTTTATCCCGAAAATGTCAGTTTTGAGCGTGGCTATGCAAAATTCGATATCTGCCACGCAGGCGAAAACAAAGCAACCGTCAAGCTCGGTATACCCGGCAAACACAACGTGCTCAACACTCTTTCTGCCGTTGCTGCGGCATGGGTCAGCGGAATTGACGTAGAGGACTGCGTTGGACCGATTGAGAATTTCGGCGGTGCGGGCAGACGCTTTGAACGCTTGGGCGAATACTGCGGCATTACCGTCGTTGACGATTACGCACATCACCCTGCTGAGCTTGCCGTAACACTCAATGCGGCAAAAGAAATGGGCTACAACAATGTATGGGCAGTTTTCCAGCCCTTTACCTACACAAGAACCTACACGCTCATGGACGATTTTGCCAGAGTGCTGCAAATTGCAGACAAGGTTGTCATGACCGAAATTATGGGTTCAAGAGAAGTGAACACCCTTGGTGTTTACACAAGTCAGCTTGCCGAAAAGATTCCCGGCAGTGTATGGTTCAACACCTTTGATGAGGTAGCACAGTACGTTGTTGACCACGCTGAAAGCGGCGACCTGGTGCTGACCCTCGGCTGCGGAGATATATACAAGGCAGCAAAAATCATGAAGGACCTTTGGGCAAACAAATAAACCGGAAGGACAAAAGATATGAAAATAGTTACTCAGACGGATGCGCTCGGCGACAGACTTGGTGATGTAAAAGCGGTTGAAATAATCTGCCAGAGCGGTTTTACGGGTATTGACTACTCCATGTTCAGTATGAACGAGGAGGGAAAGCCGCTTAACGGCAGCAACTATACAGACCACGTTGCAAGAGTCAAAGAAGCGGCAGACAAATACGGCATACCTTTTGTTCAGTCGCACGCCCCTTTTCCCTCAGCAAAAAAGAACGATGAAGAATACAACAAAACAATTTTTTCATACATCGAGCGTTCCTTTCAAATTTCACACAAACTCGGTGTTGAAATCATGGTCGTGCATCCCCTCAGCTTTGTCACAGGTGGTACGGATTTTGAGCTTAACTATAGCTTCTATCAGCGTCTTGTTCCTTATATAAAACAGACAGGTGTCAGGGTTGCCCTTGAAAATATGTGGGGCAGAAATGACATCGGCTATGTTCCCAACGCCTGCGGTACAGGCAAAACGTTCAGGCAGATGATGGATATGCTCGACCCCGAGCTTTTTGTTGCCTGCCTTGATATAGGTCACTGCGGCATGGTCGGTCAGACTGCTCAGAGCATGATACGGGAGCTCGGCCACAAGCACCTTCACGCACTTCACGTGCACGACAACGACAAGCTGCGTGATGCACACGTTTTTCCGTTCAACGGTACTGTTGAATGGAGCAAGGTTACAAAGGCACTTGCCGAAATTGACTATGACGGCAACCTGACCTTTGAGGCAGACAACACGCTTAAACACTGCCCGGAATTTTTCCTGCCCACAGCAGAAAAATATCTGTTTGAAATCGGCAAGGCGCTTGTCACAATGATAAATTCAAACAAAAAGTAAACCGAAAGGATATACAGAAATTGATTCAGGCAATTAACGTTACACTTCAGTACGGCGGAAGAACCCTTTTTCAGGGAGCCGATCTCACCTTCACACGTGGCAACTGCTACGGCATCATCGGCGCAAACGGCGCCGGCAAATCCACATTCCTCAAAATTCTTTCCGGCGAAATCGAGCCTAACAAGGGCGAGGTTGTAATCACACCCGGCGAAAGACTTTCCATATTAAGGCAGGACCACTTCGCATTTGACGATTGCGATGTTATACGGACTGTCCTGCTCGGCAACCAAAAGCTCTGCGATATAATCGACGAAAAGGAAGCCCTCTACTCAAAGGAAGAATTCACCGAAGAGGACGGAATGCGCATCAGCGAGCTTGAGGAAACCTTTGCCGAGATGGACGGCTGGAGCGCCGAGAGCGATGCTGAAATACTGCTCAATGGTCTTGGTGTTACAAACGAATACCACTACGAGCAGATGAAAAATCTGCCCAACGACATAAAGGTCAAGGTTCTTCTTGCTCAGGCATTGTTCGGTCAGCCGGATATTCTGCTTATGGACGAGCCTACCAACCACCTTGATGTTGATGCAATACACTGGCTTGAGGAATTCCTTATTGACCTGCACAGCACGGTTATTGTTGTATCGCATGACCGTCACTTCCTTAACAAGGTATGCACACATACAGTCGATATTGACTTCGGCAAGATTACCATGAGCGTTGGTAACTACGACTTCTGGTACGAATATACCCAGATGGCTCAGCGTCAGCTCAGAGAACAGAACAAAAAGGCAGAGGCTAAAATCAAGGAGCTGCAGGACTTTATTGCACGCTTCAGCGCCAACGCATCAAAATCAAAGCAGGCTACAAGCCGCAAAAAGCTGCTTGAAAACATCAATGTTGAAGAAATTCCCGTTTCCTCTCGCCGTTTTCCGTTCATCAGCTTCAAGCCCGACAGAGAAATCGGCAATGAAGTGCTGACCGTTACAAACATCAGCAAAACCATAGACGGCAAAAAAGTGCTGGACAACGTATCCTTCACCATTCTGCCCCGTGAAAAGGTTGCACTTATCGGCACAGACACCGTTGCAAAAACTACGCTGCTTAAAATTCTTGCAGAAGAAATCGAGCCTGATGAAGGCACTATCAAATGGGGTGTCACCACTTCCCGCTCATATTTCCCCAGCGACAACAGCGAATTTTTTGACGGTGTAGAGGACAGCCTTTGCGACTGGATACGCCGCTATTCCGACCTTGTGTTTGAAACAGACGTACGCGGCTGGCTTGGCAGAATGATGTTCTCGGGCGAAGAGGCAATGAAAAAAGCAAAGGTACTTTCCGGCGGAGAGAGAGTACGCTGCATGCTGTGCAAAATGATGCTCAGTGGCGCAAACGTGCTCATGCTCGATGAGCCGACCAACCACCTTGACCTTGAATCCATCGCCTCACTCAACGAGGGACTCATGAAGTTCACCGAAAGCGTTATCTTCACTTCACATGACCACCAGTTTATACAGACGGTTGCTGACAGACTTATTGACGTAACACCCGGCAGCTTTTACGACAAGAAGATAACCTACGACGAATATCTTGAAGAACGTGCACTTGAAGCACAGAATAAATAACACAAAAAAGCCGTCGGTACATAACCGACGGCTGAATTTTTCAAAAAGGGGATGCGCTATCTATATAAACGGGCAAAGCCCTGATTAACATTCCCGTTTGGGTGAGCTTCAGGCTCGCTCAATTACTGAACATTGTTATTCATGTATCTGATGAGGCCTTCAAGCTCAAGTGCCTTTGCGAACATACGGAAAAAGTTTCTTTCCTTTTTGATTTCGTTGATGAGTTCGCTTTCCTTTTTAGCAACTACTTTCTCAAACATTTCTTTAATCTCCTTTCGTTTGATTACATACATATTCTATTAAATTTTGTAATATTTGTCAAGACTTTTTGCACAAATAAAAGCATCGTTATTTATGCATTATGCACAAAGCAAAAATATAACTAAACAAAACGCACTCAACACTTTATACCAATACTCGCTATGTTTTTTGTGCATTTTGTACATTGGATTTGCATTTTTCAACACATTAAGCGTTTTAATTCTAATTAATCATATTAAATTTTGTGCGGTTTTATTTTGAAAAATTTTAACTTTTTCATCAAATTCACCATACGGTGTGTATTGACTTGAACACATATTAAGCGTATAACAAATATATAGAGAGGTGATTATCATGTCATGCGCAATGTTTGAACCCGTCTATAAGGATATATTCCCCTTCTGGCGCGAAATTTCGGATGAAGATAAAGATTACATATGCAATAATTCACGTGCAATAACCTACCCGAAGGGTGTAAACGTACACGACGGCAACGACTGCTTCGGTGTTATTATGCTGCGCAAGGGTTGCCTGAGAGTGTATATTTTATCCGAGGACGGCAAGGATATAACACTTTACAGGCTGCACGACGGAGATATGTGTATGTTGTCCGCATCGTGCGTACTGCAGTCCATCACCTTTGATGTACATGTTGATGCGGAAGAAAACAGCGAATGCTATGTAATTGACGGCTGTGCCTATTCAACGGTTTCGCATCACAATCCGAATATCCGAATATTTACACTTGAAACAGCGGTCAGCCGGTTTTCCGACGTAATGTGGGTTATGCAGCAAATACTGTTTATGAGCATAGACAAGCGCCTTGCCATTTTCCTGCATGATGAAACCGCACGTACAAGCTCTGACACAATAAAATTAACTCACGAGCAGATAGCCAGATATATCGGCTCCGCCCGTGAGGTAGTTTCAAGAATGCTTAAATATTTTGCGAACGAGGGAATAGTTGAGCTTTCACGCAAGGATATCAGAATACTTGATAAGAACAAACTGCGTTCTTTAGCCTTCTAACATCGCCAGAATCTGCGGCTTGGGCTTCGCACCGAGGGAGCGTCTGACCTCTTTGCCGTTTTCAAGCACTACCAGCGTCGGGATGCTGGATACGCCGTATTCTTCAGCAAGCTCAGGATTTTCATCAATATTGATTTTGCCGACAACATACTGTGGATTTTCCTCTGCGATTTTACCGACCACGGGTAAAACCAATCTGCACGGGCCGCACCAATCGGCGTAGAAATCAAGCAGAACCTTTTTATTACTGTTTAAAATTTCGTTTATATTATTTTTATTCACATTAACCAATGACATATTTGCCACATCCTTTCTTTACTTTGTGGCTTTAGTATAACCGATTTTAAATTTAATTTCCGTGACAAAGTCACAAAAAACGGAGTACCTTCAGGTATTCCGTTTTTTGTTTTTCCGAGTGCTTGACAAGCTGGTCTACATAATGTAGAATAAAGTTAGTCTACAAGACGTAGACTAAGGGAGGATATTAAAATGAGCGATTATCAGATGGGGGTTGTTGAATCCCGTTTTGCCGATATCATCTGGCAGAATGAACCGATTATTTCAGCCGAGCTTGTAAAGAAAAGCGAAGAGCAGTTCAAATGGAAAAAATCCACTACATACACCGTTCTTAAAAGGCTTTGCGAAAAGGGAATTTTTCAGAATAACAAAGGCATTGTAACTTCCCTTGTATCAAAGCAGGAGTTTTACGCAGTACAGAGCGAAAAATTCGTTGACGAAACCTTTAACGGTTCGCTGCCTGCTTTTTTGGCAGCCTTTACTGCAAGAAAGAGCCTTACCGCTGAGGAGATTGCCCAGTTGCAACGCATGGTTGACGAATATAGGGGGGATTAAATATGATAGGTCCATATGAAATTTTTCTTAACATTTTCAACATGAGCATCACCGCAAGCTGGCTTGTGCTTGCAATTTTACTTATCCGCCTTATTTTCAAAAAAGCACCCAAAGCAATTTTTGTTGTTTTGTGGGCATTGGTTGCCGTAAGGCTTATATGTCCGTTTTCGTTTGAAAGCGTGTTAAGCCTTATTCCGAGTAAAGAAATCGTGCCGTTGGAAATTCACCGCTTTGAAGGAGCACAGCTTCACGAAAATACTGTAATAAACATTATATCCAACCCTGCATATCCGGCTGAGATAAGCCGGGAGATTGCACGTTCCGTGAACAGCACACAAATATGGTTCATGTCTGCATGTTTCGCATGGCTTATCGGCATAGCGGCAATGCTTTTATATACCTTCATAAGCTACCTGAAGCTACACAGAAAAGTGCGTGAAGCTATACCGCACAAGGACAGCATCATGCTGTGTGACCGCATTGGTACTCCGTTTATTCTCGGTGTGTTCAAGCCGAAAATCTACCTGCCGTCCGCAATGAATGACAGCGATATGCAGTACGTTATCGCACACGAAAAAGCACACCTTAAAAGGTGTGACCACTTGTGGAAACCGCTTGGTTTTTTACTGCTGACGGTTTACTGGTTCAATCCCGTTTTGTGGGTTGCATATATTCTGCTGTGCCGGGATATTGAGCTTGCCTGCGACGAAAAGGTTATAAAAGATCTGGGAGTTGACATAAAAAAGGCATATTCGCAAGCGCTTATCAACTGCAGCGTAAAGCACAGGGCAATAGCCGCCTGTCCGTTAGCCTTCGGCGAAACGGGAGTTAAGAAAAGAATCCAATCCGTACTCAACTACAAGAAGCCTGCGTTCCGGATTGTTGCCGTTGCGATAATCGCAAGCATTGCCGTGGGCATATGTTTCCTCACAGACCCCATAAAAGAAGAAAACAGACATATTTCAGAACAAACAAGCGGTTCAACGCTGAACGGACTGACACTTGAAATTGTTTCATCAGATTTTACTGCACCGTCACCGTATATTGAAATAGAATGGAAAAACAACACACATAACGACCTGACCTACGGCGATGAATTTTATATCTACAAACAGGTTGACGGAGAATGGGTTGACTGCCGCACACTTGATTCATACGTATGGAACTCTATAGGCTATATGCTCAGCCCCTATTCCACAAGCACAAAGCAGTATTCTCTCAATTATATTTCAATGGATGAGCCCGGCAAATACCGCTTTGAATCAAACTGTACAATTAACGGAAAACCCGATGAAAAAACAGAAGTGTGGGTTGAATTCGGAATTCAGGAGGGCGTTGCAAAAGCCAATCTGCAATTGCTCACACCTGTTGACATGATGTATGACGGTGGCATGTATTCATATGTGCAGACGGTTGACAATGCTCCGTCATACCTGCTCTACGGCAATATGCAGCTACAGGAAATGACAAAGGATTCACTTATCACGCAGCTTGGCAGAATGGAAGAAACAAAGCTTGATAATAACAGCTTTGATTCCCGCTTTGACAGCGTTTCATGGACAGACGGATATTCTTTGAACGAAATAAAGAAAAACAACCGTCGCATGTGGGAGCTTTACTGCGGCAACGGAGATGAAAGATTCTCCGAGCTTTATATTCTGCTCCAGCAAAAGGATGGCAGCTTTATTTTAGGCTACGGCTACTATAACTGCCAAAGTGAAAATCCACGCAACAGCGACGATTCGCACATACGCTGGCTTTACAAAATGTCTGCCGATGGTTCGCTGAATGAAATGACAGTCAGTCAGGTTGCGGTTGACGGCACGATGCTGTTTTATGACGGAGCGGTTGACGAACACGAATACCCGAAAAAATACACAGCATATGCTCGACTCAACAGCGATGAGCTGTTTGAGCTTATGCAAAAGCTCGAAAGTCAGAAATGGATATTCGATGCCTTGGTTGACAGAATATCATTCAATTTCAACGGTCAGCTCAGATATGATGATAAGTGGATTTATTTCGGATACGAGCAAAAGGTAATTTACTGTGATGAATATTTCTGCGAAGTCAGCGACGAAATAATTGAAAGCATAAAGGTCTTTGATGCAGATTCAAACAACATACCCGGATAACATAAAAGACAGCAGTCGGTTAAAACTGCTGTCTTTTGCTTTTCATTTTATTATTCAAAAAGAGGTGTAGAGAAATATCGTTCTGCCGTATCGGGAAGTACGGTTACAACCGTTTTACCCTTACCGAGCTTTTTGGCCAAACGGATTGCGGCAGCTACATTTGTGCCGCTTGAAATGCCGCAGAGTATACCCTCTTTTGATGCTAAATCTTTAGAGGTCTGCAATGCTTCCTCATCTTTTACAATGCAGATATCGTTATAAATTTCTGTGTTGAGTATTGCGGGAATAAGTCCGTCGCCTATACCCATCTGAACGTGTGTACCGATTGAACCGCCGGAAAGGATTGCGGCGTGTTCCGGTTCAACAGCCCATATTTCAATATCGGGGTTTGCGGCTTTAAGCGTTTCGCCTATACCTGTTATTGTGCCGCCCGTGCCGATGCCCGAGCAGTAGCCGTGAATCGGTTTGCCGACCTGTTCAAGAATTTCAACGCCCGTCTGCTTGCGCTGAATTTCTACATTGGCAGGGTTTTCAAACTGCTGCGGTACAAATACGTTTTCGTCTTCACGCTGCATTTTAAGCGCAAGGTTCAGACATTCCTCAATACATGCGCCGATATTGCCCGCATCGTGTACAAGCACAACCTCAGCACCGTAGTGGTTGACAAGCTTTCTGCGCTCTTCACTGACAGAATCGGGCATGATAATCTTTGTCTTGTAGCCCTTTACTGCGCCGACAAGTGCAAGGCCTATGCCCTGGTTGCCGCTTGTGGGCTCAACAATTACAGTATCCTTGTTGATAAGCCCCTGCTCCTCCGCAGCGCAAATCATATTGTATGCCGTGCGTGTTTTGATGGAGCCACCGACGTTGAGTCCCTCAAACTTGACGAGAATCTCAGCCGAATCCTCATCAACCATATTGTTAAGGCGGATTATCGGCGTGTTGCCGATAGCATCAAGTATATTACTGCAAATCATTATATAATTCACCTCAGAACGGTTGTTTCTTAATCCATACATTTTATGCACAAAATATGTATTTGCTTTGTGCCACAATACAACATTTTAGATTATAACTTAATTTTTATGTAATTACAATTCAAATAAAAAACAATATTTTTAAAATATACGGCTGCTTTTTGTTGGTTTTGGTAAAACACTTGAAAATTGTATGAATATGAAGTAAAATTAAATCCGTTAAAAATACAGTCGGCATACAGTTTAGCGGCGAGTCGCCGCAGACAATGCCGGTGCGAAACGCACGTTAAATGCCGCCTATTGAAAAGTTTTATTAAAAAATAAAAGGCATCAACGGCGGAGATTAAAAAGCGTAAAAGAAACATCACTTTAAAAAATTAAAGATGCTGTGAATTTGAACGGAACAGGCTGACGAACATAAAACTTTACTCCTTTATCCGAGCGAGGGAACCATAGGCGGTAGAGTAAACTCAGAAATCAGATTTGCTCTTATAGCCGTTATGGCAGCAGAACAAAACATTTTTTGTTCTGTCTGCCGAGCGGATTTGCTATCGTCAGCCGTAGTGTAGTGCATATAACCCAAAAGTTCTTTTGGTTACTTTTGTAACGCTTGACAAAAGTAACAATATCTTTACTTTAAAATTTTCCACACAATCCCTCAGTCAAAATCGCAAGCAATTTTGACAGCCGCTGACTGCGGCCGTCCCCCTTTGTCACTTCGTGACATTTCCCCCACACTGTGGGGGAATCTTCCCTTTACACAAGGGAGCCCATTGGCAAACAAATTAACAGAGCGATAAATTACAGTTTAGCGGCGAGTCGCCGCAGACAATGCCGGTGCGAAACGCACACTAAATGCCGCCTGTTGAAAAATATCATTAATAATAAAAACACATCCACGGCGGAGATTAAAAAGCGTAAAAGAAACATCAATATAAAAAATTAAAGATGCTGTGAATTTGAACGGAACAGGCTGACGAGCTGAAACTTTACTCCTTTATCCGAGCGAGGGAACCATAGGCGGTATAGCAAACTTAAAAGTCAGATTTGCTCTTATAGCCGTTATGGCAGCAGAACAAAACAATTTTTTGTTCTGTCTGCCGAGCGGATTTGCTATCGTCAGCCGTAGTGGAGTGCTTATAACCCCAGAAGTTCTTTTGGTTACTTTTGTAACGCATGACAAAAGTAACAATATCTTTACTTTAAAACTCCTCACACAATCTCACAAGTTTTACACAAGTGAGCCTATTGGCAAACAAATTAACAGAGCAACAAACTGTAATTTAACAAAACATATTAAGGAGGTTGAAAAAAATGAGAAATCCGCTTGCGGACAGGCTCAGACCACAGAGTATCGACGACATGGTTGGTCAGCAGCATCTGCTGGGTAACGGTAAAGCTCTGCGCCGCATTATTGATTCCGGTGAAGTGCCGAACCTCATTTTTTACGGTCCTTCGGGTGTAGGCAAAACAACGCTTGCCGAAATTCTTGCCAAGCGCACAAACAAATACTTCTGCAAGCTCAACGGCACAACGGCATCAACAGCCGATATAAAGGATATTATCGCTCAGTCGCAGACACTTTCGGCGCTTAACGGCGTGCTGCTGTATCTTGATGAAATTCAGTATTTCAACAAAAAGCAGCAACAGACCTTGCTTGAATTTATCGAGGACGGCTCAATCACACTCATTGCTTCAACAACAGAAAATCCGTACTTCTACGTTTACAATGCTGTGCTCAGCCGTTCAACTGTTTTTGAATTCAAGAGCGTAACGCCCAAGGAAATCGAACCTGCCGTACTGCGTGCATTTGATTTTCTGGCAAAAGAGGGCGGCATGGAATTTGAGCTTGAGGACGGAGTAGTGCATCACATAGCCTGCGGCTGCGGCGGCGATGTAAGAAAAGCAATGAATTCAGCCGAGCTGTGCGCCTTAGCATCAACAACTGTTGATAACAAGCGTGTCGTCAGCCTTGAAACAGCCGAGCAACTCACACAACGCAGCGCTTTCAAATACGATAAAGAAGGCGACGAGCACTACGATATCGTATCTGCCTATCAGAAATCCATGCGCGGCTCCGACCCCGATGCAGCAATTCATTACCTTGCCCGTCTGCTTGAAGCGGGCGATTTACCCTCAGCCTGCCGCAGACTGCTTGTGTGTGCGAACGAAGATGTAGGACTTGCATATCCGCAGCTTATTCCGATTGTTAAGGCTGCCGTTGATACGGCACTTCAGGTAGGTATGCCTGAAGCCCGTATTCCGCTTGCAAATGCCGTTATCCTTGTAGCAACAGCGCCTAAATCAAACACGGCCTACGTAGCCGTCGATGCAGCGCTTGCCGATATCAGAGCAGGCAAAAACGGACCTATCCCCCGCACCCTGCAAAACAAACACTTTGACGGTGAAGATAACGACCGCAAGGGACAGTTCTATAAATATCCGCACGAATTTGAAAACCGCTGGGTTAAGCAGCAGTATTTGCCTGACGCACTCAAAAACCGTAAATATTACGAGTACGGCGAAAACAAAACCGAACAGGCCGCCAAGGCTTATTGGGATAAAATCAAGAAATAGCACCGTTTTCTTTACCAAACACCACTCAGCAAACTAAAGCACCTGCCGGATAAAATCGGCAGGTGCTTTTTACCATATTATAGTGAAAAATAATAAAAGTAAGTAAAAATCCCGTTTGTTTACACAAACGGGATTTTTGGAGCTGCTAGGCAGACTCGAACTGCCGACCTCATCCTTACCAAGGATGTGCTCTACCACCTGAGCCATAGCAGCATATGGCGACCCGGAACGGGCTCGAACCGTCGACCTCTAGCGTGACAGGCTAGCGTTCTAACCAACTGAACTACCGGGCCATATGCATTTGTTTTACGGTTACAGCACCGCAACAAAAATTATTATATCAATTACATGAAAATTGTCAAGTGTTTTTTGCATATTTTCAAAATCGCTGAAACAAAAGATTAAAGCCGCCAGCCTGATACTTTAAGCTGACGGCTATGATATTATAATGTTGTGTTATTTGCTTTTCGCTGTTTTTCTCTGAATGAACTTGACTACTTCGACAATCGGGATTACGAGGAAAGCAAGACCGAGAGAAATTGCATATGCCTTTGCATCAAGGTGTGCAAAACCGAAGAGGTTTGAAAGGAAGTCGATTTCGACAACTGCGGTTGTAAGCACGAAGGAAAGGAGCATTGCACCGTAGAGGAGCATATTGTGGCTGCCCTTGAATACCATGGCAACAGCTGAACCGCGCTGAGAGCGCATATTGAACGAATGGAAGATTTCGCACATTGCCATTGTGAAGAATGCCATTGTCATACCTTCTTCGCATTCTGCAATGTTTCTGAAAACAAGGTGTCCTGTTTCAAGGTATTCACCGATATAGAATGCGGCAATTGTCAGAATTGAAACGATTATGCCCTGATAGAAACAGTCAATACCCAGACCACCTGCAAAAATACCGTCTGTCTTGCTTCTGGGCTTTCTTCTCATGATGTCTGCTTCGGGTCTTTCAGTACCGAGCGCAAGTGCGGGAAGTGAGTCTGTGATAAGGTTGATGAACAGAAGGTGCGGTGCCTGAAGAATTGTAAAATTCATAAGGGAAGCAAAGAAAATTGAAATAACCTCGGAAAGGTTAGAGCCGAGCAGGAACTGGATAGCCTTACGGATGTTATCGTAAATTCTTCTGCCCTCACCTACTGCGGAAACGATAGTTGCAAAGTTATCGTCTGCAAGAACCATGTCTGCAACGTTCTTTGTAACGTCTGTACCTGTAATGCCCATGCCGACACCGATATCGGCATTTTTGATTGAAGGAGCATCGTTAACACCGTCACCTGTCATAGCCGTAACGTAGCCCTTGCTGCGCCATGCATTGACAATTCTTGTCTTGTGCTCAGGCTGAACACGGGCGTAAACACGGACTTCTTCAACGATTTTTTCAAATTCTTCATCGTTGTATTTATCAATATCAACGCCCATCATAGCACGGTCGTTTTCAGAAAGAATGCCGAGCTCTTTTGCAATTGCAGTAGCGGTGTTGATGTGGTCACCTGTAATCATGATAGGTGTGATGCCTGCATTACGGCATTCAACAATAGCGTCCTTAACCTCGGGACGGACAGGGTCAATCATGCCGGTAAGACCGACAAAAATCATATCGTATTCAAGTGAAGCGGAATCGTAAACAGTCGGTGCAGCATCGTAAATCTTATAAGCTGCAGCAAATACACGAAGTGCCTTATTGCCCATTCTTGTGTTTTCTTCCGCAACAGTTGCACGGATTTCATCGGTCATGGGAACAACCTGACCGCCAACAAAAGCGTGTGAACACTTCTTGAGGATTTCGTCCGGTGCACCCTTTGTGCACTGGGTGAATTTGTCACCCGTTGCGTGTACGGTAGACATCATCTTTCTGCCGGAATCAAACGGAACCTCGCCGACTCTGGGTGACTTTTCAACAAGCTCTGCCTTATCAAGACCAACCGCTTTTGCGTAGTTGATAAGCGCAACCTCGTCCGGCTCGCCTGTGCTTTTTCCGTCTTCCTCAACCTGTGCATTGGTGCAAAGCGCCATGACGGTTGCAAGTCGCTTCTCGTCCTCAGCGTAGTGGTCAACTACAGTCATAACGTTCTGTGTGAGTGTACCGGTCTTATCCGAGCAGATAATCTGCGTACAGCCGAGCGTTTCAACCGCAGTCATTTTTCTGATAATTGCGTTCTTTTTGGACATATTCGTGACGCCCATCGAAAGAACAATAGTCATAACCGCAACAAGACCTTCCGGTATAGCGGCAACCGCAAGAGCTATAGCGGTGATAAATGAATCCATAGCGATGGGGAAAAATTCCGCACCCTCGGGACCCATGAAATATCTGGTAACAACATTGAAAGCGAAAATGAATACACAAACGCCGATAACAAGCTTTGTGAGGATTTTGGAAAGCTGCTCAAGCTTGATTTCAAGCGGAGTTTTGCCTTCCTCAGCAAGGGTGATTGCATTTGCAATCTTGCCCATTTCGGTATCCATACCCGTAGCTGTAACTACAGCCTTACCGCGGCCGTAAACAAGGGTTGAGCCCATGTAAGCCATGTTTTTACGGTCGCCCAGAGGAATTTCATCTTCCTCTTTTTTGCCCATGAGTACACCGACAAGCTTGGTTACGGGAACGGATTCACCGGCCAGCGCAGCTTCTTCGATTTTCATGCTGGCACATTCAAAAATACGGCAGTCAGCAGGGATAGCGTCGCCTGCATCAAGCAGAATAACATCGCCGACAACAAGGTCCTCACTCCTGACGGTTTCAACCTTGCCGTCACGCAGAGTTTTTGTTGTTGCAGCGCTCATTTTCTGAAGTGCTTCGACAGCCTTTTCAGCCTTACTTTCCTGCACAACGCCGAGAATTGCATTAATAAGAACAACCGCAAGGATAATGATAGCATCCGTCGGTGTTGTCCATCCGCCGTGCTCAATCATTTCCGTAACTGCGGAAATGGCAGCAGCGACAATAAGGATAATAATCATCGGATCCTTCATCTGATCAAAAAACCTTTTGACCATAGAATCCTTTTTCGCCTCAGCAAGCTTGTTCTTGCCGTTTTGTTCAAGGCGGCTTGCAGCCTCCTGCGAGCTCAGACCGTTCTGAGTGCTTTTGAGAGCATCGAAAACAGCTTGCGTTTCCTGAAGATAATACTTCATAAAATTTTCCGCTCCTTAGTGATGATAAATAAAAAAGGGATCGCACATAAAACAAAAAGACTTTTACCGCACAAAATTCAACCCGGAAATTCATTGCGATAAAAGTCTCACTCTTTAAAACATTGGCGAATCCCTGCCGGGATTGTGAATGGCAACCAATATTACATCCTGAAAGGGATGCGAGCTACTCCCCTTTATTTTGATATATTATACCCCAATTTATTCCATTTGTAAATATATTTCAAATAATTTTACAATTCCGTAAAAACGGCATTCAAAACGTCACAATTTCTTCCGACTAATTCTTATATTATTAATTATTATATATCTTGAAATGATATATTCATTGTGTTATAATGTTAAATAATTAAGCATAGCCTGAATCTATGCTTTATTGTTTTCAGGAGGAGTTAACAATGAAAGGAAAATCACTTATTTTCGTGGCGCTTTTGCTTGCAGGATCAGCATTAATTTTCACAGCCTGCAACAAAAAGAATGACAGCACAGGACAGTTCGTTTTTGTTACTGACGAAAACGGCGCAACCGTTGTAGACAAAGACGGCGTACCGCTCACAGAGGAATGGAAAACCCAGGTTGTTTACGCAACCGACGAAAACGGTGAAACATACACAAACGCAAAGGGCGAAAAAGTTACCGTCAAGCAGACCCGTCCCGTACTTACAAGCGTTGTTGAGCGTACACAGTTTGTATTCGATGAAGAAGGCAACGCTGTCACCAACAAAGACGGCAGCTACGCATACGAAGCACAGACCGTTACCGTTACCCAGAATGTGACCAACAAGGACGGCAGCTACGTAACGCAGAAGGTTACCGACAAAGACGGCAGCTACGTAACAGAAAAGGTTACAAACGCCGCAGGCGAAACAGCTACCCAGATAGTCACCGAACCTGTAACCGAAGTGCGTACCGAAAAGGTTACAATAGTTGTTGAGCTGACAATGCAGGACCAGCAGACTCACTTCCATACCTATCCCAAAAACACAACAGAAAAAACAACATCCATTTTCGAAAATCCGAAATACACACAGACCGAAACAAAAAAGGATAACCCCAACAAGGTCACTCTGCCCTCTCAGCACAAAATCACAGCCAAGCAGGATTGGCTCAAGGGCTTCGGCGGCACACAGGACGACAGATACCGCAAGGTACTTGCCGTTGATTCAGATTCCTTTGTTGCGCTCGGTATGACCTATTCACTCGACGGCGAATTCGAGAGCTTTTCACAGACAGGCTTTTACACTGTACTTACAAAGTTCGATGCAGACGGCAACGTAATCTGGCACTGCCCCATCGGCTCTTCCGGCTTTACAAGAGCACATGACTTTGCCATTCTTTCCGACGGCAGCTTTATCGCCGTAGGTGAAACCAATGCTTCTGACCTCGGAATTGAAAACGAAGGCAAAAACTACCGTGCACTCATGGTAAAGATTTCTGCAGACGGCAACATTCAGTGGTACAAGACCTTCGGCAACATCGTTGCAGAATATTTCACTTCCGTTGCTGCAACACCCGACGGCGGATATGTTGCTGGCGGTAAGTTCGTAACAGACGCTAAGGAAGGCGACTCTTTCCTTGATTTAAAGACAAACGCCCTCACAGCTAAATTCAATTCACAGGGCGAAGCTGAATGGACTGCAAGTTTCGGCGGTTCAGGTAACGACTGGGTCAACGCAATTGCAGCAGACGCATACGGCAACGTATACTCAGCCTGCCACACCAATTCAAAAGACGGTGACGTATCCGGCAGCAACGGTTCAACAGATGTTGTTATTGTAAAATACGGCGCTGACGGCTCAAAGCTTTGGTCTGAGATCTTAAAAGGCTCGAAAACCGAAGAAGTAGATGACATTTATGCCGATGACAGCGGATGTGTATTCGTCGGCCGATACGCTTCGGCAGACGGTGTGTTCGCACTCAACAGAGGCAGCTACGATGCATATATGGCTCACTGCACGGCAGACGGCAAAATCGACTGGGTCAACACATACGGCGGACTTAAGGGCGAGCGTTTCTACAGCGTAATCCCCACATCATTCGGCTATGCAGCAGTCGGTATAAGCTATTCAAGCAACAGAGATTTTGCCGATATCGGCAACCTCGGCGGCTACGACTCATTTATAATGTCTATCGGTAAGTCCGGCAAGGTCGAACACGTCAAGTCACTTTCCGGTACAGGAAACGACGGCTGCTACGACATATGCCGTCTCACCGGTGACACCTATATTGCAGTAGGAGAAACCTATAAAAACGACAAGCAGTTTGCTAACATTTCCCCTGTTGCAGGCGATAAAAACAGCACCGCATTTGTAGGCAGATACAGAATTTATTAAAAATAAGGGCGGGTAACGGCATAATGAAACTTGTTCGGAATAAAATTATAAAAGCAGCCTGTTTTGTGCTGACAGCAAGCACTGTACTCTGCGCATGCTCAAAGCAGCCCGAAGAACAGCAAACTACAACCGCAACAGAAGAAACAGCAACGGCTGCTCCCATTACCGAACAGACAACAGCTGAAATTACAACTGCTGCGCCGGTTGAAACCGTCACAGCTCTGCCGGCAACAACTGCACCCACCACAACAAAGCCCACTACAACAGCACCTGCAACGCTGCCGCCGCATACAACTGTTCCGGCAACAGTTCCTCAGACAACAGTTGCCGAAACAACCACACTCAACGCTGTACAGGCAGCAGGCAGAATCATGGGCTACTATTTACTGACACCTGACCAGATTAAGCAGACCGCAGCGGACCTTGCAAACGGCAGCAATGTATATTACGTACGTTTGCAGGACGGCAGCAATACATTCTATATAGCTGTTGATTTGCAGACAGCAGAAGCACTTTCACTTGCCAACCCGCAGGTACTCAGGGAGCTTTGCAAGGAGCTTGAAAAGAAGCAGCAGAGCATGACGGAAGAAAATGAGGAATATGTGCTCATGGACTACCGCCACCTTGTCGGTGAACTTGAAATACACTACATCGGCTACCTTCTTACAGGTGCACTCGGCGGTGAAAACGGTCCGCTTGCAAGTTTCTACAATTCCTGCAAGGTTGCAGACCTTAATATTGACGAAAACCGCTTCGGTCCGATTATAGATGTAATCGGTATAATTTACGGATAAACTTTATTTATATAAATTTTGCGGAGGTCAGATAATATGAACAATATCAACTCACTTTACGAACTCTGGCGCAAAAACGCCACCCTCGACACTGACCTTGTTGAGGAACTCAACTCCATTGAAAACAATGAAGATGAGATTCTTGACAGATTTTACAAGTGCCTTGAATTCGGTACCGGCGGCTTACGCGGCGTAATCGGTGCAGGTACCAACAGAATGAACATCTACACAGTCGGTCAGGCTACACAGGGTCTTGCCGATTACCTTAACGAGGCTTTTGATGAGCCCAGCGTTGTCATCGGCTACGATTCACGTATCAAGTCCGATGTATTCGCAAGAGAAGCAGCAGGCGTACTTGCAGCAAACGGTATAAAGGTTTATTTCTTCCCCGTTCTTGTTCCCACACCCATGGTTTCCTTTGCAGTACGCAGACTCAGCTGCAGCTCGGGTATAGTTATTACTGCAAGCCACAACCCCTCAAAATACAACGGCTACAAGTGTTACGATGCAAAGGGCTATCAGATGACAGACGAAGCCGCTGCACGTACACTTGAATACATCAAGCAAAAGGATATTTTTGACGATGTTAAGCGCATGAGCTTTGACGACGCACTTGCAGAGGATAAAATCGACTTTATCGAAGGCTGGCTGTTTAACGAGTTTTACGATAACGTTGATGCACAGCGTCTTGATAAGGATATTGTTGCAAAGAGCGGACTCAAGGTTATCTACTCCCCTCTCAACGGCACAGGCAACAAGCCCGTTCGCACAATGCTTTCACGCCTCGGCCTTGAAGAGGTCAGAGTTGTACCGGAGCAGGAAAAGCCCGACGGAACATTCCCGACCTGTCCTTTCCCGAACCCCGAAATCACTCAGGTTTTTGAATGCGCAATAAAAATGACTGAGGAATTCCCTGCAGACCTGCTTCTTGCAACCGACCCCGACTGTGACCGTGTCGGCATAGCTGTACGCTACAACGGCGAATACAAGCTCATGACCGGTAACGAAGTCGGCGTAATGCTCACTGAATACTTCCTTTCACGCCGCAAGGCTCTGGGCACTCTGCCTGAAAATCCGATAGTTATCAAATCCTTTGTTACAACTGACCTTATTGAAGCCGTTGCAGCAAAGCACGGCGCTCAGGTCTGCAACACACTCACAGGTTTCAAGTATATCGGCGAGCTTATTACAGAGCTCGAAAGCAAGGGTGAAGCTGACCGCTTTGTACTCGGCATGGAGGAAAGCTACGGCTATCTTGCAGGCTCATATGCCCGTGATAAGGATGCTGTTTTTGCATCGACCGCTATTGTTGAAATGGCAGCTTACTACAAGAGCATCGGCAAAAACCTTGTAGAGGTTATGAACGATATCTATGCTGAGCACGGCTTATACCTTAACACACTCCTCAACTTCGGCTTTGAGGGTGCAAGCGGTATGGAAAAAATGAAGAACATTATGGACAGCTTCCGTAACACTCCGCCCAAGTCAATCGGCGGTCTTGAGGTTGAGGTTGTTTCTGACTACCTTACAAGTGTTACACGCAATGTGGCAACAGGTGAAGAATCTGTAATTACGCTGCCCAAATCAAACGTGCTTCAGTATAAGCTCCCCGGTGGCAGCAGCGCAATCATCCGCCCCTCCGGCACAGAACCGAAAATCAAGATATACGTTACCGCCATCGCAGATACACGTGAAGCAGCGGCTGAGCTTACAGAAAAAATCAGCAGCGATATGGAAAACACAATGAATGCGTAATTCATTCAGGAGGAATAATAAAATGAATCAGAAAGCAGTCAGAATTATAGCTATAGTTCTTGCAGTAGCAATAGTCGGCAGTGTGTTTATCGCCGCACTCACAAGTGCAATGGCAATGGGCACAGGAGAGGTTCTCGTTACACCCGCAACAGGCGACGATGTTCCCGTTGTCCCCATCGTTATCGGTGTAGTAGCGGTTCTGCTTGTCGGCGCTTGCATCCTTATCCCAAAATTCGCAAAAAAATAATGTGAGGACAAAGCATTGAAAACCGGTAACAAAAAACCACTTCGCTTTGATACACAGAAAAACGTCCGCTCAATGCGTTTCAAACGCTTTGCTGCGGCGTTTTCCTGCTTTTTCGTGTTGCTTGCAGGTCTGTCTGTTTTGCTGTTCCTGAGCTTTTACGATTTCAATCTGTCTGCTATAGGCAACCCGAATGCTGACGAAAGCACAACAGTTGAGGAAACAACCAGACCCGTTCCCGAGGTTAACGGACAGAGCAACTACCTGATGCTCTGCACGGCAGACAGCACAAATGCAGTATATTTTGCATTCATCCTTTCCGCTGACCTTGACAACCTTTGCCTGACCATTCATCCGCTTGATACAACCAAGGCTCTGCCGGCTCACGGCTGTACGGGCACACTTGAACAGCAGCTGGATTACGGCGGTGAGCAGCAGCTTGTTGAAGCGGTCGAAAATTCATGCTCGATCGAAATCAACAAATATATGCGCAGCACTGACAGCAGCTTCAAATCAATAATCTCTGCATTCGGCGGCTTTGAAACCACCGTTAAAGAACCTATTGATGTACGTACAGATAAACTCACCGCAATCATATCCGCCGGCGAACAGACAATGACCGGCGACACACTGCTCAAATATATCCGCTGCTATTCAGAAAAGCCGCTCAGGCAGGCAGAAATTATTTCAGAGCTGTTCAGGCAGAAGCTGACAGCCTTCAACTTTGAAAAAGCTGACACCTACTATGACAAAGTAATCGACCTTACCGAAAGCGACATTTCCGTGCTCGATTTTGCACAGATAAAAAACGGTATAACCGCTCTGATCAACTCAGGCGAACCTGTGATGATGCGATTGGGATCTGTTAAATAGAAAGGTAGATATGTTTGAAAAAACTGATTAAAATCTTTTTATGCACCACCCTGTGCGTTATCCTGTTAATCGTAATAAAATCTGTGCGCAGTTCCTACCGCTCTGCGCCTGATCACGACAATACACAGACTGTTTTTGAAGCGGCAGACTATACTGATTATTATTACACACATCTCACCGAAACCGAAAAGCAGGCATATACAGCAGTACGGAAGCAGGTGTACGATTTTCCCAAAAGCATAAAGGTTCCGCAAATAAATTCAGATTCCCTTGAAAAGGTGCTTACAGCGCTGATTTGTGATGATCCGTATCTTTTTATGTTTGACAGCTGCACGCTTGTAACTGTAGGCTCAAGCAATTACTTTGAGCCGGATTATTTTTTAACGCAGCAGGAATATGAGGACAAAAAGCAGCAGATCAATTCTGCTGTTGACAGCATTTTTTCAGCCTTACCCAACGGCAGTACATATGACAAGCAGCTATATCTGCACGATACACTCATAAACAGCTGCCAATACAGCGACAGTAACGCAACGGAAGAAGCTGATATATCCGGCGTGTTTATTGACGGCTACGCAAAATGCTCAGGCTATGCAAAGGCCTACAAGCTCCTGCTTGACAGAGCCGGCATTCCATGTGTGCTTATAAACGGCTACGCTGAGGATTATGACGGAAACGGTACTAACCATATGTGGACCGCAACCGAAACTGACGGAGTGTGGAGCTATACGGATATAACATGGGATGACCCCATAACTGAAAACGGAGAACCGATTTGCCGCAGAGCTTATTTTTGCATGAGCGAAGATATGCTGTCTGACACACACTCCCGGTTTGAATTTGACAATGACTGTCCCGACACCGGGCTGTATTATTACAAAGCATATAATTTATATTATAATGATTATAATAACGAAACATTATCTGATATATCCGCTCTGATTTCAGCCTGCGCAAACAACGGCAAAACCGAAGTTGAATTTATGTTCGCAGATTCAGCAGCTTTTGATAAGGCAGTTAAAGCGCTGTTCGACTCGGAGCAGATTTACACTGCACTTGATAAAGCAAAACTCAACTCACGAAAGAGTTTTAAAACCGATTCCATCCGCTACAGAACGGACCGTAACCTTAATACTATTACCTTATTTTTAGAAATAAAGGACTGATATCATGGATAAGCAGCGCATAGAAGCAGCCGTCAGAGAAATACTCATTGCTATCGGCGAGAACCCTGACAGAGAGGGTCTGGCCGAAACACCGGACAGAGTTGCAAGAATGTATGAGGAAATCTTTTCGGGTCTTGAAGAAGATCCGAAAAAGCACCTTAAAATATTTACTGAAGAGGATAACGACGAGATGGTCGTTGTACGTGATATTCCGCTCTACTCAATGTGCGAGCATCACCTTATCCCCTTTATAGGCAAGGCTCACATTGCCTACATACCCGGCGAAGGCAGAGTTATCGGTCTTTCAAAGCTTGCAAGAATTGTAAACTGCTTTGCACGCCGTCCGCAGCTTCAGGAAAGACTTACCTCACAGGTGGCGGACTTCCTTTTTGAAAACCTGCAACCGCAGGGCGTTGCCGTTGTGGTAGAGGCAGAGCACCTTTGCATGACTATGCGCGGCGCACGTGCATCAGGCAGCCAGACCCGCACCTCCGCAATGAGAGGAATTATGCGAAGTGATGCAAGAACAAGAGCAGAGGCAATGGCACTTCTTTCTAAATAAGAGGATACTATGGTTTTTAAAGCTAAAAAATATTCGCTGCTTTCAGACGGAAAATGCAGCATAATGGCGGTTATTAATTTAACACCCGATTCTTTTTACGAGGGCAGCCGCTTTGATCTGCCGAATGCTGTAGCTGCGGCGGAGCTTGCCGCAAAACAAGGCGCAGATATAATAGACCTCGGCGCTCAGTCAACCGCACCCGACAGCGCACCGATAACCGCACAGCAGGAGCTTGAGCGCCTGATTGAACCGCTCAGGCAAATCAGAAAATCAATTGACATTCCCATAAGCGTAGATACTTTTTTCCCGCAGGTAGCTGAAGCTGCACTTCAGAACGGTGCCGATATAATAAACGACGTCAGCGGAAAAGCTGACCCTGAATTTGCTGCACTTGCACGGAAATATTCCGCAGGCTGGATAGCCATGCACACCGGCGGCTTAAAAAGCAGCGAAGAAAAGGCATATCCCGACGGAGTAATTTCAGACATAAACACCTTTTTTGAAAAGGTTATCAGAACTGCTGACAGCACGGGACTCAGCCGCAATCAATTATGCCTTGACCCCGGAATAGGTTTTGGCAAAACACGTGAGCATGACCTTGAAATCATCTCAGATTTCCATAAACTCAACTCGCACGGCTGTGCCTTGCTTGCCGCACTGTCACGCAAACGTGTAACGCGCCTTTGCGGTGATGCACTTACAGGCACGGTTATCTGCAATGCTTTGTGTATCTGCGGCGGTGCCAATATAATACGTGTACACGATGTTGAACCGGCGGCTTCAACAGTCAGAATGGCACAGCTAATAAAAGGAGGCAGTACAAGCCTTGGATAAGATTATAGTTAAAAACCTCAAGGTTTTCGCCTATCACGGTGTAAATCCCGAAGAAACACAGCACGGTCAGAATTTTTTGCTGGATATCATATCGTGGGTTGATATTTCTGTCCCCTGCAAAACAGACAGCATTGAGCAAACCGTGAGCTATGCGGCAATAATCAAAACCGCACGCCGTACCATGCTGAAAAAAAACTGCAAGCTGCTTGAGCATGCTGCACAGCGTGTGGCGGATGCACTTTTCGCAGAATTTCAACAGATACAAAAGCTGCAAATAACACTCAAAAAGCCTGAAGCTCCGATCAGGGCTGAGTTTGATTATGTTGCAGTGGAAATAGAGAGGGTAAGAAAATGAATACAGTTGTACTCGGGCTTGGCTCAAACATGGGCGACAGGCTCAAAAACCTCAACACAGCGGTGCGTGCAATTTCGCTGCTGCCAACAACAAGCGTTATCAAAGCATCCGGCGTTTATCAGACCAAGCCTGTCGGCTTTGATGAACAGGACGATTTTTATAACGCTGCCGTTATTATTGAAACTCAGCTTTCACCCTATGTAATACTTGGGGCATGCCTTGGTATAGAAGCAGATATGGGCAGAATACGCAGGCAGAAAAACGGCCCTCGCATTATTGATATCGACGTGCTTCTGTACGAAAGCTTTTCATCCGATTCCTTTGAGCTTACGCTGCCTCACCCGAGAATAAAGGAGCGTGCTTTTGTCATGGTGCCGCTGCTTGACCTGTTCCCTGCCGGCAGAGCGCCCGGACTTTACTTCGCACCGCATCTTAAAGAAATAGGAACTGATGGGGTTGAAAAGACCGAATTTGATATTCGCATGCCGTAAATTTTGAACCGTTTATTAAGTTTTAAAATATTTTTTGTCAAGTTTTTACATATATTTTTGTATAACATGTATAACTGTGCCTTTAAAATACGGCTGTATATATCATTTCCGAAAAAAATCTAAAAAATATTTGACTAAATTGTGAACATTTGATATACTATACTCATTCAAGTGTTGTTTAAACCAATAATATTAAAATTTAAGGAGATGCGTAATGAGAAAGAATCTTATTATCTACATCGTTGTAGGCGCTATCGCTGTTGCAGGTCTTGCTACAGGTATCGCAGTTGCAGTTAAAAAGCTCAACACCGACGATGTAAGCGGAACAACTGAAGGTACTACACCTTATGTTGAAGAGGATTTCGGCACTGAAGGCTATACAATTGCTCCCGTTGAAGATGAGCTTCTTACTAATGAAAACGGTGAAGTTATTGAAATAGTCACAGACGAAGACGGCAACACCTACGAGGTTGTTCTTGTAACTGACGTTAACGGTGAAGTTGTCACAGGCGAAAACGGCGAAAAGGTTACAGTAGCTGCAAAACCTGCAACTACAACCAAGACACCTGCCACAACCAAGAAGCCCGCTTCAACAACAAAGGTTAATTCCAACAAAAAGCCGAACAAACCCAATAACAACTCTGTCGGCGGCATTTCTTCCGGCGATAAAGTAGGCACAAACAACAACACTGTCGAGGTCGATGATAACGGTAACGCAAACATTGTCAAGTCCGACGGTACAATTGCACTCAGCTATTCCTATGATGCTGTAGGTAACTACTTCTATACTGACGACGATCCGTGGCAGAGAAACTTCGGTTTCAACCGTGTTTACGATATGGGTGCTGTATTTACTGTTATGTACCTTGATACTGTCCACGTTTACTACAGCTACGGCAACTATGACTGGATGGTTCAGCTTTGGAAAGGTCAGTACGGCTTCCTCTTTGTCGGCGGCGAAATCGGCCTTTACTACAAAGAACCCGGCAAGTCAACTGCACATTACAACTGTGCAACAGAAGACATGGAAATCATGATGCAGATGACAGTCTACAGAGAAGGCTACGGCGAGCTCTTCACACGTCCCTATGCTTCTCACTGGTGGATCACCGCATTCGTTCCCGGCAAGCTTGATAAGTTTACTGACCGCAGCGAACTTACAATGGTTGCAAAGCTTACATTCAAGACTGAAGAAGAGGCTAAGGTATTCTGTAAGGCTCTTGAAAGCCGCACAGACGTTGACGGCTACCGTTTCAAGGAAGCAAGCAGCATTTCAAAGAACAGACCTGAAACCTACGTACGTAACGGCGCAACAGTTGACTTTGTATGGCGTTATCTTGATGACGACCGTGTAAATCCCAGAAATACAACAACTGCTACTCAGCCGCCCGTAACTACCACAAAGCCTGCTGCTCCCAGCACAGAGCCCACAACTCCCAAAGAAAACCCCTCATCTGAGGAGACTGTAACAACTGTTACCACAACAGCTCCCACAACTGCTCCCATTGAGTATTAATTAAACTTCAAAGGGCGATGACGCAAGTCATCGCCCTTTTTACTATTAATAAAGGTATCAGTTTGTCAGTCCATCATTCCTGATACATCGGACTTTAACTCAGTCATTTCTTCTGATATCTTTTCTGATGCCTCATCAAGCATATTATTGCCTGATGTTTCTTTTTCAGTTGTTCTTGATGTTGTGTCGTTTACAGTTGTTGTTTCCTGCTGTGTGGTAGTTGTAATCTTACCATCTTCACTGTCACCGCAGGCTGCAAAAAGCAAAGCTGCAACCGCTGCGAGTACACAAACCGCTGTTATTCTTTTTTTCATTTTTATCACCTCTCAGTGTTTATAAATCATCGGGATCCTGTTCGGGTACCAGATCATCGGCATCGTATGCTGTGCCGCTGTAGCTACCCAGAACATCAATCGGATTAGCTTCATCGCTTACTTCCCAGAGCTTTACCATACTTTCAACAATATGCTTATTTTTGTTGAATTTGATTCTCCTGTCGTTCTTGTCAAAGAGCACAATATTTTCTCCTTTCAAAACAGGAACGCTGTCACGGCAGCAGTTACCGTTGCACCGGCTGCAGCAGCTCCTGCGAGAATCGCCGCCATTTTAATCCTGTTGCGGTGAATCTTTGTAGCCGGCGGTCTGTTATCTGTACCTGCTATTGCACTTGCCCGTTCCCTTAGCTTACCTTCGCTGACGTTAACACACTCAGGCTTTACAAAGAACATTACCCGTTCAAAATACTCACAGTCTGTTTGTGTTATTTCAATAACCTGTCTGTTTGTTCCTTTGAGCATATATAAATCCTTTCCTCTGCCAAGCGTGATATCCGCCGCTTTCAGCGCAAAAATATTGTGTCCGTGAAAAATATTTCTATTCCGAATCATCTGCTGTAAAACTTTTCTACTTCTACAAACTGTATAGTGGAAAACATTAAATCCGCGTGGAAAACCAAGTGGAAAATGTGAATAACCCCCGTTTTTGCCTTAGTTTTTCACCAAAATCAGTATGGAAAGCAAAAAGGTTTACATTATGTTAAATTACAACAAGTTAAACAAGCTTTACTTTTCGTGTCGAAAAAGCGCATAAATCGCTTGATTTTGTTCTTTTTCAGCAATATAATATTGCTAAAAAGGACTATAATAATTTTAAGATTTTTCGGCATTTTTACGAAAGAAAAGTGATAAAATGAAAATTATAAAAAACCCGGATTCGATAGTAATTGAAGAATTATCTGCTTTCAATCTGGGACTCAGCGTTGACTGCGGTCAGTCCTTCCGTTGGGTTCAGAACGAAAAAGGCTGCTGGTGCGGCATAGTCGGCGGCAAATACCTTGAGGCTGAACAAAAAAACGGTCAGCTTATTCTTTACACAAACGAAGACGATTTCAACAGCCTGTGGCGAAGCTACTTTGACCTTGACCGCAATTATGCCGGGCTATGCAAAGCATTATGCGCAGATGAGTATCTGCAGAAAGCTACAACGGAATATGCCGGCATACGAATACTCCGTCAGGAGCCATGGGAAGCACTTTGTTCATTTATAATTTCACAAAACAACAACATACCACGCATCAAGGGCATCATAGACCGCCTTTGCGAAAGCTTTGGCAACAAGACCGCTTTCGGCTATACTTTCCCCGATGCTGCTGTACTTGCCAAGCTCACAGTTGAGGATCTGGCACCTTTACGTGCCGGCTTCAGAGCCAAATATATTATTGATGCTGCACAAAAAGTTGCAGGCGGTGAAATAGATTTTGAAAAAATAAAAACTGAACCGATTGAATTCGGCAGAACCGAGCTGCAAAAAATCAAGGGTGTCGGCGCAAAGGTCGCTGAATGCACTTTGCTTTACGGATTTTATAAAACCGATGCATTTCCCGTTGATGTCTGGGTCAGACGAATAATGGGCGAACTGTATCCGGACGGCTTACCCGAATGCACTAAAGGCATTGAGGGCATTGCACAGCAATATCTTTTCCATTGGCGCAGAAACCTTGTAAATTAGTTATTGCACATTGTAAATTTATTTATTCAATCGGGTGATATTTATGTTCAGAGAACTTACAAGAAAAAAGCAGGAGCTGTCTCACGAAAAATGTATTGATATTTTAAAAAGTGAAAAACGGGGTGTGCTGAACGTCAACGGTGATAACGGCTATCCGTACGGCATGCCAATGAATCACTTTTATAACGAAAATGACGGCTGTATTTACTTTCACTGCGGTAAAGCAGGTCACAGACTTGATTCATTAAAAAGCGATAACAAGGTATCCTTTTGCATCTGTGACAGCAGCTATAAAGACGAGGGTGAATGGGCGCTGAACATAAAAAGCATTATTGTATTTGGCAAAATTGAAATAATTGATAACATGGATGCAATACGCAGCATTACAACGCTTCTCAGCTATAAGTTCACCGCTGATACTGCTTACATTGCCAAAGAAATAGAAAATTATGCGCACGAAACCCTGCTTTTAAAGCTGATACCGGAACATATCTGCGGCAAGCTTGTCAGAGAGGCATAAATTCAACTCTGATATATTTTTGTACTCAAGTACAAAAAAGTTCTTTACAAACAGATATTAATGATATATAATAAAAAAAGAAAATACAGGAGGGTGAGCCATGGAACAAACAAGGCGGCTTCGCAAAAAAGAACAGACTCACCTTGCTATCATGCACAGCGCCAAGGTTCTGTTTGAGCAAAACGGAATAAACAACGTAACTATTGAACAAATTGCAGAAGGAGCAGATGTTTCACGCTCAACCTTTTTTTCACACTTCGATTCAGTGGATGCGCTGCTTACCGAAATTGCAGCACAGGAAATTGACGATATATTTTCAGTTGTCGAAAAAGACGGTGAAGAGCCGAGCATTGAAGCCGTTTTCCGTCAGCTTACTGCTGACACCTATCCCTACCCTTATCTCATGGGTGAGCTTTTCATGCGCAGCATCATTACCCCCGGCAAAAGCGCTGTAGCAAGAGTAGACGAGCTGCTGCAGGCTCAGATTGAAAAGGGCGGCTACGCCAAAATGCGTGAAAGTTTCAGCGCAAAGGATATTTCGGCATTTATTTTCGGAGCTTATTTCGGCCTGATTTTTCAGAAGTTCATGAACGGTGAACCGTTTGAAAATCCTGACGAAACCAATGATAAAATTCAAAAATTAATTAAATTCTACAAGAACTAAGGAGGAACTACCAATGAGCAACGGTTACGCAATCAGCAACTGGCAGGATGCAAAGTCAATTTATGACAGACTTGCCAACCTCACATCAAAGCCCATCTACAGCATCTCTGACGATGAGCTTAAGAGAGTACTTGAGCACTTTGATACAAACTGTGCAAAGTCCAAGGAAATCACAACAGAAGCTAAAAAGTATATTCCCGGCGGTGTACAGCACAACCTCGCATTTAACTATCCTTTCCCCATCTGCGTAACTAAGGCAGAGGGTGCATACCTCTATGACCTTGACGGCAACAAATATATCGACTTCCTTCAGGCAGGCGGTCCGACAATCCTCGGCAGCAACTATGCTCCCGTTCGTGAAAAGGTTATTGAGCTTATCAACACCTGTGGCCCCGTAACAGGTCTCTTCCACGAGGGTGAGCTTCTCCTTGCAAAGGAAATCAACAAGCATATGCCCAACTGCGAAATGTTCCGTATGCTTGGTTCAGGTACAGAATCCGTTATGGCTGCTATCCGTGTAGCACGTAACGCAACAAAGGCAAAGAGAATCATCAAGGTCGGCGGTGCATACCACGGCTGGTCCGATCAGATGGTTTACGGTCTTAAAATCCCGGGCAGCCGTCAGTTCCTTGAATCACACGGTATTCCCGGCAGCGCATACGGTACAACTGACGAGGTTCGTCCCAACGACCTTTACATGCTCGAAAAGATGCTCAAGCGCAACAAGATGCGTGGCGGCACAGCAGCAGTTATTGTTGAACCCGTAGGTCCCGAAAGCGGTACACGTCCCGTTGATAAGGATTACAACAAGGGCGTTCGTGAGCTTTGCGACAAGTACGGCTGTCTGTTCATTTTCGACGAGGTTGTTACAGGCTTCCGTGTAGGTCTCGGCGGTGCTCAGGGCTATTTCAACGTTGTTCCCGATCTTACAATCTTCGGCAAGGTTGTTGCAGGCGGCTATCCGTCAGCAGGCGGTGTAGGCGGTAAGAAGGAATTTGTCAGCGGCATGGCAGCAGGCGTAGGCACAATGATGAAGCGTGCATACGTTGGCGGTACACTTGCAGCTAACCCGCTTTCCTCCTATGCAGGCTACTGCGCAATTCAGGAAATCGAAAAGACAGATGCCTGTGTAAAGGCAGGTCAGGCCGGCGACAGACTTACAGCAGGTCTTCAGCAGCTTGTTGACAAGTATTCTCTCCCCTATGTTGTTTACAACCAGGGTTCAATCGTCCACCTCGAGTGCACAGGCGCAATGAGCTATGATTTCAGCTCCATGAACCTCCTCGGTTCAGTTATTCCGCTGCTCAAAGCAAAGCCCGAAATGCTTCGCCGCAAGGTTGCAATGGAAGAGATGGGCGCAGCTTACATGGCTCACGGTATTGTTACTCTTGCAGGCAGCCGTCTTTACACATCTCTTGCTGATACAGACGATGTTATCGACGATGCTCTCAACCGCTTTGAGGACGTATTCAAGAACGTCACAGTCTGCACAAGAAACCTCGATAAATAAAATTTATTCGCTGAAATAAGATTTAAGGCAAGGTAATCCGATCGGTTACCTTGCCTTTTAATCTATCAATTATTCAAATAACTTTTTCAGCTCAATTTTCAGTTTTACAAACAGCTCGCAGCCGCCGTATTCTTCGGACAAATCAGGCCGTTCGGTCCATTTGTAATCGGGTCCGAGCTCATAGCTGAGCCACTCCTTAACAACCTTTACAAAGTAAAAATCTTCGTTTTTGACATAGCCGTATGCACCGGTTTCCTGGTCGTAGCCGTAAACGGTTATCAGCTTTGCGTTGCCGAGCAGACTTTCTTCAAAATAAGCACGGCAGGTTTCTTCGTTGTCATAATGTGCATAGCCTTCTGCGTTAGCGTATTCATTTCTGCCGTTTTGCGCAAGCTGCATATAAAGCACATCAAGGTCATACGGGCAGGTTTTAGGACTCATTGTCCAGCCCGGTGTGCAGTAATCGTTTATACAAACCCACGTCGGCGGACGCATAGTGCTGTATTCTTCCGTGTAAGATGAAAGCGAAACAATGTGAGAAATTATCTTGTGCCGCTCAATTCCCGCATCATAAAACAGCTTGCAGGTAAACTCTATATAATCGGCAAGCACACCGTAAAGCAGCTGCTTTGTATAATCCTCAACAGACATAAGGTTTTTACGTGCTTCTTTTTTAAGGCTTTCTTCATCGTAGCCCATATTGTGCAAGGCATGCATACCGTACTGAGCACGTTCAAAATCCTCCATCGAGGCGTAATCGCTGCCGCTGTAATCGGGAATCTGTGTTTCCCAACCGGTGTTAATACCTGCAAAGAGATAGCCTTTGCCCTGTTCTTTAAGCTTTGTGTAGTTTTCTACAAGCGGCTCAATAAAACCCTTTGTAACCTGGTTTGAATACCAATCAAGATATTTCTGTGAATTGAAGCACGGGAATCCGCCTGCAGTTGCAAACGGCACGCCGCTCCAGTCACAATGCCATCTCGGCAGCATACCGTAGGACTGTCCGCCCCATTCTTCGCCATCTTCGGGGAATGCTACCCATTCACACATTTCGGGATCGTTATAAAATTTGCTGCCGTTTTCATCGGTTGTTGCACCGTCACCGAAAGCAGTTGAATAGTTTGTACAGTCATCCATCTGAAAATAAACGGGAACATTATACTTTTCAGCGAGCATAAAAACGTGGTTGACTTCCTCATTCATCTGCTCTATTGACTGAGTAAGACACATCGGACCGACAACGCCGAAAGCATACATACGCTTTGAATCGGCATCAATTTCGCCGTGCAGCTCAACCATCTGCTTTACATACGGTTCAAGGTTAAAATAATGCACGTTTGTTACCATAAACACAACGTACTGCGGATCATCTTCCGTATATTCCGGTTCCTCCGGTTTTTCGCCGAGTGACGGAAAAATCAGCATCACAATAGCTGTAAAAAAGCTTATTATTTTATTAAACAAGGACATTTCAGCACCTCTGTTAAAATAAATTCATTATGCTTTGTTTTTCTTTTTTCTCTTATTTTTCTTTTCTTCTTTTTGCCGCTGCTTTTCTGCTGCGGGGTCATAGTCCTCTTTCAGCGGTTTCCACTGATTAAAAACTATGCTGCTCTCTTTTTCGCCGCAAAACCGCTGACGGCTGACGGTATAGAAATCTTCCTTGACCGCAACCGTATACGGGCGGCGCATATTATCAGCCGTTGAGCTGACAAGTAAACGTTCTTTACACCAATCGCTGTCACCGTCTTTATTGATGCAGCACCGTACTGCAAACTTCTTATTCGGCTGCACGTAGCTGAGTGCCACCACGCCGTCATCACGAACAGCGAGATTAGGTGAAGTACCGTTGATTTCAAGCTGTTTTGGCACAGACCAGCGGACACCCATATCGTCCGAAAAGCTCGAATACAGCTCACCTGCGCTGCATAAAACAGCCAGCACCCTGCCATTTTTGAGCTTGACGCAGCAAACGTGCGAAACCGCCCTGCCTTCTGCAATGCCCGGCAGTTCTCCGACAAGCGAAAAGCCTTTACATATGTCTTTAGACATATAAGCCAGAGCTTTGCCGTCTTTTACGCCGAGCCACAGCATTTCGCCGCCTGAAAGCACGGCAGGTCCCTGCGTAAACTGAGCCGGAGCAAAGAGTGCGGATGTTATTTCCTCGCCGTTTTCGGGTACAAGGGCATAAAAGCTACCGCCCTGCTTCTGCTCTTCGGGGAATTTATCTGCCAGAGCGTAATTATTGCGTCTGTAGACTTCAAGCGCCTGCGGCACAATACCCGAAGGGATGTGAAGGTAAGCGTTACTTCTGACGCGCCAGCTGACGAGTAACCCCTGCGGCACCTGAGTTAATGTGACGTTGCCAAGCTGCAAGGGTGTATCAAATAAGAATCTTCTGCCGGCTGCAGAAATCTGTTTAGAATTCTGCGACCTTACAAGGCAGAGTGATGAAACAAGTGCATCGTCCTTTACCCTTTCGCAGGCAAAGGCAACCGCAACGCTGCCGTTTGAACAAAGCGTAGCAGCCGGTGAGCCGCAGCCGCCGATAATCTGCTCAGATTTACGGCATACAAAGCCCTGCTCTGCCGTATCAACCAGCGCAGCAGAATCCTCATCAGTTATCCTTCGTATAATGCCGATAACAAGCGCCATGATATACGGCAACATTTTTGCCGGCGCCTTGAGCATTTTTACGAAGGCTAATATTTTCTTTATAGCTTTTTTGTTCATACGCTCACCCCATTGTTAATAAAGCTGCGTTTTATATTTTACTGCCAGTAATCAACCTTATGCGGCAGGTCAATATTCTTTGCCTTAAATACAGGCTCCTTGCCTTCTTTACGCTGTTTATCGTAATCCTTGAGCGCACGGAAAGCATATTTGCTCAGAATAATTATAACGGGCATATTAATCAATGCCATACCGCCCATTGTTATGTCGGCGATATTCCAGAGCAGGTCTGCACTCAGACCTGAACCGATAAAAATAACAAGTGCAGCCAGGATATGGTAAACGGTCATAAACTTTTTGCCGGGCTGTCTTTTAAGTATATAGATAAGTGCCTGGTCAACATAGTACAGATTGCCAAGCAAGGTTGTAAATGCAAAAAGAATCATTGCAACAGTTATGAATACCGGACCGAATTTGCCGAGTGTTGCTGAAAGAGCAGCCTGTACATAGGGCGCACCGGAAAGCTCCTGTGTCGGCTCAACACCTGAGCTCATACACATAAATGCTGTTGCGGAGCAGATAAGTATAGTATCGAGGAAAACTGAGAGCACCTGAACAAGACCCTGCTTTATCGGGTGCTTAACCTGAGCTGATGCAGATGCATTGGGAGCTGAACCGACACCTGCTTCATTACTGAAAAGTCCTCGCTTTATACCGAACATAACACATGAGCCTGTAAAGCCACCGAAAATTGCCTGAAAATCAAATGCCTCACTGAAAATGCGGGCAAAAACATCGGGCAGAGCCTTGAAATTGAGCACAACAATCAGCAGCGAAACCAGGATATATGCAACACCCATAATCGGCACCATAAAGCTTGTTACCCTGATAACACGCTTACCGCCGCCCATAAGACAGTAGCCGACTATAACTGCAAGGATAAGGCCGATTATCCAGGGAGATGTTTTTTCATCATAAAAGCCGTAGCCTGCAAAGGTTGACTGCAGATTATAGGATGCAAGCATATTGAAGCCAAAGCCAAAGGTTGCAATAAGGAAGAAGGTGAAAACTATTGCAAGCGTGCGGCTTTTGAATGCTGCCTCAATATAATAGGCAGGTCCGCCGCTGCAACCGTCATCGGTTTTCTTTTTGTAAATCTGTGCAAGTGTACTTTCAATCAAAGCGGAAGCACCGCCGATAAAGGCAATAACCCACATCCAGAAAACTGAGCCGAAACCGCCAAGGCAAAGTGCGGTTGAAACACCGACAATGTTACCTGTACCGACTCTTGATGCGGTTGATACCATAAGTGCCTGGAAAGAGGAAACGCCTTTTCCGTCCTTAGGTTTTTCCGTAACGGCCCTGAGCTGCTCACCGATAAGTCTGAACTGTGCAAACTTAGTACGGAAAGTAAAATAAAGTCCGCCCGCAATCAGCAGGATAATAAGGATGTAGCTGTACAATGCATCACTTATTGATGCAACTATGCTGTCTAACATAAATAACCTCTAATTTTATAGCAATTTTAGTCAGTATACCATAAATATAAATATTTAGCAATGCCCCACAGGGCTATTATTCCCTGTGAGGCATTGCTGTTTTTCATTATTATACGGTAAAATGTTATTTAGCCTTATTTTCGTTAATGTTATAAACGAACTTCATTATAACAAAAGTAAGCGCAACACCAACAAGCATTACGATAATATACATATTTTTAACATTGAGTGCAACCTGTGCGGTCTGATTGGCACCAAGCTCTTCAACGTAGCCACAGGCAGCAAGTGCCCATGCAGAAATTGCTGAACCAAGACCTTGTGCAAGCTTTCTGAAAAATGAATAGAGGGAGTATGTAGAACCTTCCTCGCGTATACCTGTTTTTTCATAGCCGTAGTCAATACAGTCTACAACCATAGCCCATACGATAATGCCAAGACCTGCATTTGTAAGGAATACGAACATAAGAGCGATAACCCAGAGAACAATTGAAACTGTTTTGCCAGGTGTAAAGGGAATCAAAAGCATAATTGCACAGGCAACCGTACTGACCAGCGCAATTATTGTCAGGAAAGATTTTTTGCTGATTTTCTTTGTGATTATACCTACAAGAGGCATAACAGCCAGCATCGGCAGGTAAGAAGCGACGTTTGTTACTGCCAGCAAATCTGTTCTGTGGAAATATGTCTGGAAAATAATTGAATTAACGCTTGTCATTGACATAAAGCAGATTACGTTTAAAACCGAAACAACAGTTATGGCAACAAGCGGTCTGTTTGTAAAGAAGGATTTTATTGTATTAGCATAGTTGAACTTTTCTTTCTTTTCAACTACATTGACTCTTTCAGTAACAAGAATTCTTACAAGCATAAAGCCTATAAAGCCGATAACGGAGCAAATAAGTGCAATCCAGACCATCTGTCCGCCCTTGAGGTCATCGTTTTTATCATAAACGATAAGCGGGAGCATCATAAGCGGAGCCTGTGCAAGACCTGCACCGACGCTGCGGAAGGTTGAAAGGTTAGTACGCTTTGCAGGGTCGTCCGTAATTGCGGAATGCATTGCGCCGTACGGCACGTTAGCCATTGTGTAAGCTACCGACCATACACAGTAAGCGATAAGGCAGTATATAACTTTGCCTGTGTAACTGATTTGTGTTAAAGGCAGGAAAGACAAGGTTGTACATACCACGAGCAAGCCGCCGCCTATAGCAATCCAGGGCTTGAACTTGCTTGATTTGCTGATGCGGATTCTGTCAACCATACCGCCGATAACAGGATCGTTTATAGCATCCCAAACCTTACCGACAATAATAATCCACGCCCAATCCTTGAGCGAAACGCCTATATACTGAGTGAAAAACAGCATCATGTAGTTTGAAACAAGTGCAAAACTCATGTTGCAGCCGAAGTCGCCCATTGCGTAACCGAAATAGTCACGCATACCGATTTTCCGTTTTTCCATTCCGTTGCCTCCAATGTTTTTTTATATCTTACCACACTGACGGCACCATTTCAAGCCAATACAGCATTAAAAGTAAAACAGCCGCTTTGCTTTTTGCAAAACGGCAAACATTTTAAAGATAGTGTCTGATATCTACTGTAAGTCTTTCTTCAAGGTTGATAAGGCGCTTGGCTATATCTTTTGAATATTCCTCCGCTGCCTTATATTCATTCAGGTATCTGTTGAGCGATTTTACACCCATATTGCAGCCATCAGTCATCAGGTCAGCTATGGTTTCGTCGGTTTCCTTTGCTGCAAGCTTCACGTTGGTTTTTATCCACGACATACCCTTGGCAATCGGGTTGGGATTTTTACCTTCATCGCCGAATTTTGCAAGGCGCTGCTCAATTTCCTTTTCCAGCCTGTTGTGTTCCGCCTTACAGTCCGACAGATATGTCCGCAGCGAATCGGAATGTACTCTGTCCAGCACATCGTCAATTGACGCCGTACCCATTTTCACACCTGCATCGCACTCACGCAGCAGCTTAATAGTATCCTGTTCAATCAAAACAATCACTCCTGTTTTTTGGTTTGTAAAAACATTATGCCCAAATTTTCTATTGACAATCATTCAGGACAGGTTATAATAAAATTAAAGTGAATATTCTTTGGGGCGAGGTGTAATTCCTCACCGGCAGTATAGTCTGCGAAGGAAAGCACGCCGGTGCTTTCCCCGAACCGGTGAAATTCCGGTACCGACGGTATAGTCCGGATGGGAAAAGAATGAGTAACGCATGAGTTTTAACTTATTAAATTACATCATTTCAAATCCGCAAGAGCTGCCTCAACCGGCAGCTCATTTTGCTTTTTACTGAAGATATCCGCTAATTTTTTAAAGGTGGTTTTTATAATGTCAGAGAATCAAAGACACGAAACAAGCACACTCAAAAAAAGATTTTCGCCAAAACGCATTGTTTTCATCGCTTTGTTTGTAGCGCTCAGCTATGCCATCAGCCTTTTTTCGTTCCCGATTTTTCCCGCAACACCGTACATGAAGCTTGATTTCAGCAACGTATTTATCCTGCTCACAGGTCTGCTTTTCGGTCCTGTTGAGGGTATAATCGTATGCATACTCAAAGAAGTTTTGGGGGTAACAATAAGCTCCAGCGGCGGTGTTGGTGAGCTTGCAAACGCAATTATGACTACTTCTTTTATTCTCCTCCCCTGTATTGTTTACCGTGTCAAGAAAAGCAACAAAGCAGCTGTCATCTCTCTGATTCCCGCCTGTATTATCGGCACAGCTGCTGCACTGATCACAAACCGCTTTATTATTTTTCCGCTTTATATGGGTGGCGGTGCAGCACAGATTTTCAGTGATGTGTTCTGGTTTGCAGTTGCATTCAACATTATCAAAACTGCAGCTATCAGCCTTATTACAGCGCTTATATTCAAACGACTCGCCTATTTTGTAAAGAAATATAAAATTTAAAATTTTCTGCCTCTATCATTCAGAAAGGAAAAGATACCGCGCACACAAGGCAACCTTTTGATGCTGTTTTGTGCGCATTTTGTATCGCATTGCGATTATGTTTAATTTTTTCGTTGATCAGTCAAACCGTCAGGGTGATGTGTTCTATATCAGCGGAGCTGATTTTAACCATATAAAAAACGTACTGCGCATGCATACCGGTGACGAAATACTTGTCAGCTGCAACGGAAAAAGCCATCTGTGCCGTATTGAAAGCCTTGATAGTGAAACGGCAGCAGCCAGAATAGAGCAGGAAGATTATTGCAGCACCGAGCTGCCCGTTGAAATCCACCTTTTTCAAGGTCTGCCGAAAGCAGATAAAATGGAGCTTATTATCCAAAAGACGGTTGAACTCGGCGTGAGCAAGATAATCCCCATAGAAATGAACCGCTGCGTTGTAAAGCTTGATGCAAAAAAAAAGAATGCCAGGCAAAGCCGCTGGCAGGCAATCAGCGAAAGTGCGGCTAAGCAGAGCAAGCGCAACACGGTACCCGAAATCGGCGAGGTGCTCAGCTACAAACAACTGCTGGATGAAGCAAAAAAGCTTGATTTGTTCCTTATCCCATACGAAAATAAAGACGGCATGAACGCAACAAAAGCTGCACTCAGCGCCATTAAAAACGGTATGAAAATCGGCATATTAATCGGACCTGAAGGTGGCTTTGAGCAAAGCGAAATCGAGCAGGCAGAAAGTGTAGGCGGCAAAACGTTTTCGCTCGGTGCAAGAATACTGCGAACCGAAACCGCTGCAATAACAGCAACCGCCATGTGCATGCTGCACATTGAAATGAGTGAGAACGAATGAAAGAATTACCGATAGAATTTAAAAAGCGCATGCAAAGGCTGCTTGGCAGCGAATATGAGCAATACGAAAAAGCCGTGAATGATAATAAACCTGTCAGAGGTTTTCGTGTAAATACGGATAAAATCAGCCTTGAAGATTTTGAAAAGCTTAACATATTCGGCGGCGAAAAAATTCCCTACGTTGAAAACGGCTTTTATCTTGACTATGACAAGGTCGGTAACCATCCATACCACCACGCAGGTATGATTTACGTGCAGGAGCCGGGTGCAATGGCACCGGCAGAATGCGTAGCTATTCAACCCGACTGGAAAATACTTGACATGTGTGCTGCCCCGGGCGGCAAAAGCACACAGTTAAAAAATAAGCTTGGCAAAAACGGTGTGCTTGTTTCAAACGAAATCATAGCGTCACGCTGCAAAATACTCACAGGCAACATTGAACGCTCAGGTTTCAAAAACGCCGTCACCACCTGCATGGACACAAAACGTCTTGCCAGAACATTCCCCGAAACATTTGACCTGATAATGGTTGATGCGCCCTGCTCGGGCGAAGGGATGTTCCGCAAAGAGGAAATTGCCATTGACGAGTGGAGCGAGGACAACGTAAAAATGTGCGCTGCACGGCAGGCAGAGATTCTTGCAAACGCAGCTGCTGCCTTAAAAAGCGGCGGATACATAGTTTACGCAACCTGCACTTTTTCTCCGGAAGAAAACGAGATGACGGTTGACAGCTTTCTGAAAGCCTATCCCGAATTTGAAATAGTGCCCGTTAGCGAAAAGGTACAGCAGTATACGGCAGACGGAATATTCTTTGATGGCTGTGAGTGTGAAAACATCCGCTACACGCGGCGGTTTTATCCTCACAAAGCTCCGGGTGAAGGACAGTTTATGGCTGTGCTGCACCACACAGGCGAAGTTTATACTTTTAAAAGCGCACCGAAAAAAGCCGAAAAAATTGACAAAACCGTTTTCGACTTTCTTGATGATGTTCTTGTTGATTACGATAAAAACCATGTGCAAATGTATAACGGCAATCCTGTTTACTTCACACCGGATTTTGATGTACCAAAAGGTGCAGCGTTTTCCTGCGGAATAACTATCGGCGAAATCAAAAAGAATTACATTCAGCCGCACCACCAGTTTTTTATGGGCATGGGTGAAAGTTTCAGGCGTAAAATTGAGTTGACCGCCGATGATGAAAAAACAAAAAAATACCTTCACGGGGAAGAAATTGACACAGACTGCCCGAACGGTTGGGCAGTTGTAACTGTTGACGGCTGCTCCGTCGGCGGTGCAAAGGTTTCAAACGGCAAAGCCAAAAACCACTATCCCAAGGGATTGAGGTTGAAATAACAGACAAGGCAAGGTGAAATTCACATTCACCCTGCCTTATTTTATACTTTAAATATCCACATCTTAACAACTGCCATACATTCACGCAGCGTGCTTGGTATCACGGTATACCACACCGTAGTGCTGTGGGTATGTGTTGTTTTCTCAAGGCCTGCAATCTTTGCAAGTGACGATGCACGGTAAATATGATACTCATTGCTTACAAAAGCTACCGAGTAACCTTCTTTAAATTCTTCATCGAGAATCTCTTTAGAAAAAGCAAAGTTTTCGTACGTGCTTGTTGCCTGTTCCTCTTTTATTATTCGGTCTGCAGCGATACCTTGGCTTAAAAGATAACGCTCCATTGCAAGTGCCTCTGTTATATCCTCCTGCGGACCCTGACCGCCGCTTACGACAATCAACGCATCTTCGTTTCCTTTGCAGTACTCAATTGCGCTGTCAAGCCGGTTTTTGAGTCCTACCGTCAGCATTTCGCCCCTGATACCGCTGCCGAGTACAACAATTGCATCTTCGTTAAATGTTACAGTATCAGTCACACCCAAGCCCAACAGGCATGCAGAAAAAGCAACAACAGCACCAACACCCGTCCAGAAAAGGCCACGCAGTATTTTCGGTATTTTTTGTACAAGCGTGTTGGCAAACACAGCGTAAAGCACAAGTGCCGCACCAAGCAAAAATGTTACAAATATACCTGCATTCAGGTTTGAATAAACCGCCATAAACACAGCATTCAACAGCAGCAATGCACCGGTTGTGGTAAGTATCGCCTTTTCTATTGTCAGCTTTTTCATTTTCACACCGCCTTTATCTGCATTATAATTGCCGGTTATTACAGATTTTCAAATAATTTGCAACAAATAAATTATAATTTACCGCTCTGTTAATTTGTTTGTCAAAAGGCTCCCTTGTGTAAAGGGAGCTGGATGCCCGAAGGGCAGACTGGGGGATTGTCATAAAAGCTGCGATTTTACGGAAAAAACCTGTAAAATCGCAGTTTTTATTGTGTCAACCCCTTCGTCACGGCTTTTCCGTGCCTCCCCTTACACCGGGGTGGCTTTGGGGAGGTACACATCTGCCAGTTTGTGGAAAGTATCAATTTTACAACTGAGCCTTTCTCTTTACATTTGGCAAAAAGAGTGGTACAATACCCTGTAGAAAGGAGAAGATGCAATGTATCGCTTTCTTCAGGAACTGAAAAACTTCTTCCGCAAGGGCGACATGGTTCTGCTGCTGTTATGTTTGATCACCACCGCTTTCGGTGTGATCATGATCGCCAGTACCACGAATTACATGGGCAACCTGCGTTATATCATCATTCAGATCGCCGCTGCCGGCATCGGCGTGCTGCTGTATGCCATCATCTCCTCCATTGATATGGACTTCTGGGCAGAGCACCGCATCTCTCTGGTGATCTTCAATACCCTCCTGCTTTCGCTGCTGATCCCCTTCGGCACGGATAACAACACCGGTAACCGAAGCTGGCTGGACATTCCCCTGTTCCCCGTTGATATCCAGCCTGCGGAAATTTGTAAGATCACCTACATTCTGATCATGGCATCGGTAATGGCAGCCCACCAAAGTAAGCTGTCCACCATTCCCTCCGTGGCCCACATGGTCCTGCATCTGGGTCTGCTGGTAGGCCTGAATATGCTGCTTTCCCGTGACGCCGGCGTTTCTCTGATCTTCGTGTTCATCTTTATCGGCATGGCTTTTGCCGGCGGTGTCAGCCTGTGGTGGTTTATCCTTGCCTTCGGTGGCGTTGTAGCAGTCTGGCCCATTCTCTGGTCTGTCATGGGTGAGCACCAGAGAAACCGTCTGCTGATCCTTGTGGATCCCACCGTTGACGCTGACGGTATCGGTGCCCGGTTCCACTCCCGCATGAGTCTGCAATCCCTCACCGGCGGCGGCTTTGCCGGTCACGGTCTGTTTGACGGCAACCGGACACAGGATGCGGACAATCACCTGTTCGCCCAGCATACCGACTATATTTTCTCCGCCATCGGCGAGGAGCTGGGCTTTGTGGGCTGCATGCTTGTGCTGCTGATGATGATCTGCATCATCGCCCGGTGCGTTTATGTGGGTCTGAAAAGCCCCGACTATATGCGCCGCATGGTCTGCTTCGGCGCCGCAGCCGCGCTGATCTTTCAGGTCACCAGTAATGTGGGTATGTGCATCGGCGTCACCCCGGTTATCGGTCTGTCGCTGCCCTTTATGAGCTACGGCGGCAGCTCCATCGTTTCGCTGTACGCCATGCTTGGGCTTGTCTCCGGTGTCCACGCCCGACCGGCATCCACCAGCCACGAGCTGTATATACGACCGTATTAACACTTTCAGCGCGCATCCCTGTCGCAGGATGCGCGCTGTTTTTTGCTGTTTTTTGAAAACTTTTCCGCTGACCGGTTTTATAAAAAAAGAGTATTTGCAAAAAATCTATTGACTTTCCCCTTTGTGGAAGGTTTATACTGGAGACACGCAAGAATGTAACGGGCATATTTGCCCGAACCCGTGACCGAAAGGAGTTCAAAATGAAAACAGCAAATCAGCAAAACCGAAACAGAGTCCTGATCTATCTGGGGATCACCTTCGGGCTAACTTGGGGCTATTGCTTTTTTATCCTCTATCCGCTGATCAACGGAGAAACCCTGAACGGCATCCCGGCAGTAGCTACGCAGCTTCTGGTGGCAGCCGCTATGTTCTTCCCAGCCATAGGCGTGCTGCTGACAAGGCTTATAACAAAAGAGGGCTTCCAAGATGCATGGCTGAAGCTGAACCTCAAGAAAAATGTGCGGTATTATCTGCTGGCATGGTTTGGACCGGGGGTGCTGACGGTTTTGGGCAGCGGTCTGTACTTTCTTCTTGTAAAGGGTAGCTTTGACCCCAACTGCGGCTATATGCAGGTCATCCTTGACGCCGCCGGAGCACCTGCCGGTGCAATTCCCTTCCCGCTGAATACTCTGCTTCTGATACAGCTTGTACAGGCTTTCCTACTGGCCCCGGTTATGAATTTTATCACCTGCTTTGGCGAGGAATGGGGTTGGCGAGGATATCTGCTGCCCAAAATGGAAAACCGGCTCGGAACCGTTCCCCTGCTTCTTGTGACCGGTGTTATCTGGGGTATTTGGCATGCACCCTTGACCGCCATAGGCCATAACTACGGCATGGAATACGCTGGCTTCCCTTTCACAGGCATCGCTATGATGTGCCTGTTCTGCATCGTCATGGGCATTTTCCTATCCTTCGTGTCTTTGAAAACAAGAAGCTGTATCCCGGCGATCCTCGGTCACGGAGCCATCAACGGTATCGGTGCCATCGGCATATACTTTACGAAGGACGGCGGTGATCCTTTCGTAGGTCCTGCTCCCACGGGAATTATCGGCATGATCCCCTTTATGATCGTGGCGATCTGTATGGTAATAGCCCTGCTGCGCGATAAAAAAACGCCCCTTTCTTAAAAAGGGGGTCGTCAATCCGATATTTGCTGTACAGAGCATTTTGTAAAATACTTGCCTTGGGGCAACTGTGAAATAGTTTACATCGTAAATTGTGAAATTGGATGCTGCGCATCCAGTGAGTGGCAGCAGATGCCCACCGGGCATCTGCACTGCTATGGGTTCGAGCCCAATGCCATACAAAAGCGAAATAAAAAAGACCAGCGAAGCTGGTCTTTTTTTGGCTCCCCTTGTTGGACTCG
>JAZSND010000055.1:0-18863 GCA_045536235.1 Acutalibacteraceae bacterium | reverse complement strand
AAAACAAACAGCCGCACGAGAGCGGCTGCTTGAGATAGTAATGCGGTGTCAAACTTCAGTGCCGACTTTTAGTCGGCAAGCCAGTAGGCGGCCCTTATAGGGCCTGTGCAAACCACCAGTTCAACTGGTGGTTATGATTTTGCGAAACGCTTTTCTTGCCGATGACTGTAATTGTATAACATATATAAAAGTAATTTATACATTAAGTGCTTGTTTTTTAAAATTTGCCCTTGATAAACGGTAGCTTTTTATGTATAATATACCGTGAGATTAAATGGCTCAGAAAGGAGATATAAAAATGAACTATTCACATGAAGTGGAAAAAATGTGTATCGTGGCTAAAGGCCCGCATCACGGTCCCGCTCCCATCCCCGAAGAAGGCAAATGGGTAAAGGCATACGAAATCAAGGACATTTCCGGCTTTTCACACGGTGTTGGCTGGTGTGCTCCGCAGCAGGGTACCTGCAAAATCTCTCTTAACATCAAGGAAGGTATCGTTGAGGAAGCTCTTGTTGAAACAATCGGCTGATCCGGTATGACTCACTCCGCAGCTATGGCTGCTGAAATCCTTCCCGGCAAAACTCTTCTTGAGTGCCTTAACACAGACCTTGTCTGTGACGCTATCAACGTTGCAATGCGTGAAATCTTCCTTCAGCTTGTATACGGCAGAACTCAGTCCGCATTCTCAGAAGACGGTCTTACAATCGGTGCAGGTCTTGAGGACCTCGGTAAGGGCCTTCGTTCACAGGTCGGTACAATGTTCTCCACAAAGGCTAAGGGCGTTCGTTACCTTGAAATGGCTGAGGGCTATGTTACACGTATGGCTCTTGACGAAAACGATCAGGTTATCGGCTACGAGTTTGTAAAGCTCGGCAAGATGCTTGAGGATATCCGTCACGGCGTTGCTCCTGACGAAGCATACAAGAACAACATGGGCAGCTACGGCAGATTTGCAGATGCTGCTAAATATATCGACCCGAGAGAAGAATAAGGAGGAGGTAGAACAATGGCTGTTACATTTGAAGGTAAAGAAAGAAGAATGGAAAAAATCGAGGCTTGCCTTGCTAAGTACGGCATCGAAAGCCTTGAAGCTGCCAGAGACCTCTGCCTTTCCAAGGGCATCGACGTCGAAGCTATCGTTAAGGGCACACAGCCCATCGCTTTTGACAACGCTGTCTGGGCATACACTCTCGGCGTAGCTATCGCCCTTGCACAGGGTATCTCAAACGCTGCAGAAGCATCCGCTGCTATCGGTATCGGTCTTCAGGCTTTCTGCATCCCCGGTTCCGTTGCTGAAAACCGTAAGGTTGGTCTTGGCCACGGTAACCTCGGCGCAATGCTCCTCAAGGACGAAACAAAGTGCTTTGCATTCCTTGCAGGTCACGAGTCCTTTGCAGCTGCTGAAGGCGCTATCAAAATTGCTCTTACAGCAAACAAGGTCCGTACAGAGCCTCTCCGCGTTATCCTCAACGGTCTCGGTAAGGATGCTGCTATGATCATCTCCCGCATCAACGGCTTCACATACGTTGAAACAGAGTACGATTTCTATAAGGACGAGCTTAAGGTTGTCAACACAACACCTTACTCAACAGGCGACCGTGCTCTTGTCCGCTGCTTCGGTGCTAACGATGTTCTCGAAGGCGTTGCAGTTATGAAGCACGAGGGTGTTGACGTTTCCATCACAGGTAACTCAACTAACCCCACACGTTTCCAGCATCTTGTTGCAGGTACCTACAAGAAGTGGGCACTTGAAAACGGTAAGGAATACTTCTCCGTTGCTTCCGGCGGCGGCACAGGCAGAACTCTCCATCCCGATAACGTTGCTGCCGGTCCTGCTTCCTACGGTCTTACAGACTCTATGGGCAGAATGCACGGTGATGCTCAGTTTGCAGGTTCTTCCTCTGTTCCTGCTCACGTTGAAATGATGGGTCTTATCGGTATGGGTAACAACCCCATGGTCGGTGCTACCGTTGCATGCGCTGTTGCAGTTGCAGAAAGCTACAAATAATTAAACAGTAATTTTTCAGGCTCATTGGGCAGCTTTTGCTGTCCAATGTGCTTGCCATAATTAGGAGAATTTATAATGAAAAACACTTCCAAAAGAGTTCTCGCAGTTGTTATGACTGTTATTATGCTCTTTACACTCACAGCTACAGCTTTTGCTGAGGGCGATTATTCAACACCTTCCGCGAAAGAACTTCAGTTCAACAAGGACGGAAAGTTCCGCATTCTTCAGATTACTGACACACAGGATGATATGTTTGCAAGCCCCGGCATGCTTCATATGATCAAGACCGCTATCGAGAAGTACACTCCTGACCTTGTTGTTTTCACAGGCGATAACACATCTACTGTTGATACAGAATTCGGTGCAAAATATGCTCTTGAAACTCTTCTTTCTATTGTAAATGATGCAGAAGTTCCGTTCACACTTGTGTTCGGCAACCACGATGCTGAAAACGTAGCCAAGGAATTCCATATGAGCTGTTGGCGCAGCTTTGAGTACTGCCTTGCTTACGATGCTGCTCCCGATATCTACGGCATGGGTACACATAACCTTCCCATCAAGTCATCAGACGGCAGCAAAGTCGCATACAACCTCTGGATGTTTGATTCCAACATGTATGATGAAAATGGCAATTACGACTACATACACGCTGATCAGCTTGATTGGTATGTAAACATCTCCAACGCACTTAAGGAAGCTAACGGCGGCGAGCTTGTTCCGTCACTTGCTTTCCAGCACATCGTTCCTTATGAAATTAAGGATTATGTTCTCGAAACTCCCACTCTTGACCCCAACGGTTTTACATCTGACGACGGCAAGCACTATGCACTTGACACTGCTTATGCAGAAGAAGGCTCAGTTATAAGAGAATATCCCTGCCCGTCTGCCTTCCACGGCAACCAGATGAGTGTTCTCCAGCAGCAGGGCGATGTTAACGCGGTTTTTGTCGGTCATGACCATGTTAACGATTATATCGTTCACACCAAGCTCAGCGCTGCTGACGGTGACAGCATTGATATCGTAAACACACCCGGTGCATCCTTCCAGTCTTACGGCAGTGAAGAAATGCGCGGCTGCCGAGTAATCGACATCGACGAAAAGGATCCCTGGAACTACGAAACATTCTCTCCCACATTCTTTGAAGTATGTGGCGGTCAGAAGGATATGCACATTCTTTCCTACGCATCCGAAAACATAGCACTCTACTATGTTTCTCTTGTAATCAAGCTCATCCCCTTTGTTGGTGAAAGACTTCAGGGTATTTTTCTTGAGCTTGTATACGATATTGCCAGCAAATTTTAAATATCAGAAAGAGCGGTGAAACAATATGTTAGAAGCTATTTACAATTTTGACTTATCTGTTTTTAACGCAGTTTTTTCTCTACATAATGAAGTGCTTAACACGGTTATGACTGTTATCACCCACCTCGGTGAGGCAGGCATACTCTGGATTGTTATTGCTGTTGTTCTTCTCCTTTTCAAAAAGACAAGAAAAATCGGCGTCACACTTGCTTTTGCACTTATCGTTATGGAAGTTCTCAATAACGAAGTTCTCAAGCCCCTCATTGCAAGACCCAGACCGTTCTATATTTTCAACCTTACAGACCTTATGGCTGACGAAAGTGTATTTGTAGACGACGGCAAATTATCAAGATTTGAGCAGATGGTTGAAAAGATTACCGACCTTATTGAAAAATATCCCGAGCTTGCTGCAAAGTGGGCATCGGAATACAAGTTCCCCGGCATCATTGATAAGCTCACAAGCTGGTCATTCCCGTCCGGTCATACTTCTTCCGCTTTTGCTGCTGCAACAGCTATCTGCACAGGCAACAAAAAGTGGGGCGTAGCTGCATTCCTCTTTGCAGCTCTTATGGGCTTTACTCGTATCTATCTTGGTGTTCATTTCTTTACTGACGTTCTTGCAGGTGCAGTTGTCGGTATTGTATACGGTGTTATCGGTTACTTTATTGCTACCGGTATCGTTAAGCTTCTTAAGAAGAATGAAAAAACAGCTAAATGGTTTAACTGACACAGAAAGGATTTTTGAATTATGAACAAACCTGTTCTTATGGAAACCTCCGCACGTCACGTTCACGTTTCACGTGAGCATCTTGATATTCTCTTTGGTGAAGGCTATCAGCTCAACTACAAGAAGGAGCTTTCTCAGCCCGGCCAGTACGCTTGCGAAGAGCGTGTTGCCGTTGTCGGCTCCAAGGGCAGCTTCCCGGCTGTTTCTATCCTTGGCCCGGAAAGACCTGCGACTCAGGTTGAGCTTTCCGCAACGGATGCACGTTCTATCGGCGTTGTTGCTCCCGTTCGTGAGAGCGGCGACATCGCAGGCAGCGGTGCTTGTAAGCTTGTCGGCCCCAAGGGTGAGGTTGAGCTTACAGAAGGCGTTATCGCTGCAAAGCGTCACATCCATGCTACTCCCGAAGACGGTGAGAAGTACGGCATGAAGGATAAGGACATTGTTTCTGTTAAGATTGAGTCTGACGGCAGAAGCCTTGTTTTCGGCGATGTTGTTGTACGTCTTAACCCTGCATACCGCCTTGCAATGCACATTGATACAGATGAATCAAATGCTGCATTCTGCACACCCGGCATGATGGGCGAAATCATCACAGACTGATTTTAAATTTTGAAAGCAACCGTTGCGAAACGGTTGCTTTTTTATGCAATATTATAAATATTAATTACAATAACATTGTTGAGATATTTATTTTTTAAAAAACTCTTTACTTTAGCGTGCTAATATGGTAAAATGCTAACACAAATAACTCGAAAGGGTGTATTAAAAATGAAAAAATTACTTGCACTTCTCATGGCTCTTACCATGGTATTCTGCTTTGCAGCTTGCGGCGGCACCGAAGAACCCGCTCCCAACGGCGATGATGCAGCAGCACAGGCAAGCGACCTTGCCTATATACAGGAAAAGGGCACAATTATCGTAGGCGTTACTCCTTACGCTCCCATGGACTTTCTTGATGAAAACGGCGAATGGACAGGTTTTGATGCTGAGTATGCACGCGCAGTTGCTGCTAAGCTCGGTGTTGAAGCAGAGTTCATCGAAATCGACTGGGATAACAAGGTTTTCGAGCTTGAATCCAAGAGCATTGACGTTGTCTGGAACGGTATGACTATCACAGATAACCTCAAAACTCAGATGGCTATCACAGATCCTTACGTCAAGAATGCACAGGTTGTTGTTATGAAGGCTGATAAGGCTGCTGAATATACAACACCCGAAAGCATTGCTGAGCTCAGCTTTGCTGTTGAGGCAGGTTCCGCAGGCGAAAGCTACGCTAAGGAGAATAACCTTAACTGCACAAGCCTTCAGTATCAGTCCGATGCTCTTCTTGAGGTTGAGGCAGGTAAGGCAGATGCTTGCATTATCGACATCACAATGGCTAACTCCATGACAGGCGAAGGCACAAGCTACGATGACCTTGCTCAGGCTATCGTTCTCAACGAGGAATACTACGGTGTCGGCTGTCGTGTAGATTCCGACCTTTGCGCAAAGATCAACGAAATCACCGATGAGCTCATTGCTGACGGTACTCTTGATCTCCTTGCAGAAAAGTACGAGCTTACACTTGTTAAATAAGTAAACTCTGCTTATTCCTTTAACACTACGGGCAGAAGGCTCAGCTTTGAGTCTTCTGCCGTTTTGCGCAGCGAAACGCTGTGTAAATGCCGCCTGTTGATAAGTTTATCAACAATGTAAATGCATCAACGGCGGGATTGTCAGGGCGGTGTCCTGTAATACAGTAATTTACTGAGAAATGATTACAGTTCAGATTGCAGTTGTTTCTCAGTAAATTGAAACGGAGAAAGATATAAATGTTCTGGACGGTTACATCAAGCCTGCTTGAAGGCTTTGCAAAAACGCTTGAAATATTCGGGCTGACGCTGCTGTTTGCCATTCCTCTCGGTCTGGTAATAGCATTCGGCTCAATGAGCAAGTTCCTGCCCTTGAAATGGGTTTCAAAAACACTCGTTTGGGTAATCCGCGGTACACCGCTGCTTTTACAGCTTATTGTTGTTTTCTACGGTCCCGGTCTGATTGCAGCCGGTGCTCAGGATTTGAACAGCAATAACGCTATAATTCAGTGGATTGCTACATGGTCGGGATTTGACCGCTTTACTGCGGTTATAGTCGCTTTCGTTATCAACTATGCCTGCTATTTTTCTGAGATATACAGAGGCGGTATTGAGAGCATTTCAAAGGGTCAGTATGAAGCGTGCCAGGTTCTCGGCATGACCAAGACGCAGACCTTCTTCAGGGTAATCCTTTTCCAGGTTATCAAGCGTATCATTCCGCCAATGGGTAACGAAATTATTACTCTCGTCAAAGATACCTCACTCGCACGAACAATAGCCGTTTATGAAATTGTATGGAACGCACAGAGCTTTATCAAGTTCAACGGCTTACTCTGGCCCCTGCTTTATTCGGGTGCATTTTATCTTATCTTCTCGGGCTTGCTGACTGTTATACTCGGCAAAATCGAAAAGAAACTGGATTATTTCAAGAGTTAAGGCGGTGTGAAAATGGCTATACTTGAAGTTACTAATTTGAAAAAGAACTTTGGCAAGGTTGAAGTTCTCAAGGGCATTTCTTTCAGCCTTGAGAAAGGTCAGGTTCTGTCAATAATCGGTTCATCCGGCAGCGGTAAAACAACTTTGCTGCGCTGTATCAACTCACTTGAAACAGCAAACTCCGGCAAAATTGTTGTTGACGGCAGTACTATCTTTGATTCGGAATCAACCCAAAAGCTGACAAAGGCACAGAAACGCATAAATCAGCTCAATGTCGGTCTTGTTTTTCAGCAGTTCCATCTTTTTCCGCAGCACAATGTTTTAAAGAATGTTACGCTTGCAATGGAGCTGCAGGCTAAGGAACGCCCCGACTATAAAAAGAATAAGAAACAGATTCATGCGGAAATTGAGGCTACGGCAAAGGACTTTATCGAAAAGGTAAACCTGTCCGATAAAATCAACAGCTATCCCTGTGAGCTTTCCGGCGGTCAGCAGCAGCGTGTTGCTATTGCAAGAGCGCTTGCTCTCAATCCCAAAATCCTTTTCTTTGATGAGCCTACATCCGCACTTGACCCGGAGCTTACTGTTGAGGTTCTCAATGTAATCAAAGGGCTTAAAAATTCCGGCTGCACAATGGTTGTTGTAACGCATGAAATGGAGTTTGCACGCAATGTGTCCGATGAAGTGATTTTCATGGCGGACGGTGTTATAGAAGAACAGGGTACCCCCGAAGAGGTTTTCGACAATCCGAAATCTGAGCGTACAAGGCTTTTCCTTCATCATAAGGACTGAAAATTAATAAAATAATTTTAAGCACACTCACCCTCGTGTTTAGTTGTATAACCGCTAAACATAGGCAAAGTGTGCTTTTTTGTATGTAAAGAGGAAATTTCAATAATTATTCCAAAATAGAACTAAAACGCAAAAATTAATAAAAAAACTTTTCAAAACAGGTAAAAAAAGCCTTGACAAGCCCGTAAAAATACTGTAAAATACTTAATCACCATTAAAATGGATTTATATCGGCTTTGACAAATTTGGTAAAAAATAATTAGTGAATTTGCACAAAAATCCGGTTAAAATTCGGTTAATTTTCTCTACTGATTTTTATATAAGAATGGAGTGATTTGCCTATGGCAAAAGCAGCCCAAATGGTCAAGCACGGCAAAATCGAAAGATTGAGCTACAGCAGGATCAACGAAGTCATGGATATGCCCAACTTCATCGAAATTCAGAAAAACTCTTATCAGTGGTTCCTCGATAAGGGTCTGAAAGAAGTTTTCCGTGATATCGACACCATCACAGACTACACGGGCAATCTTGAGCTTTCCTTCATCGACTTCAAGATGGACGACAAGCCCAAGTACACCATCAAGGAGTGTAAAGAGCGTGATGCTACTTACGCAGCACCGATGCGTGTCACAGCAAGACTCTACAACAAGGAAACCGGCGAAATCAAAGAAAACGAAGTTTTCATGGGCGATTTCCCGATCATGACGGACAGCGGCACATTCGTTATCAACGGTGCCGAGCGTGTTATCGTTTCACAGCTTGTCCGTTCACCCGGTGTATACTTCGATATCGACCACGATAAGGTCGGTAAGGAGCTGTACAAGGCTCAGATCATCCCCAACAGAGGCGCATGGCTTGAGTTTGAAACCGATCAGAACGACCTGTACTATGTCCGCATTGACAAGAACAGAAAGATTTTCATCACAACATTTATCCGTGCACTCTTCTGCGGTACAGACCTCGGTGACGGCACAAACGAGGATATCATCGACATGTTCGGTGACGATATCCGCCTGAATGCCACACTCGAAAAAGACGAAAAGCAGAATGCTGAGGAAGCTCTGCTCGAAGTTTACCGCAAGCTGCGCCCCGGTGAGCCCCCGACGCTCGAAACCGCACAGTCACAGCTTGATGCACTCTTCTTTGATCCCCACAGATACGATATTTCCAGAGTCGGCCGTTACAAGTACAACAAGAAGCTTGCAATTTCCGACAGAATCGCAGGCTATGCAGCCGCTGAGATGATCATCAGCCCCGCAACAGGTGAACTCCTTGCTGAAGAGGGTGAAATCATCACCAGAGAAAAGGCTTACGAAATTGAGCAGGCAGGTGTCAGAAAGGCATACATTGATGTCGAAGGCACAAAGCTCTGCGTTATTTCCAACGGTATGGTTGATATCGGCACATACTTCCCGCAGTTCACTAAGGAACAGCTTGATGATACCGGCATTAACGAAAAGGTCAGCTTTGCTCCCCTTAAGGAGCTTGTTGATGCAGCTGCCGAAGGCGGCTGGAGCGACGAGGAAATCCTTGAGCAGCTTCTTGCACACTGCGATGACCTTATCCCCAAGCATATCGTACGTGACGATATCTTCGCATCAATCAACTACCTCAACTGCCTTGCTAACGGCTGCGGTTCGAAGGACGATATTGACCACCTCGGTAACCGCCGTATCCGCTGCGTAGGCGAACTCCTTCAGAATCAGTTCAGAATCGGTATGACCCGTATGGAGCGTGTTGTCCGTGAGCGTATGACAATTCAGGCTCAGGACAGCGACAAGATGACTCCTCAGGCTCTTATCAGCATCCGCCCCGTTGTAGCTGCTGTTAAGGAATTCTTCGGTTCATCACCGCTTTCACAGTTCATGGATCAGACCAACCCCCTCGGTGAGCTTACTCATAAGCGCCGCCTTTCCGCTCTCGGTCCCGGCGGTCTTTCCCGTGACCGTGCAGGTTTCGAGGTTCGTGACGTTCACTACAGCCACTACGGCCGTATGTGCCCCATCGAAACTCCTGAAGGTCCCAACATCGGTCTTATCTCTTATCTTGCTACTTTCGCAAAAATCAACGAATACGGCTTCATCGAATCTCCCTACCGTAAGGTAGACAAGGAAACAGGCATTGTTTCCGACGAAGTTGTTTACATGACAGCCGACGTTGAAGATAACTATATCGTCGCTCAGGCTAACGAACCGCTCGACGAAAACAACCGCTTCAGAAATGCAAGAGTCAACGCACGTCACCGTGACGAGTTCCTTGACATCGAAACAAACCGTGTAGACTACATGGACGTTTCTCCCAAGATGGTTGTTTCTGTTGCAACTGCGATGATTCCCTTCCTTGAAAACGACGACGCCAACCGTGCACTCATGGGTTCAAACATGCAGAAGCAGGCTGTTCCGCTCCTCAAGACAGATGCTCCCATCGTTGCAACCGGTATGGAATACAAGGCTGCCGTTGACTCAGGCGTTGCACTTATTGCAAGAAATGCCGGTACGGTAACCTATGTCAGCGCAGACAGAATCGAAATCCTCACAGATGAGGGCAGCGTTGACACATACGAGCTTATCAAGTTCCAGCGCTCCAACCAGGGTACCTGCGTAAACCAGCGTCCGATTGTCAAATCCGGTCAGCGTGTTGAGGCAAGAGAAGTCATTGCAGACGGTCCTGCAACTGACCTCGGTGAAATCAGCCTCGGTAAGAACGCTCTTATCGGCTTCATGACATGGGAAGGCTACAACTACGAGGACGCTGTTCTTGTTAACGAAAAGCTCGTAAGAAACGACGTTTACACTTCAATCCATATTGAGAAATATGAGCTTGAAGCACGTGATACAAAGCTTGGTCCGGAGGATATCACAAGAGATATTCCCAACGTCGGCGACGATGCACTTAAAGACCTCGATGAAGAGGGTATTATCCGTGTCGGTGCCGAGGTTCACTCCGGCGACATTCTTGTCGGTAAGGTAACACCCAAGGGTGAAACCGAACTGACTGCTGAAGAAAGACTGCTCCGTGCTATCTTCGGTGAAAAGGCAAGAGAGGTCCGTGATACTTCTCTTCGTGTGCCTCACGGCGAATACGGCATTGTTGTTGATGTTGAAGTATTCACACGTGAAAACAGCGACGAACTCAGCCCCGGTGTTAACAAGGTTGTCCGCTGCTACATTGCTCAGAAGCGTAAGCTCTCTGTCGGCGATAAGATGGCAGGTCGCCACGGTAACAAGGGTGTTGTTTCCAGAATACTCCCGCAGGAGGATATGCCCTTCCTGCCCGACGGTACTCCGCTTGATATTGTTCTTAACCCCCTCGGCGTTCCCAGCCGTATGAATATCGGTCAGGTTCTTGAGGTTCACCTTGGCTTTGCCGCAAGATCAATGGGTATCAAGGTTATGACTCCCGTATTTGACGGTGCAGACGAAACCGATATCGTTGAAGCATTCAAGATGGCAAACAAGAAGCTTATGGACGAAGCAAGAGAAAGAGCAGCCGCAAAGGGTGAAGAGTTTGACGAAACAAAGGTATTCCAGCTGCGTGAGGACTGTAAGTCAATCCTTACAGACGGCAGAACCGGTAAAAAGTTCGATAACCCCGTAACAGTCGGTGTTATGTACTACCTCAAGCTTCTCCACCTTGTTGACGATAAGATTCACGCACGTTCCACAGGTCCGTACTCACTCATCACTCAGCAGCCCCTGGGCGGTAAAGCTCAGTTCGGCGGTCAGCGTTTCGGTGAAATGGAAGTCTGGGCACTTGAGGCTTACGGTGCAGCTTATACCCTTCAGGAAATCCTTACAGTCAAGTCGGACGATGTTGTCGGCCGTGTAAACACTTACAAGGCTATCGTCAAGGGTCTCAACGTTCCCAAGCCCGGCGTACCCGAATCATTCAAGGTTCTTGTCAAAGAGCTTCAGGCTCTCGGTCTTGATGTTAAGGTTCTCGACGGTGCAAGAAACGAAATCGACCTCAGACAGTCCTTCGACGATGATGATGTCGGTCTTCACATTGTTGACAGCGATGCCTTCTCAACAGTAAACGATGCAGGCGATGCACAGGGTTATTCACAGGAAGGCGAGAGCATATTTGAAGACGGTATGGCTTCCGACGAGTCGGATGATGATTGGGCAGATGAGCTCGAATATCCCGGCGATGAAGAAGCAGAACTTGACAACTACGAAGACTAATTGCTTATCCGTCTTCAGAAATAATGTAGAAAGAGGTCGTTTTAATGGATAATAATACAAACGAAATCACCTTTGAATCGATACAGATAGCTCTTGCCTCGCCGGAAAAAATCAGAAACTGGTCCCACGGTGAGGTCAAGAAGCCCGAAACAATCAACTACAGAACTCTCAAGCCGGAAAGAGACGGTCTTTTCTGCGAGAGAATCTTTGGCCCCATGAAAGACTGGGAGTGCCATTGCGGTAAGTATAAGAGAATCCGCTATAAGGGCAAGGTCTGTGAACGCTGCGGTGTTGAAATCACCAAGGCTAAGGTTCGCCGTGAAAGAATGGGTCACATTGAGCTTGCAGCTCCCGTATCCCACATCTGGTATTTCAAGGGTATCCCCTCAAGAATGGGCCTTATCCTCGATATATCTCCGAGAAACCTTGAAAAGGTTCTCTATTTTGCAATGTATATCGTTATCGATCCCGGTATCACTCCTCTGAGAAAGTACCAGACCCTTACCGAAAAGGAATATGCTGACTGGCGTGAAAAGTACGGCGATGAATTCCGTGCAGGCATGGGTGCTGAGGCTATCAAAGAGCTTCTTGCCGAAATCGATGTTGATGAACTTAATGCAGAACTTCGTGATGAGCTCATGAAGGCTAACGGTCAGAAGAAGGCGAGAATCCTCAAAAGACTTGAAGTTGTTGAGGCATTCAAGCAGTCCGGCAACAAGCCTGAGTGGATGATACTTGATGTTATTCCGGTTCTTCCGCCCGATATCCGCCCGATGGTTCAGCTTGACGGCGGCAGATTTGCTACATCTGACCTTAATGATCTTTACAGAAGAGTTATCAACAGAAATAACCGCCTTAAGAAGCTTCTCGAACTCGGTGCACCCGATATCATCGTACGCAACGAGAAGAGAATGCTTCAGGAAGCTGTTGATGCCCTTATCGACAACGGCAGACGCGGCAGACCCGTTACAGGTCCGAGCAACCGTCCGCTCAAGTCACTTTCCGATATGCTCAAAGGTAAGCAGGGCCGTTTCCGTCAGAACCTTCTGGGTAAGCGTGTTGACTACTCCGGCCGTTCGGTTATCGTTGTCGGTCCCGAACTGAAGATTTATCAGTGCGGTCTTCCTAAGGAAATGGCACTTGAACTCTTCAAGCCCTTTGTTATGAAGCGCCTTTTTGAAACAAAGGTTGCTCTCAATATCAAAACTGCAAGAAAGATGGTTGAACGTGCAAACCCCGAAGTATGGGATGCACTCGAAATCGTAATCAAGGACCATCCGGTTATGCTTAACCGTGCTCCTACACTTCACAGACTCGGTATTCAGGCTTTCGAGCCGGTACTTGTTGAAGGCAGAGCTATCAAGCTTCATCCCCTCGTATGTACAGCTTTCAACGCTGACTTCGACGGTGACCAGATGGCTGTTCACGTACCGCTTTCAGCAGAGGCACAGGCAGAGGCACGTTTCCTCATGCTTGCTGCAAACAACCTCCTCAAGCCGTCAGACGGTAAGCCCGTTGCTGTTCCCACACAGGATATGGTTCTCGGTTCTTACTACATGACACTTGTTAAGAAGAACGATAAGGGTCACGGTAAGGTATTCCGTGATGTCAATGAGGCTATGATGGCTTACGACGAGGGCGATATCACCCTTCACGCTATCATTAAGATCCGCATGACAAAGGAAGTAAACGGCAAAGTTTACTCCAAGTTCCTTCAGACTACTCTTGGCCGTGTAATCTTCAACGATCCCATTCCGCAGGATCTCGGCTGGGTAGACCGTTCAAACCCCGACAATATGTTCAAGCTCGAGTTCGGTGACATCAGCGATGTTGATTTCGATGCAATCATGGACGATGACAGGGCATTCAAGGATGCTGTAAGCATGGTTGCTAAGAAAAAGAATATCGGTAAGGTTATCGAAAGCTGTATCAAGGTTCACGGCACAGCTGTCACCGCAGAGGTTCTTGATAAAATCAAGGCTCAGGGCTATAAATACTCCACAACATCCGGTCTTACAGTTTCTGTTTTCGATGCTACAATTCCGCAGCAGAAGGCTGATTACCTTGCAGAGGCAGAGGCTAAGATTGATAAGATTACAAAGAAATACAGAAAGGGTCTTATCAGTAATGAAAAGCGTTCCAAGGATGTTATCGAAACATGGGAAGCATGTACCAATAAGGTTGCTAAATCCCTCAAGGAAGGCTTTGACCCCTACAACCCGATCAACATGATGCTTGACTCCGGTGCCCGTGGTAACGACTCACAGCTGCGTCAGCTCGCAGGTATGCGCGGTCTTATTGCCAACACCGCAGGTAAGACAATTGAAATCCCGATCCGTGCAAACTACAGAGAGGGTCTTAACATTCTCGAATACTTCATTTCTTCACGTGGTGCACGTAAAGGTCTTGCTGATACCGCTCTGCGTACAGCTGACTCGGGTTACCTCACACGTCGTCTTGTTGACGTTTCACAGGATGTTATCATCCACACAGAAGACTGTCACTGCCACGACGGTGTATATGTATACGATATTGATGACGGACACAGAGTCATTGAAGATCTTGCTGAACGTCTTACAGGCAGATACCTGCTTGAAAACCTCATTGATGCCGAAACAGGCGAGCTTGTCATGAGCTGCGACGAAATGATGAGCGATGAGGATGCAAAGCGTGTAACAGCATATGTACGTGCACATACACCTGAGGGCGAAAAGGCAAATATCAAGATTCGTTCTCTCCTCACATGTGAGGCAGAGCACGGCGTATGTATCAAGTGCTACGGCTCCAACCTTGCAACCGGCGATCCCGTAACAGTAGGCGAAGCAGTAGGTATTATCGCTGCTCAGTCAATCGGTGAACCCGGTACACAGCTTACAATGAGAACATTCCACACCGGTGGTGTTGCTTCTCAGGCCGATATTACACAGGGTCTTCCCAGAGTTGAAGAACTCTTTGAAGCACGTAAGCCCAAGACACTTGCTATCATCAGCGAAATCAGCGGTACCGTTTCTCTTCAGAAGGTTAAGAACAGCCAGTACGTTGTTGTTAAGAATGAAGAAACAGGTGAGGAACGCAGCTACCTTATCACCTACGGTCTTCGCATTTGCGTTGAAGACGGTCAGCACATCGAAAAGGGTGCTGATATTACAGAGGGTTCACGTAACCCGCACGACATTCTTGCTGTTCTCGGTGTCGAGGCTGTTCATGATTACCTTATCAAGGAAGTTCAGCGCACATACCGCGGTCAGGGTGTTGATATCAACGATAAGCATATCGAAGTTATCGTACGCCAGATGATGAGAAAGACAAGAGTTGTCGAAGAAGGCGATACAAATCTTCTTCCCGGTTCAACTGTTGATGCACGTGAAATCATCGAAGCTAACAACAAAATCCGTGACCTTGAAAAGGAAACAGGTGAAAAGCTTCGTGAGGCAACCGGCACAACAATGCTTCTGGGTATCACAAAGGCTTCACTTGCAACCGATTCATTCATGTCCGCAGCATCCTTCCAGGAAACAACAAAAGTTCTTACAGATGCAGCAATCAAGGGCAAGACCGACAACCTCATGGGCCTTAAGGAAAACGTCATTATCGGTAAGCTCCTTCCCTCCGGTACCGGTATGAAGTGCTACAGCGATGTTGAAATTTACTCTACAGGCGCTGAGGAAGATGCAATTTCATTTGAAACAGTTGAATAAGATTTTGGCTAATCTTACGAAATTCTATTGAAAACTTTGTGAAAAGTGTTGACAAAATGCAGTTATTAATGGTAAAATTAATAACTGTGCCATGATGAAGAAGCATGCAGGTCGGTCCGCACAAAACGGGCCGACTTGCAAACAGCTTTTTTATATAAAATACACAAGAAAGGAGATGTCAACTGTTGCCTACCTTTAATCAGCTCGTTCGCAACGGCAGAGAAACTATCGAAAAGAAGCCGAAGGCTCCCGCTCTCTTGAAGGGTCTCAACTCCCACAAGAACGTTATGACCGATAAGGATTCTCCGCAGAAGAGAGGCGTTTGCACAGCAGTTAAGACCGCTACACCGAAGAAGCCGAACTCCGCACTTCGTAAGATCGCAAGAGTACGTCTTACAAACGGTATCGAAGTTTCCGCTTATATCCCCGGCGTTGGTCACAACCTGCAGGAGCATAGCGTTGTTCTTATTCGTGGCGGCCGTGTCAAGGACCTTCCCGGTGTTCGTTACCACCTCCTCCGCGGTTCGCACGTTTCCCGGGGTGTAATCGGTAGAATGCAGTCCCGTTCCAAGTACGGTGCAAAGCGACCGAAGGCAGCCAAGAAATAATTTTCCTGTTCAATAATGAATACGGAAACCACTTAAAAGACAAAAATCTTCTTAGCAGGCTGCGCTCAGCCGCATGCTGAGTGCAACAATGCGAGAGTGTATATTATATAGATATATGCCTCTCTCATTGGCGCCACGGGATTTTGTCACTCGAGTACCTATGATATCATTATATTTATGAAGGAGGGAAGCGAAGTGCCAAGAAGAGGCCAGATTGCAAAACGTGATGTTTTGCCCGATCCGCTTTACAACTCAAAACTTGTTACACGCCTTATCAACAGTGTAATGTACGACGGTAAGAAGGGCGTCGCTCAGAAAATTGTTTACGACGCATTCGATATCGTTAAGGAAAAAACAGGCAAGGAGCCCCTTGAAGTTTTCGAGGCAGCTATGGAAAACGTAATGCCCGTTCTCGAAGTTAAGGCTCGCCGTGTCGGTGGTGCAACTTACCAGGTTCCCATGGAAGTACGCCCCGAAAGAAGACAGACCCTCGGTCTGCGTTGGATCACACTTTACAGCCGTCAGCGTTCTGAAAGAACAATGAAGGAAAGACTTGCAAACGAGATCATGGACGCAGTAAACGAGACAGGTTCTGCATTCAAGAAGAGAGAAGATACCCACAAGATGGCAGAAGCAAACAAGGCTTTCTCACATTTCCGTTGGTAATCTTTTTAACCGAAATCTACTACTATCAGCGTAACCCCGATTGCGCCGCATACGGCGGAAAATATGCCTAGACAGGTATCTTTGGAAATGACCAGACATATCGGTATCATGGCTCACATCGATGCCGGTAAAACAACAACTACCGAGCGTATTCTTTTCTACACAGGAAAGACTCACAAGATCGGTGAGACTCACGACGGTACTGCAACAATGGACTGGATGGAGCAGGAGCAGGAGCGTGGTATTACTATCACATCTGCTGCAACAACTTGCTTCTGGAAGAACCACAGAGTTAACATTATCGACACTCCCGGTCACGTTGACTTCACAGTTGAGGTTGAGCGTTCACTCAGAGTTCTCGACGGTTCTGTTACTGTTATGTGCGCTAAGGGCGGCGTTGAGCCCCAGTCTGAGACTGTTTGGCGTCAGGCAGATAAGTACCGTGTTCCCAGAATGATCTATGTCAACAAGATGGACATCATGGGTGCAGATTTCTACAATGTTCTTTCTATGATCAAGGACAGACTTAAGTGTAATGCCGTTCCGATTCAGCTCCCCATCGGCGCAGAATCCGAATTCAAGGGCATGATCGACCTTGTAGAAATGCGTGCTTTTGTCTACTATGATGACAAGGGTCTGGACGAGAGAATCGAACCCATTCCGGAAGATATGATGGAGCTTGCTCAGCAGTACCACGATGAGCTCATCGAAAAGGTTGCAGAGCAGGACGATGCACTCATGGAGAAATTCTTCGAAGGTGAAGAACTCACTGTTGAAGAAATCAAGACTTGCATCCGTAAGGCTACCATCAACAACGATATGGTTCCCGTTGTCTGCGGTACATCTTACCGTAACAAGGGCGTTCAGCAGGTTCTCGACGCTATCATTGATTATATGCCCGCTCCCACAGATGTTGAGGATATCAAGGGCGTAAACCCCGACACAGAAGAGGAAGAAGTAAGACACTCCTCCGATGAAGAGCCGTTTGCAGCTCTTGCTTTCAAGATTGCAACAGACCCCTTCGTTGGTAAGCTTTGCTTCTTCAGAGTATATTCAGGTTCGATCAACGCAGGTTCAACAGTTTACAACTCAGTAAAGGGTCAGAACGAGCGTATGGGTCGTATCCTTCAGATGCACTCCAACAAGCGTGAAGAAATCGAATGCTGCTACGCAGGCGATATCGCTGCTGTTGTCGGTCTTAAGAATACAACAACAGGCGACACACTCTGCGATAAGGACCATCCGGTTATCCTTGAATCCATGGAATTCCCGGAACCCGTTATCCGTGTTGCTATCGAGCCCAAGACAAAGGCAGGCCAGGAGAAGATGGGTATTGCCCTTCAGAAGCTGGCAGAGGAAGACCCGACCTTCAAGTGCTACACTGATGAAGAAACAGGTCAGACCATCATCGCCGGTATGGGTGAGCTTCTTCTGGAAATCATCGTTGACAGACTTCTGCGTGAATTCAAGGTTGAAGCTAAAGTAGGTAAGCCTCAGGTTGCTTACAGAGAAACAATTACCGTTGCAGCTGACCAGGATACTAAGTATAAGCGTCAGTCCGGCGGTAGCGGTCAGTACGGCCACGTTAAAATCAAGATCGAGCCCAACCCCGGAAAGGGCTACGAATTTGTCAACGCTGTTGTCGGCGGCTCTATTCCCAAGGAATATATCGGCCCCGCAGAAGCAGGTATCAAGGGCGCTATGCAGTCCGGTGTACTTGCAGGCTACAACGTTGTTGACGTTAAGGTAACACTTTACGACGGTTCATACCATGAGGTTGACTCCTCTGAAATGGCCTTCAAGATTGCAGGTTCTATGGCATTCAAGGATGCTATGCGTAAGGCATCTCCCATCCTTATGGAGCCCATGATGAAGCTTGCTATCATCGTTCCGGACGAGTACCTCGGTGACGTTATCGGTGACGTTAACTCACGCCGCGGTATCATGCAGGGTATGGAAACACGTCCCGGCACAACACAGGTTAATGCTTTTGTTCCGCTTTCATCAATGTTCGGTTATGCTACAGACCTTCGTTCCAAGACACAGGGCCGCGGTCAGTACGCAATGGAACCCAGCCACTACGAGGCAGTTCCGAAGTCAATTTCCGAAGCAATTGTTAAGGAAAGATCATCAAACTAAGCAATTAGCCCTATAAATTTCAACAAAACACTTGCATTTCTATGCAGGAATTGTTAAAATGGATTTGCTATATGCAGACATCTTAAAAAAATATTATTTCCAAAAGGAGGAAATTTCCAATGGCAAAGGCAAAATTCGAAAGAACCAAACCCCACGTAAACATTGGTACCATCGGTCACGTTGACCATGGTAAGACCACTCTTACAGCTGCTATCACAAAGACACTCGCTTC
>JAZSND010000009.1:0-39359 GCA_045536235.1 Acutalibacteraceae bacterium | reverse complement strand
TATGTACGGCTGTTATAATCTCGCTGTCCGCAAGGTCTGCTATAGTTCTTGCAACCTTGAGAATTTTATCGTATGCTCTCGCGGAAAGACCGAGCTTATCAAAAATCTTTTTAAGAACGGCGGTTGCAGCCTCGTCCATAACACAGTATTCTCTTACCATATTTGCGGGCATTTTTGCATTACAGGTAACAGAAGTTCCCTCAAATCGTCTGCTCTGCTTTTCTCTTGCCTTGTCTACCCTCAGCTTTATCTCGGCAGAGGTTTCTTCCTTTTGCTCTCTTGCGGCAAGGTCTTTGAATTCAACGGGAGGTACTTCGACCTGAATATCAATTCTGTCAAGCAGCGGACCTGAAACACGGTTTACATATCGGCTTGCTGTTCCGCCTGAACAGGTGCAGGGCTTGGTCGGATGACCGTAGAAGCCGCAGGGGCACGGGTTCATTGCGCAGATCAGCATAACCGAGCAAGCGTATGATACGGTGCCTGATGAACGGGTAAGATTTATAATGCCGTCTTCAATAGGCTGACGCAGAATTTCAAGTGCCTGCTTGCTGAATTCGGGCAGCTCATCAAGGAAAAGCACGCCGTTATGCGCCAGCGAAACATCCCCGGGTTTTGGTACAAAGCTGCCGCCGCCGGCAAGACCTGCGGGCGAAATAGTGTGGTGCGGTGAGCGGAAGGGACGGGTGCGGATAAGTGAAACACCGCTTGGCAATGTGCCTGCAACGGAATGAACCTTGGTGGTTTCAAGGGATTCCTCAAAGCTCATATCAGGCAGTATTGACGGCAGACGTTTGGCAAGCATGCTTTTGCCTGCACCGGGCGGTCCTATCATCATAACATTGTGGCCGCCTGCTGCCGCTACTTCGAGCGCAAACTTTGCCTCGTACTGCCCCATAACCTCGCTGAAGTCTGGCACATCGGGTTCAAAACCCTGCTGAACAAAGTCATCTTCTTTGGCGGGAGTCAGCAGCTTTGAGCCTCTCAGATGCATCAGCAAATCGAATACGGATTTTACCGGATATACTTTTATACCTTTGACAACGCAGCCCTCCGCCGCATTGTCAAAGGGTACAAATATTTCCTCAATTCCGTTTTTCTGCGCCTCAATTACCATTGGCAGCACGCCGTTCACACGGCGTATTTCACCGTTGAGCGAAAGCTCACCGATAAAAGCAATGCCGGCAGTTTCTGCCTTGAGCTGACCGCTTGCACGGAGCAGAGCAACAAAAATCGGCAAGTCGTAATGCGGACCTGCCTTTCTTTTGTCGGCAGGTGCGAGGTTGACCGTTGTTCTGCCGAGAGGTACAGAAAGACCTGCGTTTTTTATTGCAGAGCGGACTCTGTCGCCGGATTCTTTAACTGCTGTATCCGGCAGACCGACTATCTCAAACCTCGGTAATCCGGTTGAAACGTCAGCTTCAACCGTTACCGTGAATGTCTGCATTCCGAAAATGCCGACACTGTTTACCGATGCAAACACAGGTGCTTTTCTCCCTTCCGTAAGTTGCAGTTTATCTTAAGATAAACAATGCGTTTTGTAAAAACGCAAAACATTATTTATTTTTCTGCTTGGAATACTTCTGCATATATACAAAGCGCATGATGATGCTGTCAAGCTTGCTTATGTAGTTGGGCTTGCCGAAAGCACAGCCTGCAAGGTAGGATTTGCAGTTCTTTTCAACAACCATCTGTATTGCGTTTGCATCATACATATCAGGTCCGCAGCAAAGTACGCTGCCGTCTTTCATGAACACGGCGTTTCTGCCTTTAAGCGCTTTTACTACACTTTCGCCTTTTTCGGATTTTACCTTGCGTACGGTTGCGCCTGCAATCTGTGCATAGTCGTCAAGCAGAGGCTTGAGCTTGCCGATACACTTATTTGATGCACCGAGAATATCGGGAGTAGCAGACTGGACAATAGCGTTGATGTCGGAACGTGCGGAGTAAATATCTCTGTGAATTGCAGCAAGTGCAAAATTCCTGTCGCTGAGTGTATCGTTTATCGGGCATTCAACACTTGAACCGTCATCACCGGAGAGGATAAGCTTTTCACCGTCACGGATTGAGTTGTAGCACACAGGCTTTTTGTACTTGTCGGGAGCCTTGTACTTCTTGAGCAGATATACATTGCATGCATCCTCAAGAGTCTGTGCGATGAAGAAAGCCTCATTGCAGTCTGCGCCCATGCATACTGCACCGTGGTGTGACATAATAACAGCCTTGCTGTCGGGATTTGCCTGGATAGCGGCAAAAACGCCCTTCTTGAGTTTTTTTGTGCTGGGCATGCCGTAAGCTGCCATGGGGATTTTATTGCCTAATACGCTTGCATGCATTGCGCTTTCAACCGGCATGTCCTTACCCATAACGCTGACTACGGATGCATTGAGCTGATGTGTATGAATAACAAAGTTGCAATCGGGACGCAGCTTGTAAGCGGAAGCGTGAACACCCTTTTCTGAAGAGGGCTTAACGTTGCCTTCGTAGGAGAGGTCGTCGATTCTGACCTTGACAATTTCGTCGGGAGTGAGGTTTTCATAGGATCTGCCGCTGGGTGTGATAACAAATTCTGTGTCGCTGATTCTGCAGCTGACGTTGCCCCATGTTCTTGCGATAAGTCCGGTTTTTACGAGGTTTTTGCCGGCTTCGATAACTGCCTGTTTAGCTTGCATAATGTCCATGATAAAATCCTGCCTTTCGTCTGTATATACTTAAAATTTTATTAACCTAACAATGTGTTTTCGGGCTGGACTGAATTGAAAGTGCCCATTTCATTGAAATAGTAATCGTATACGCTTGCTGCAATAGGTGCGAGCGATGAACCGCTGCCTGCGCCCTCTGCGGCAATGCATATTGCTATCTGCGGATTGTCTGCCGGTGCATAGGTGATAAGGAAGCCGTTATTGGTTTTAACGGTTACGCCGTTGATTTTACGGTCAACCTGAGAAGTACCGGTTTTTGCTGCTGCCTTTACGGGCAGATTTTTGAAAGCTTCTTTACAGTAGCCGATTGTACCGACCTGCTTCATGCCTTCACGCACTATGCTCAGTGTTGCATCAGAAAAGCCAGTTTCAAGTATTACTTCAGCATTGCTGTCAAGAACAGTTTCGGTGAAATCAGCGGATTTTACAGTTTTGACAAAGTGCGGACGGTAGCGTGTACCGCCGTTTGCGATGGTGGCGCAGTAGTTAACCAGCTGCACGGGTGAAAACATGCTGCCGCCGTTGCCGATAGCGTTCTGAAGAGTGAAACCGGGCATCCATTTCTGGTTGAGCGAAGCACGGTATTCGGGGCTGTCAAGCGTGCCTGTAGCCTCGGGCAGCTCGATGCCTGTTTTTGAACCTAAACCGTAAATTGCAGCGTACTCGTTGATGGTTTCTATATCGGTGTGTTCTGCAACGTTGTAGAAGAAAATGTTGCACGATTCATTGATAGCAGAAACAACATTTATTGAAAGTGTTTTGTGCACCTGTAAGCACTGGAATTTATGCTCGAGATAGGTGTGGCTTCTTGTGCAGCGGTAATAAGTGTCGCGGGTGATCAGTCCCTCTTCAAGTGCGGCTGTTGCCGTGCAAGGCTTGAAGGTTGAACCGGGTGAGTATGTACTCATAAGTGCCCGGTTCCACAGCGGCGAATTTGCCGCATCCTTAAGTGTATTGTAGTCCTGCGAAAAGGTAGAGATGTCATATGCCGGGTATGAATAGCTTGCAAGAATTTCGCCTGTGTTTACATCTTCAATTATAATTGCACCCGCAGGGTCAACAAGGCTATCCTCACGAAGAGCCTCAAGTCCGCTTGAAAGTGCATCCTTTGCAACCTGCTGCAGATTTTTTTCGATGGTCAGAACAACTGTACCGCCCTGTTCCGGTTCAATCTGATAGTCGGTTGTGACATTTCCGTCAGCATCGGTTGAAATGGTTTTTATTCCTCTTGTTCCTCTGAGATATGCTTCCATTGCGCCCTCAATACCGTCTTTGCCTATTGTGGCATTGAGTGCGTATTCTTCGCCTGCTTCTTTCTTTGCGGCGTATTCCTCAGCGCTGATAAGACCGACTCTGCCGAGAATGTGCGGCAGCAATGTGCCGTCGCTGTATTCACGGTATGGTACGATTTCAACATCAACACCGATGAAAAAATTATTGTTTTCTTTTATCTTTGCAACCGTATCCATGGGTACATTATCCGCAAAGGTGTAGGGGATAGCTGTGCTGAAAGAAATACGGGTCATTTCGTAGCGTACCGATGCAATTTTTCTTGCTGTAGCGATATCGTATTCTTCAAGCGAATATTTTTCTATAAGCGCATCAAGACAGTTCTGCGCCGTTGCATAAGCGTTGAGCTTGAGGATATCGGTGCGCATCTCTTCGATATCACGTTCTCTGTCAGGTGGAAATGCCGGTGTGCCGCCTGCGTCGAAAATTATCGGCAGATTGTCATTCCACTCAAGGTTTTCAGATTCAAAAAGCTGAATAAGCGCTTTGATAATCTGGTTGCGCCTGGAGTTTTCCTTTATAGGCGGAAAATAGGAGTAGTCAAAAATAATCGAATGACCCTGCGTGTTGGTGACGAGGGGAGAACCGTTTCTGTCGAGGATTTCTCCTCTTGCACCTTCGACCTTGACGGTTTTAACGGTTATGGCATTGCCTGCCTTGGCATATTCGGCGCCGTCAATAACCTGCAGCTTGAAAAGTGAGCCGAGAAAGACAGTCACTATCAGCAGGAATACTGATATTACCGCAATTCCGCGGGGGCTGAATTTACTTTTTCTGTTCATTCCGGCTCTCCTTTCCTGAAGTTATATAATAAAAATCAAAATGATAATTCTTCGTTTTCCTGGCTGAGATAGTATTTTTTAATTGCCCGCACAATGTAATAAAAAACCGGCATGAGAAGAATGTTGAGCAGTGCGGTAGGTAAATAAAAGCTCAGCAGCAGCTTCCAGCCGCCTGCCATGCCGTGAATGCCGACATTCAGCAGCCAGCTGAGCAGTGCATACATTATGCCCCAGAAGCCTGTCAGTATATAGGCGGTTATGAGGTTGTTCATCATAAGGTAGGTCATGAGCAATCCGCTGATGAAGCCGACAAGGGCAAAAAAGAATGCATATGCACCGTCTGCCGTTGCAGCATTCATATCCCACAGTATGCCTGCAAGCAAGCCGAAGCTAAGTCCGTAGGTTTCACGCTCGAACATGCCTGCCGTAACCGCAAGCGGCAGCAGCGGCAGCAGCTTCAAGCCGAAAACCGTGGGCAATACGCCCGAAATCTGTAAAATTCCAAAGCTGAGAATAAGAAAGAAGAAAACAATACGGCGCATAATTTTCGGCCTGTTTTCTTTCCATGCCTGCGGTATCATTTTCTTCACTCCTTTATATCTATAAAGTAACAAACAGAAATTCTCAGTAAAAATTACGGTAGTCCGTTATCTCAAAATCATTCCGGTACAGCTGACAAACAGTTGCTTGTATCAGAGATAGTATCCGGGACAAAATACTTGCCTGTATTACTTGTTCGCGGTTACCTTTAGCCTCAATTCACGTCGCCTACGCCCATACCCTTGAAGTGTGTGATGATAAATACATCACGCAGCTGGGAAAAATCTACCTGCGTGTCAATAACGGCATAGGAGGAGATGTTTGTTTTATCGTCCTTTATTTCGCTGACTGTGCCGATGATAAGGTCGGCAGGGTAGACGCCGCCTATACCCGATGTGCAGACTATGCCACCGGGGGCAATAGCGGTTGAGCGTACAAGACCTGAAAGGCAGCACTGATTTTTTGCCGCCAGGTCAACGGTTGTGGTTGAATAACCCGATTCTCTTGTGCGCACCTCGTATGCGCTGACGTTTACCTCGGGGTTGAGAATCGTATTTACAACGCAATAAGTCGGTGCGGTTTTCACGACCACACCGACGAGGTATTTCCCGTAAATTACGGGGTTGTTGACGGCGACACCGTCAAGCTCACCCCTGTTGAGCGTAAAAGAACCGAACGCATCCGAATGGTCGCTGCCGATAATGGATGCGCTTGCAAATTTAAAATCTTCGTTTTCTTCCTTAAGCTCCAGGAATTCCTCGTAAAGGTCAAGCTGCTGCTTTGCCTGCTCGTATCCGACAAGGCTGTTCTGTGCATCGGCGAGCTGCTGCTCAAGCTCTTTGACACGTTTCTGATACTGCGCAGAGGAACGGAAATAGACAGAAAAATCCTCCAGCGAGTTTGAAACGGTGCTTGAGATTTTTTGCAGCGGTGAAAATACTGTGCCGAGTACGGTTGATGCGGGTGATGCACCGCTTTCGATTACAGTAGCCACAATTATGCCCAGCAGCAGTATTGCGAAAATGCCGAGAAACCCTTTGAAGCGTGTGCTTTTAAAGAAGCTTCGCATTGAGTTTTACACCTTTTTCTTTTTGCCGCTGAGTGTGCCCAGTGCATCGTGTTCAAGGCAGATGCCTGTACCGTCAACAACGCAGTCAAGCGGATTTTCCGCAATATGAACCGGCATTTTTGTTTCAATTTCAATAAGCTTGTCAAGACCTCTGAGCAGAGCGCCGCCACCTGTGAGCATAATGCCGTGGTCAATAATATCGGCTGCCAGCTCGGGCGGAGTCTTTTCGAGTGTGGAACGGATAGCATCAATAATCTGGCTGACAGGGTCAGACAGCGCCTCACGGATTTCCTCCGAGGTTACTACAACATTCTTGGGCAGACCGTCCATAAGGTTGCGGCCCTTTACGTTGATTGCACCCTCACCCTCATACGGGAAAGCAGAACCGATACGGATTTTAATGTCTTCTGCTGTGCGTTCGCCGACAAGCAGGTTGTATTTTTTCTTGATGTATGCGATGATTGCGTCGTCAAAATCGTCGCCTGCAACTCTTGCGGAGCGGGATGTAACGATATCGCCGAGTGAAAGCACAGCAACCTCTGCCGTGCCGCCGCCGATATCAACAACCATGCTGCCTGTTGCTTCGCTTACGGGCAGACCTGCGCCGATAGCTGCTGCCATAGGCTCTTCGATAAGGCTTACGTATTTTGCGCCTGCGGAGCGTGCTGCATCGTGAACAGCTCTGCGCTCAACCTCAGTAACACCTGAGGGTATGCAGATCATAACTCTTGCTCTGCTGAAGGGCGAGCTGCTGATTGCACGCTTGATGAAAGCCTTGAGCATGTCTGCAGTAACGTCGAAATCGGCAATAACGCCGTCTTTGAGCGGGCGCACAGCGGTAATTGAACCGGGTGTACGGCCGATCATTTCCTTAGCCTCTGCACCGACTGCAACAACCTTAGGCGGCTGAGAACGGACATCAACTGCAACAACGCTGGGCTCTCTGATAACTATACCTTTACCCTTTACAAAAACGAGTGTGTTGGCGGTACCGAGGTCAATGCCTATATCCTGTGAAAAAAGCATAATTCGTTTTTCCTCCCTTTTAACTTGTGATTATACTCTGTATTCGATTGTATCAAGAATTGCTTTGAAATCGTATTTGCCGGCGTCCTCAAAATCGCATGCGCAGGAGAAGGACATAACGCCGTTTGAAAGGCTTACGAAATAAACCTCAAGATATGCATTTGCCTTACCGGTTGTTCTTAGTTCAACCTTTTTAGCATCTTTGCCGGCAACCTGAACATCGGTAACTTTCATTGTTGCAGAGCCGTCATCAACAGAAGGCTTAAGCAGATTCTGGAGCATTTCAACTCTTGCCTCAGCTGTAGGTACGGTTTCGTCGCCCTCTTCCATTTCAAAGAAGGTGTAGTCGATTTTTGCATTGTCCTTTTCGTTGCGCAGCATAATCATGCCGTTGCCTGTGTTTTCCCAGCCACGTGTAAGGGTGATTGAAAACTGCTGGCAGGAAACCTCTTTGCCGTCGTTGATGAATGCGGGGAAAGAAACGGGGTGAGTCTGATCCTCACCGTTGACGTCTGTAACCTTCCAGAGAAGGTTGCCCTCTTCGTCTACACGGGTTACGCCGTTGTCATCGGTTGCAAGCTCGTAAGCTGCCTCGCCCTCGCTGGGACGGTAGTAGATTTTGCCGCCCTCCTTATAGATGAGCTTTGATTCGTTATCCTCGCTTGAGCAGGCAGCAAAGGCTGTAAGACAAACAGCAAGTCCTGACAGTACGGCAGCGATTTTCAATGTTGATTTTTTCATAAGTATTTTACCTTCCTTTCAGTGGAAATATTCGATAATCATACATCATAAAGTATATCATCCGTAACGGTAAAAGTCAATATATATAAATATAATATAAAGCTTATATTAATACAGATATCCGGAATTAATTAACAGCCGGTTAAAATTTTTGTTCTGTTGAGTTTACAAAAAAATCTACATATGCTATAGTAACACAGCATGCATAGAAGTATTTCCAAATAAAATTTATTCAAAGGTGCTTATCATGGCTGAGTCAAAATCCGCTCTGCGGCAGAATTTTATAGGCGAGAAGGCTTTTTATGCCCGTGTTTTCGCCATAGTTGTGCCGATAATAATTCAAAACACTATAACAAACGTAGTCAGTCTGCTTGATAATGTAATGGTTGGCAGAGTAGGTACGCTGCAGATGTCTGCCGTTGCGATTGATAACCAGCTGCTTTTTGTATTCAACCTCTGCATTTTCGGCGGACTTGCAGGCGCAGGTATTTTTGCCACGCAGTTTGCCGGTGCAAACGACAGCAAGGGTGTAAGAAACTGTTTCCGTATAAAGCTGATGACGGGCTTTTTAATGCTCGCTGCTGCAATGGTAATTTTTCTCGTGCTGCCAAAGCAGCTCATTTCGCTTTACCTTGCAAAGGATACTGACCCGGCCGATGCTGCGGCAACACTTGGCTATGGCTTTGATTATCTGCGGATAATGCTTGTAGGTCTTGTACCGTTTACCGTTTCCCAGGTTTATTCGAGCACGCTGCGTGAGGTCGGTGAAACCAGAATTCCGATGACTGCAAGTATTATTTCTATTGCTGTCAACCTTGTTTTCAACTATCTGCTGATTTTCGGTACTTTCGGTTTTCCAAGGCTCGGCGTTGCCGGTGCAGCAATTGCAACTGTGCTTTCACGTTTTGTTGAAGCTGTTATTATAGTTATTTTTACGCATAAAAATTCTGCACGTTTTGCTTTTATAAAAGGCGCATACAAAAGCATGCGTGTCCCTGCAAGCCTTATGGGCGATGTTATCCGCCGGGGCTCGCCGCTGCTTGTCAACGAATTCCTGTGGTCACTCGGTATGGCAACACTTTCGCAATGCTATTCAGTCAGAGGGCTTGAGGTGGTTGCAGCATCTAACATTTCCACAACGGTTGCAAACCTTTTCAACGTAGTTTTTATTTCAATGGGCAATGCTGTTGCGATAATGGTCGGTCAGCATCTTGGTGCAAATGAAGTACAAAAAGCAAAGCAGACAGCATGGCGGCTTATAGCCTTCACTGTTGTTTCAACCGTTGCAATAAGCTGTATTATGGCAGCGTGTGCACCGTTTATTCCGAAAATTTACAATACAGAGGAAAATGTACGCCACATGGCAACGCAGCTGCTTATAGTAGTTGCAATAGTTATGCCTGCACAGTCCTTTGCACATGACTGTTATTTTACAATCCGCTCAGGTGGCAGAACAGTACTGACATTTGTTTTTGACAGCGGCTTCACATGGGGCATTGCCGTGCCGCTTGCTTTTGTGCTTGCAAACTTCACTCAGATCAGCATAATACCGATGTTTTTCATTGTTCAGTCGCTTGAATTTTTTAAAAGTATTATCGGCGGAATACTCGTTAAAAAAGGTATATGGATCAGAAATATTATTGCTTGAAAACGGCTGTATAAAGCCGAAATCACCGGTTCTTCACATTGGAAGAACCGGTGATTTTTATGTTTGGGTTATCAGCCGAAAATCATGCTGAACAGGGTTTGGAATATGCCGATAAAAATATCGAAAATTCCGACATCTTCAGACAGCAGTGAGTCTGTGTTACTGAGTGTTTCAAGGTTGCCTTTGCCCTGACTCGGCTCGCCGTTATAATCAGAAGTGTGTGAAGTGAGCCAGGAAATCATGCCGTTGGGGTATTCAAGAGTTACTGTTTCACCGACGCCGTTTACTGTGGACATGTGAGGATATGCGCCGTTTTCGCTTGAGAACATATCGTGGTTAACTGCGAACCATGCGTGATGGCTGCTGGAGGTTTTTGTGCCGTCTTCATAGCAAACCTTAGTGAGGGTTGAGAATCTGCATTCTTCGGCAACGTTTGAAGTTTTGCAGATCTTTTCCCAGGTGGGGCTGACGTTCATATAGTAGTTGACAAGCGGGTCTTTTGTGCTTGATGTGAGCCAGATGGGCATATCAGCAAGCTTTTCTACATGCTCGTCGCTGAGTGCCCATGCGGGACAAATCGGGAAAGCTGCGGCAAACATTTCGGGGTAAGCAACAGCCATTTTATAGGTCATTTTGCCGCCCATGGAAAAGCCGCCGACATAAATACGGGTAAGGTCAACATTATCTGCATTTTTCGCAATAAAGTCGTCGATTGCTGCCTTGAGCGGAGCAATAAGCGCATTATCCCAGAAAAGGCCTTTTTCTTCACGTGAACGTGCTGCAAGAATAAATGCACCGCCTGCAGGAGCAAAACGTGCCTGCATTTCTTCGCTTGCCCAGTAGGCAATGTTGTTCTTCTTTATCTGTGCACCTTCTTCACTGCCTTCGCCCATGCCGTGAAGCCAGATGACAAGCGGATACTTTGTTGTGTCGCCATCCTTTACAGGCGAATAATAGCGGTAGTCAACCGAATGATCACCGGTTTTCGGGCCTTCGCCGGGCTGGAACTGAGCTTTAAGCGCATCAAGTCCGTCATCCATACTGACAGCCGAAACGGATACCGTAAACAGCATCAGCATCGCCAGCACGGCAGCAAAAATTTTTAAGCTTACTTTTTTCATTTTCGCACCTCTTATGTAAAATTTTCTTTAAAACAATTATAACAAATATCTCCAGAATAGTAAAGAAAATTTGCATAACATAAAAGCTTTATTTTTTCAAAAAATAAAACCGAATATGAAATCAAAGGTGTGATTGAAAAATGAACGAAAAAAAGGGCAGGCAAACCGTACTGCTGAATAACGGGCCTAAAATAATTTCTTCAGCAGGCGTTGTCGGCAAAAAAGAGGGCGAAGGTCCGCTCGGAAAAGAGTTTGACCGTATATTCAACGACGGACGAATGAATGAAGCATCGTGGGAAAAGGCAGAAAGTGCGCTGCAAAAGGCAGCAATAGAAACAGCTTTTCAAAAAGCAAAGCTTAAACCGGAGGATGCAGATATGCTTTTTGCGGGCGACCTTCTCGGACAAAGCATAGGCACGACTTTCGGTGTGCGTGATTTCGGCATACCTTTTGCAGGTCTTTACGGTGCGTGTTCTACAATGGCACTTGCCTTGGGTATGGCAGGTGTTTTTGTAAACAGCGGCGCTGCAAGCAGGGCTGTTGCTGCCACTTCATCGCATTTCTGCTCGGCAGAAAGACAGTTCCGTTTTCCGCTTGAATATGGTGGTCAGCGTCCTCCGCAGGCTCAGTGGACAGCTACGGCAGCCGGTGCGGCAATAATTGATTCGGACGGTGACGGACCGGAAATAGAAAGCGTAACCTTCGGCAAAATCTGCGATTACGGTGTAACCGATGCCAACAATATGGGCGCCGCTATGGCACCTGCAGCAGCCGATACCATAAGCGTATTTTTGAATGAAACCGGACAAAGCGTACAGGATTTTGACCTTTTCGTTACAGGAGATTTAGGTGCAATCGGTTCAAAGCTGATGGTTGACCTGCTGAAAGAGGAGTACAAAACAGACCTCAAAAACAAGCACAAGGATTGCGGCACAATGCTTTATCATGTCGATGCTCAGGATGTAAACTCGGGCGGAAGTGGCTGTGGCTGCAGCGCAAGCATAATCTGCACGCATTTTATGCGACAGCTCAGAAGCGGCGAGTTGAACAGGATTGTTTTTATAGGTACGGGTGCGCTGCTGTCAACCGTTTCAAGTCAGCAGGGTGAAAGTGTACCGACAGTAGCTCACGCAGTTGTTCTGAGGAGGTGTGAAAATTGCTGAAAAAACTGTGCTTTGATTTAAAGTTTGTTCATTGCATGACCAGAACAATAATATGCCTTGATACGTTGAAAAAAATCATGTGTGCTTTGTTGGTTGTTTTTGCGCTTTGCAAAAGTGTGTATTTATGCAAAAAGCTTGTTTGGTAAACACAGAAAAAATAAAAAAACTGAGCCGTCAGGGTTTTTTGTCCTGACGGCCCGTCTTATTTAGAAAGATTAATCAGATATGCCTTAAACAGCGTAATCGTTTATTATTCTACCGTTATTCTGACTTCGCCGTTTGAAATTACTGTTAAGGTGAGAGTTTGTGTTTGTGCGTTCCACTCGGATTTAAGCTTTGCGCCGTTTGAGCCATCTGCGGTAACGCTCGGCTCACTCTCAAAGCCTGAAAGTTCAATGACGGATTCTCTGAAATTCTTGGGATCGCTCCTTTTGCCGCCTGCAGCATAGGCACGCATGAACTGGTCTTCGCTTTCAAGTCCGTTGCATACGGCATCGGTATCAAGGCGGAGATTGCATAAATCAATGTTTATTTTTTCGCTGTCCTCTTTAAAAATCGCATAGGTGTGAGCAACGAATGTTGCTTTAAGCTCTTTCCGGCTCTCGGGTAGGGTGTAGCTTACGGTCTGTTCGCTGTCAATTGTTTTGTTTTCGTTGCTGTTGAAAACATAGATATAATCGTTTATGTCAAACAGCACACCGTCACCTGCGTATGTTTCCTCATAATGCCTGTTGAAGAACTTTGTTTTTATGGGATTTATAAAAAGAAGATTGAACCAGTATTTCAAATCGTCGAGAATATAGCTGTCAGGCAGCACCTCTTCAGGGTCTGAATAAATAGGCAGAATCGGAATTATATAATATCTTCCTGTTGAGGGAACCCAGTCCTTGGTACAGTCAAGGTAGGGGTTATTTATATTCTCCTGGAAAAAAGTGAAGCTGTCGCAGTAAAGTCCCTGAAGAATATGGGCATCGTTGCCTCTGAGCGGATACGATGCAGGCAGGGTCATTTTATAGGCAACCTTGATATTTTCCTTAACCTCTTCCTTATCCGGCACAGCACCGTTGAGAATCATCTGATAAAACGGATAAAGCACATCATAGAATGTGGGGGTTAAAATAACCTCTCCGTCAACAAAGTGATACAGACCGCCTCTGCTGAAGGTGCCTTCAATTGCGTAAACCGTTGCACCGCCGACCATATCAGCTATCATATCTATACCGAAAAGAGCAGGGGGATATTTTGCGGTAGTAATCGGGTCGGGTTCATTGGGGGCAACGCCTATATCGTCGTAGTCAATAAAGCCCTCCTCATACCAGAGGAAGTTTTCAAGGTTTACGCCCCAGTTGCCGCAAACGTCGTCAAGCCAGCAGCCGAAAATGTTTGCCTGGCTGGAAAAATGCCTGCCCTGGCCGTTATGCTTATCCATAATAACTATGTTTTCGCTGTTGCTCTTGAGCAGGTCGTAAAGCTCTTTGTCCTTGAGAATATGGTTGACATAGCAAACCTTTTTCCAATAGGTATACTCCATATCCTGCCAGATGAAAAGTCCGCCGTTTTCAGCGCATGCCTTAATACAGGATTTCATACGGGCGAGAATATTTTTGTTGACGCCGTTATCCTCTGTTACTTCATCGTAGGCAAGCTTTTCGTTGGTAACGCCGTTTGTTGAAAGCTCAACCTGTACAAAGCCTATGAGCGACTTGTGCTCTTTGAATACAGCGGAAAGCTCTTCCTGTGTGAACGGGTCACGGGTTTTATTGGTGCAGAAACACTCGGACTGACAAACGATAGGAACATTTGCTTCGTCGGTGATTGTCAGCAGCTCATCCCAGAATTCAAGCTGCCTTGCAGGGGTCATATCCGTCGGGCCCTCATCAATATAGATAACCGCAAAGTTTCTGATATCCTCAGGCAGAGCGTAATAGGTTTTGATTGCGTATTCAGCAAAGGCTTCACCTGTCTGCGGACCGCCCCATATCGGGCAGTTTCTTATCATAAACAGGGGGTTTTCTTCGTCAACATACATTCGCAGTCCCTCAACCTGCCTGCGTGTTCTGATTTCGGTTGTCTGCATTGTTTTTTCGGGCAGAAGCACAAAATCCGCCTGCGTTTCCGCCGTATCTGCCGATGAAACCTCAACGGGAATCATGATGAGCATTGACAAAAATAAAAAAACACTTAAAATTCTTTTCATTTTTCAGCTCCGTTTCTGCTGCATGAGCAAGAATAAATTTTTTTGAATTATACCATACACGGCAGTTGCTATCAAGTATTAACCATACAAAAAATTGGGCAACACGGTTGATTTTTATCGCTTATTAGAGTAAAATTATCTGCAAGGCAAACAGCAGCGGATATCCGGATATTGGCTGCACAGTAAAAACAAGGAGCGGTATGTATGAAAAAAATAAGTAAACTTTTATGCTTTCTGGTCGCCATTTCGGTTGTTTTCTCATGTGCGGGCAATTTTGCTTATGCAGCAGAAAGCGACAAAAATTATTACTATATTGATTCTGTGGACGGTGACGATTCAAACAGCGGCACAGATATAAACAGCCCCGTAAAAACCATAGGGGGTCTCAAAAATCTTGACATTAAAGCCGGTACGCATTTTCTGTTCAAAAACGGCGGTGAATACGATTGCGCCGTAACGCTCACCAGCAACGGTACAAAGGAAAATCCGATAGTTATTTCCTCTTACGGTGAGGGTGAAAAGGCTATACTTAAAACAAACGATAAAACGGAGGTTTTTCGCCTTTTTGACTGTTCGTACATAACTGTATCGAACCTGCACATCAAAGCCCCCAACGGCGGCGGAATATGGATTGATACACTAAATCAGACAAGTGAAGGCATTGTTATTGACAATGTTTATTTTACCGATATGCAGAATTACAGAGTAAACAACCGTGACGATTTTTCAAACGGTGCCGCAGGCGCCAGGGCAGCGGTTATGGTTAAGGGCTTGCCTGCAAGGTCGAGATATGCCGTCAATGACCTTACAATAAAAAACTGTGAGGTTTATAACTGCGCCAACGGCTTTATGATCTGGGGTTCATGGAACGAGCAGCAGACTCCGTGGTGTGAAAACGAAGAGGATATTGATCCCGTATTCAATGAAGGTCTGCTTATTGAGGGCTGCTATTTTCATGAAATGGACGCTGAGGCAGTAATAGTCGGTATGTGTGACGGTGCTCTTGTTACAAACTGCCGTGCCATTAACTGCTGTCAGGGTCCCGGTACAGATGAAAACGGTGAAATTCTTTATTATACCGCCGCAATGTGGTTCTGGGGAAGTGTAAACAGCACAATTCAGTACTGCGAAATCGCAGGTCAGAAAAATGTCGGCGACGGTATGGCGGTTGATTTTGATTCCTATTCGCACAATTGTACTTATCAATATATCTACTCCCACGACAATATGCGCTTCATCTGCAACTGTCCAAACCACAGCGGACACAAGAACAACACGGTGCGCTATTGCCTGTCAGTCAATGACAACGGCGGAAGAAGCCGTCTTTCGGCAAATCCGGGTGAACACGGACTTAAGTTTTACAACAACACAATAATCAACTGTGCCGATTTTTATATGGTAGATATGTACGATTCTGTTATTGCAAACAATATTATTATGCCTGCCGAGGGTTATGTTGTAGTTTGCGATGTTGCAGACTACTTCCGTGACGGCAATGTTTTTGCAGGCAACTGTTACTACAATACTGCTAATCCGCTTTGTGATCTGGGTTCAATAAATACCGTTCCCGGCTTTGCAGGCAGCGGCTTAACATCAATGGAAAGCTTTATGCTTTCGGCAGATTCACCGCTTATCGGTGCGGGAATTGAAGTTGAGGGCAACGACCTGACAACCGATATTTTCGGAAACGAAATCACGGGCAACAACATCGGCTGCTACGGTGCAGACGGTGAGGATGCTGAATATGAAGGCGAAAGCTTTATTGAAAGAGTTATAAGGTTTTTCAAAGACTTATTTAACAGAATTATCCGTGAAATAGACGGACTTAAGGATTATTGATAAAATATCCGAAAGGCTGTGAGAGGCTGTCGGATTGCAGAATAGTTCAAAGGCATTATTCTCTGTCGCAGCTGATACTATCAGTATATTTTAAAATTAAACTGAACAGAAAAGCAAAAAAACGGCTTGATATCAAGCCGTTTTTGTTATATTTCCTGTCTGCCTTCCAAAGCACGCAGCAGCGTTACTTCATCGGCATATTCGAGGTCTGCACCGACAGGTACACCGTAGGCAAGGCGTGTAGTTGCAACGCCGAGGGGCTTGAGCAGACGGGATATATACATCGCCGTGGCTTCGCCCTCAACCGTCGGGTTGGTCGCCATAATTACCTCTTTTATTTCGCCGTCGCCCATCCTGGCGATAAGCTCTTTTATGCTCAGTTCTTCCGGACCGATACCGTTGAGCGGTGAAATAACACCGTTTAAAACGTGGTATGTGCCGTTGAATTCGTGCGTGCGTTCAATGGCAATAACATCGCGGGGGTCTTCCACAACACAGACTAAGCTGCGGTCCCTGTCTGCCCTTGAGCATACCGGACAAAGCTCGTCCTCGGACAGGTTGCAGCACACGCTGCAGCGGTGGATTTTTTCGTGAGCGTCAAGTATTGCCTTTGCAAAATTGTTTGCCTGTTCCTTGCTCATGTCAAGCACGTAAAATGCAAGGCGCTGAGCCGTTTTGTGACCTATGCTCGGCATGCGCTCAAACTGTTCGATGAGCCGTGCGAGCGTAGCAATTTCGTAAGCCATAGCTTAGAAAATACCGGGAATATTAAGGCCGCCCTTTGCCTTTTCCATGCCCTGCATCATAGCATCCTCAGCCTTGCGCAGAGCCTCGTTAACAGCGGCGATAATCATATCCTGCAGCATTTCGACATCCTCGGGGTCTACAACCTCGGGGTTTATTTTTATGTCCTTAACAACCTTTGCGCCCGTAACGGTAGCCTCAACAGCACCGCCGCCTGCGGAAGCTGTGTAGTCTGTAGCCTCTACTTCTTCCTGAGTTCTCTGCATTTCTGTCTGCATATCCTGTAATTTCTGGAGCATTGCTGCCTGACCGCCCTGAGCGGCACCGGGAATTCTTGCTTTCATTTTTATCTTGTCCTTTCAGTTTGTATATTGATTAATTTAATTTTATTTCTATTCCGTTTTCCTTTGCCTTGTCGAGAAAATCCGCCAGCGGATCATTTGCCTGCGGTATGGGTGGAGGCTCAGGAATGTTATATTCTGCCGGCTGAACCTTTTGTATGCCGATTTTATATACCGCACCGGTAACGTTGTAAATAGCTTTCCTTAAATCCTGTTTGTTGTTGTTCACTTTCAGCAGGTTTGCAAGTGAAGTGTTGCCTGAATATATAACTATAAAATTGCCCTGAACAGCCGCTGTTGAATCAAACAGCAGGCTTGATAAGGGTAGATTCAGCGTTTTAAGTTCCTGAATAATATCAGGCCATGCTACCAGTTCACCCTCGGGCAGAGTTGCTGTTGCCGGCTGCTGCGGTGCAGCAGGAACTGCAGGTGTCGGCGTTGCAGAATCGGTTGGTGCGGGTGCTGAAGACTGCTGTACAGGTGCAACTGCGCCTGTGCGTACCGCTTTTTCAAGCTCACCTACACGCTTTAAAATTGCATCGACAGATGAATCAAGGTTTGGCGTGCAAAGGCGGACAAAAGCCATTTCTGTTTCAACACGGCGGTTTAAGCCCTTGCGCAGATTTGCGCATGTAGCTTCAAGCACACCTAAAATATGCATTATGTGTTCGAGTGTATAGCTCATTGCCTGTTCTTCAAGCTGCTTTAATTCTGCTGCCGTGCAGACGATAAGCCCTGCACAGTCCTTGACAGAACGGATTATCATCAGGTTGCGGTAGTGGTCAATAAGCTGAGTGCAGAGCCGCTCCATATCGCATGAAGAAGAATGTAAGTCGTTTATTATTGAAAGCGCACGTGCGCAGTCGTTTGTTTTTACACAGTCTGCAAGAGCAAAAAGGTGGTCGTGTCCCGTTAAGCCTGCAACGCTGCTGACAAGCTCAGCCGTAACGCTGCTGCTCTGACCTGCACACTGGTCAAGCAGGGAAAGTGCATCACGCATGCCGCCGTCGGCAACTTTTGCAATAAGGGAAGCTGCTTCGGGGTCAACGGTGAAACCTTCGCCGCTGGCTACCTTGTTGAGCTGGAAGGCTATGTCTTCGGGTTCAATTCGCTTGAAATCAAAGCGCTGGCAGCGTGAAAGTATGGTTGCAGGGAGCTTGTGCACTTCGGTTGTGGCAAGCACGAATTTGACGTGTTCAGGCGGCTCTTCAAGCGTTTTGAGCAGTGCATTGAACGCACCGACCGAGAGCATGTGAACCTCGTCTATGATATATACCCTGTATTTTGCACGTACGGGTGTGTAGTTGGCTTCGTCACGTAAATCACGGATATTGTCTACGCCGTTGTTACTTGCAGCGTCAATTTCAACTACATCGAGTATTGCGCCCGAATCTATTCCCTTACAAACTTCGCACTCGTTGCAGGGGTTGCCGTCCTGCAGGTTTTCGCAGTTGACTGCCTTTGCAAGGATTTTGGCGCAGCTTGTCTTGCCTGTACCTCTTGAGCCTGTGAAAAGGTAGGCATGAGCGAGCTTGTTAGCCTTGAGCTCGTTTTGCAAGGTGTTTGTAATGTGCTGCTGACCTACAACATCGCTGAAGGTCTGCGGACGCCAGGTGCGGTAAAGCGCACGGTACATAAGCTCACTCCCATAACATAAAATATAGTGGTATATCCGATTTTTAACTGCAATATAGAAACAACAGCTTTATCTTGGTCATGCAGTGTGTAGGCGGACTGTGGCGCACAGTACGATCTGCTTAATGCTGCTCGGTTCCCCGCCTGACATGGTTCGCAGTGCACCGTCGCACAGAACCCACACACCACATGACCAAAACAAAGCTGTCATGGATAGATAGTATTATAATATAACTTAAATATATTTGCAAGCCTTTTTATCAAACTTTTTTTCAATTGAGCAAATCAGCAATTATTGCATTTGAAACAAGGAAGCCTCCGGAATTAAGATGAATACCGTTTTCATCTGCTGTTAATAGCCCGTGCTTTTCGTAAAGCTTCGCTTTTTTCAGCATTTCATCAGGGATTTTATGCCCGAATCTGCTCATGCATCCGCTGTTTGTCAAGCCATCGGTAAGTCTTAACCGAAGCATGACATACTCTTCAAAGCTGCCGCCGTCACCGTCGTCAACAGGCTGTGCACCGGCAATGAATTTTTCGGCATCAGGCTCAAAATAAAAGCGCTTTCCGCCGAAAAATGAATGCGCAGCAGCACCTATGCCAAGATACTCACGGCAGTCCCAGTAAATCAGGTTGTGTCTGCTTTCATAGCCGGGTACGGCGAAATTTGAAATTTCGTACTGCTTGTAACCGTGCTTTTCAAGCTCGTCGCACGCAGCAAGATACATTTCGCAGCAGCTGTCCTCGTCGGGTAAATCAAGCAGCTTTTCCACCTTTTCAAACGGAGTACCCTGCTCAATTTTGAGCAGGTAACTGCTCACGTGCTTTGCACCGCTTTGGGCGCAAAAAGCAACGCTTTCTTTTATTGTGTCCACCGTCTGGTGCGGAATACCAAGCATCAGGTCAAGCGAAAAATTATCTATTCCGCTTTTTTTAATAAGCGAAACTGCTTTTTCAACCTGCACTCTGCCCGCTTTTCTGCCGAGTGCTTTGCGCTCATTTTCAACAGCAGACTGCATGCCCATTGATATGCGGTTTACTCCGCTGTCGCAAAGGCGACGCATGTCGTCAGCTGTCCAGCTCTCACTTAAATCAAACGGATTGCATTCAACCGTAACCTCGCAGCTTTGCTGCTTGTTGATTGTTTTTACGATTCGGCTTAATTTTCTGCTGCCCAGCTGAGAGGGGGTGCCGCCGCCGAAATAGACTGTTGAAAAGCGGACACCCGTTTCCTCTTGCTTTATTATAATGTTTTTAATAATAGAGTCGGTATATGCATCCTTTGCCGCTTCGTCTGCCGTAAACGAATAGAAATCGCAGTACGGACATTTGCTGCGGCAAAAGGGGATATGAATATACAGTCCCGGTTTATCAGCCGTCATCATCGAGCTTAAGTACAGCCATAAACGCCTCCTGCGGCACTTCAACCGTACCGAACTGGCGCATACGCTTTTTACCTTCCTTCTGCTTTTCAAGCAGCTTTTTCTTACGTGTAATATCGCCGCCGTAGCATTTTGCAAGAACATCCTTGCGCATAGCCTTAACGGTTTCACGGGCAATTACTTTGCCGCCGATTGCAATCTGAATCGGTATTTCAAACATCTGACGGGGGATATTGTCCTTGAGCTTTTCGGCAATTTTCCTTGCTCTGCCGTATGCCTTGTCAGAATGAATGATGAATGAAAGCGCATCTATAATATCGCCGTTTAACAGTACATCAAGCTTGACAAGCTTTGAAGGCTGATAATCGGAAATCTCATAGTCAAAGGAGGCGTAGCCCCTTGTGCGTGATTTAAGAGTATCAAAGAAGTCGTAGATAATTTCATTGAGCGGCAGCTCGTAGTGAATATCAACTCTGCCGTTTGTGATGTAGGACATATCCTTAAATATGCCTCTTCTGTCCTGACAAAGGTCCATGACTGCGCCGACATAATCGCTGGGTGCGTAGATGTGTGCGTTTGTCATCGGCTCTTCGCAGGCGGTTATAAGACCGGGATCAGGGTAGTTTGTCGGGTTGTCAATTTCAACTACGCTGCCGTCGGTAAGGTGGATTTTGTAAATAACGCTCGGCACGGTTGTGACAAGGTCGAGGTTGTATTCACGCTCAAGACGCTCCTGAATAATTTCAAGGTGAAGCAGACCGAGGAAACCGCAACGGAAGCCGAAGCCGAGTGCACCTGAGGTTTCCGGCTCGTATGAAAGCGCAGCATCGTTAAGCTGCAGCTTTTCGAGTGCATCACGCAACGATTCATAGTCAGCACCGTCTGCCGGATAAATACCGCAGAAAACCATCGGGTTAACCTTGCGGTAGCCGGGGAGCGGCTCGGATGCCGGGTTTTCGGCGGTTGTTACCGTATCACCCACACGGGCATCGCCGACTGTTTTGATGGAGGCTGTGATATAGCCTACTTCGCCTGCTGTCAGCTCGTCTGTCGGCTCAAGTGAGGTTGCACGCATGTAGCCGACCTCAACAACGGTAAACTGTGCGCCGGTCGCCATCATCCGCATTGTGTCGCCGGCTTTGATTTTGCCGTCCATAACACGCACGTAAACAATAACGCCACGGTAGCTGTCATAAACTGAATCAAATATAAGCGCACGCAGCGGCAGGTTTTCGTCAGCAGTCGGTGCGGGGATATCCTGTACGATACGCTCAAGCACCTGCTCAATATTTTCACCTGTTTTTGCGGAAACACGGGGCGCATTTGAGCAGTCAAGACCGATAATGTCCTCAACCTCTGCCGCAACTCTGTCGGGGTCTGCGGCAGGCAGGTCAATTTTGTTTATAACGGGGACAAGCTCCAGGTCGTGGTCGAGCGCTAAATATGTGTTGGCAAGCGTCTGTGCTTCAACACCCTGTGAAGCGTCGATAATAAGTACAGCACCGTCGCACGCTGCAAGTGAACGTGAAACCTCGTAGTTAAAGTCAACATGACCGGGAGTGTCAATAAGGTTGAGCTCATATTCCTGACCGTCGTTTGCCTTGTAGTCGAGCTTTACGGCATGAGCTTTGATTGTGATGCCGCGTTCACGTTCAAGGTCCATATTGTCAAGCAGCTGCGCCGTCATGTCACGCTTTGCAACAGAGTCCGTCAGCTCAAGCAGACGGTCCGCAAGGGTGGACTTGCCGTGGTCAATATGAGCAATAATTGAAAAATTACGTATATTTTCCTTAGGTTTAGACAAGGGGATAGCACCTACTTATTTAAGATTTCTTTTTCACTTTCTTTTCCTTGGGAACCTTGTATCCGTCAAGGTTGATGAGAATAAATGAAACTGTCCATATTGCTATAAAGATAAAGATCAAAAGTGCTGCGTTGAAGGCTGCGCCGAGTTGGAAGATGACAAGCTCACCGATTGCGTTAACAGCGCTGCCGAGTCCCAGCAATGCGGCAATGGCGGCAATGGTGTTGCCGCTGTCTGCAAGCAGGGCGTTTACTATGCTGCTCAGAGGAACTTCGCCTGAGATAACAATATCGGTAAGGTTGTTGAATGAAACAAAACAGCCTATAACGGAAATTGCGCCTATAACGCTGAAAACAAGGTTTAATTTTTTTGCGTTGGTGAAGGCTGAGCAGATGAAAACAGCAAGAATCATCAGCACCATAAGGCACAGGAAAACAAGCGTTACAATTGCAGTGGTTTTCATCGGGGCAAGTGTTTCGGCAAGCTTCGGGCTGATCTCAAAGCTGTCGGTGGAAATGTTGTAGTCACGGATTATTCCAACGATGCTTTCAAAAGAAAAAGAATCGTCAAAATACGCATCTACAAAGCCGAGTTCTATAACTACTCTGAACAGCTTCATGAAATAGAAAGCGGGAACGGTCAGCAATGCGGCAACCGCCGCAACAATTCTGTAAAGGGCTTTCATTTAAATTACCTCCCGATTACTTCCATGAGGAGTTGAGGGCAACAGTGCGGTTGATAATGAGCTTATCATCGCTTGAATCCTTATCGACACAGTAGTAGCCCTGGCGCATGAACTGGAAGGTATCGCCGGGTTTGATATCCTTTAAGCCGCCTTCGAGCTTGCAGCCTTCAAGAACGGAAAGTGAATCCGGGTTGAGGTCATCAAGACTCTCGGGGTTCTCGACGTTGAACAGACGGTCATACATTCTGATTTCGGCATCGACACAATCGTCTGCGCAGACCCAATGGAGTGTGCCCTTGACTTTTCTGCCGTCGGGTGAATCGCCGCCCTTTGTAGCCGGGTCATATGTGCAGTGCAGGCAGGTTACTTCACCGTTTTCGTCGGTTTCGTAGCCTGTGCAGGTTGCGAAGTATGCACTCTTGAGTCTGACCTCGTTGCCGGGGTAAAGGCGGAAATACTTCTTGACGGGTTCAATCATAAAGTCGTCACGCTCAACATAGAGGTTGCGTGAGAAGGTAACTGTACGCTTGCCAAGTTCAGGCTTGTCGGGATTGACTTCAACCTCGATTGTTTCTGTCTGACCCTCGGGATAGTTGTCGATAACAACCTTAAGGGGTTTGAGGACAGCCATAGCTCTGGGTGCGTTCGCGTTGAGGTTGTCACGTACGCATGCTTCAAGCAGACCGTAGTCAACAACGCTGTGTGCCTTGGAAACACCGACTCTGTCTATGAAATCACGTACCGCTGCTGCGGGATAGCCTCTGCGGCGCATACCGCTTAAGGTTACCATTCTCGGGTCATCCCAACCGCTGACTATACCCTTTTCAACCAGCTCAAGGCACTTGCGCTTACTGGTCTGGCAGTAGTTAACGTTAAGACGTGCAAATTCAATCTGTCTGGGCGGCTCGTCAAAGCCAATCTGTTCAAGCACCCAGTTGTAAAGCGGTCTGTGGTTTTCGAATTCGAGTGAGCAAAGGGAGTATGTTACGTTTTCCTTTGCATCGGAAAGGGGATGTGCAAAGTCATACATCGGGTATACGCACCACTTGTCGCCTGTCTGGTGGTGTGTTACGTGAGCAATACGGTAGATAACCGGGTCACGCATGTTGATGTTGGGGGACGCCATGTCAATTTTAGCTCTGAGCACACGTTCACCGTTTGCGAATTCACCCTTTGTCATTCTTTCAAAAAGGTCAAGGTTTTCTTCAACGGAGCGGTCACGGTAGGGGCTGTTTTTGCCGGGTTCGGTAAGTGTGCCGCGGTATTCTCTTATTTCATCTGCTGTCAGGTCGCAGACATAAGCCTTGCCGTCTTTAATGAGCTTGATTGCGCATTCGTAAATAAAATCAAAATAGCTGGAAGCATAAAGACACTCGTTCCACTTGAAGCCGAGCCACTCAATATCCTCCTTGATAGCGTCAACGTACTCAACATCCTCTTTTGAGGGGTTGGTATCGTCAAGGCGAAGGTTACATATGCCGCCGTATTTTTCAGCGGTTGTAAAGTCGATGCAGATAGCCTTTGCGTGGCCGATGTGCAGATAACCGTTGGGCTCCGGGGGAAAACGGGTCTGTACTCTTGTGTTGACACCTGCGGCTAAATCTTCATCAATAAAGTCGTGAATAAAATTTGATACTACTTTTTCTTCTTCCATGGTTTTGACCTCCGTGTATCGTAGAATTTATATTAAAGAGAAGAAATTGCGTTGTTGATTCTGTTGTGTACCTCGTCCTTGCCGAGCAGCTGCATAATTGCGCAAAGGTCGGGTGTGTTGGTGCGTGAGGTAACTGCAACGCGGATTACGCCGGAAACATCGCCGACATGACCCTTGAATGCATCGGGATTCTTTTTGTATTCCTTAACATTCGGTGTGAAACCGAGCGGCTCGCACATATCCTTGATTTTTGCAAACCATGTATCCTTATCGTCAGCAGGGTCATACACCTCAAGGTACTTATTAAGTATTGCCTTTATATCATCCGTGTTAAGCTTTTCGTCAAATTTAACATCGGGTGTGTAGAACTCGTTATAGAAGTAGCTGACAAAATCTCTGACCTCGCTCCATTTTGCTATATCTTTGCGGGGCTTGGGGCTTTCACGGTCTATGTTGAGCACGGCTGTGGAGAATTCGGGGTTTGCGGTGAATACTGTGTGGAATTCGCTGTCGAATTCTTTTGCCCATGCCGCTACGTTTTCGTAAACCTGCTTTGCGCTCATGACGGAAATAACATTCTTGCTTACGTCGTTGAGTTTTACAAGGTCAAAAAGGCAGCCGCTGGAACTCATCTTTTTAAGGTTGAACGGGAACTTTGAAATATCCTCTTTCGGATTTGCTCTGCGCCAGTCCTCAAAATTGGAGTTGATAAGTGTAAGCAGGTATTCAAGCACGCTCTCCTTCGGGAAGCCCTCCTGTACAAAGTAGCCGACTGCTGCTTCAGGGTCCTTACGCTTGGAAAGCTTACGCTTGTCGCCTGTTTCCTCATCTATTTTCAATACCTGCGGAGTGTGCGCATATTTGGGCAGCTTGTAGCCGCAGGCACGGAAAAGCTCGATGTGCTTGGGTACGGAGGAAATCCATTCCTCACCTCTGATAACATGTGTTGTGCGCATAAAATGGTCGTCACATGCGTGTGCAAAGTGATAGGTCGGGATTCCGTCGGATTTGAGCAGAACCTCGTCTATCGTGTTTTCGGGCATTTCGATTTTACCCTTTATGACATCGTCAAAAGCGATACGCTTGTTTTCGTCGCCCTGTGAACGAAGGCGCAGTACATAGCTTTCGCCTGCGTTGATTCTTCTTTCCTGCTCTTCAAAGCTCAGGTCACGGCATTTTGCGTATTTGCCGAAATAGCCTTTGATAAGTGCGCCGTCTGTTTCCTGCTTTTCACGCAGTGCGGTAAGCTCGTCCGCTGTGCAGAAACAAGGGTAGGCAAGACCTTTTTCAACAAGGCTCTTTGCAATTGTCTGGTATATTTCGACACGCTGGCTTTGTGTGTAGGGTCCGTAGCTGCCTTTTTCTGTGCCGAAGCCCGTGACACCTTCGTTAAACTGTACACCGAAGTAGTCAAAGCCTTTGATGATTGCGGAAACGCCGTCCTCAATCTCACGCTTTTTATCGGTGTCTTCAATTCTCAGGTAGAATACACCGTCTGATGCCTGAGCGGTGAGAATATCGACGAGCGCGCCGAAAAAGCCTCCCATATGCAGATAGCCTGTCGGGCTGGGAGCAAAACGGGTTACTCTTGCGCCCTCTGGCAGGTTGCGTGCGGGATAAAGCTTTTCATAATCCTCAGGTGTTTTTGTGATGTCGGGAAAGAGAAGCTGTGCGAGTTTTTCGTTGTTAGTCATGTTTGATTTACCTTTCAATTTATTATGAAAACCAGCTTTGTCAGCCGATTAAGTTCTCATTTTCGGATACGGTTTCGGATTTTGCTCCGGGCTTGCGGAAATAAGGCTGTGCCTGCGGGGCACGCAAGTGCCTGAGCAGAACAAGTCCTGCAATAACAGCACCGGATGCTGCGCCTATAAGTATTGCCGGAACAGAAATGCGGGACGATAAAAAGTCTGAGCGCACGGTTTGTTCCGCAACATGGTTGTCTATATAATCCTGTTCAAATTCCGCATAGTTATCGTACTCTTCATAGTATTCGGGGCTCTGCGAATCTGCACAGAAGGCGCAAAGGCTGAACTGAAGAATAAGCAAAGCGGAAATCAGAATAAAGAAAAATCTTTTTTTCACAGTAACTTCACCGCCATCCATATAAGCTGTGCCGCTGCAGCACCTATGGCAGCCGCAGAACTGATTATGGCAGCCGCCTTTTTTTTGCTGCGCGGAGGTATGCCGGCAACCCGTCCGGTCTGCCCGTTCACAAAAATCCGGTATGGTCTGCCGCCGTAAGTACATTCAAGCACCCATACGGGCAGCAGAATCTGTCTGGCTGATATATCGGAAAAGCTGTGTATGCAGCTTTCGGTGGCTTTATCTGTGTATTTGTTAAGGCTGTTTTCCGCTGCCTGCTGTGCCAGCATTTCAGCTTCCGGCTTGATTTTTTCAAAAACCGATTCGGCTGAAATGTCCGGAGAAGTATACGTGACTTCTCCTGCTGCTTCACGGGAAAACGCCACTGCATTGTCAAGCTCGTAAGGCTCAAGCAGATTTATCAGAAAATCATCTGTAATATCACTTGCATTAGCAAGAATTTCAGATACATGTGTTTTTACGGTGTGCTGTGTCCGGTATTTGCTTATCTGATTTTCATGCCTTTTTGTGCATACTGCCGTAACAGAGCTGGTGATGTTGCAATCAATGAGATATGCCGGAAAATATGTTTGCTCAAACCTGTTGTGATGCACCGAATCAATGAATTCAACAGGAGTCATTTTGTTGACTGAAAATTCACGCAGAAAAATGCGGGCTGCCTGCTCACGGTCAATAGTAAAGGGCAGCATTAAATCAGGTTCAGTTGAAAACAACGGTACAATATGCTCTTCGTTCATAAATTAATTTTCTCCGTTTGCAGTCTGATTATAAACGATATTGTCTGTAGTAAACCATGTTATGCCAAGGTCGTTAAGCTCTTTTACTCGCTGAGCTTTATTTACCGTCCATGTTGCAAGGCTGATTCCTGCATCGGTGAAAGCTTTTATTTCTTCAGCTTTTCCGGCTTCGTTACCGTTGAAGGAAACGTGGATTGCAGTGTTGCTCTTAGCGGTTGCCAGGGTTTCTTCGCTCAGGTCATTGGTCAGCCACATTACGGTTACATTATCATTGAGCAGTGTAGTGCTGCCCTGCTGTATTATCGAATGAACAAGTTCAGCCTGCTCACGGTTAAAGGTTATTATTTTACATTCGTTGCTCCAACGGTCGGCAACGATGCTGAGCAACTCCTGAATATGTTCTGTGCCGCTTTGCTTTATTTCAATAACGGGAACAAGTCCGTTTTCCGCACAGGCTGTAAGTATCTGCTCGATAGTAGGTACGGTTACAAGCTCGTATTCGTCAATGCCGTTGCCGCTGTCAATGCGGTAGCTCAGAAGCTGCTTATAGGTTATTTCGCTGATTTCGCCTTTGCCGTTTGTGGTGCGCTTGATGTCGGAATCGTGCATAAGTACCCACATGCCGTCAAGTGTGCGGCGAACATCAAATTCAACATACCTGTATCCGGCCTGAGCGGATTTTATTACTGCCTCAACCGTATTTTCCGGTGCAGCAATACGCATACCTCTGTGCGAGATGAGCGTAACGCTGTCGGGTGATGAAAGCTGTGCATCGGATAGCGGCACGGCTTTATCTGATTTTCCCGAAACGGTCAGGATGATTATTACAGCTGCAGCAACGGCGATAACTGCTGCTATGGGTATAAGAATTTTTGCAAGCTTTTTATTCATTGAAAATCACCTTGAATTTTATTTTGGCGAAAAATATACGGTTCTTGAAAAGTCGTTTGTAAGGAAGCCGCCACGGCGCTGATAGGTGACGGTGATTTCTACAGGTTCACCGTTGTCAACAGGTATGCACGCAACGGTTGCTTCTTCACCGCTGTCCAGAACAAGATTGTCTGTACTGAGCTTCTTGCCGTTGATGGTTATGCCGGATATGGTCAGCTTGTGACTGTCGGAAAGGTTTCGCAGGAGTAGCATTGCGCTGTCCTTTGTAAATGTACCTGACGGCGAATCCGTGAATTTCACATAAATGCCGTCGAGGGGACACTGTGCCAGCTCATACTGCGGATAACGCTTATCTGAATGTACATCTTTGATGTTGTCTGTAAGCAACAGCTCAAGTATCAGGGGGAGTACGTATTTATCCCATTTTGCCTGAGTGTGGCAGAGCTGATAAACATACCATGTGTTTTCGGGCAGATATGCAGCGGATGCATCAACAGCCTGAGTGGGTGACATATGGTTGTGTGACGGGTCGGTGCAGATCACACTGTCCGAAGGGCTTCCGGCAAATACCGTGCCGTAAGGTGCAACAGCCGCACCGGTTGTGCTGCAGGTATCAATTATATAGTCTGAATCAACGGCTTTGCCTGTTCCCATTTTTGTGCCGTAGCCTGCAATTATGTTTATGTTTACACCGGCATCTTTTGCTGCCCGCAGACCATCATCAATATTTACCATACAGTCAAAGTGCATTTTGTCTGCTCGCTCGATAATAGCGGCATTTTCAACCGGGTCAAGATAAACATCACGCAGTGCCGTATAGGTTTCAATATCCATAAAATCCCATACGCTGCCAAAATAAATTGCATACGGCAGTAAAACTTCGTTGAATACGGTTTTTACAAGATCATTCAGAAACTCTGCCGGAAGCATCTTTACAAGCCAGCGGAAGTCAAGCTCTGTGCCGAGCATTATACCGCCAAAGCGAATCAGCTCCTCAAGGTCGAAGCTGATGGGATCGTCGCCCAGCAGCTCCATAAGAAGGCTTGTGCCTTTGACTGCAGGGGAGTTGAGAACTGCGTTATCGATCTTGCCGTTTGTGCCGTGGTAATAAAGGTAGGTTGCAGTCAGCTGACCGCCGTGGCTGAGCGCATATATGTCAACCTGTGAAGCGCCTGTGTAACTTAGTACGGAATCAATAAAGTCATCAAGGTGTTCGCAGTTGACAATCTGACTTCTGCGCCAGTCGGTGTTGAAAATAAATATCTTATCTTCGGGCACAGTCTGTGCCATAGCCTCAATGAGCTCACCTTCTGTCAGCGGTAAATACTTGCCGTCCTTTTCCTCGTTGATGTAGGCAACACTTGCCTCTTCAACATAGGTCGGGTAGGATACGATATTGTATTTCGAACTGCCGTCAGGCATCATTGAAATATCGTCGACAAGCTCTTGTGAGAATTCTCTGAATTCTTCGACAAAAGGTGCGGTATCACCTTTTGTGTATTTTACAAGGCTCGATATCAGTCCGAACAGATTTGAAAATAATTTTTTTGCTAAATCTGTCGGATCGATACCCCATATCTGCTCTTCGGTTTCAAGACCTCTGTCCCTTATAAGAATGGGACCCGAATAGCCTTGTATAAACACAATGGGGTTACCGTCCCACTTAAAGCTGGGTACGGTTTCCTGTGCGGCATATACACTCGGTAATACCGTACAGAAAACAAGTACAACGCTGAGTATTATACCAAGTACCTTTTTCATTGTTCTTCCTCATTTAAAATTAGTAACTCGCTTGATAATCAAACTGTTATGCTTGGCTGAAAAAAACGGTTCTGCTCATGGGCTGTGCAAAAAGACTGCTACTGTATTTGTATTCAATTTCCATTGTGAAGTGTTCGCTGCCGGAAAGCTTTGTGCAGTCAACAGTTATTTCTTCGCCCGGAGCAAGTACCTTTTTGGTATCAAGGCTGAATTCGCAGCCGTCTGCCTTGATACCGGTGATAATAATGCTGTTTTCATCGCAAAGGTTGCGGATTAACAGCTGCTTGCTGCCGCTGTTGCAATAGCCTGATTTTTCGTTTGTGAATTTTGCGTATACACCGTCAACAGGGCACTGAGCAAGCTCGAACTGAGGATAACGTGGGTCTGAGTGCACATCAGTTATGTTGTCGGTGAGGAGCATTTCCATAATCATCGGGTATGTATAATCGTCCCATGCAACCTGACCGTGGTACTGACCGTATATAAACCATGTGTTTTCGGGCAGGTATGCGCAGCTCGCATCAACTGTATATGACGGAGAAATATGGTTGTGTGCCGGGTCGGCGCAAACGATACCCTTTGCGGTATAGCCCTTGGCAAACTGAGTGCCGAATTCGGCTGTGTATGCGCCGGAGGTGTGCTTTGTGTCAATGACAAAGTCGGCATCAATTGCTTCACCTGTGCCGAGTCTTGTGCCGTAGTTTGACATTATGTATATGTTTACACCTGCTGCCTGGGCTGCTCTGAGTCCTTCGCCCATGTTTGCCATGCAGTCATAGTGCATCTTGTCGTGCTTTTCGATTCTTTCGCTGTGAACGAGCGGATTGTTGAGATATTTTGCTTTGTATTCGGTGTAGGTTTCAACATCCATGAAATCCCATATGCTGCCGAAGTTTAATGCAAAGGGCAGAAACAAATCACTGAATACAGCATTTATAAGGCTGTTGAGATAATCGCCGGGAAGAATTTTGCCAAGGAATCTCAGATCGGTTTCCGTGCGGAGCATAACAGCTGCAAAGCGGGCAATCTCATCCATGTTGAAATTGATACCGCCGCCAAGCAGACCTGTAGCGATTGATGTGCCGCCTATTGCAGGTACGTTAAGGACAATGTTGTCAATTTTAGCTTCTGTGCCGTGGTAGTAAAGATATGCTGCAGCAAGCTGACCGCCGTGGCTGAGCGCATAAATATCAACCTTGTCCTTGCCTGTATATTCAAGCACCTCGTCAACAAACCATGCAAGATGTTCGGAGTTGTCTATCTGACCGATACGCCAGTCTGCGTTGAAAATGAAGAGATTATCTTCCGGTACTGTTTCGAGAATAGCATCGGTTATATCCTTTTCGGGAACGAAATCTTCTTCTCCGTTTGCCTTGAGAGCAGCTACGGAAGCTTCCTCAACATAGTACGGGTAAGGGGTGAGGCTGTACTTTGATGTACCGTCATCGTTTATGGCAAGCTTATCAAGTACGCCCTCTGCAAGCCAGCCAAAGCTGTCGATTATAAGGCTGCTGTCACCAAATGCGTGCATTACAAGTCCGAGTATAAGGCTTGGAACTGCGGCGAGTATCATCGGTATGCTGAACTCACGGCCGGCACCCCAGGCGTGCATTTCGGTATCGAGCCCTCTGTCCATGATAAGGGCAGAACCTGTGAAACCCTGGATGAATATGACCGGATCACCGTCCCAATCGTACTGACCATCGGTTTGAGCGGCGTTACCCGATACGGCAACCGTGCCGAACAAAAGGGCAGCACAAAGTATGATGCTGATAAGCTTTTTCATAATCAACGTTCCTTTCTTCGGTTATTTGTCTGCCTGCTGTTTTTTGAGATTTTTACCCAGAAAGAGAAGCGGAATGAAAATAGTGATACCTACTGCTGCTGCAGCAAGATAGATATGCGGTGCGGGAATATTTACCGCAGCGCCGTATTCGTTGGTGTACTGTGCTGTTGCAAATGCATCCGTAACCTTGACGGCAATTGCAGGACCGAGTGTCATAGGAAGGAGAACAGAGAATATCATTCGGATTCCCTGAAGCTGACCTGCCTTGTCTTCGGGTGTGAAGTCACGTATGGCGGCGTTGAGCATGATCATAAGCAGACCGTAGCCGACCATTGCAACGATTGCGGAAAGCGCAAAGAAGATGATATTTTTATCGGAAAAATATACAAGGACAAGACCTATTACAAAAAACGCAGCCGAGGGGAAGAGGAACGGCGTCTTGCCTTTTTTATCACTAAGGATGATGAAGGAAACCAGTGTTGCAACTGCACAGATCACAACCGCAGCTGCAAGGATAATTACAGGTGCTGTGAGTTTGAGAGTGCTCATATCAATGTAGTGGTCTACATAAATGAAAAGGTAGGGAAAGAAAACCTGACTTGCAATGGAAAAGATGCCCATGCAAAGCAGAGAAATGTAAAGGCTTTTGTTGCCTTTTATAACGGAAGGTCTGAAACCGTAGGTCATGGTTTCGATAAAGCCTGCGGTGGTTTTGACACCTGTTCTGGATTCTTTTATCGAGAACAGACCGATTATACCGCAAACCGTGACGATGAGACCGAGTCCGATGAAGCATGCGGGATAGCCGAACTTGGTGGAAAGACTGCCGAAGGCTGCCGTAACACCGACGAGTGCAACAACAGGAAGGATCGCAAGAACGGATTCTGTCTTGGCTCTGTTTGAAGAAGATGTGACGTCTGTAATCCATGCGTTGAAGGCGGCGTCGTTACTTGTTGAACCCATGAAAGTCATGATACAGTCCATGATTATAACGAGAATAACCGTTGTTGAAACTGCTGCTGCGGGTGTTGTGCTCATGATTTTTGCGACATTTTCGGGCGAAATAAGGGCAAAAGCCATAACCGTGAAGCCCCATACTATATAGCCGCCGCAGATAAATATTTTGCGTTTGTTTATTTTATCGCTGAGGCTGCCCATGAATAAGGTGGTAAGAACAGCCACAACAGAACTGGCGGTGACCATTTTCGAAATGTCCTCCGGGGTGCCGCCTACCTCGTTGAAAAGGAAGAGGTTGAAGAAGTTGTTTTCGACTGCCCAGGCTATCTGACCCATAAAGCCGAAAATCACGATGTTGAACCATATGGATTTTGAAAGTTTTTTTGACGTGCTCATATTACTATCCTTTCGTGTGGTTATTTGTTGCGCAGGCATAATAATTATAATACCTCACTATTTATAATAAAATATCTTATCAAATTATCGGGCTGTAGTCAATGGTTATTTGGTAACAAGGGTGTGAAAAAATTTTTAATAAAGATGTTTTATTTTTTCACAATATATGTTATAATCAACTCTGTATAGTGGCTGATTGGCCCTTTTATATGGGAGGAATTTGAAAAATGTTACTTGAAAAAATCCTTATCGTAGACGATGACACAAATATCTGCGAGCTTCTCCGGCTTTATATCGAGAAAGAAGGCTTCAATGTAATTATCGCAAATGACGGTGCGTCTGCTGTTAAAATTTTCCGCGAACAGCAGCCTGACCTTATGCTGCTTGATATTATGCTGCCCAAGCTCGACGGTTGGCAGGTCTGCCGTGAGGTACGCAAATTTTCCGATAAGCCTATAATCATGCTCACTGCAAAGGGCGAAACCTTTGACAAGGTGCTCGGTCTTGAACTGGGTGCGGACGACTATGTTGTAAAACCATTTGATACCAAAGAGGTCGTTGCAAGAATAAAAGCTGTGCTGCGCCGTTCGGGCGGAGCGTCTGCTGTTACGGCTGTTCAGGAGGTACATTACGACAAGCTTTCAATTAATCTTACAAATTATGAGCTCAAGGTCAACGGCGCACAGGTTGACACTCCTCCCAAAGAAATGGAGCTTATATTCCACCTTGCAAGCAATCCGAACAGAGTATTTACCCGTGATCAGCTTCTTGATGAGGTATGGGGCTTTGATTATTACGGCGATTCACGTACGGTTGATGTCCATGTCAAGCGCCTTCGTGAAAAGCTGGAAGGCGTTTCCGACAAATGGGAGCTTCGCACTGTATGGGGTGTAGGCTATAAGTTTGAAACTAAAGAATAATTCAGCTTTTTAACACTATGAAAAAGAACAGAAACAAGAGAAAAACAGGCAGACCAAAACGTTTTTCACTGCGTGCAAGGTATACCTTCATGCTTTCAATGATTTTGCTGTGCTGTTTTGCGCTGCTTGGTACATCGCTCGTGATTTTTACAGGCAGCTATGCGTACAGACAAAACGGCAGGCTGCTTTCCGAAAATGCACACAGTGTTGCGGATTCCGCTTCGACTTTGCTTTCGGGTGGCTTTATATCAATGTTCGGTGAGGGCGATTCGTCAATGGCGGCGCTGTGCTCATCGCTTGATCTTATTTCTTCATCAATTAATGCAGATGTGTTTATTTGCGATACATCGGGCAGTATTATCGTCTGCCGTGATTATTTTGAAAACGGTTATTATGTAGGCAACTACTGCGCAGCACACGATGAGCTGGTTATCCGCGGTGAAGTGCTTGACAATTCAATCAAAGGCGAGTATCTTACCGTCAGCAGTCTGAACGGTCAGTATGACGAGTTGCATTATATAGCTGCTGAGCCGGTAACGGTTATCGGCAGAACGGTTGCGATTGTTTTTGCGGTTGCTCCCGTTTCAAACTCAATTGCCAGCTTTGTTGAGCCGATAATCCATCTGCTGTGTATATCAATGCTTGTAGTTCTTGCTTTTGCTGTTCTTGCGGTTTACGGTATGGCACACAGCCTTACACGTCCGCTCAAAAAAATGGCAAAGGCAACACGCAGCTACGCATCGGGTGATTTCAAGCCGAGAATAAACTTAAACCGTAATGACGAGCTTGGCGAATTGGCTAAGGCTTTCAATTCTATGGCAAACAGTCTTGAACAGCTCGAAAGCTCACGCCGCAACTTTGTTGCAAACGTTTCACATGAGCTGAAAACCCCGATGACCACAATCGGCGGCTTTATCGACGGTATGCTCGACGGAACAATTCCGTCATCACAGCAGGAACGTTACCTGAAAATTGTTTCGGGTGAAGTTAAACGGCTGTCACGTATGGTCGCTTCGATGCTCAATCTTTCCAAAATTGAAGCCGGTCAGCTCGACCTTGATATAAAAACAGTTGATCTGTCAAGCCTTGTTCTTTCAACCTTTCTTAACTTTGAGCGCAAAATAAGCGATGCAAAAATTGAGGTCAGAGGGCTTGAATATCTCGGTGCGCATACGGTTCGTGCTGATGAGGATCTTCTCGGTCAGGTTGTTTACAATCTTGTTGACAATGCGGTCAAGTTCACACCCGAACACGGTTGCATCAGCGTGAATATTACAGAGAACAACGGTGTTGTCGAAACCCATATTATAAACAGCGGTACGGGCGTAGCACAGGAAGAGCTTGACAAAATATTTGAACGTTTCTATAAGGTTGACAAGTCACGCAGCCATGATGTCAAGAGCACAGGGCTCGGACTTCACATAGTCAGAAGCATACTTGAGCTTCACGGCGGAAAAATATATGCCGTAAGTGAAGAGGGCAGATTTACGGAGTTTGTTTTTGAGTTGCCGTATGTTGATTTACACTGAGCACGTAAAAAGAATAACGCAACTATTTAAAAGTTTATTAACAAAACCGATAAGTGAGTATAATACACAGTGAGTAATATTTACTCATCAACCCGAAAAGGAGCAAAAAGAGAAAATGGACGAAAGAAACGATATTTTTAATCCCGACACACAGCAGGAAAATCCTGTTCCTGCCGAAGAAGTTCAGCCCACAGAGCAGGAGCTTGACGAACTTGCAGAAAAGTATTCCTCTGAAGATGCTGCTGAGGCAGAGACGGTTCCTGTTCAGGAACCCGGAAAAACTTCTTTCAACAGCTATTCACAGCCGCAGCAGCCTGCCTTTAATTCTGAACCGAATACGGGTGCACCAACCAATACTTACAACCCCGGTACAGGTGTGCCCGGCTATACCTACAATCCCAACACAGGTGCAACACAGCAGTATTCATGGCAGCCCAACTATACACAGCCGCCTGCTGATGACGGAAAAAAGAAGAAAAAGAAGGGCAGAAAGGTATTCTGCATAATTCTTGCAATAGTGGTTGTAATAGCAGCAATTGCAATTCCCGTTTCACTTAATAGAGATAAAAAGCCGTCCAATCCCGGCGTTGCCCCCGGCGGAGAGAATGCGACGGTGCTTGATGAAAACGCACCCAAGCTTGAAATCAATGAAACCCCGCAGTCAAGCAACACATCAAAGGGAGAAGTGCTCTCCGCAACTGAAATTTACGAGAAGGTTGCAGATATCAACGTAGCGGTCATGATTTACAAAAATGACAGCCTTTATACAGAAGGCACCGGTATAGTCATGGGTGAAAACGGCAGCGGCACACACACCTATATTCTCACCTGTGCGCATGTTATTTCTGATGCGGGTATTGAAACTGTTATCCTGACTGAAGACGGCACACGTTACGATGCCGAAATAGTCGGCTTTGACGAAAGAACCGATATCGGTGTGCTGCGTATAAAAGAAAAAGGACTCAAGGCAGCTGAATTCGGCGACTCCGATTCACTCAAGGTCGGCAGCACGGTTTACGCTATCGGTAACCCCGGCGGTTCTGCACTTTTCGGCACCTTTACCGACGGTAAAATTTCCGCTATCGGCAGAAATATCACCAGCAGCATTGGCTATGATATGGTCTGCATCCAGCACAATGCAGCTATCAGCCCCGGTAACTCAGGCGGTGCGCTTGTAAATGAGTACGGTCAGGTTATCGGTATCAACTCAGCGAAAATCGCCGCAACGGAATATGAAGGCATAGCTTTCTCGATTCCGATTACACAGGCGCAGGAAATTATAAATAAGGTTATTGCTTACGGTTATGTACCCGGCAGAGCAAAGCTCGGTATATCCTATGTTGAAAACGACAATTCATCAATCAGCAGTATCTACAGCATGGCTGTACAGATGAAGGGTCTGCCCAGCGGTTCACTTGTTATTTACTCAATAGATGAAAACAGTGCACTTGCAGGTACGGATGCACAGCCCGGCGACATGATTATCTCCGTCAACGGTAAAGACCTTGACAAGGCTGATGTTCTCCTTGAGGCAATTGAGGATTCGTCAGTCGGCGATGTGCTTACACTTGAACTGTTCCGCATCACATCTTCCGGTGGCAGATATCAGACCTCCGAGTTTGAGGTTAAGGCAACTCTTATTGAGGAAAATAACACTGTCAAGGAAGAGCCGACAACAGCAGGTGTCTACGGTAACGACAGTTACGGCAATTACGGCAGCTTTTTTGACGATTATTTCGGCGATTATTTCGGATTCTGATGTTGAAACAGGGGTAAAAAAGTGACGGATAAAAAAATCTTTGAAAAAACAAAATACTTTATAATTGATATGGACGGTACATTTTATCTTGGCAACCGCCTTATAGAAGGTGCCGACGGCTTCATAAAAAGCCTTCAGGCGTCCGGCAGGGATTTCCGCTTTTTCACAAACAATTCATCAAACAACGTAAAGGTCTGCTGTGATAAGCTTGAAAAAATGGGTTTCCCTGTGAGCGAGGATAAGATTGTTATTTCTTCTCACGTAACAATAGATTATCTTAAAAAGAACCATCCGGGTGAAAAAATTTATCTTCTCGGCAACGAACGCCTGACCGCTGATTTTTCTGCGGCAGGCATCTGCCTTGTTGACGAAAATCCCGATGTGGTTGTTCTGGGCTTTGATACAACACTGACTTACGAAAAAATCAGCAAGGCGGCAAACTATATTGCTGCGGGTGTCACCTATATTGCAACTCATCCCGATCTGAATTGCCCGATGGCAGACGGCTTTATGCCCGATACAGGCTCGATGATCGAAATGTTTGCTGCTTCAACAGGCAAACGTCCCATGGTAATGGGTAAGCCGATGGAGGAAACCGTAAACTATGTTACGGATATGCTCGGCTGCACACGTGAAGAAATTGCATTTGTCGGTGACAGACTGGCTACGGATATTGCCATAGGCTATAATCATGATATACCCAGCGCACTTGTACTCAGCGGTGTTACAGACATGGAGGAATACAGTTCAAGCGATATCCGTGCATCAGTTGTTGTCAGGGATCTGGCAGCACTTGCGGAATATCTCTGATGAAAGGAAAGATAGTTATGTTCAACAGCAACCTGAAAAAGTTGCGCAAGGCATGCGGTTTCAAGCAGGATGATGTTGCAAAGGTCCTCGGTGTCGACCGCTCTGCTTATTCATATTATGAAGGTGGCAAAACAGAGCCGAACATCAGCAACCTTATCAAGATTGCACGCATGTTCAAGGTCGATGTTGATACCGTTGTAGGCAACAGCGAATATACACAGGCGCTTGAACTTGAGTCAGAGCCCGGAGCTGATTACGATTCCGGAATAGCGGCGGATATTTCCGTTCTGGAACGCTGTTCAGCTGATGAAAGGCTGCTTATAGCTTGGTACAGGCAAATGGAAAATAAAAAAGAAATCCTTGAGCTCGTGAAGAGTCAGTATGACCTTCAGTGCAGCAAGGATGAAGAATAATATTTAAGGAGGGGCTGAAATGTTTTGTCAGCATTGCGGTTCACAGATTGAGGATACTGCTGTCATTTGTCCGGCTTGCAACGCGCAGCTTTCCTCAAGCATAGGAACTTCGCCGGAGCCGACACACAAGGAGCCGGTAAATGAGGTGCCTGTTAAAGAAAAAGGGAAGGTTGATAATCCTAAGGGTAAAGGCTATGCAGCGGTTGTTTCTGCGCTTCTGGCTTTTCCGACGCTTGTATGTCTGGTAGCGGATTATCTCGGCCCGCCTGAGTGGATTCAGAGCTTTTTCCCCGGACGTGAATGGGCACAGAGCGGAATAATCACATGGTCAGCTTACCTGCTGGGTATAGTGATGTGCACGTGGATGATGATTGTTTTACCTGCAATCAAGCCCAAACGTCCTGCAGTAACGGTATGTATCTGTATGGTTGTCATTTCGGTTTATCTGCTGTTTTTATCTTACATAAACCACAGCGCAGGCTGGTATGTTAACTATGTGATGCCCGTTTGTCTGATGCTTACGGTTTCGTCGGCGATAATGAGTATACTCATGGCTTACAAGGTTATTCCCATGAAGCATTTTGCTTCCGCAGTTATAGTACAGGGAGCGCTGCTTTGCCTGGGTATCGAGATTCTTTTTGATATGCAGCGCAGACAGCAGATCGATCTTCGTTGGTCGCTTATACTTGCTGTTGCAGCAATTTCTGCGGTAGGCATTTATGAGGCAGTAAGCTACGCTATAAGAATAAACAAAAAATAATATCACTGCAAATAATATTAACACGGCAGCTTGAACTGCCCCAAATTGTACGGACAGCACAAAAAAGCCCCCTATGGTAGGCGATATTAAATTTTAAGCGACATACTGACTTCGTTTTTCAAGCGGAGTCAGTTTTGTTTTTAATTGGATTCGTTCGTTGTTGTAAAAGTG
>JAZSND010000006.1:0-7284 GCA_045536235.1 Acutalibacteraceae bacterium | reverse complement strand
CTTAACCTTTGACGACGGACCCTCTTTAAAAGTTACACCAAAGGTACTTGATGTTTTAAAGGAAAGCGATGTTAAGGCAACCTTTTTTATCTGTAATTATTCTGCCGATAAAAAACCGATTATCCAGAGAATGATAAACTATGGTCACAACATCGGAATACACGTCTATTCCCACGATTATGCAAAGATTTATAAGTCAGACGACGCCTATATGAATAAGATATACCGCCTTAGAGATAAGCTCAAGACCGATTTCGGATATGAAGCTACCCTTATTCGCTTTCCCGGCGGCAGTTCTAATACCATAACTGAAGATATTAACAAAGGCATTATGGGAAGACTTGTAAAAAGGGTTGAAAAGGAAGGCTTTGTTTATTTTGACTGGAATGTTTCGAGCGGCGACGCTGAGAGTACAACCGTTAAAACAAAAACCATAATAAAAACTACAGTAAATACCCTTGTTAAAAAACGCAACAATGTAGTGCTTATGCACGATAGTTCGACTAAAATTACTACCGCAGAGGCACTTACCGATATAATAAATCAGGCAAAGCAAAAGGGATATGTATTCCTACCCCTTACTCAAGAGGTTCCGCCTTGCCATCATAGTGTCAGCAACAAATAATATTCACAGAAAGCCTACTTGAAAAAAGTAGGCTTTTATGTTAAACTTTTTTCTTGTAGAAAGGAAGTCGGGTGAAAATCCCGCACGAGCCCGTCGCCGTGAGGCACAAAAGAAATTGCCTTTCTGCCCGATGCCGCAAACCGGGGACAAGCCATTGCAGCGCAAGCTGTGAGAAGGTGAAAGAGCAACGTGCCGCAGTCGAAATACCCGAAACGGCAATTGCCCTGAAACAACAGTTACGAGTGCTGACTGAAAAGGGACACAAAAAACAGAATAAAAGGAGAAATGCAAACCATGCAGAAAAAACAGTTTAAAAGCAAGCTGTCACTCGCTGTTTGTATTGTGCTTATTGCGGCTATAGCACTGCTTACAACCGGCTGTAACGGCAACACACAGCAGGAGGAGCCTGCCGCTGCATCAACCTCTGCACAAACTCCGGCAGAGATTAAGCAGCTTGGTGAAGGCGCAACAAAATTCACCTTTACGGTAACCGATACTGACGGAGCTGAAACGCAATTTGAAATCAGCACCGACAAGTCAATTGTCGGCGAAGCTTTGCAGGAGCTTGGGCTTATTGCAGGCGAAGAAGGCCCTTACGGTCTTTATGTCAAAACCGTAAACGGCATTACTCTTGATTACGATAATGACGGAAAGTACTGGGCATTCTACATCAACGGTGAAATGGCTATGTCCGGCGTTGATACAACTGAAACAGAACCGGGTACAACATATTCATTCAAGGCGGAATAAAGTGAAACTGAATATTAAAGAAATTGCGGTTTTTTCCATGCTCGGTGCGATGATGTACGCTTCCAAAATGCTCACAGAGGTCCTGCCAAACATCCACCTGATAGGTACGTTTATTGTGGCACTTACCGTTGTATACCGAAAAAAAGCCCTTTATCCGCTTTATATCTTCATATTTCTAACAGGGCTGCTGAACGGCTTTGCAACATGGTGGATACCCTACCTTTACATCTGGACAGTACTTTGGGGTGCAGTAATGCTGCTGCCTGAAAAAATACCCTCAAAAGCAAAACCTGTTGTTTATTCGCTTGTATGTGCTCTGCACGGTCTGCTTTACGGCATACTTTATGCACCGGCTCAGGCGATACTGTTCGGGCTTGATTTCAAAGGAATGCTCGCATGGATTGCAGCAGGTCTGCCGTTTGACGTAACACATGCAATAAGTAACCTTGTATGCGGTATACTGATCGTACCCATTGTTTCCGTGCTGAAAAAATCCAACAAGTTTGTTTATTAAAATCAAAAGTCCCGTGATGATTTTCAAAGTCATCACGGGATTTTAATGTTTCTGTTTACTTTTCTTCAAAATACTTTTCGATTGCATCAACAGCAGGCCTGATATCGTCATCTCCTGCAAGCTCAACCGCACCGCAGTCAACAAGATTAGCCGTTTTCGGGTTAATCGGCAGACGTGCAAGCACAGGAAGATCAAGCTCCTTTGAAACCTCTTCGATCTTGCTTTCGCCGAAAACAGCGTGCTTTTTGCCGCAATCGGGGCATTCAAAATAGCTCATATTTTCTACAAGACCGATAATCGGTACGTTCATAAGATTTGCCATGTTGTAAGCCTTTTTGACTATCATTGTGACAAGATCCTGCGGAGTTGTGACAACAACAATACCGTCAACAGGAAGATTCTGGAAAACAGTCAGCGGAACATCGCCCGTACCGGGAGGCATATCAACAAACATATAGTCAACATCGCCCCATGCAACCTCGTTCCAGAACTGCTGAATTATACCGGAAATAACAGGACCTCTCCACACAACGGGAGCATCCTCTTTTTCAAGCAGAAGGTTTACGGACATCATACGTATGCCGGACTTGCTGTAAGCCGGAATAAGGCCCATTTCGCTCTGCTCGATAGCGCTTTTTACACCGAATGCCTTCGGGATCGAAGGGCCGGTTATATCAGCATCGAGAATTGCGGTCTGCTTGCCGAGCGCCTGGAAGGTAGACGCAAGCAGCGAAGTGACAAGCGATTTACCTACGCCACCCTTACCGCTGACAACGCCGATAACCTTTTTTACATTGCTGTACTGATTCTGAGGCAGTCTCAGATCCTGAGGCTGCTGCTCTCTGCTCTCACAATTTGATGAGCAGGAGGAGCAATTGCCATTGCATCCCATTTTTTAATTACCTCTTTTATATTGAAATTATTTTATACAATTGATGTTATTTTTGCAAATACCGATATGACTATACCCCACAGCTTTGAAACAAATTCAGAAATCCATTCAAAAACGTTGCTTACCGTTTTGCGTGTTTCCTGCAAATCCTCATAGTAGGATCTGAGCATAAGTGTGCCGTCAACCTCGACAATCTCATAGAACATTGCTGTTTCGTGATAGCCCTCGCCCGATGAATTGGGCGAATGAACGCTGAGCATTTTTCTGCCGTCGTTAGTCACAAAAATCATACCGTGACCGCCGTCATGACCCGTACCGCTTATATCCCTGTGGAATAAAAGCCGGGGTTGCTGCCGCCATTCACCGTCAATACTGTAGCTTTCTGCCATTCCGACTGCATAGCCGTTGTCAGCCACATTCGACCAGAGCATAATCAGCTTGCCGTCCCGGCAGGTGTAGATATACGGACCATCCGTCACCTGTCTGTCCATACCGCAAAGCCCGTCATCCGCACGGAAAATTTCCTTTGGCTCGCTGATGAGCGCTGACAAATCGTCGCTCATTTTTGCAACACACATTCTGCCGATTCCGTCATCCGTGCTTGTCCATTCGTGTACAAAAACCATCCACGGCTGACCGTCATTATCAACATAGAGTGTTCCGTCAATAGAATCCCAATCGTTTGGGGTTGCAAAGCCGTCGCTAATCTGCTCAAACGGACCAAGCGGACTTTCCGACCTGAAAACAGCCGTGCCCCTATGATTTAAAACCCTGTCGTGATATGTTGCAAAAAGGTAGAAATCGCCCTCATATTCAACACATTCCGGAGCCCAGAAATCGTTGTCCGCCGTGTGACCTTCAGGGAAAGAAAATACCCTTTGCGGCTCAGACCAGTTTTCCAGATCTTCGCTGACGTAGCAGCCGTAACCCGGCCAGACTACACCTGTGCCGTACATATAGTATTTACCTTCGCTGACAAGAATACAAGGATCACGTATACCTATTTCTTCCCTCTTTTTCGGGTATTCCATTTCCGTAGCGTAAGCCGCAGGAATCACACAAATACCCAGAAGAATTACACAAAGTAAAACCGAAAGAAAGCTTTTCATATCTCTGACCCTCGTTTCTCTATTTTATTTTGCTACGATATTTACAAGCTTGCCCTTTACATAGAGTTCCTTGACGATATTCTTGCCCTCAATTTCAGCGGCAATCTTTTCGTCTGCCTTTGCAAGCGCAATTACATCCGCTGCCTCAATATCGGTTGCGACCATCATCTTTGCACGGATTTTGCCGTTGATCTGAACAACGATTTCAATCTCGTTGTCAACACACTTGGCTTCGTCATATGCCGGCCATTCACCGCAGGCAAGCATACCTTCGCCGAGAAGCTCATTGATTTCCTCGGTGATGTGCGGAGCAAAGGGGTTAAGAAGGGTAATGAATGTTTTGAGCTCCTTGCGTGTGACTGCACCTGCATCGTAAATTTCGTTGAGCAGGGTCATAAGAGCTGCGATAGCTGTGTTGTATTTAAGGTTTTCGATATCTGAGGAAACCTTCTTGATTGTTCTGTTGAAGGGTGCTTCGAGCTTCTTGGAGTATTCGTCGGAATCGGTGAGAAGTGTCTGCAGGTTCCATACTCTGTCAATAAATCTCTTACAGCCCCTTACGCTGTCCTCAGACCACGGTGCTGCCTTTTCATAGTCGCCCATGAACAGAACGTAAGTACGAAGAACATCCGCACCGAATGCTTCAACAACATCGTTCGGGTCAATAACATTACCTCTGGATTTGGACATTTTGACGCCGTCGGGACCGAGAATAAGACCCTGAGCGGTACGCTTTGCATACGGCTCAGCATAGGGCACCTCGCCAAGATCATAGAGGAACTTGTGCCAGAAACGTGAGTAGATAAGGTGACGTGTAACGTGCTCCATACCGCCGTTATACCAGTCAACCTGACCCCAGTATTTCAACTTTTCCATATCGGCAAAGCGTTCGTCATTCTTCGGGTCGATATATCTCAGGAAGTACCATGATGAACCTGCCCACTGAGGCATTGTATCTGTTTCACGCTTTGCTGCGCCGCCGCACTTGGGGCAGGTGCAGTTGACATAAGAATCAATCTTTGCAAGCGGGCTTTCGCCGTCCTGACCGGGTTCAAAGTTTTCAACCTTGGGAAGTTTCAGCGGAAGCTCCTCATAAGGCACAGCAACCATACCGCACTTGTCGCAATGAACAAACGGAATAGGCTCGCCCCAGTAACGCTGACGGTTGAACGCCCAGTCCTTCATCTTGTACTGAACGCCCTTTTCGCCGATACCCTGCTTTTCAAGTTCAACAAGAACACGCTCGATTGAGGATTTCTTGTCTGTATAGCCGTTGAGGTAGTCGGAGTTGACCATTTCGCCGTCGCCTGTATAAGCTTCAACAGAAATGTCGCCGCCCTTGATAACCTCGATAATATCAATACCGAACTTCTTTGCAAAGTCGTAGTCACGCTGGTCATGTGCAGGCACAGCCATAATTGCGCCTGTGCCGTAGCCCATCATAACGTAGTCGGAAATAAATATCGGAATCTCCTTGCCGTTTACGGGGTTGATGCCGACAAAACCGTCAAGGCGTACGCCTGTCTTATCTTTTACAAGCTGAGTTCTTTCAAACTCGGTTTTCTTTGCGCACTCTGCTCTGTAGCTTTCAACCTCGTCAAAGTTTGCAATCATATCCTTATACTTATCGAGCATGGGATGCTCGGGAGCCATAACCATAAAGGTTACGCCGAAAAGAGTATCGGGACGTGTTGTATAGATACGGAGTGTTTCGTCAGTATTCTTAACAGTGAAGTTAACAAAAGCACCCGTTGACTTGCCAATCCAGTTTTCCTGCTGGAGCTTTACATTGGGGAGATAGTCAACATCCTTAAGACCTTCAAGGAGCTTGTCGGCATACTCTGTTATGCGAAGATACCATACGTCCTTTGACTTCTGAACAATGTCGCTGTGGCAGATATCGCACTTACCGCCCTGTGAATCCTCGTTTGAGAGGACAACCTTACATGACGGGCAGTAGTTAACAAGAGTTTTATCACGGAAAGCAAGACCGTTTTCAAACATCTTGAGGAAAATCCACTGTGTCCACCTGTAGTAGCCTTCTTCTGTTGTGTCGATAACTCTGTCCCAATCGAAAGAGAAGCCTACTCTTTTAAGCTGAGAAGTGAACTTTGCAATATTGTTGTCGGTAACCTGTCTGGGATGGATACCTGTTTTGATAGCGTAGTTTTCAGTCGGCAGACCGTATGCGTCAAAGCCGATGGGGAAAAGGACGTTGTAGCCCTCCATTCTGCGCTTACGTGAAACCACTTCAAGACCTGAATAAGCCTTGATGTGACCTACGTGCATACCTGCACCGCTGGGATAAGGAAACTCAACAAGTGCGTAGAATTTCTGCTTATCGGAATTATCCGATGCTTTGAATACACCTGCATCCTCCCATTTATCCTGCCATTTCAGCTCAGCGGCTTTAAAATCGTAATTCTTAGCCATAATTTATCAATCCTTATAATTTATTATTCTGTAACAAGTCCCGAAATATCAACGGGTGTAGCATCCGCCCAGAGATGCTCAAGATTATAATAATCTCTGTTATCACGGGTGAAAACATGAACAAGCACTGCGCCGTAATCAAGCAGAATCCAACCGGTTGCTCTGCCCTCGATATGGTCAGGCTCTACGCCAAGCTGCTGCATGCCGTATTCGACATCGTCCGCCAGGGATTTAACGTGTGTGCTTGAATTACCCGTTGCGATAACAAAGTAATCGGAAACTACCGTAAGGCTCGCTGTTTCAAGGGCTGCAATATCCTCAGCCTTTTTTTCGTCAAGCAGCTTTACAATGTTTTCTGTAAGTTCCTTTGAGGTCATTAAACTTCCTCCTTTTATCGAAAATTTACACTAAAAAAGCATATAATTAGAGTATTATATAATTTTAGATATATATAATATCACAATGATTTCCAAATTTCAACCTCAAATTAAAGTTTGTCGGTAAGACCGACACCAAAAGCCGGTGCGAAGCGCACACCGGATGCCGCCTGTTGAAAAGTTTTATTAAGAAATAAAAGGCACCAACGGCGGAGATTAAAAAGCATAAAAGCAATATCAGTATAAAAATTAAAGATGCTGTGAGTTTGAACGAAACAGGCTGACGAGCTGAAACTTCACTCCTTTATCTGAGCGAGGGAACCATAGGCGGTAGAGCAAGCTTAAAAGTCAGATTTACTTTTATAGCCGTTATGGCAGCAGAACAAAACATTTTTGTTCTGTCTGCCGAGCGGATTAATTCTCGTCAGCCGTAGTGGAGTGCTTATAACCCCAGAAGTTCTTTTGGTTACTTTTGTAACGCATGACAAAAGTAACAATATCTTTACTTTAATTTTCCGCACATTGAGGGGGAATCTTCCCTATAATTTCAAAAATGAAATTACGATAAAGGCTCGTTACACTCG
>JAZSND010000015.1:0-38034 GCA_045536235.1 Acutalibacteraceae bacterium | reverse complement strand
CATCTGAACGTTAACTGCTGTACCCCATGAGTAGGGAATATCGTTGTCGCGGCGGTAAACGTTTGCACGGGGGTTGTCCCATGAACGGAAAACAGCCTCAACAGCGCCCATGAGCTGCTCTTTGGGATCGGAGGGGAAATCAGAACCGATCTTGTTCTTGTATTCAGCCTTGAACTGGCCAGCGAGTGTCTTGAGGTCGTCAGCTGTAAGGTCAACGTCCTGTGTTACACCCTTTTCTTCTTTCATTTCGTCAATGAGCTGCTCGAAGTACTTCTTACCGACTTCCATAACAACGTCGGAATACATCTGGATAAATCTTCTGTAGCAGTCCCAAGCCCAACGGGGGTTGCCGGACTTCTCGGAGATTGCTTCAACAACCTCTTCGTTAAGACCGAGGTTGAGGATAGTGTCCATCATGCCGGGCATGGATGCACGGGCACCTGAACGAACGGAAACGAGAAGGGGATTTTCCTTATCGCCGAATTTCTTGCCTGTAACTTCTTCCATCTTTACGATGTACTCCATGACCTGAGCCTGGATTTCATCGTTGATTTTCTTGCCGTCCTCATAGTACTTTGTACAAGCCTCTGTAGAAATTGTGAAGCCCTGGGGAACAGGAAGACCGATCTTGGTCATTTCTGCAAGGTTTGCACCTTTACCGCCGAGGGTATTACGCATTGAAGCGTCACCTTCGGAGAACAGGTAAACATACTTGTAAGCCATTGGTTTATACCTCCATAAATAAATATTAGCAAAGTTAATTAGTTATCGCACGGACAGACCCTGCCCATCCACGCAATGTACCATCGCATATTATAACACACACCAAAATCAAAAGTAAATGCATTTTTACCATAAATTCCAATCACTGCATAAAATATATTTTGGTGATATTTATTAAATATGCGGTATCATGCACTCCGACTTGCCGTTATTGCTGATTTTCTGCTTCAGTTTATAATTTTCCACAGCAACAGATTTGCTGCAAGAAATACTGCGTTTACAGCTGTGAACATAATCATATATCTACCCGTATTTATCTTTTCCTTTGCAATCAGCTTGAATGAAATCAGGCTTGCCATAGAGGCAATGAGTGTGCCGAGTCCGCCAAGATTTACGCCTGTTAACAGATCGGCTGCGTTATCCGTAAAAGATGAAAGCAGCAATGCTGCCGGTACGTTTGAGAAAACCTGGCTTACCGCTACACCAACCAAGACCTCTCTGCCCGAAACCATTCTTTGCAGCAGATCGTTAACCGCTTTTATTTCACCGAGATTGCCGATAAATATGAACAAAAAAACAAAGGTCAGCAGCAGACTATAGTCAGCACGCAGCAGCGTTTTTCTGTCCGCCAACAGAACAGCTGTTACTGTAATTGCAAGTGTTGCAATATAGGGAACAACTCGAAAAACTGTAAGCAGCGCAATCACAAATAGGCAAAGGTAGATTATAAGCTTTATCCTGTTTTGTTTGGTTTTATCTTCTGACAGTTTAACTTCTATAGCATCGTTTTTGAGCACAAGTGATGAAACTACCGTCAGTACAAGTGAAAGCCCCGCATACGGTGCAACTGCTGCAAAAAATTCGGCAAAATCCATATTGAAAGCCGAAAACAGGTAGAGATTTTGCGGATTGCCTATTGGAGTAAGCATGCTGCCCAGGTTTGCTGCAACCGTTTCAGTGACCACAAGCGGAATGAGTGCTTTTTTTCTTCCCGATATTTCAAGCACAGTTACCGTGAATGGCACAAAGGTTATCAATGCAACATCGTTTGTAATCAGCATTGATGAGAAGAAGCACAGCATGCTCAGCAACAAACCGAGCAACCGCACATTTTTTGTTTTTTTGAGTAACCGTTGTGCCAAGGTACTGAAAATCCCCATGCTGTTTAAGCCTGCCATAACAAGCATCAGGCAGAGCAGCAGCGCAAGCGTGCGGAAATCTATATATTCAAGGTAGGCTGCTGAGGGCTTTACGAAAAGCACCGATATAGCAGCCAGTACAGCCGATATTATAAGCACGGCTTCACTTTTAAAAAATTCTTTTACTTTATTAGCCATAAATTTTTGCCTTCAGCTTAGGTTCAACCATCTACTTTTCAGTCAATTTCAATCAGCTCGTACTCCTTGCTGCCGCAGCCGATTTCAGCCGCTGCCTCAAGAGTGAGTATGCCGTTGCGGGATTCAATCCGCCCGATGAGATGATCCCTGCCGGGGTCGGCTGATGCATATACCAGATCGAGGCAGGCCTTATCAATAGCAACAGGGTCAAGGGAAGCGAGCACACCGATATCTGCCATGCATGGGTCTTCCGCAACGGCACAGCAGTCGCAGTCAACCGACATATTCATCATTACGTTTATATAAGCGGCATTGTCGCCGAAATATTCAATAACCGAGCTTGCAGCATCTGCCATTGCACGCAAAAAATCGTCATGGTCACTGGTCCAGAAGTTTTCGGGCACACCGACACCATGAATATATTTCTTACCGTAAGAGGATGCAACACCGATTGAAAGCTGCTTGAGTGCTCCGCCGTAGCCACCCATCGGGTGACCCTTGAAGTGTGAAAGGACAAGGACAGAATCGTAAGCCGATATATTTTTGCCGACATAGTTTTTGTCAATAACCTTGCCGTTTTTGATTTCAAGCACCGTATCGGGGCCCTCAGCATCAAGCAAATCAACGTTGAAATACTTGCTCCAGCCGTGCTTTTCGAGTGTAGCCATATGCTTTTCTGTTGTATCTCTGCCGCCGTCATAGGCTGTGTTACATTCAACAACCGTGCCGTTCACCAGGTCGATAACAGGTTTGAACATATCGGGACCCAAAAAATTCTGGTTGCCGATTTCGCCGGAATGAAGCTTTACGGCAACATTGCCTTTAAGCTCCTTGCCAAGTGCCAGATAAAGCTCCTTTATTTTTCCGGGAGTTATTGTCTTACAAAAATAAACCTTGGATTTCATGAATATCCTCTCCTGAAGTTTCAGTTTTTTATATTTTAACACAAACATTCTTTTGCGTAAAGAATTTATCATTTAATTGAAATTGTTTTTTTACAGTGATATAATAAATTTAACCATTTATGATTGGAGAGATTTTTGTGGATGCTTTTTTTGCAAAAGTAGTATCTGTAATCACATCATTATTTACAATGTTCAGCCTTATTTTCTGTCCGCCGGAGCCTGTTGAAGGCGAATTTACCGAGCCCGAAAATAAGCTTCAGACTGAATTTGACGAAGGCGAATTTGTTATGGGACCTGATGATATTATTGTTTCGGTTAACGGTGATGATTCAAATCCCGGCACACTTGAGCAGCCTCTTGAAACAATCGCTGCCGCAAAAGAAAAACTCAGGGAACTTGAAAATCCCGGTACTGTTACCGTATGGTTCAGAGAGGGTACATATTTTATAAATGATACTCTTGAATTTACTGCGGATGACAGGTGCAACGTACTTTACCGCTCATATCCCGGTGAAGAGGTCGTTTTTTCCGGTGCAAAGGAAATCAGCGGCAACTGGAGCGAAACCGAAATCAACGGCGTTGATGCTTTTGTAACCGATATGCCTGTTGAAAGCGATGCAGATTATTTCCGCTCACTTTTCAAGGGTAATAAAAGGCTTTCACGCCCGAATTATCCGAAGGAAGGGCTTTTGAAAATTGCCGACCCGAAGAGTGACGAAGCGGCTCTGCCCGAATATGAACCCGATTTCTTTACGCATTATGCAGCCTTTTATGCAAAAGCAGATGATGTGCTTGATTTTGCAAATGCAAGCGATATTGATGTAAGAATTATGCATTTTTGGGTGGATGACTTTCTGCCTGTCCATTCGGTTGATGCAAAAACAGGCAGAATTGAAACCGCAAAGCCTACCGCAATGACCGTCAGAGTTGACGACAATTTTATTTTTGAAAATGTAAAGGAAGCTCTTACACTCCCCGGCGAATGGTATCTTGACCGAAGCGAAGGCAAGCTCTATTATATCCCTGAAGCAGGTGATACGCTTGAAAACACTGTACTTTATGCCGGCACAACACAGCTTCTGATGAACATAAAAGGTGCTGAAAATATATCTTTCCGCGGTATTAACTTTGAAAAAACGGATTGGGAGCATGTTGGTAAAGACAGCAGCTTCTCCGGCAAATGCTTTGATGAATCACATCCGCTGTACAAGAATATCAAGTACGGCGCAACACATCCGCAGGCGGCTTTCGAAACACCTGCCGCAATTAATGTTATTGCATCAAATTATATCGAATTTACCGATTGCCGCTTTGAAAATATTTCCTATACGGCAGTCAAGTTCGATAAGTCAACAACCGATTGCAAAATCACAAGCTGCCGCTTCAACGAAATAGGCGGCAACGCAGTATTTATCCACGGAGATTTTGTTGTACCCGCTTCCACACAGCGCATTGATGTAACCGATTGCCATATCAGCAGTTACGGCAGAATCTTCAACAATGCAATCGGTATTCTGCTCACCCATGCAATTGACTGTAATCTTACAAACAACGAAATTCATGACGGTTGGTATACCGGCATTTCCGTCGGCTGGAACTGGGGCTATTCACCCAATTCCACAAACGGAATAAATATCAGCAATAACCTTATTTACGACATCGGCAACGGCTGGCTTTCCGATATGGGCGCAATTTATACGCTTGGTATTCAGCCCGATACGGTAATCAGCGGCAATGTGATTTACAATGTAGGCTGTGACGAGGGCAGATACGGCTACGGCGGCTGGGGCATTTACCTTGATGAAGGTTCAAGCGAAATCCTTGTTGAAAACAATCTTGTTTACGATTGCTCGTCGCAGACCTTCCACCAGCACTACGGCAAAGATAACATTATCAGAAACAATATTTTTGCCTTCGGAGGTGACGGTGCCTTCCGCATCACACGCAATGAAGAGCATAATTCATTAACCCTTTCCAATAATATCCTTGTAACAGATAACGCAACAATGTATGCGCTGACTACCGACAGGGATTGGTTTATTGATAACAGCAATCTTTATTGGGATTATACCAACGGCGGCAATGTTTCTTCGGGCGATTCAATGAGCCTTATTGACAGAAAGAGCATGGTTATTATGGTTGCCCGCGGTTATTACAACAACGCCGTTTTTGCTGACCCGCTGTTCAGGGATGCAGCAAACCGTGATTTCACTCTTGCGGATAACAGCCCCGCACTTGAAGCTGGCTTTGTACCGTTCAGCTACAATGCAGGCACAAACACTCTCTTTGTTGACTAATCGGCATAATTGTGGTAAAATGAACCGATTTGATTTATAAGGGAGAGTATGACAAATGCAAAAAGCAATTGCTCTGCTTTTGGCTTTTGCAATGATTTTCTGTTTTACTGCGTGTAAAAACCATACAGAAAACAACGGCGACGAAACCACAACAGAAGAAATCACTACCGGCAAACCCGGCGATTGGGTAACAAATGCAGACGGTGAGCTGCAGACTGTAACTACGCCGTATATTTTTACTGAACCCGGCGGAGAAGTCAAAACAGAAATAGTAACAGATGAAAACGGTTCAGAATATGCAATGCCCGTAACGACGGTTGTTTATGATATTGAAACATATCCCGGTGCGACACAGGCTCCGACAGTTGCCCCCGGCAACACACTGGCTCCCACGAGCAAGAAGTGGCCGACAAGCAGCTTTATGAGCAAGCTTCCCGTGCTCAGCGAAAATGTTGATGAAATGAATTCTTCCAAAAAGGAAGAGGGCGAAATTGCAATTCTCTACTTCAATGATGTAAGCTATGCAGACTATCTTAAATATATTGATGAATGCAAAGCTGCCGGTTTCGCACAGACTTACGGTCACAACCTTCCCGAAAAGGAAGAAGACGGTGAAAGCTACATTTACTATTCAATTGCCAACGGACTTTATGTCGGCATAACATACTATACAAATTCTGCACCCTACCGCAACTGCGATGTTAAAATCAGCGTATCCAACTATGATGTTGCAGGTATTCAGAGCACAACCAATCAGGAGAAATAATACCCGATGAATGTATTCGATTTTGACAACACAATTTATGACGGTGAAAGCTTTGTCGATCTGTTCATTATGGTTTTGAAGCGTGATCCCTCACTGCTCAGGAACGTACCCCGTATGATTTCGGGTGTTATTCAGTATAAAGCCGGTACACTCAGACTCGAAACAGCTTTTTCAAAGTATTCCAGATTTTTTGAGGAATATGTTGTAACACTTAAAGATCTGGACAGCCTTGTAACAGATTTCTGGGATACCCACATGCACAAAATCAAACCCTTTTATGACGATGTGCGAAGCGAAGACGATCTGGTTATTTCCGCTTCACCCGAAATTGTAATTGCTGAAATCTGCCGCCGTATCGGTATCAGAAACTATATCGGCTCGCAGCTCAACGAAAAGACCGGACAGCTTGGCAGAGTATGTTTCAGAGAAGGGAAAATAAAGGCGTTTTTTGAGCGCTATCCCGACGGCAAAATCGAAAACCTCTATACCGATTCCATGCACGATAAACCGCTGATGGATATTTCAGAAAACGTATATTTCGTACGTGGAAATACGGTTACCAAAATCAAATAAAAGCACTTTAACCATCGGTTTTTCCGATGGTTTTGCTTTTCTGTAATAACTTGCGTTTTGATATTTACTTATCAAATAATTAGTGATATAATGCAATAATATAAAATACCGAAAGGATATGGTACAAATGAAATATGTAGGCATTGCGCTGCTTACAGTGCTGGCGGTTATTGTTCTTCTGCTTATAGCCGCAGCATTGAAAGCGGTTAAAATCAAGGCAAAGCCTAACACGGCTGCGCCTGCAATCAGCCCCACAAAGCAAGAGGCTGACGACTACGCACAAAAGCTTTCCGATATGATCAGAGTTCCGACAATTTCCATGCGCGGCAACACAGACCTCTCACAGTTTTACAAGCTGCATGAGGTTATGAAAAAGAATTTCCCCCTTGTATTCTCAAAGCTTGAATGTACAGAAATTGAAGGCAACCTGCTTTTCCGTTGGTCCGGTAAAGACCCCGACAGAAACGGCTTACTCCTCATGGGTCACCAGGACGTTGTTACTGCTGACGAACCGACATGGGAGCGTGACCCATTTTCGGGTGAAATCTCCGGCGGCAATATTCACGGCAGAGGCTCAATGGACTGCAAGTCAACCGTATTTTCCGAATTTCAGGCTATTGAAGAGCTGCTTGCCGAGGGCTTTGAGCCACCTTGCGATGTTTACCTTGCAACCGCAGTTGATGAAGAAATTTCCGGCAACGGTGCACCGATGCTTGTAGACTACCTCAAGTCAAAGGGTGTGCACCTTGACGTTGCTATGGATGAGGGCGGTGCAATTCTCAAAGACCAGCTCCCCACAATGGCAGGCTGGTGTGCTGCAATAGGCATACTTGAAAAAGGTTACATCGACCTTAAGGTTATTGCAAAAGGTAAGGGCGGTCACTCTTCTACCCCAAAGTCCAACACTCCGCTTGCAAGACTTTCAAAGTTTGTTGCAGACGTTGAAAAAGACAAGCCGTTCAAAGCTGAAATCTCAGGCCCTGTTTACGCAATGCTTGACCAGGCCGCTCCACTGCTCGGTTTTCCGCTGAGAATGGTACTCGGCAACATGTGGCTGTTCAAGGGTTTGCTTACAAAAGTACTTCCCATGGTTTCGCCCATGTGCAACGCATTTGTAAAAACAACCTTCTGCTGCACAATGGCCGAAGGCTCACACAGCCCGAACGTTATTCCGTCCGAAGCATATGTAGTATGCAACCTTCGCCCCTCACCGCACCAGAATGTTGATGCTTCGCTTGCCGTACTTAAAAAGTATGCCGACAAATATGACCTTGAGTTTGAGGTTATCCACGCAAGAAGCGCATCAAACTGCGTTGACTACAACGGCGAAGAATTCGGCTACCTCAAGAAGTGCCTTAACGAATGTTACCCCGATGCAGGCGTTATCCCCTACCTTATGACAGGCGGTACAGACTGCCGTCATTACGAGGAAATTGCCGACAACTGCCTGCGTTTCTGCCCGATTAAGATGAGCAATGAACAGCTTGCAGCAATGCACGCAGCTAACGAAAGCATCGGTGTTGACGAAGTTGCACATTGTGTCAAATTCTATAAGTACTATATTAAAAATCATAAGTAAGTATATATAAAAAGGTCAGCCTGTCGGCTGACCTTTTTTATTGGAATTTATTCACTTCTCAAAGCTATTACAGGGTCCTTCTTTGCGGCTACACGTGAGGGCACAAGGCCTGCAATAACCGTCAGCACAACGCTGATGGCTATAAGCGCAAGTCCGCCGTAAAGCGGCATGGCTGCAAGCTTTTCGATATTTGCAACTGCATTAATGATTGCATTAATCGGAACAAGCAGCAACAGTGACACAAGTATACCCATAATACCTGACACTAATCCGACAATAATCGTTTCGGAATTGAACACACGGGAAATATCTTTTTTGGATGCACCGATTGAACGCAGAATACCGATTTCTTTTGTACGTTCAAGTACGGAAATATAGGTGATAATACCAATCATGATTGACGAAACAATCAGCGATATTGCTACAAAAGCGACAAGAGCGTAGGTTACAATATCAATAATCTGCGTAACGGAGCTCATGATAAGGCTGACATAATCCGTATAGGCTATAGTACCGTCCTCATTGCCTGCGGCAATCCGCTCCTGATTGTATTCATCAATAATTTCGGTTATTCTTTCCTTTGCCTCAAAATCAAGCGGATAAATATTGATTGATGACGGCTCAGCTATATCGGAAACGCCCATAATTTCAAGGTTTTCTTCATAGGTTGAGGTGGAGAATTTCTCCTTTTCCTCTTCCTTCTGCGGTTTTGAATTATTGGTATTGCCGCTGGCATTCTGGTTGCTGTTCTGGTTATTATTGTTATTCTCCTGCGGCTTCGGCTTTGTGAGTTCTTCCTCGCTGGGAATTTCAACCCGTTCTCCGCTTTCAACGGCGGTTATAATAGCTGAAAGCAGCTGCAGCTTCATATCCTTATTCATCAGCTGCAAATATGAATAAATCTGACCCGAATCAGCTTCTGTACCTTCAAGCATTTCATCAAGGTAGCCCATGAGCTTTCTTCTGTCGGAGGAAGAACGGATATCCTTAAGCATGAGCTTTACAAAATCAGCCATCTTATCCTTATCTTCGCTGTTTTCAAAGTTCTCGTCGATGAACGCATAAATCTCATCCTCTGACATTGCAGGAATGGATTCCTGTGTCTGCATAGGGGTAACTGCAGGTAAATCTGTTTTTTTAGACGAGAAAACAACCTCAGGCATTGAAACGGCAGATGTTGCAGTTGTCTTTTTTGTCTTTTCATCGGTCTTGAATTTAAGGCCTGTGAACACATCAACTGTTGGCTTTTCCTTTTGCTCCTTGACTATTTTACTGTTGTTTGTGAGCTCAAGTATTGATTCGGTAAGGCCGCTCATATAGCCGATGCTGCCGCCCGAAACAGTGGATTGTGCAGAATTTTTGGGTCTTGCAATACCGACTATCTTAAGTTCCTGACCTGCATCAACTGCCTTTTTCATAAATGCTTCATCTTCACGCATATCAACCCACTTGCCGTCGGTTTTCTGATAGTACGCAACGCTCGGAATAACCTTGAATGAGAGGTTGATAAATTCTGTATAATCAAAGCCTTCAAGCTCAACCGCTGCGTTTTCTTCCTGAGTTTCTTGCTTTTCAGGTTCTTCGGAATTCATCATTGCTTCAAGCTCGCCCAAATCGGCAAGACCCAAAGCGTAAAATGACAAATCGCTGATTTCATTATTTTCATCTACGAAAAGAACAAGCTCTGTATGATTTTCCGGCCAGTTACCCGCAAGGATATCATACTGTGAGCTGAGCATATCTTCATCACCTATAAGCTCGGTCCATATATCGCTCTGCGAGCCGCCTACGGCTCTGAGCACCTCGCTCGGACGCACCTGAACAGCACCTGCACTTGTATCCGCCTTGAATATCTGCAAATCAACATCGTAACCGTACTGAATGTCGGTACAAAGAGTATAAATTTCCTCGTTAAGTTCAAGGAAGGTTTTGAACTTTGCCAGGTCATTCTGTTGAGTTCTGACAGATAAATTCGCAACAGAATTCTGCAGAGTCGGTTTTTTATAAATTTTATCAAGTTCATGCTCGGCAGCGTTGATGCCAGACGATGTCATCTGCCCGAGAATGGCAGAAAAATCCATACTCTCGCTTTCGATGGTCAGCGGATAGGATGACAGCGTGCCCTGCTCAATACTGCTGATATATGCCTGCATACCGCTTGAAAGCGAAAGGATAAGGGCTATACCTATTATACCTATACTGCCTGCAAACGAAGTGAGCAGCGTTCTGCCCTTTTTGGTGAGCAGATTGTTGAAGCTCAGAGAAAGTGCCGTACCAAAGCTCATTGAAGCACGGGGAGCTTTTTCTTTTTTGCTGCGTTTTTTTGCTTTCTTTTCGGGCTTTGTAAAAGTTTCCTTGGAATATTGGTCAATCTCGTAAGGATTGGAGTCCTTACGGATTTTACCGTCCTTTATTCTGATAAGGCGGTTTGCGTATTCCTTGGCAAGCTTCGGATTATGCGTAACCATAATAACGAGCCTGTCCTTTGAAATTTCACGGATAAGCTCCATTATCTGCACACTCGTTTTTGAGTCAAGCGCACCGGTAGGCTCGTCAGCAAGCAGAATATCCGGATCGTTAACAAGTGCACGTGCAATAGCCACACGCTGCATCTGACCGCCGGACATCTGATTCGGCTTTTTATTGAGCTGATCGCCTAAGCCAACCTTTTTGAGCACTTCAATTGCTCTCTTGCGGCGCTCAGCCTTTGATACGCCAGAAAGTGTCAATGCAAGCTCAACGTTTGCAAGCACAGTCTGGTGCGGAATAAGGTTGTAGCTCTGAAAAACAAAGCCTATGGAATGGTTGCGGTAGCCGTCCCAATCCTTATCCGAATACTTTTTGGTTGACCTGCCGTTGATAACAAGGTTACCCGAATCATAACGGTCCAGACCGCCGATGATATTGAGAAGAGTTGTCTTACCCGAACCTGACGGACCGAGAATCGCAACGAACTCATTATCACGGAAGTTTACGCTTACATCGTTAAGCGCAAAAACCTTGTTTTCGCCCGAGAGATACGACTTTTTAATGTTTCTGATTTCTAACATTTTCTTCTTCCTTTTTTAACTAAAATTTATTTTAGCTTTAGAACGGCATCGTAATCGTCATGTTTTTACCGTGAGCACCAAGGGAATTTTCAAAGCAGCGGGTATCTGTGATGAGATAAAATTCCAGCTCTTTTATTATGTTACCCCTTGAAACATAAATAAACTTTAAATATTAACAATAATCTATTTTATAGAATATCACGCAAAAACGTTTTCGTCAATAAACAAAGCCGGCTGCAAAGCAACCGGCACGTCAAAACGAATATTATAAAACTTTTGATAAGAAATCCTTGAGTCTGTCACACTTGGGGTTGGAGAAGAATTCTTCGGGTTCATTTTCTTCTTTAATAACACCTTCGTCAATAAAGACAACCCTGCTTGCAACCTCACGGGCAAAGCCCATTTCGTGGGTTACGACAACCATTGTCATACCCTCTTTTGCAAGAGATTTCATAACCTCAAGTACTTCGCCGACCATTTCGGGGTCAAGCGCTGAGGTAGGCTCATCAAAAAGGATAACCTCAGGATCCATTGCAAGCGCACGAACGATTGCAACACGCTGCTTCTGACCGCCGGAAAGCTGACTGGGATAGGCATCCTTTCTGTCTGCAAGTCCGACACGTTCAAGCAGCTCCAGAGCTCTTTTTTCTGCATCCTCCTTGCTCTTTTTGAGCAGCTTTATGGGACCGATAGTCATGTTTTTGAGTATGGTCATATGAGGGAAAAGATTGAACTGCTGGAAAACCATACCCATCTTCTGGCGGTGAATGTTTATGTTTACCTTGGGTGCGGTAATGTCGGTACCTTCGAAGTAGATATGACCGCCTGTCGGATTTTCAAGGAGATTAAGGCAACGCAGGAACGTAGATTTACCCGAACCTGATGCGCCGATTACAACAATAACATCGCCTTTTTTAATTTCGGTGTCGATACCCTTTAAAACATCAATTTTGCCGAAAGACTTCTGAAGCCCGTCAACCTTTATGAGTACATCGTTATTAGTGGTCACTGTTGCGCAGCCTCCTTTCAAGCTTTCTGACAAGAGCTGTAAATATCATAACAACCGCAAGGTAAATTATTGCAATGGCAATAAGGGGCATAAACGGCGAAAAAGTTCTGCCGCGGATAAGGTCGCCCGCCTTTGTAAGATCAACAATGCCGACATAACCTGCGATTGATGTTTCCTTGAGAAGAACAATAAACTCATTACAAAGAGTCGGAAGAACAATCTTAAACATCTGCGGAACAATTATGTAAATCATAGTCTGGATATAATTAAGACCGAGGCTTCTGCCTGCTTCAAACTGTCCCCTGTCAACCGACATGATACCGCTGCGGAAAATTTCGGCAACGTATGCGCCGGAGTTTATACCGAAAGCGATAACCGCAACCATAACCTCGTTTGTAGAGCTTGCAAAAATTATGAAGTACATAATAAGAAGCTGAACAACAACGGGTGTGCCGCGTATTATGGTGAGATAAATATTACATATTCCGTTAAAGAATGCGAGCAGACCGTAACCGATGCCGCCGCGTTTTTTCATATCCTCGCCTGTCTTATCGTAGGTTGAACGTACAATAGCGATTATAACGCCGAGCGCTATACCGAGAAGACCGGAAAGCAGGGTGATGAGAAGAGTGTTTCTGAAGCCGTCAACAATCCAGCGCCAACGCTCACCCTCTACAAAGTTAAGGGTGAATTCATCCATAAAATCCTGCCAATGTAATTTAAAAAAATCTACGATCTCACTCCACTGAATTTGAAGGAAGGACTTAAAGTCCGTAGCAATCCATGCAGTCATTGCAATACTCCTTTGCCGGGGATTTTCCATAAAAACAGCGGGCGTAACAGCCGCCCGCTGCGAAAAATTTTTTCAGATATTATTTAATGTAGCTGTTGATGATTTCTTCGATTTTGCCTTCTGCTTCAAGCTCAGCAAGAGCTGTGTTGATTTTGTCAAGAAGCTCTGTGTTGTCCTTAGCTACACAGATAGCATAATCTTCGTTTGTGTATTCACCGTCAAGAATCTTAAGGCCTTCTGTTGTGCTGACAAATGACTTGGCAGGCTCGTTGTCGATGATAACTGCTGTTACCTTGCCTGTGGAGAGAGCCTGAACAGCTTCTGCACCTGTCTTGTAACGGACAACGTTTTCATCGCCGAAGCCCCACTCTTCTGCTGAAGAAGAGGAGTAGATGTCACCTGTTGTATCCTGCTGAACGCCGATCTTGATACCTTCCTTAACACCTGTGGGGTTACCGTCAGCGTCAAAGCCTGTGTAGAAATCTTCAAATGAAGCGTACTCGCTGTCAGCGGGAACGATAACAGACTGAATACCTGTTGCATATGTAGTGGAGAAGTTTACGCTCTGAAGGCGCTCTTCTGTAACAGTCATACCTGCCATACCCATATCGAACTTGCCGCTCTGAACGCCGCCGATGATTGAACCGAACTCAACGTCCTCAATCTGGAGCTCCATACCGAGCTTTTCGGCAATAAGCTTTGCGATATCAACGTCGATACCTGCAAAGTCGTTACCTTCCTTATACTCGTAGGGCGGGAAAGCTGCATTTGTAGCCATGATAAGTACATTCTTTTCTTCTGCTTCGGGTTCTTCGCTGCCGCCGCATGCCCAGAGAGCTGTCATGCCGAGTGCAAGAACAAGAACTGCAGAGAGAATTTTAATCCATGTTTTTTTGTTCATAGAGAATTACCTCCTGATTTTTAGTTACGTATATTATAGCATTATTATACATTATATGCAAGATATTTTGAAAATTTATTCACTGCTAAATTACAGACTAGCGGCGAGTCGCCGCAGACAATGCCGGTGCGAAGCGCACGCTAAATGCCGCCTATTGAAAAGTTTTATTAAAAAATAAAATACATCAACGGCGGAGATTAAAAAGCATAAAAGAAACATCAATATAAAAATAGACGATGTTGTGACTTTGAACGGAACAGGCTGACGAGCATAAAACTCAACTCATTTATCCGAGCGAGGGAACCATAGGCGGTAGAGTAAACTTAAAAGTCAGATTTGCTTTTATAGCCGTTATGGCAGCAGAACAAAACATTTTTTGTTCTGTCTGCCGAGCGGATTTATTCTCGTCAGCCGTCGTGAAGTGCATATAACCCCAAAAGTTCTTTTGGTTACTTTTGTAACGCATGACAAAAGTAACATCACGAACCTCATTTGTATCGCTGAATTACAGTTTGGCGATATATTTACCTGACGGCAAATGCGATATAATTTCAGAAACGAAATTGCGATATAGGCTCGTTACACTCACCTGCGATATGATATAAATCCCTGATGGGATTTATATCGCTACAGCTTATCTGCGTTCCGCAGATAAGCTGTAATTTATTCACCAATAATCCCGTAATACCTTCCCATCCAATACGGAAGGAGGAAGGTTGAACCATCGTGCAGAACAGGATTCTTACGCACAACGTCGGCAATAAAATGGTTTCTGTTATAGCGCAGAACGGGCTTCTCATCATAGGGCAACGGCTCTTTAAGCTGCGGTTTTTCGCCGCCGAACTGCTCAGCTTCGGGATCCCAGACAAGATCGTTTCTCGTGCTGTTGATAACGGTGACGTCGAGCATTTCAAGCGGAAGCTCACGAAGGGTGCCGACCGCCTTATCAATATCGCAGCACTCGCCCGAAAGCGAGCCGTAAATCACGTTCAGCACGGGGTTTCGCTCAACGCGCTCGTACTCCCAATGCTCACGCATACCGATAAGCAGACATTGCCTGATATCAGGATTGGTTTCATAGTTGAGAATCGGAATATAGCTGAGGAAACAGAGGGCATCGTCGATATGCACCGTGTGTCCATCGGGGATTTTGCAGTGCATCGTGTTGATAGCGTAATGCTCCTCTTTCACAAGCCTCATATACTCGTCGTTGTATTTTTCATTACCGCTCACATGATAGGCAATTTTAAGGAAGGCGAGCATTTCAAGCGCATTTGTGCCGTGCTCTTCTGCCCAGAATTCGTTGCGGTTGATATCATCGGGATTCCAGTTGCCCCAGCGTGTATATTTGCCGTCAGCATCACAGAGCTTATAATTGTTTTCAAGGATATGGTCAACAACGGCGCACAAGGCTCTGCGGATTTCTGCCTTTTCCTCATCATTTGCACAAAGGTCGTAATAGACGGGAAGTGAAGAGAAATGACCTACCATTTCATCGCTTGAAACATCGCCGAGCCAATCGTAATCGCCCGCATCAAACCACTTGGGCATAGTGCCGCAGTAAGCGATATCGCCTTTTTTGCGGACACAGCGTGCAGTCAGACCCGGCACACCTGTAACGCTCAGAAGCCGGAGCATAGCCTTTGCGCTGCGGCGTGCAAGTTCAAGCGCCTCACACTCACCCGTTACAGCGTAGCGATAAGCCTGCGCCATAAGATATACGCCCGTGCGCAGACCGTCGTTATCGGTGATATAAACGTAGCCCGAGCTTAAATCCTCGCGGTTTTCAAGTTTGCGGTGGGCAACGAAACCGACATCGCGCACATTGTATTTCTCGATGTAGTCCTGATAGACCGCCGCCTTGTCTGCCAAGGTCATCATAACCGTTTCAATGCAGGAAACACCTTTTTCCGTACCGACCCAGACGGTGTTGCCGTTGTTGCTTTCGGCAATTGCGGTAACCTTTGCATCGGGTATCCAGTAAGAAGCAGGATAGAAGTGGCGCTTTGCACCGTCGTAAATTGCAAGACCTATATCCGTGCCGACATAGCGTTTGCCGCTTTTGCCGAAGAGGATTTTGTTAACGCTGTAGCTTGAAAGCGCCCTGACCTCTTTATTTGTAACCCAGTAGTTTTTTGAATCGTAAACAAACAGACCCTTGTCCGTGCCAACCCAGACAATACCGTACTTATCGCCTGCAACTGTACGGATATGCGACTCGGGCATATACGAATTTTCGGGGCTGACATTGAACCAACGCAGACGTTTGCCCAGAGCTGTTTTGATATTTTCGCCCGTGGCAACAAAAATTTCACCGTCCGCAAAGCAGCACATATCAAGCGGTGTTTCGTGCTCGGTGTGATACCAGCGCACAAAGCAGCCCTCTTCAAATTTATAAAGGAATTTATCGGTTATGAGGCGAAGCCTGCCGGCATGATCCTGTGAGATTGCAACAACATCACCCTCAACCTGCTGACGGTTTCCGCCGTCACTTGTGCAGACTGTATTGCCGCTTGCAAGCCACAGCCTGCCCTCTTCGTCGGCAAAAACCGCCTGCACTCTGCCTTCAAATAAATCAACGGGTGCAAAACGACCGTTTTCGTAATAAGCCGCACCCTTGTCCGTGCCGACCCAGGCTGTGCCGTTTTTATCTACGGCAACAGAAAGAATATTGCAGGAAGGCAGACCGTCGCTTTCGCCGTAAATTCTGCGTCTGTCCTGCTTGAATGCATCACATTTAAAACCAAACATAATAATTCTCCTTTCTGTTTATTCACCTATGAGTCCGTAATATCTGCCAAGCCAGTACGGCATAAGGTAGAAGGTGCCCTCAACTATGCGGTAACCTCCCCATGTTCTGTCCGCAAGGTACTGGTTATGGTCGTAGGTTGCAAAGGGTTTTTCGTCATAGGGCAGCGGAATGAGCAGCTGGGGATCTTCGCCGAAGCGTTCCTCACCCTCGTAATCCCAGACAAGGTCATCACGCACGCTGTTGTAAAGCGGCATTTCCACAGTTTCCATCGGCAGCTCACAAAGGCTGTTTATGCCAATGTCAAGGTCGCAGCATTCCTCAGTATAAGCGCCGTAAAGAATATTCCAGAAGGGGTTTCTTTCCGTGCGTTCATACTCCCAGTGCTCACGCATACCTATCAGGTAATACTGGAGTATATCAGGATCGGTTTCGTACATCAGAAGCGGAATTGCAGTAAGGAAACCGAGATGGTCGTCAATATGGTTTGTACGTGCATCGTCAAGCTTTCTGCGCATTGAATTGACCGCAAAGTGCTCCTGCGAAACAAGGCGTACATATTCATCATGATACTTTTTATCCGCACCGAGGTGGTCAAGAATTTTGAGGAAAGCGAGCATTTCAAAGGAGTTTATGCCCCTTTCCCAGAACCAGCGGTCGTTGCGGTTAAGGTCATCGGGGTTCCAGTTGCCCCATGTTGTGGGAAGCCCGTCAATATCACAGAGCTTATAATTGTGGCTCATCATATGGTCAACCATATCACAAAGTGCCTTGGTAATTTCTGCCTTTTCTTCGGGCGTTGCGCAGAAATCGCAGTAAACTGCAGCAGGCACAAAATGGCCAACCATTTCGTCGCTGGAAGTTTCACCCTTCCACTCAACCTCGCCGCTTTCATCGGTTACAAGATGCCACTCGGGGTGTCCGTTGCCGAAGCCCGTTTCACCGGGACGGCGTATTGCCCTTGCGGTAAAGCCGGGAATGCCCGTAATTTTCATAAGATAAAGCATGGCCTTCATAGACCTGCGTGCTATTTCCAGCGCTTCCTCTTCACCCGTAACAGCATAGCGGAAGGCCTGGGAAAGCATATACGTACCTGTCCACAGACCGTCGTTGTCCGAAATTTCAATTTCGCCCGTGCCGAAATCCGTTGCATTGTCAATAAAACGGTTGGAAACAAAGCCTATATCACGCACATTGTATTTTTCGGTGAGTGCAACAAAATTCTCCGCTTTTTCTTTGAGGGTCATCATAACGGTATCAATGCGTGAAATTCCGTTCCGGGTACCAACCCAGATTGTGTTGCCATCGTTACTTTCCGAAAGTGCTGTAACACGGGAGTCGGGAAGCCAGTAGCCCGCAACATAAAAGTGGCGTTTTGCACCGTCGTGAATTGCAACGCCTATATCCGTGCCAACATAGCGTCTGCCAGTTTTGCCGAAAAGGATTTTCGTTGTATTGTAGCTGCAAAGAGAAGCCACTTTATCCTTGCTGACCCAATAATCCTTAGAGTCAAACACCTTGACCCCCTTGTCAGTACCGACCCAGAGCATACCGAGGCTGTCGCGCTCAACTGCCTGCACAAGTGCATCGGTTTCATATGTATTGACTTTGCCATCAGCTACACAGATCAGTTTACCGCCTGTTGCAAGGTAAAGTTTATCTTCGTAAAGGGCTATATCCAAAATTTCAGATTCAGCTGTATAATACTTTTCAAAGCCGTTGTCAAAGGTGTAAACACTGCTTCCCGTGGCAAGAAAAAGTCTGCCCGAAGTATCCTGCGCAAAGTCAACAACATCACCGTCAAGCACCTGACGGTTTCCGCCGTCTGCGGTACACACTGTGTTGCCGCTCGCCAGCCACAAATTACCCTTGCTGTCGGCAAACATAGCCTGAACGCTGTCTTTGAATAAGGGCATGTTTACAAAGCCGCCGTTTTCAAAAACCGACACGCCTTTGTCCGTACCTATCCAGATTTTTCCATCCTTATCCGAAGCAATGGAAAGAACATTGTTTGAAACAAGGCCCTCCCTCACTCCGTAAAAGGTGCGCTTATTCTGTTTAAAGGGTTTCACCATAACAGTTGCCATACATTATTCCCCCTATTTTGAAAAAAAGCAGGAACGAAACCGCTCCTGCTTTCTTTAGTTCGTTAATTATTCAGCTGCTTCTTCTGCTGCCTCTTCAACAACAGCTTCTTCAACTGCTTCCTCAGCTGCTTCTTCAGCAACAGGCTCAATAAGAGCACGGATTGAAAGGCTGACACGCTTCTTGTCGAAGTCGATTTCTGTAACCTTTACGTCAACCTCTTCACCGACTGTAAGTACGTCGTCAGGCTTGTTGATACGGCGGTCAGCAATCTGAGAGATGTGGATAAGACCGTCGATACCGGGGATAACATTTGCAAATGCACCGAATGTTGTCATGCCGACAACCTTAGCCTTGCATACTGTGCCTACAGGGTAGTCACGGCGCATGATTTCCCACGGATTGTCCTCAACCTTCTTGTAGCCAAGAGAGATCTTCTTGTTCTCAGCGTCAAGCTTCTTGATGTAAACCTCAACAGTATCGCCTACGTTGACAACCTCTGACGGATGCTTGATGCGCTTCCAGCTGAGCTCGGAAATGTGAACCATACCGTCAACACCGCCGATATCAACGAATGCACCGTAGCTTGTGAGTGACTTAACAGTACCTGTGATAACCTGACCCTCTGCTGCATTGTCCCAGAATGCCTTTGCAAGCTCCTTGCGAGCTTCACGAAGAACAACCTTGATGGAACCGACAGCACGCTTGCGCTGCTTGTTTACGTCGATAACCTTGAACTGAACCTTTGTCTTGAGGAGTGACTCAAGAGGCTCGTCCTTGGAAAGGCCTGTGTGTGAGCCGGGGACGAAGACACGGGAACCCTTGCAGGCAACGAGAACGCCGCCGTTGGGGATAACCTCGAATACTGTGCCTTCGAGAACTTCACCGCTCTCTTCAGCTGCACAGATATCTGCCCAAGCCTGTGTAGCGTCGAAACGGCGCTTTGAAAGCATCATTGTGCCCTCTGCGTCGTTAGTTTTCATGATGATAAGATCAATCTCGTCACCGATTTTGAGTTCCTTGGAAGGATCTGCCGTCGGATCGTTGCTATATTCATCGATGGGAACATAGCCGGTCTGCTTGCGGCCGATATCTACCTGAATCTCACTCGGTGAAATGCCAACAACGATACCACGAACCTTCTGGTCGGTGCTCATGCTCTTTAAGGATTCCTCGAGTGCTTCCTCGAAAGACATTTCCTCAGCAGCTTTTTCGGCAACAGCCGAATCCTGACCAGCCGCATTCTGAGCAGCTACCTGCTCGTTCTCAGCCTGAAGAGCGTCAATCTCGGGCTGAACATTTGCTTCGTTTACGTTAGACATGGTTTGTAGTACCTCCTTTATTATACCGGCAGGAGTGGAAGCTCCTGCAGTAACGCCAACATGGTTGCAGCCGCTTAAATCTATCTGCGCAGCCTCGGCTGCGTTTTCTACGAGATAGGTTTTGCAGTTCGGCTCACACACAGCTTTGAGCTTTGCTGTGTTGGAGCTCTGACGGCCGCCGACAATAACCATTGCATCGCACACTAAAGACAGCTCATATGCTTCTTTTTGTCTTTCATGCGTCGCAGAGCATATTGTATCAAAAATAATTGCATTTGTATAGAGTTTTTTTATCTTTTTTTCACATAAGTTCCATTCTTTTGTGCTGAAAGTGGTCTGTGCAACGGCAAAGACCTGCTTTTTTGCCGAAATTTCACGTTCAGCCGCTATTTTTTCAAGCTCCTCACAGCTTGAAAAAACTATACTTTCGCACTTGCAATGGCCGACTATGCCCTGCACCTCGGGGTGCGAAGAATCGCCTGCGATAAGCACAACTGAATTTTCGCCCGGTTTTTCGGAAACTATTCTGTGTATCTTTTTAACAAACGGACAGGTCGCATTGCAGAATTCCACACCCGATTTTTCTATCTCCTCTTCAACCGCTGCGGCTACACCGTGTGCACGCACAACAAGCGTTTCGTCGGGCTGAGCCTGTGACGGCTCGGAAATTATTCTTGTACCTTTGTTTTCAAGGTCTTCAATAACCTGAGGATTATGAATTAACGGCCCTAACGTGCAGACCTTTTTACCTTCGCCGAGCATTGAATAGACAAGCTCCACCGCACGGTCAACGCCAAAACAGAAGCCTGCGGTTTTCGCAAGAGTTAATCGCAATGTCCTTCCTCCCAGAGGTCGACGATTTCGTCCATAATTTTCTTTGCCGCCTCACGAAGCTCACGTGTGCTTCCGTCCTCGGAAATACCGAGCTCCTCATACCTGATAACTTCACCGAAACGGATTGTTACCTTGCGGAAAAGTCCGCCTTTTTTCTCGCAGTATACTGATGCGGGAAGAATATCAGCCTTGGTCTGTCTTGCGATAAGGGATACGCCGGCCTTAGCCTCATGCGGCTTGAGGTCCTTTGAACGTGTACCTTCGGGGAAAATACCGATAACATGACCTGTTTTGATGAGATCAACAGCATAGTCAATGGATGTTTTATCGCTTCTGCCACGGCTTACAGGGAAAACATTCAGATTGGTAAGGAAAAATGCTGCAAGCTTGTTCTTGAAAGCCTCAACCTTAGCCATAAAGTGAATGGGTCTTCTGCACCTGCAAAGCAGCAGCACAGGATCGATAAAATGAATATGGTTACATGCTAAAATAAAGCCGCCCTTTTCAGGAATATTTTCCTCGCCCTCACATTTTATTCTGATAAAAAGCTTAATAAGCACGGAACAGGGTTTTCTGATAAATTTATAAAGTTTTCTGTCAGCTATTTCCGCATAATTGAATCCCATGTTATATTTTCTCCTTAACTATAGTTTCAAGTGCTTCAAGCACCTGTTCAAGGTTCATATCCGATGTATCTACAAGCACTGCATCGTCCGCCTGCTTAAGCGGAGCAATTTCACGGTGTGAGTCCTGATAGTCACGCTGTATCATTTCGTCAAGCACCTGCTGATAGTCAGCCTGCATACCTTTTTCAAGCAGCTCATCGTATCTGCGCTTGGCTCTTACCTCAGCAGAGGCTGTCAGGAAAACCTTAACCTGCGCATCCGGCAAAACAACAGTGCCTATATCTCTGCCGTCCATAATGCAGTTATTTGCTTTTGCAATATCACGCTGCAAATCAAAAAGGAACGCACGCACAGCAGGAATAGCGGAAACGTTTGAAGCAGCCATTGATGCCTCGGGTGTACGGATTGCCAGAGAAACATCCTCCTCGCCAAGGAAAACACGCTGTTCACCGTCAACAAAGCGAAGACTGACCTTTGCGCTGTCAAGCGTAGCTGTTACCTGCTCAGCGTTTTTTGTATCCGCACCGTTGCGCATTGCGTTGACACCGACCGCACGGTAAAGCGCACCCGTATCGACATAGATATAGCTCAGATTAGCTGCGAGCTTTTTGGCAATAGTGCTTTTGCCTGCTCCTGCAGGACCGTCAATTGCTATGTTAATCATTATATATCACCCTGTGTTAAAATATTTCACATATTAACGCCTGCGGCGTAGCCTGTTGCAAAGGCTATCTGCAGGTTAAAACCACCTGTATATGCATCAACATCAAGTACCTCGCCGGCAAAGTAGAGGTTATCGACGAGCTTTGATTTCATTGTCTTCGGGTCAACCTCGTTTACCTTAACGCCGCCGGAGGTGACAATAGCCTCATCAAGCGGACGGAAGCCGGTAACCGTCACTCTGAAATCCTTGAGCCAATCGACAAGACCGGCACGCTGCTCACGTGTAATCTGGTTGGTCTTGGTAGATGGCTTAATATCGGTAAGCCGTGCCGCAACAGGAATGAGCTTGCGTGGAAGCAGCAGCCCCAATGAATTGACATAGTCTTTATTTGTGTTCTCGGCAAAATCCTTGACTATTCTCTTGTCAAGCTGCTCGTGTGTAAGTGCAGGCTTCAGGTCAATATGAATAACATATTTTTCGCTTTGCATATCACGCATGTGCGAGCTTGCGCTGAGAATTACCGGACCGGAAATGCCGAAATGAGTAAACAGCATTTCGCCGAAATCTTCATAAACAATTCTGTATTTTGAGGTATCCTCTACCTTAATGGCAACATTGCGAAGGGACAAGCCCTGAAGCTGTGAACAGAAGCCCTCATGCGCTTCAAGCGGAACAAGCGACGGTTTAAGCTCGGTTACGGTATGCCCCGCCTTCTGAGCAAGCATATATCCGTCACCCGTTGAGCCTGTGCCGGGGTAAGATTTGCCGCCCGTAGCTATAAGCACGCTTGCGGCAGGTATTGTTTCACCGTCCTCTGTAACAACGGCAGTAACAGCACCGCTTTCAATTTTTAAATCAACGGCTCTGCCTTTTTTGAACTTTACGCCTGCTCTTTTTGCGGCATTGTAAAGTGCATCAACAATATCCTTGGAAGAATCGGAAACAGGAAAAACCCTGTTGCCTCTTTCAATTTTCAGCGGCACACCCTCATCCTCGAAAAATTCCATTGTATCCTGCGGCATAAACGAAGAAAATGCGCTGTAAAGAAATCTGCCGTTTACGGGCACAGCAGCAATAAGCTCATTCAGAAGGCTGACTGCATTTGTAACGTTACAGCGGCCTTTGCCCGTGATTATGATTTTTCTGCCCGGTCTGTCGTTACGCTCAAGCAGAGTAACGCTTTTGCCGGAGCGTGCAGCCTGTACTGCTGCCATCATACCGGCAGCACCGGCACCAATTATAACAATTTCATCTGTCATTGTCGAGCCTTACCTCCTGCTTATCGTAAACATTATATTCATCCCATATCTTTTCAAGCTGATTGAGGTTGTCGTAAACCTCGCTGCGGCGGTTAAAGGTTGCCGCAACAATCAGCGCATTGATAAGGCTCAGCGGTGCAACAAGCGAATCGACAAATGATGCCATCGTGCTGCGTGCAAGCAGAAGATAATCCGCAAACTGAGCAATCGGTGAAAGCTCGCTGTCCGTAATTGAAATAACGGTAGCTTTTTTATCGTGAATAAAATGCAAGGCATTTATCGTCTGGTTGGAATAGCGGGGAAAGCTGATAGCAATGCAGACATCCCTTTCGTCAATACGGAAAATCTGCTCAAACGCTTCGCTGACACGTGCGCTGTCAACAAGAATTACGTTGTCATAAACAGGGCGGAAATAAAAGGCTAAAAAATTTGCAAGAGTTGCCGCACTGCGCACACCCAAAATATATATGTTTCTTGCTTTGTTGATAGCCTCAACCGCACCGTTGAAGCTTTCCTTTGAGGTCTGCTCAAGTGTTGCTTTAATCATTGAGGCATCTGCCGCAAGCACGGTTTCCAGTATTTCATCCTGGGCTATGCGCACACTTGCACTCTCCATACGCTGAACACTTGTGAGCTTGCTGCGTATAAGCTCCTGCAAATCGTTCTGCAAAGCAGGATAGCCCTCAAACCCGAGCTCTGTTGCAAAACGCACAACCGTACTTTCGCTGACACCTACTGTTTCGCCCAGCTTTGCCGCAGTCATAAAAGCTGCCTTGTCATAGTTTTCCATTATATAGTCGGCAAGCTTTTTGTGGCCCTTGGAAAGCTTCGCATAAAGCGCATCTATTTTATTGAGGATTGATTTGGTCATGTCATATCCCTCTGAAGTTGTTTATATCTATATATAATATATTTAAAATCGACAGATGTCAACTGATTTGCAGGATAAATTTCATTTTGCCCCATTGACGAAGCAAAATAAATATGAGAAAATGCGGATATACAAGGAGCTGAAAAATTATGGATTCACAAAAGTTTATAAATGAATTCATCACGCCACCCAAGGGCTACGGAAATGTGCCGTTTTACTGGTGGAACGGTGACAAACTTGATAAACAGCGGCTTTGCAGCCAGCTTGACCTGCTGCATGAAAAGGGAATAAGCGGTGTACAGATAAACTACTGCCACGAATATCCCGACCGCAGCAAACCTTACGGCGGACACGGCAAATCAGTCGACGGTGACCCTAAAGCATTTACCGAAGAATGGTGGGATTTTTTCCGTTTTGCCGCAGAAGAATGTAAAAAACGTGATATGGCCATAGGTATGGGCGACTACACAATAGCGTGGATAGGCAACGGATATTTTACTGACCGCATTGCCGCCATACCCGAAATGCGTGCAAAAGAACTCCGGCAGCTGAAGCTCAGCGCTGAAGATGCCGCAAAAATTCCGCAGGAAAACATTATATATTCTCAGGAAAAAGACGGGGAGGTTACGCTGTATATCGCCGAAGAAGTGCCGAATTCCATTAACCCCATGCACCCTGAATGCGGCAAAATGCTGACCGATATTTATTTTGCTGAGTTTGAAAGACGCTGTCCCGGTCTTTGCGGCAGTGCGCTCAACTACTTTTTTCAGGATGAGTTACTGTTCGGCACAAAATCACAGCTTATCTGGGACGAACGCTTTGCAGAAAAATTTGCAGAAGCAAAGGGCTACGATATCCGCCCGTTTCTTGGCGCACTGTTTGAAGATATTGGTGATATTACGGGCAAGGTACGCCTTGACTACGCCGACGTAAAAGTAACTTTAAGTGAAGAGGGATATTTCAAACCTGTTTTTGATTTTCACAACAGCCGTGGAATGATTTACGGCTGTGACCAGAGCAGCAGAGGACTTGAGCCCGACGAATTCGGTGACTATTTCCGCACCGTTCGCTGGTTTACCGCCCCGGGCAACGACACGCCAAACCGCAGCGCAGACCTGCGCAAGGTAAAGGTCAACAGCTCAATTGCCCACCTTTACGGCCGCCCGAGGGTGTGGCTCGAGGGTTACCACTCCAGCGGTTGGGGAACAACACTCGAAAGCATAACCGCACCGACATCCGACAACTTTATTTACGGCGCAAACCTGCTTAATCTGCATGGGCTTTATTACTCAACCCACGGCGGATTCTTTGAATGGGCGCCGCCGGACTTCCATTTCCGTATGCCCTACTGGGATGACGAAAAGCAATGGCTCAAAAAGTATGAAAGAATGAGCTTTTTGCTAAGCTCAGGCAGACATGTGTGCGATGCAGCAATATATTATCCCACTTCATCTTGTAGCTACGGTGTAAAGGGAAAGAGCTGTACAGACTCTGCATTTGAAGCCGGTGAATGCTTTTTTGAGCAGGGTCTGGACTTTGACTACATAGACACGCAAAGCATTGATAATTCAACGTTTTCCGACGGTAAAATGCTGGTTGGCGGCGAAGAATTCAGCGCAATTGTGCTGTGCTCGGTTGATGCTGTTTATTGGAGCAATATTGTAAAGCTTAAAACCTTTGCAGCTAATGGCGGTATAATAGTATTCATCGGCGGAGTTCCTACCGTCAGCGACCGCAAGGGAAGCAACAATGAAGAACTCGATAATGCGATTAAAGAAATATTAGCACATAAAAACTGTATTGTTGCGCAGTCCGCAGAACAGGCAGCAGACTTTATCACAGCCAATACTGACCGTGATTTTCTTCCGCATGAAAATGAGCAGGCAAATGTACACCACCGAAAGCTCGAAGCAGGAGAACTTTATTTTATCAGAAACGCAAAACAGGGCATGCTTTGCAGATTCAGAGCAGCCGGCAACGCATATCTGCTCGATGCGGACAACGGCAAAATTTTCAAGACCGATTGTGAAACTGACGGAAATTACAGCTTTGTAAAGCTGCCGTTTGAAAGTAACAAGGATACCCTGTTGTTGTTTGCGCAGGATGAGCTTGAAACAAGCGGAAAAATCACCTTGGAAAGTGAAACTGCGCTTCCCGTATCGCAGACCGCACTTGACGGTGAGTGGGGCTTTGAAATAATCCCGACACTTGATAACAGCTACGGCGATTACTATCTGCCGGCAAAAAATGAACACATAGGCGTTCAGGCAAGATTTTTCGACTGTGTACCTTACGAAGATTTACACGCAGATTTTTCTTCAGCCAAAAAGTGCGAATACGCACGCTCCCCTGCCTTTGCGTTTGCTGCCGCAGACAGCGAAAGCCTTGAACGAATTTTTGAAAAAGCAAAGCAAGGCAACACCGACGGCTTTGAAGACTACACGCCGTGGGATCGTTTCGGCTTTGTCAGCTCATCACAGTGCGAGCAGGGCTGGCACGGACTGAAGCACCGGATTCACGAAGCCAACCTCTATTACAAATCAAGCGGAGTTTTCAGCGGTGTGGTTTACTGCGAAGCTGAAACGCAGGCAAAAATAACTTTCGGTACAATTAAACCGAGGTTTGCAGCACTCAATGGCGACAGCCTTAACGAGGGAATTTATAAATTGAATAAAGGCTTTAACCGCATAACACTTGCCTTTGATTTTTCGGATACGGACGGCACACAGCTCAACAGCGAACACGAACGCAGAACGGCTGTTTTTGTTGAAGACACAAATACTGAAAGTCTGACCGAACCGTTTGAATTCAGTATTAAAAGCTTTTGCAACAAACGTTACTTAAAATTCAACGCACACGAAAACGGCAGCGCCTTTGCGTACCGCTTCACCGTACCGCCGACAGCGCATCAGCTCAAAATCAACGCATTCGGCAAAATCGAAAAAGTTATATCGAACGGTACTGAGCAGCAGTTTAATTCTGACGGCAAAACATCATACGGCGCAAACAGTTTCACCGTAACACTTGACAACGCACAAACCGATGCCGCCGAAATTATTCTCTATATGAATACCGACTGCGGATATGCGTACGGCTCTGTTTTCCCCGAACCGATTGATGTGCTTTGCCGTGGCGAGAGCTTGCACACCCCCGGCGACTGGTCAAAACTCGGCTGTATGGAAAGCTACTCGGGCAAGGTCAGGTACACAAAAAACATCAGCCTTGAAACCGTTTCAGGCAGAACCGTGCTTGACCTCGGTACTGTTGCCGCAACCTGCAGCATTGAGATAAACGGCAAATTCTGCACCTCGCTCACCTATTCACCATACAGAGCGGATATAACGGAATATTTAGTACCGGGCGAAAACGAAATAGCCGTAACGGTTGCCAACACACTCTGTAACCACTACAGCACAATTCCGTCCAACTATTCCAATTTCCCGCAGGACAGCGCATCGGGACTTATCGGACCCGTAAAGCTGTACCGATATGAAGAATAATACTTTTTTGCAAAAATTTTGTCGGTTCTTTTTTCTTGACAAAGTGCGTATATATGATAAAATAATTATGCTGAAGCTGTATGAAGGAGGGATAGGCTTTGGAAACACAAAACGGCAAAACAGTTGCCCAGAATAAAAAAGCCTATCACGACTATTTTGTTATTGAAGAGGCTGAGGCAGGGCTCGAGCTTTTCGGCACGGAGGTTAAATCAATCCGCCAGGGCAGAGTCAACCTGAAGGATTCCTGGTGTTCAATAAAAAACGGCGAAATTTTCGTAAACGGCATGCACATCAGCCCGTACGAGCACGGTAACATCTTTAACCGTGACCCGATGCGAGTCAAAAAGCTGCTCATGCACAAGCGTGAAATCAACCGCCTTTTCGGTCTGACAAAGCAGCAGGGCTATTCTATTATTCCGCTGTCACTCTACTTTGTAAAAGGCAGAGCAAAGCTGAAAATCGGACTTTGCAAGGGTAAAAAGCTTTACGACAAACGTGCTGTTGCAGCTAAAAAAGATGCCCAGCGTGATATTGAAAGAGGAATGTCCGCTAAAAACGCATAATCAACCAACGGTTTACCCGCTTTTCACTGTTCATCAACCTACAGTTTAGTGAATTTCAGGCATTTCAACCTTTGTTCGCTTCATATTCCACTTATTCTCCGATAGAATAAAGGCACAAACTCAATTGCCGAAAGGAGAAAAACGCAATGTCATTATTCAACAGAAAACAAAGCGATGAAATTAAAGAAGAAACAACCGTTCATGAGGAAAAAGTCAGCGAAACATTAGGCAGCAAAATCGCAAGATTAAGAAAAGAAAAGGGCTATACCCAAGAGGAATTCTCGCAGCTGCTTGACGTCACGGCACAGGCAGTATCTAAATGGGAAAACGATATATCCTGCCCTGATATTATGCTGCTGCCGAAAATATCGCAGCTGCTTGGAATAAGTATTGATGAAATGCTCGGCAATGCCGCACACAAAGCCGAAACTGCTGAGGAAGTAAAACCAAAGGTCGACATAAACAAGCTCAGCCTTAAAATCCGGGTTACCGGCGAGGGCAGAAAGCCTGTAAATGTTGCTTTCCCTATGGCAATGATTAAAAATTTCACAAAGTTCGGCACGGGTATTTCAAACATTATAAATGTCAATTCACCGTCGGTGGACAACAAAAAAATCGAGCAGATTTTTGACCTTGTTGACGAAGGCGTAACAGGCGAAGTGCTGAATGTTACAGACGAAAACGGGCAAAATGTAATCATAGAAATTTCTTGAGTTAATACATTACTTGCTTTTGAGTGAAACAGGTAAACTTCTGCACTATTACCTGTTCACTCACACGCAAGTGTGATATATGGGGATGAAAGGATTTCGACGGGGATTCAGAGTCATGATAAGCGAGTAGCAGTGCGGATACTGCTTTAAAAGCCGCAGTTTATTAAAAATAAACGACAACGAATTAACTCTTAAAGCTGCTTAACTTTAGCAGCCGTCGTTACCGGGAGCACCGCGGCCCGGATAACGGCGTCGATTAGCGGTGAACGTGTGCAGCGGAGTAGCCTTGTACGCTGCCACGCACTAAAGGCTACCGTAGGGTGAAGCCTGCCGGTCGGCGTCACCTGAGGGGAATCCTAAAAGAGCGGATACACTCGTAGAAAGTTGTGGTAATGGGTTTTCGGACGCGGTTTCGACTACCGCCATCTCCACCAAAGAAGAGAACAGCTTTGCCAAGGAGCAGAGCTGTTCTTTTTTCATACAGCCTTATCAGGTAGTCGAAACCGCATAGTCCATCTTTTGCGACAGCAAAAGGGACAAAAAACGATTTATGCCGAAGGCGTAAGCCTTCGGTTACCGCCATCTCCACCAAAGAAGAGAACAGCTTTGCCAAGGAGCAGAGCTGTTCTTTTTTATGCAGCCTTATCAGGTAGTCGAAACCGCATATGATTCAATGCGTGTTTTTATATTTGCTTTTCCTTGACGAGCAATTGTTGTTGTGATAAAATTATATTTATTATAATAAGGAGATTTTTGCCATGAAACTGCGTGTGCTCCAACGGGGCTTCAACTATTCGCAGGACGGTCCGGGCAACCGCCTGATTTACCATTTGCAGGGCTGTAATCTGCATTGTCCGTGGTGTTCCAACCCCGAAAGCATGGCGCTGACCGGCGGCGAAGAAATAAGCTGCGAGGATTTAATCCGGCAGGCTGTTGCTGCAGAGCCGATGTTTTTTGACGGCGGCGGGGTTACCTTTACCGGTGGCGAGCCCACAGTACAGTTTGAGGCTCTTAAAGCTGCTTTAAAAGGCCTGAAAGGAAATAATATTCACACAGCCATCGAAACAAACGGCACAAACCCACGGCTGCCTGAGCTTTTTGAGCTGACAGATTTTCTTATTATGGATTTCAAGCATCACGACAGCGACAAGCTGAAACACTTTACAGGAGTGGGTTCTGAAACGCTGAAAAATAATATTGCTCTTGCAGCTGAAAGCAGAGATCAACTGCTGCTGCGAATTCCGCTGATTAACGGCTTTAATGCTTCAAAACCTGATGCAGAACGGTTTTGTGAATTTATTAAACCAATACAGCATGACGGGATAAAGCTTGAGTTGCTGCGTTATCACGAGTACGGTAAAGATAAATGGTTTCGCAGCGGAATGGAGTACACCATGCGGGATGCATTTGTTACAGACGAGCTTTTTAACGAAATCTGTGAAGTTTTCACTTCCGATTCCATAACATTGATTAAAACCTGAACGGAGGATAATACATATGAAGGTAAACGACGTATATTCAAAGGGTGAAATAACAGAAAAAGCACGAAAGCTGTTTAAGGAAGAGCGTGCAAAGAAAAGACTTGACGGCTGGTTTCTGGCACGTGAGCTTGCATACAAGGCAAGCGGCTTTGAAAGAAACGGCATGAGTGAGGAGCTGCGTGCGGCACGTGAACTTAAGATGATACTTGAAAGACTGCCGCTCACAATCAACGATAATAATGTTTTCGCAGGCACTCAGAGCGATTCTTTTGCAAGAAGCTATGCGCTCATCAACCCCGCTTTTCAGGTTGAAACCTTTTCAGGCTACTGCGATCCGACGGCTGTTTTCGGTGACATTGAGCCGGACGAAAATATTACAGCAGAACGTATTGAGGTTATGCGTGAGCGCACAAAGCGCAGCGACTACGTACGTGACCTGACAGCAGTATACGACAAATACACAAAGTACACAGGCGAAGTTGCATTCTTCATCGAGCAGGTTACAGGTCACCTTATTCCGGATTTCCGTACCGCACTCAGAAGCGGTCTTAACTCAATCATTGCAGACCTTACAAAAAGAATAAACTGCGAAAAGGACGATGAGCGCAAAGACACATTTGAGGATATCAGAATGGTGCTTGAGGCAACAATCGTTCTTGCGAACCGTTATGCAGATATTGCCGCAAAGCAAAAGGAAACCGCAACTCCCGAACGTGCAGCTCAGCTTGAGCTGATGGAAAAGACCTTACGCAAGGTTCCTGCAAACGGCGCAGAAACACTTTACGAGGCAATCCAGTCCTTCCTTATTCTGTGGGAGGTTATGACACTCGAACAGGCTCCAAATCCGTTTGCATTCTCAGTAGGCAATGCAGACAGAATTTTTGAGCCGTACAGAGCGATGTCCGGTGAAAGCCGTGAGGAAGCTGCTGAGCTTTTCCGCCACTTCCTTGTTTTCTTCAACGTAGGCGACAGAAGCTGGGCAATTTCACAGAACGTACTTATCAGCGGCAGAGATGTCGAGGGCAACGACCTGACAAACGAAATGAGCTACGCTATTATGGACGCTTATTACGATATGAATCTGCCGCAGCCCATTCTTTCAGTTAAACTCCATAAGAACACCCCTGAAAAGCTCTACCGTGAAATGGGCAGATTCATGTTCACTCCCGGCGTGCTGACCCCCTCTTTCTTCAACGACGACACAGTATTTGAAGCACTTAAAAACGGCGGTGTTGAGGAATGTGACCTGCCCGACTACTCCGTTGCAGGCTGTCAGGAGCCGCTGATTATGGGTAAGGACAACGGCAACACAACAAACAGCTGGTTCAACCTGCCTAAAATTCTTGAACTGACTTTAAACGGCGGTAAATCAACAATTACAGGCGAAGAAATCGGCACTTTCACCGAATATCCCGATACAAAAACTCTGCTTGAAAACATCCGTGAAGCATTCTACAAAAACGCAGAAGAATACGCTAAGCTCATGGCTGATGCAGCTAACGGTGCAAGCGTAGCACTTTCACACCTGCGTGTACCTTTCCTGAGTGCATTCATGGGCGGCTGCAACAGCGGCGTTGATTTAAGACATCCCACAAAGCAGGGCACAAAATACAACGGCAGCGGCTGCCTTATTCACGGCCTTTCCGTTATTGCCGACTCATTTATGGCTATTGACAAGCTGCTCGCAGAGCGTCCTGAGGACTGCGACAAGCTGATTGATGCTATCAAAGCAAACTTTGAAGGATATGAAGAGCTGCGTGCTTTCCTCAAATCCGCACCGAAATTCGGTAACGGCATTGAGGATGTTGACAACGAAGCTGCAGAAATTGCAAACAGAATTTCCGATATAGTCCGTGCACAGAAAAACTACCTCGGCAATTCTTTCCGTGCAGACTGGTCCAGCCCCTCAACTCACCTGCTCTACGGTTACTGGGTCGGCGCAACACCCGACGGCAGAGCAAGCCGTGATATGCTCGGCTACGGTGTTGACCCGCTTTACGGTGAGGCAGGCAACGGCCTTGGCTTCAGAACACTTTCCGCAATGAAGCTGCCCTACGGCAAATTCAACGGCGGCTATGCATCACACCTCGGCATCGACCCCAAATACTTCAAAGGCACAAGCTACGAGGAAAAGGGCGAGGAATTCGGCACAAAGGTATTAAAGCCCATCTTCTTTAATGAGAAGAATAAGAATCTTTCCCCCTCTTATCTGTATTTCAACATAACAACACCCGACACACTGCGCAAGGTGCTTGCAGAACCTGAAAAATATGCACCCAGCGGAGTTTACATCATGCGTATTCACGGCACATTTGTAAACTTCCTTGACCTCTCCCCTGCTATCCAGAACGATATTATCACAAGACTTGACCTTGAATCAACTAAAATCTGAGCGGGTGAATTCATATGAACGTAATTGGTCTTGATATAGGCACAACCACAATCTGCGGCATAGCTGTTGATGCCGAAAGCGGAAAGCTGCTCAAATCAGTAACACTTGACAATGACAGCTTTATCGACGGCAAGCCGTTTGAAAAAATACAGTCCCCCGAAAAGATAATCGAGAAGATTACTGCACTTGCTGCACAGCTTTTTGACGAATTTGCACCCGTATGCGCTATCGGCATCACGGGTCAGATGCACGGCATAGTTTATATTGACTGTAACGGTAATGCAGTCAGCCCGCTATACACATGGCAGGACGGCAGCGGCAACGAGCCTTACGGCGGCAGCACCTATGCAAAAGCACTCAGCGAAGCAACCGGCTATAACGCTGCAAGCGGTTTTGGCGGCACAACATATTTTTACCACAGCAAAAACGGACTTGTACCTGAAAACGCTGTCGGATTCTGCACAATCCACGACTACGCAGCCATGGTTCTGACCGGCAGAAAGCAGCCGCTCATCCACACGTCGGATGCAGCATCCTTCGGTCTGTTTGACCTTGAAAACAGCTGTTTTGACAAAGCAGCAGCAGAAAAAGCAGAGCTTGATTTTTCTTTCTTCCCTGAGGTTACGGGCGATTTTGTCAGCGTCGGTGAGTACAATGGCATACCCGTTTGCACGGCAATCGGCGACAACCAGGCAAGCTTTATCGGCTCCGTAAAAGATATGGCCGGCTGCGCACTGGTAAACATGGGCACAGGCGGACAGATTTCAATGCTGACCGACCTCAGGAAAGCTCCCGAGGGAATGGAAATAAGGCCGCTTTGTTCGGGGTATAATATACTCGTCGGCTGTTCGCTTTGCGGCGGCAGAGCATTTGCTACACTCGCAGATTTTTTTGCAGATGTATATAAAATGATTACCGGCGAAAAGCCGCAGAACATTTATAAAGCAATGGATGCAGCACTTGCAAACGAAGAAAGCGAAAACGGACTTAAGGTTTCCACAAAGCTCAGCGGAACAAGGCTCAACCCCGATGAACGTGGCAGCATCACAAACATCAGCACGGAAAACTTTACGCCTGTCGGACTGATGAACGGCTTCCTTGGCGGAATGGCAGACGAAATTATGCAGATGATTGAACCAACCGGCTGCAAGGTTAAAACCCTTGTAGGCTCAGGCAACGGGCTGCGCAAAAACATTCCGCTGCAAAAGCGCTTTTCCCAAGCACTCGGTGTGGAAATGATGATTCCGCAAAACAGAGAAGAAGCAGCTTTCGGTTCAGCACTTTCGGCACTTGTAGCCTGCGGAGATAAGCCCGATTTGCAGTCAGCTCAAAAACTTGTAAGCTACGGCAAATAATTTCCAAAAAAGACTTGACAAAGCCATATAAATACGATAAAATATCATAGCGTTCGGCTGACAGCTGAACGCAGGTATGATCCATTAGCTCAGTCGGTAGAGCACTTGACTTTTAATCAAGGTGTCCGGAGTTCGAATCTCCGATGGATCACCAAACAAAAAGCAGTACACTTTTCCGTGTGCTGCTTTTTATTTTTTGTATCGGACTTTTGCGGAGATTCGAACTCCACAGTCCATGTGCGACGGTTCGCCGCAGGCGGAGGAGCACGGACAACAAAAGGACTTTGCGACAGCAAAGCTGTCGGGTCTCCGATGGATCACCAGACAAAAAGCAGTACACTTTTCCGTGTGCTGCTTTTGTTTTTTATATCGGACTTTTACGGTATATGCTTTGTAATGCTGTTTGTTATGGCAATCTTTTACCAACGAACTTGTGTAGGTTTTGTGCTTTGTCCGTCCTGCTATTGACTTCACCTGCTTTCTGTGTTAATATTAACCAAGAGACACCGCTGAGTGTTTCGGTGCACTTAGAACGAGCCTTTAACCGTTGCAGCGGTAGAGGCATTTTTTATGTTGCTCTAATCGCTAACAGGAACGCGAGGACAACGGAAAGCAATGCGATGATTGCCAATCTTAATACCTTGCGCATCAACCTCCCCCTTGTATGTATTCGCCATTGGGATTGTTGGTCCGTGTCGCTTCGGTCGGTTGAAAGGGTCCACACCTTTTTTATTTGCTGTTATTGTAAAGTGTCCGCACGGTATCGGTGATGCTTATGCCGTTTTGCTTGTTTTGCTCAAAAAAAGCTATTAACTCAGCATCGTCGTCCATTCTTAAATTAAACTCGAAACGCTTGTATGTTTTTGTGTTATATCTACGTTTAACTTCCGTGCTTGTGCTTGTTTTTCGTTTTGCTGTACTCACTATTGACTTCACCTGCTTTCTATGTTAAAATTTAACCAAGGTAACCAAGAGACCCCTCGGTTTTTTGGTGCGCTTTTTAAGGGTTGAGCTTTAACCGCTGCGATCGGTTAAGGCTCTTTTTTATTTCGCTTCGATGCTGAACAACCACATCAGGAGCAAAACAAAAAGCGTTGCGATTATGTATCGTACTGCTTTGTGTTCCATGTCCCACCTTTGCGCTGCAGTTCGCTTGGCGTTCTGGGTGCGGCGTTCTTGGCTACAGATCAATGTTAGCATACTCTCCCGAGCATATCAACCCCAAAATTTCAACTTCGTGAGAGCTACACAAATCTGGCGGCTCACGCATTTGTTTTGCTATTTTCTTTAAAAAATTTTAATATCTTCGTTTTTTGATTTTGTGGAGTTCGTACCCAAATAGCGAATAACTTTATTTTCAATTTTTTATATAACATCATTAAAACCTATTTCAAAACATTTCGCTTAGCCTTGCAACTCAAAACCGCTCTGTATTCCAACAGCTAAAGCAATAGTTTGAAAGAAATATTGTTAAAACCACAGCACAGTCCGATATTGCGTACTTTGCAAAAAATAAGCTTGACAAAGGAGTAAGCAGAGCGAATAATATAGGTGACTTTAAAAATGAATTTTATCACGCTCTGTCGCCCGGTGAATGGAGGGATTTGAATATGACCCAAGAAGAGTTCAAAACACGTTTGCTCGAATTGCTTCGAGCTATGGTGAAACACCGGTACTCCGAAGATATGATAGTGCAAGTGGGAAATACGTTACTGGTACTGCCAAGGGAATATCAGGCCAAGGAGGTAGTGGAGTTTCGTCAGATAGCCGAAACAACACCGAACGAGAAGGAAGCCTACTCAAAAATGAACAAAATCTTCCGGGAAATAATGGGCTACTGACGAATGATGCAAAACACAGCGCAAAGAAATCCGAAGCGGTCAAAGCTATTGCTGAAGATTACGGATTCACGGATACAAGTGCGCAGAACATAGTGCGTGTTACAGCATCAATGCGAAAATCCGCAGGCAGTACACTTTTCCGTGTGCTGCTTTTGTTTTTGATGATGCGACAATTAAAACACGGCGTCTGACGACGCCGTGTTTACTTTATCCCTTTTTATTCTTTTGTTTCTTCGCCTGTTTTGCTGCGTTATATGCTGCACGCTCCGCCTCAAGTTTTCTTTGGCGTTCTTCCTCAGCTTCTGCCTTGCGTACACGGGCTTTATCAATCTGCATTTTGGCAATAATCGCTGCAACAATAATTACTGCGGCTGCTATGCCAAAAAAGATGAACAGGCAGACACTACCGAAAATCGGTGTACAAATTCCGCAGGTGGCACACTTTGCGGGGCGCAAGCCCTTACCCTCTACCCAACGGGGAGTTGTAACCTTGAACTCTTCAGTTTCTTCGGAGAAAAGCTGGTTTTCGTTTTCATCATAGGTTGTATAGCGCAACTTCACTTTAACAAGGTTTTCGTCATCCAGATCCGTTGCATTAAGGTAAATGTTTTTTGATTCGTTAGAAAAATAGCCACCCGTCGAGCTTATGGTCGTCTGCTGCCAGCCATTGCCGACATCAACATAACCTAACAATATTATACCCGAGCCGAGATGCGCTGTATAAACCGTCTGTGCCTGCTTGATACTTTCGGGGGTAGTTACATCAAAGCTGATGTACGGCATATCATCTTCTTCAAGATACTCAACCCTGATATCCGAAACCGCAGGTGCTTCAAACTCCTTGGGAATTTCGGGCTTTTTCGCATCACGTTTAACGCTGACAGGCTCTGTCCAATCAGAGTGAATTATAAAGTTGCCCACTTCCACCGTACCGCCGAGCACAGAACGCAGACGAAATTCGATGCTGTGATTTTCCAGATCAAAAACCTTTTTGCCATCCTCGGTTTTTATTACGAGGTCACCTGCCGCTTTAACCGCAGTTTCGTTTGTGAGGTAAAGCAGATCAAGCGTTTTTGCTGTTTCGCCGACATTGAGCGATGAACCGTAAAACGATGCATCAGGCTTGGTATCCCATTCCTTTGTATACTGCCAGTCGCCGCCGTCAATACGGTAATCAAGCTGTACAAAGGCATAGGAATAGCTCATACCGTGTTTTTTCATGGTAGCTTCATCAGCGGTCAGCTTTGCAAAATCGTTTGTAAACGCACAGCCGATTGTAATACGCTCCGACGTACCGTCACCGCCGACAGAATACTGTATAGAATACGGCATATCTATTTTATCCAGCCCCTCGGCAGCCTGCGACTGAACAACAAACAGCGCAGCGGATAAAACCAAGCACATAAAGAATGCTGTTATCTTTTTCATGTGCAAATCTCCTTTTATATTATTACTATATATATTAAACTGTTCTGCAATAAAATTCAAGTGGTAAACGCAGTTGTTTTATTGACTATAATAAAATTAAGGATTATAATATCAGCGTAGTGCTGATAAACTGTAGCGATATAAATCCCCTCAGGGATTTATATCATATCGCAGGCGAGTGTAACGAGCCTGTATCGCAATTTCATTTTTGAAATTATATCGCATTTGCCGTCAGGCAAATATATCGCTGAACTGTAATTCAGCGCTTTTCAATTTGTTTGCCAATGGTAAATGGAGCGGTCAAAATCGCAAGCGATTTTGACTGAGGGATTGTGTGGAAAATTTCAAAGTAAAGATATTGTTACTTTTGTCATGCGTTACAAAAGTAACCAAAAGAACTTTTGGGGTTATATGCACT